>NZ_JBEUOQ010000024.1:0-57136 GCF_040489275.1 Rhodococcus baikonurensis | reverse complement strand
CATTCCGCGATCGACGGGAACACCCGCCTGGCGTACACCGAGGCACGCGACAACGAAACCGCCGCAACAGCCATCGATTTCATGAACAACGCCCGACTCTTCTTCGCCGCACACGGCATCACCCGTATCGAGCGCGTGATCACCGACAACGGATCATGCTATCGGGCAGCAGATTTCACCGTTTCACTCCGCGAAGCTCGGCACTACCGCATCAAGCCGTACACCCCGAAACACAACGGGAAAGTCGAACGGTACAACCGCATCCTCGCCGAAGAACTTCTCTACTCCCGCGAATACAGCAGCGAGCAGCAACGACGCATCGCCGTCGAAGTCTGGAATGTTCACTACAATTACCACCGACCGCATTCAGCACGCGGAGGACGACCGCCCGCCGCTTACCGCCGGCACCGCGTCACCAACGTCCGTTCCTCCTACACCTAGTTTCAGTGATGAGGACGTGCGAGGTTCCGCGGCAGCTGCATTGGCGGCTGTTCGACCTGACGCGATCTCGGATGAGGAACTGTGGGACCTTATGCGCGGCAACGTATACCAGCGTGCAGCGGCAGTCGAAGTAGTGTCAGGAAAGAAATCTGCGAACAGATTTGACGTCCTTGTTGCGATGTCGCGGGACACGGACCCGTGGGTGCGCGCAGTGATAGCGCGTCAGATAGCCCGTGAAAAGCCAGTCGATGGCGACATAGACCGCGCAAATCTGCTGCGTCGGCTGTTGGCAAACGAAGGAACCCTGGTTGCGCGGATGGTGGCGAGCACGATCAATTCGTCGCCACCTGATGATGGCACTGACAAAGTGGTTGGCATGCTCCGCGGAAACTTCTCTGCGGGAGTGCGACGAGCAATCGCTGCGTACGACGCAAAACGGAATCCTGAGTGATTTCACCAGCAATTTAGCGAAAGTGGTCGAGGGATCGAGTTTCTTCAGACTGATGGGGCTCCGTCACTCTCGATATTGAGAGCGACGGAGCCGCGGTGCGGACGTTCCTAGATCCCCAGTTTTGATGTGATCTAGTGTCGCCCAGAGGGTTTCATTGTCACCATCGCGGCGGTGCTGATCGATGGCTGAGATCAGCTTGTCGATCACGATCCTTGCGGCCGGATTGAACGATGCCGCAGCGGCGCCGGCCCAAGCCAGTGGTTCGTCGGCGCGGTTGAGAATGCGGTCCAACGCACCTTCGCATCGGTCGAAGAATTTCCCGGTCCGTTTGGACTGGTTGGCATCCTGATCATCTGCTGCGAGCGCAGACTCGGCCAGGTCGAGAAACCCATTGATGATAGAGGTGGCACGGTTTCGTAGAACTGGGTCGAAACCCAAGGTCGCCCAGAAACTGTTCCACCGCACCCGATATCCGCGTTCGGAGTCGAGCGGTACGAGGTGATCGCGGATCAACCGGCCGAGCGCTTCGTCATCGAGGTCGCGCAAGTGCCCCGCCAGGAGCGCCGGCTTCGACGCCGTCGGCAGGGGTTGTGGATCTTTGACGCGTTGCCAAGGCTGTGGGCCTACGGATTCGATCACGACGGAAGGCTCTCCGCCGGCCACGACACATCAGTCGCGCCGGCCGGCGACGCCCCTGCCTGGTCATCGATCAAGAACTCGGACAGCACAGCGCTGACGCGAGCTTCGATTGCACTGTTGGTGGGATTCATGTTCATGTCCTTATCTGCCGTTCATTTCAGTTCTCTCGCCACAGCTAACACCGAGAGGTCGACAGCCGGCGCGTCATCGGACCAGACCTGCGTTCGGCCCTGAGCCAGGATTTGAGGTCGGGGGTGAACACGCCATGGCTCCACTTCCTGTATGACCTCGTGGGCCAGCACGACACCATGGAAACGAGTAGGCAGCGTCGTGAGGTCAACGATCGAGCCTCTACGGCGGAACTCCTTCATCGACCGCGCTGAACCGTTACTAATGACAACCTGCCTCCACGGCTTGCCCGCGAGGTCCACGATCGCAACCACGTGCGAATCGAGCCATCCACGATCACGCCACGCTGGCAGAACTCCTCGACCTTTTGGTAATGCGATCGAAGTTATGGCGTCGCGGGCGTAATCGGCTTGTTGCTGGCTGCGCAGCTCCGAATCCGGCGCCGGCAGACGCAACTGCGCCAACCGAGGAGAAGGGATCGCCGCAAGCTGGCGGTTGGTGCCAGAAAGCCACCGTCGCACGGTGCGCGTTGAAACCCCGCAAGCCTCGGCGACGACCGCGACGTCCACTCCCCCGCGCTCGGTCTCGCCATAACAGGTCCGGAGCATCATTTCGAGTCGCTTGCGTGTCCACCGCGGCCCTCGCCGAGAAGTCATCGCCGCTTACCGTTCCACGTCGAAGCTATTGATTTGGTAGAACTCCCAGCCGCCGACATAGTCTTGGGCTCGGCTGTTCATCCAATTGATCATTCCCTTGTCGCCCCCATTTTCGTAGGCGCTCCACATGGATTCAACCTGGTCGGGTGTCAGGGCCAAGGTGATCATTCGGTCCCGCGCATACTCCCGGGTGCCGGGCCCCTGTACCGCGTCGATCTTGATCTTCCCGCCGAAGTTCGACAGTGCTTTTCCTCGTGCGCTGCTGCGTACGCTCGACATCGCTTCTTTACGTGAGGTTCGAGTGGACGCGGACTGTTTCGCTTTGCGGGCCAATGCATTCAAGGTTTCGGTGCGTGGCTTCGCAATTCGCTGTCGGCCCTCGGGAGCCAGCCAACGCTCGACTGTTCGTTTGGAGACACCCAAATCACGTGCCGCTGCAGCGGTGTTGATTTCGCTGCGCTTTCCCGGTCCGTAAGCGGCCAGCAGCTGAGCCTTCAGGTTCGACGCATTTGGCTGTCCGGAAATGTCGGCCCCTTGCCGGCCGGTCAACTTCCCGAAGAACTCCCCCTGAAGTTTTCCTCGTTCCCCCCGCAAGACTTCCCGGATGGCAGTCTGAGTGACACGAAGCTCTTTGGCTGCTCGCGAGATATTGATTCGGCCGGCCACGACAGACCCGAAGTCGGAAAGACTGTCTGCGATGCGCGAATACGACGCCCTACTGAGTGGGTTGCGTGCCATCAGGAATCACTCCCCTCCGCACTAGCTGCCCACTCGTTCGGAGCAATCAGCTCCGACTTCCCCCGATAACCTTTGCCGTCCAAATACTGCAGGTGGTCGGACAACAGCGCCGATCCTTCCGGCTTGTAGTTCCCGAACCCCCGCCCGAACTGCTTCTGATCTCCAGGCCACGCCAATTGTGGATCGCGCTCGTCGGAGACGTACAGGACGGTGTCCTTGGTGACCGCTACAGGCCACACTCCGCTGTCCTCGCCGATCTTCGCGATCCTATACATGATGTTCGCGCGAGATTTAGCGACAATATGGTGGTGCCGCTCGGGCGAGTAACCGGGTCGCCCGGCCAAATGCATGTCGGAATTGAGCATGCCAATGGTGTGCGTGTAAATCACTTTGTTCTGCTCACGCGCCAACAGTGCATCGGTGTCACCCTCGATATCCAAGGCGGTTCGCGCATCGCGAATGCGTTCGTACCACGGCACCAGAACGCGCCCGTGATCTCGCCAGACGAATGCTTCCAAGATCTCCGGCTCGTAACCGAGTTGGGCAGCGCGTTCGAGAGTCGGAGTGGTCACCCACTTCGGTTCGGAGACAGACAGCCCCATCGGATTCAAGGGATTCGGGTAACGCCAGTCCGCTGCGTCGGGGATTTCGATCAGCCAGTATCCCGGAAGCTTGCGATCGAACACCATCCCATCCGGGTGATGCTCTGGCTCCCCGATCGGCAATTCGAGACCAGCAATACCGGCAGCATAGGAACCGCCGCGATCGAAGGCATGAACGTAGCGGCATTTCGCCTCTGAATCGGAAAGGGTTCGCGACCAATCGATATCGGCTTCAAAGATCTGGAACTTCTTCGCAAAATCCGAGTCGGACGGCGCGAAGATCCGCTTCCATTCCTTGGGGCGCGCGGCGATCATCAAGTCGATCCCGGTCGATGCAGGACTCACAGCCCACGGGAATCGGAGCGCCCCGGCCAACAACGCAAGCCGCCTTGCCAACGTGGCTGCGGTAGGAGAGTCACCAAGTACAGGCATCTCTTTCGGATCCTGACTCATCCCGGAAATCAGAGCTACCCACACGCCACGTGCCTCGCCTCGCCACACACGAGTCCACGTCCCTAGCCGGTCCCCCGGCTGCCCGCCAAGCTGCCATCCCTGAGCCAGCGCATCGGTCACAAATGCAGATTCAGCCGACAGCTCCTTGAGTCGATCATTCCTGTTGCGTTTCCCCAACGAACTGGTGTCAATACCAACTTTCTGCGCCATCGCATCGGTGATCCAGATCTGACCAGGCACAGACCACGTGTCAGACGTCCACGTCCCGAGATTCAGCGTCGTGACCAACTCGGCGACATCTCCGACATGCGCGATCGGAGTAGCCAGCTCGTGGCGAGTGCCGTCCGGCAGCCATACACCGTCGACATCGAGTACTGCAGCCGGCGCAGTGAACGCGGCCGCCTTCTCCTTGCCGGCCGTCTTCACTACCTTCGGGCGAGTCTCAGGGCCCTTCGGTGCCAGCGCTACCAGCGGTGAAGGTTCGGTAGCAGGTTCGATTTCTTCCTGATTTTCGGCTGTGCCAGCTGCAATCGCCCGAGAAGCAGCGGTGCTCTGCCACCAGCACGGGAGGTGCATCACGAGTCCGTCGATCTCCCAGCCAGCTTCGTCGCCATGGCAGAGAGCGCAGGTAGATGTAGGTGAGATCTGGAACCCGTCTGCGGAGAATCCCTCTGCATCGGTTTCAATCGCCATTTCAGGCTCCTTGTCAGTGACAGAGCTGGTTAGACCCTTTTTTTCGTTGGACGGGATTGGCGAAGATACTGCGAACCCGGTAATGGACGAATTCGCTCGCGCTTCATCTGGCGAATCGTGAAGGTCCCGTCCATCGATGTCTGTAGGAAGGTCGGCAGGCTTGCTATCCGGTACCGGACCGTGGGGATCGTCAGATCCCGTTCTCACCTCAAAATCGTCCGAACATTCGCCGAACAACTTGTGCAGGCGTAGTGCGACCATTCGTTGACGACGGTTCTCGCACTTGATCATTCGCTGCACGGTGTAGCGGGGCATCCGGCCCTTCCGCTCTTCCGCGATCAGCACACCTTCGTCGTATAGTGCGCGCAGTGCAGTGCCCCGATCAATTTGCAAGGAATCGGTCAACATCTGCCCGGCGGATTTGAGGACCTGCTCAAGGGCCAGCAAATCAATGAGAATCTGCGGTTCCCCATCGCAGGGCCGTGGGTTGGCGACGACATAACCCAGACGGATTCCTCGACCCTCCTCTCTCCACCGAGCGGTGCCATCAGATGTTTCCCCGACAACGCTGCGCCGCCAGCCAAGTCGCTTGGCCAACGACCAGTCACTTGGCGCCTCACCAGTTTCGACGTCGTCGACGTATGCTTGCCCATTCCTCAATGCGTGTATCAAAAGCTCACGTACCCGGGCGCCCGGTCGCATCGGGAGGTCAGGATCGACCGCCGCGGACGCGGCATCGGTTAGACCGACAGCTACGAGGTCTCCCATATGTGCGACTTCGTTTTCCGTCAACGCGCCCAATTCGACAAGGAAGCGTGACATGGCATGCCAGCCGGCCCACAATGAGCCCAAAGCGTCGGCTTGACGTACGCTTTCGCCGCCCTTTCTCAGCTGATTGGCGTACTGTTCGCCTGCTGCAAAAGCGGCGGAACGAACTTCATCCAAGCGGGGGCACAGCCACTGCAAATAAGTGGCCATTACCAGGGCACGTCCGTGGCGGGATTCAGGGCCATCCAATTCTTTCAGAACATTCAGATCGATCTCTGACGCCTGGAGAGGGATGACGAGCATTCTTTGAGCTGCTGACCCTGGCCTCGGCATGATCTCCGACGTAATCAGGGCAGAAGCGCGGGGTGGTGTCCCGTCAAGGATTCCGAGACCGTCCCGGGTGCTCCGTGACCGCTCTTCACCATTGTGAACCAGACGAGCGAACTCTTCGAGAGCTTTCTGGGCGGTGGCGAAGTCACGCGTGGGAGCGACGTCATCGGCCCAATAAAGGGCATCTTTAGAAGCATTCAATTTGATGCGCAGTGCATTCAACGTGTCACCGTTACCTGACATCGATGAAGCAGGACGTCGACGGTCCCATTTCTCGCCCCAGTGATGCATCGCCAACGAGGCAAGCGAGGTTTTGTAGCTCCCTGGAGACCCGACAAGTGCCATCACCCACGGGTTTGGGCCTAGCGCGGACCTGAATACATGCCCGAGTAGTGCTGCCGAGACCCGGGTAGGCGTGCGTTCGAGCATCGATGCCGAGTCGCAAAGAAACGCGGCCCGGATCCGCGCAGGATCCGAACTGGGCGCAGGTAAGTCGAACATTCTCAATGGGCCGGTCAACAGCACAGGTGCTACCCGTCCGCCGTTCTCGTCGATAGCACCGCCGGCGTGTACGAAGAAATATTTTCCTTGCGCGTCCCGTCGCCATCCGGTGGATCGATACCGTACAACGCGTCGAATCTCGCGTCCGCCAGCTCCTTTGAGTGCATCACGAAGCTTTGCAACGCCGCTTGGACGGCTGTCGTAAGCAGGAGGGCCTGGCAGTGTTTCCACCCACGCGCAGTCCCGATACTCCTTTGCCGGGATCCGGACCCGCAGAAACTCACGGCTGTCCGGATGCGTGTATCCGATGATCACCGCAGTCAGCTCTTGCGGCGAGGCAGGGTTAATTTCACTCTGACCGGCCATCGCTTCGCGGCCCATCAAATCAGGCTCGTCGACGTCCACCCCATCGTCGGTGACTTCGAGATATTCCATCTCGACGATGCGAGCATCGATATCCAGCACCAACTTTGCCTGCTGATCGCCGTCTTTCCTGGTGACGATCTCGACGAGGTTCCCTTCGATGATTCGATAGACAGGGGCGATGAAATTGGTTCCGCGGATGCCATTGCGAACCACGACCGATGTCGCAGACGGACCGTTCGCCGCGGTGGCCTCGTCCGCGTTAGCTTCAGTGACTGGCGCGGGTTCGAGCTCCGGATCCTGCAGCAGCGGAGGGATCGCGACGCCGGCGACCTCATGAGCAGCTCGCGCCGCCACCCGAGACGCATTCCAAGCAATCGTCGCGGACTCGACGGCTTCGCCAGCCCACTCGGTCCCCTCCTCGGCTGCCTGCTGAACGACTTTGTCCACGAGCTCGCTCAGATGCTCAAAACGGCGCTCAGCCTCCAAAGCCCAGCGCTGAGCGCGCACCAACTCTTCATCGGACTCGACCTGCGTGTCAGCTAGATCGATACGCGCTACAGCCTCAGCGAGCGCGACCTCGACAAGGGCCTGCTTTTCGACCACGTCAGCAGCGAAGCTATGTGCTGCGACTTCTCCAGGACGGACCGGAGTAAACCCACCCCATTCGTCCTCGTCCGACCACAGCCCAGCCTCGACGTGGTCGGTGAAATCAGACTTCGGGGTGACTATCGCAGGGAGCAACAACTGAACCTGTGCGCCAACTCCACCTAGCAATGACGCAAGTTCTATGCCGCGCTTCCATCCAGCGCCATCTCTATCGAGGACGACGCGGACCTCTGCACCCTCGAAGAGCTCAGCGGAGGTAACTGGAAAGCTCAGCCCACCCTGCGCATTGGTGGTCGCGACCAACCCCAATATCTCAGCGGTCTCGACGTCCTTCTCGCCTTCGAGCAACCAGACCGGTGACCGCTCAGACAGGGCGGACAAGAGGGCGGGAAGCTGATAAAGGACAGAATCAAAACCGTCGGGCTTGCGCTTGAGACGGGTGCCGTTGGCACTGACAAACAACTGCCGGAACTGCTTGTGACGTGCGCCGTCACAGGAACTGCATTCCTCGCGGATGACTTCTTGGACGACGGTGCCGTCCGCCGACACGTATGGGTAGACCCTGACTCGAACCCAACTGTGCTCAATCTTGGGGTCTGGTGCAGCTACGGCGATTCGAGCCGGCAACCGCCCGCCTTTAGGACGTCGTCGACCCGCACTCCGTTGTTGAGCCGAACGGCCGACCCGAGTGAGTGCATCGCGCTCGGGAAGAGGTTCGTCGAACAGCTCGACCATGGTCAGGCCAAGGCCTTCGGCAATTTCCAAAGCAGAGGCGTTGCAGCCGTGGCAATGCAAAAGCACCATGCCGCCGCGGTGACCGTTGACCCAGCTCACTGACAAGGACGCATGTCGGTCCGCGTGGACAGGGCATAAGGCCATCAACTCGTGAGGGCCTCGGTGTTGGACCCCACCACTGGACTCGACCGCGATGCGTACGCGGTCGAACGACGACATAGGACCCGTCGCTGCGCCGCTCGATGCAGCCGCCGTCATGCGATTGCCTCAGCGACACTCGTCGCCAAGGATGGCGAGTGTGCTCGGAATTTGGTTAGAATGGCCATAAGTCCTCTGGACTTGAGTAAGTGAAGTTCGGAAAGTGACCTCGCAAGTCGCTTCCCGGGACTGAAATCGAATCGAAGAACCCCCTCCGGCCGGCAAAGCAGTGGGGGTTTTTCGCTGTCTAGGGCCAACTCATGCTGGAACCGAAAGTTCGCCGTCGGTCGCTTCGCGAGCAGCCTGGGTTCGATCAACTGCATAGCGGGCGTCGTGGATGCGGAGTCGCTCCGGATCCAACTTCTTGAGGATGTAATCAGGAATGTCGAGGTTCGAGGCGCGCGCCATGACGAGCACCCAGTAGTCCCCGAGATCGATCCCGAGTTCGTCTGCCCGACGTTCGTAGACCTTGGCCTGGTTGAGGGGTGCGCGCACGGAGAGGCACCGGCGCGCGCCTTTACTTGGTCGTCCCATGGGATGAGCGTAAATCGATTCTGATTCAGAAACGGTGATGCTGGTTGTGTCAGCGTGTCGTGCCCGGCGCTGCTCATGTCTGAAATCCCCTCAACCCTCGCAATGAATGCCTCTGATTAGAGGAAGATCCGCGTGCCCCGCGCCGTGTGACAGATGGGGTCAACAAATCTTCGTGCGCATCATGTCGCGAGACCTGGACGGGCCGAGTCGAAGCGGAGTCAGGTTAGCGAGGCATGCACTTTCCCACTACTACGTGTGACCTATCTGCGAAGTTGGTGGGGAGTGGGGGGAGTGGAAAGAAACAGCAGTTCAGGCGGCAAAAACCGCTCCCCACGTAGGTGGGGAGCGGGGTGGGGAGTGGGGTGGGGAGCGGCTTCAAAGACACGAATCGGCCGTTTGCGCTCGCCCGGATCTACGATCTGTTTTTAGGCTACGAAGGCAGGCGATTCGATGCCACCTTCGACTGCCGTTCATGTGGGCCTGGAAGCAGAGACGACCTCCGAGGCTTACTTTTTGCTCCTCGAAGGTCGTCCCCCACTATCGTGCGGGCGACCGCAGGTGCAACGACAAGACGCCCGCGAGCAATCGGCTGCGCGATTTGGAACCGACGACCTTCACTTGCTCGTCAAGCCAGTCACGTTGAGCGGTGGTGAAGCGGAACCAGGTCTCGACGGGTCCTTTGACCGTGAACGGCTCTTGATGGACTGGAATCCCTGAGGACGATCTGCCCGCGACGGGTTGAAAGAGGGCTCGCAGTCGCTCGATGCCTACTGCGTCGAATGCCTCGATGGCAACATCGGCGTGATCGCATCGCCGTTCGGCTGCACGATTCACCAAGGCGTCGCGAGTGGTGCGATCCAGGTAGGCCGTGACAGTCACCTTCGAGGTATCTGCAGCCGGCGGATTTCCTTCTTCCAGAATCTGGGCTGGGGGCGCTTCGGTGACTGCGGGTGGAGACTCGACGACAACAGGAGGCGCGTGGGGTGGTGCGACTGGAACGGTGACAGCTTCGGGTTCCATCGGCTGCACCCGCACTGGAGATTCAGGCGCCGAGACGGCGGGTTGAGGGGCGTCGGTGACTCGTTTGGGAGTCGGCGGGTGAGGAGCTGTGGAGTCGATCTGGGGTTGAGCCGTGTCCGGTGTCTGTGGGCTCGTAGTGCGGCGAGGCTGCAGCCCGCCGGCCGGGGGCAAGAGACCAGCGAGTCCCTCTGCTCGGTTGGGCTTCGGGGCGAAAGACTTGGCAATGCTCTTGCGGTTGCGGACCCTATTTTCACTCATGCCGAAGCCCTCTCAGCGGTGATGGTCGACATCCGTACGAGGATCTCGCGGGTGAGGTTCGAGTAGTCCTCGGCCAGGCCAGAGGCGTTTCGCGAGAGCATCAGATCCTTTGGTTTCGTGCCTTTCCTCAGCGCTGCGATCCGTGATGCGGTTTCCCCGGCCGATCGTTCCTCGAGCTCATGCACCAGAAGTCCTTGGCGTCGCGCGTCGAAGGCGGTGGTTTCCATCGTGCGGATCCGAGATTCGAAAGTCGGGGCCGAATCGCCGATCATCTCCTCGACTGCTTCCCGAATCGTTGCGTCAAGTTTGGTTGCGCGTGAGCTGACGCCGAAGAGGCAGATCCCGCCGAGTTGGAGCTGGGGGTTCACGGCAGGAAGGTTTCGTTCCGGATCTCCGTCTCGTGCTGCCGAGAACTGGCCGGCGATCGTTTCCATGCCGTCGAGGCTGGCATCATCTGCGCGGATTGGAATGACCACAGCGTGGACTACTTCCATCACTGCTTCGATGATCGTGAGATCCGTCGGAGGGGTATCGAAGATAATGACGTCGTAGTCTGCGGCCACTTGCAGCAACATGGCCAGTAGAAGCTGTCCTAGTCGTTTGCCTCCCTGGCGTTGCTGCCTGGACACCATGACTGCGGCAAGGTCGAACATTGCCGGGCCGCCTGGAACGATGTCGAGATTCTCGCGACCACCGACGTTCTGGATGATCGGCGGTGCCGACCCGCTCAAGAGGGCTGAGAACAAGGGCACGCCGTCCTCCTTCACAAACCCTAGGTCGCGGCACAAGTTGGCCTGGGGGTCGAAGTCAAGCAAGAGAACCCGGTAGCCGCCGGCAGCGAGTAAGCCTCCGGTGTTCGCGCAGAGTGAGGTCTTGCCCACTCCCCCTTTGCCGTTGAAGAATCCGAAGCAGGCAGGCAGTTGCTGATGAGTGGGTGTCGTTGGAACGGCATCTACAGACATGGTGGTTCTCCCAATGGACGTTGGTTTCTGACGAGTGGTCTGTAAGGAAAGTTAGCAGGGGTCCTGGACAACTCGCGGTATGCCACGCGTGTGGGGCCGTATGTGTTCAGGCATGTGGGTCGGCAAGCGGCGCCGCGTGTAATGCCGCGTGTTTGCATGCCGATGTAATCGCAGGTGAACACGTATGTGAACACGTATGTGAACACGTATGTAAACACGCGTGAGTCGCTGCAGGGAATCACGCGTGAAGAAATGCGGATAATGATGCGTGAACACACGCGGATGAAATGGCGTGTAAAGAAACGTGGTCTTCTGCGTGTTGGACTGCCTGGGGTGATACGGGAGATGAAACGTGGTTCTATGCGTGAGACTCCGCATGATCAGGTGCGGAGTGCACAGCGGTTTGATGTGCGGGTGTACATCCGTGATGTTTTGCGTGACCGCTCGCAGGATGATGTGCGTGCAGAAGGATGGGCTTGCGTGCGGGGTGGTACTAAGGGTTCTCGTACGGCATGTGGTGCGGGTCTACATGCTGTGCCACAGGCGGAATCAGTTGCCAATTGGCGTACGGATCCGCCTGCTTGTAGGCGAGGGTGACCGGGTGCGTGATCAGAATTCTAGAGCCCCGGACTCACTACTCACTCTGCGTGATTCAACATGGCTTGCTTTGCGTGAAGGTGTGCGTGAAATAGCCGTTTAGCTGTACTGATGTGGGGTTCGTCGTGGATCGCCGATGGCGCCACGCTGTGCACGCTGTGCCTTGATGCGATGTCCGAGGCCGGCGACGGTGCGGACATCTGCGGCCTGAGCGATGGCGTCAGCCCGGCGAAATCCGTCGAGTTCGACGGCTAGATCGACCAAAGTGTCTTCGAGGATGTCCTCGGCAGCCGCATATAGGTCCCAGAGCTGCTTGAGCTCCCACGCGCGGATCAGGGGATTAGAGAAATAGAGCCCGTCGACGATCTTTTGCACCCGGGCTACCTGGGGATTTGTGCGTTCGTGCGCCTGCGACCAGATCGAAAAGTGGGAACTCGCCGAGCAGGTGACCACAGTCGTGTCCAGTTCGCGAGCAACTGCGGACCAGGATGTGGTCGTTTCGAGGCCTCTGCGCGCATGTCTGGCGGCCTCGCCGAATGCCCGTTGGCACACTGTGGCGTATGCGGCGGCTGAACGTCGCGCTTGGCTTAGTTCGCGCAGTTCAGACAGGGTGGTGAAGCTTTGGCGTCCGCGAGTGAACTCGGTCGCAGCCAACAGGGCGTCGCTGCTCGTCCATTGAAATCGAGACTGCCTGTATTGGTCGCGGTGCCAGCGGAGATCGTCGATCCATGCCGAGTTGAGCTTGAGGCCCATCTCGCTGCCAGGAACGGTCATAGAACAATGATGACACCACACCGGTGGTGTGTCATCAGTAGTACTAGTTGCGTCCCGACAAATCATGCTTATCGCCTTGTTTGGAACTTGAAGGCATTCCAACGGTCGCATGCCAGTCATACCGACATACCAGCCAAGCGGCTTCGCAAACATTGCCACTCACTTTCAAAGGCGTCCCAGAAGCGTCCCAATGTCGCATAATGTGCCAGTCGAATTGGATTTGATGTGAGGTTGGGACGCTTGTTGGACGCCATGCATATGGTCGTGTGATGGAATCGAGCTTGCCACTTCCGCATATGTAGGCAATTAGGCGCTTACGTCTTGGTCGTATCGAAATGATCCGATAGGTTTCTCTAACGGCTGTGGATATGACTTGGGTGCAAGATTCGCGGGTCTTGGGTGAGGTGTCTCGTCGCACCCGAGCTGTCCAGGGAGGGCTGTATAACTCTCAGCAAGATCACTTTAGGTTTTGAGCGAGCGTGTCTCGTTCCCTGTTCAGTATCGGAGATTGACGTGAGTAGCACGCATAACCAAGGCCCGTCTCAGTCGGCTGGCGGGCACCGACCACTTGCCGGGACCTTCCGTTCGGCCGCGGCCCGATCGGTCGAGAGCATCGCTTCCGCGTACATCGAGGGTGACAACGACGAAATTGAACAAGGGTCGGAAGTACCCGCGCATGTGGATCGCCCCGCCGAGACTGAACCTGCTGGAAGCCAACAAGATCGGGAGTCAATCGACCGTTCCTCTGACCTGGATGGGGGAGGGAAGTCGTCAAGTGTTCGGGTGCCGGCAAGGTGCCATGCGAAGCTCGAGGAGATGCGGGCGAGCACGGGGATGACGAACGGTCAGATTTTCATCGTCGCGATCGAGGAGACTCATGATCGACTGCCGGAACTGCTCTACCCTGGCGGTCGAATCGGTGGGGGATTATTCGCAGCCCGCGGCATTCGCGCCAAAACGTCACGTGACGATAGTGAGACGCAGGTAACTTACCGACTATTTCATGCCGACTTCGACGTGATTGACCACCTTGTGGCGGAACTGGGCGCAAAATCCCGCTCGCATCTGATCGCGGCGGCGCTGACCGGATATTTCTTCAAAGACGACGAGCCCGCAATATGACGAGGGGAGCGACGAGGGCGCCTTCAGCGCTTCTTGTTTGCGAGTACCCAAAGGAAAAGAACAAGCACGGGGGAGAAGGCGACAGGGACGGCGAGTACCCAATGCGTCACTGTCCCTGTCTCCACCTCCCTGTTGATCCAAGTCAGTAGAAGGGCTGCGACGAGCCACAGGAACGCGACGTGGCGCCAGCGCAACCGCCGCAAGAACAGGTTCAGTCCCACAGGCAGTTTCAGTCTCGACATTCGGTTTGGCATAGCTGGCTCAATTCAGTTGGATATCGACCATGCGGAGTCGGTCGCTGGCAGAAAAGTAGGCAAGCGCGTCAAAGCACGCTGCCGCCGCTTCAGCCATTTGGACGGCCCTTCCGCGCGCCCGTACAGAAACACCCCATAGATTGCAGGTCTGTTCAGTGGTGGGCATATGGGTAGGTGGGATTCCCAATGCGCCGGCTGTCAGCTGCCGTGTATCAGAGTTCTGGTGCCATTTTGGGAACAGATCCAGTTGTGAGAACAGGTGCCTGAGTAGCCCTGTGTGTTCCTCCGGATGGAAGCCGCCCGCGATATGTCCCTCAATGCTGCGGGCCAGCGTTGCGAGCGGGAGGGCCGCCGCGTCGTCGACCAAGGCGCCTCCACTGGCCAGCGAGATCTCCCACGATCGCCCGCTGCCTGTGTCTATTGCCGCAATTTCCCGTACCGGGCGCTCGCCGTTGTCGGTCGCTGCGGTATTGACGTGAACAACAAACAGATCGCGACCGCTGTTGCCGAACGGTGAAGGAGTTGCCATGGCGTGGAGGGTAGCTGCCAGCATGGACTGGATTGCGATCCTTGCCGATGCGGCATTGTCGATCTGAAGTGTCGAAATCAGTTGTTCTGTGTAGGGGACCGACGATCAGGATAATCGGCGAGGACTGCGGTGGTGAACGCCTGATACTGGGACTCCGCGAAGTCGGCGAAAAGAGTAGCGACCGTCCCGTCGTATGGCTTGCCCTCGATCGTGATTGTTGTTTTCGGCGGGCCCTCGCCAATAGTGGTGTGTCTCTCCAGCGCTCGATGAGTGACCTGGTCCCGCACCAGTTTGAGGAGTCTGAACTTGTTATCGCCCATTAAGGCCTGGCGCCACCGTTCCTGGCCTTCGTGGAGCTGCACACCGTTCTTCCTGATCGCCTCCCTCAGGTGTTCCAGGTCAGACTCGCCATGGGGATCGAACCGCCCTGCTCGTCGCAGTCGATACGCAGCAGCTGCGCAAAGATCGAGGCAAGTCAGGGCCGTGCGCGAGGCAAAATCGATCGGGGCTAGTTGTAGGACATCGAATTGCTCGGGTGCGAAGCGTTCATGGATGTACGTGTCACCCTTGGGGCCAGCCATCTCTTGCGCCAGTCCCGCAGCTATGCGAGTGAACCCCACTTGAAAGGCAGCTGAGGCAATCAGTGCTGAAGCGGCCTCATAGTCTGCGGGGAGTGACTTGAGGCGATCCGAAACAGTGTTTGAGATCGTCAACAGGCGAACGTCGTCACTCGGTCTGCTCATCCCTAATTCTCTCGCACGTGACGAGTGGATATGTAGAAAATGGGAAAGCGAAAAGGGCCCCACCTTTGGACGGTGAGACCCTTCCCTGGCCGTGCGGTTCATTGTTTGACTGCTGACCTTGTGCAGAGTTGAGGTCAGGGGAGTCAGGCGGTCACTTTCGCAATCGCGTCGCGGAAGTGGTTGGTCAGATCCTGGAGGGCGGTCGTTCCAGCGGAGTCGATGACCATTTCTCCGTAGCTCTGGTGAGCTCCGGAACCGATGAACGAAGCGAACTTCAGTCCTTCAGTCCCGATCTGTGCCAGTGCATCGGCGCCGTCAGAACCTGCCAGCGCGGTGAGATTCGAAGCGAGCCCACCAAGGTCCCCTGTCTGGGACTGCTGAGTTAGCTGCTGGCCGGTCGCCGACGATGCGGACGCTGCTCCGAGTTTGGCCGGATCAGTCTTCTGTCCACCCCCGAGCGTGCCTACCGCGATCTTCGCGAAGTCGAGGATGTGGGGGAGTGCACCCAGACCGGCTCCGATGACATCGCCGGTTTCGATCGCGTGCCAGAGCTGCTTCTGCAGTTCGCCGGCGGAGTTGGCCAAACCGATGATATCGAGGTTGCCGACGAGTCCGACGATCATCGACACGATCTGAGCGGTACCGGACGGGTCGGGGATCATCGCGATGAGTGATGCTGCGGTCTTGTAGTCCAGTCCTGCAGCGAGCTTGACGAGTGGTTCGAAGAGAACATTGATTCGGTCGAACTCGGCGTGCACCGCCTTGACCTTCGCCATGGGATCGAGCGCGGGATCGAGAACGATCTGCGGGATCCGAGTCGTGAAGATGTCGGCGACAGCTGGAATGTTGTTGGCCAATGCGAAGGCATTCGTCCCGATGTGGGTGACCTGATCGATCAGGACACTCGGCTTGATGATCGAGAGCGCGTTCGCGGCAACGGAGAGCCCATCCGCCGGGGTGGACGTCAAAGGTGAAACCTGATTGGCGAGAGCATCGACGGAAGCCTGCAACTGCGGCACCTGCGCCGCGCCTGTGGCTCCCTGGACTGCCTTCGTTATCGAATCGGCGGCCTTCAATGCGCCGGCCACATCGATACCCTTGACCGTCTCGACGATCTTGCCGGCCGTGAACTCGGGCGTCGATGCGTCCGCTGACTTGAGTGATTGTTCGACGGCGGGATTCTGAGTCACCCACTTGGTCGTATCCGCTACAGGGACCAGAGTGTTTGCAATGTCGGATGCCGCTGCGCTCACGCTGGCGAGGTCGGGAGAACCAGACTGGAGCTGCTTCTGCAGAGTGTCGACGTTGCCGGCAAGGCCCGGGAGATCAACCTTCGAGTAGTCCGAAACCAGGGCGTTCTGCAGGGTCGCTGTGTTGGGCTGAGAGCCATCACTCTGCTGTGGACCGGATGCAGTAGGGGGCTGTGAAAGTACTCGGCCGAGACCGGCAAGTAACCCGTCCTTGTTGCTGTTCGTCGAGCAGTAGAGGTCGTCAGGTGCGCAGTACGACCGCGTTACCGAGGCTGTCTTTCCGAATCCGCCTGGCCGCGCCCCCGCAATACCGACTCCGTCGACAGCTGGACCGACGAGAGTGTTGTCCTCGCTCGGACTCTGTCGGGGATCGGCAACCAAGCCGACCGCGATCAGCTTCTCCGCGGGAATCGGACCCTTGTCGTGCCCGATCAGCCACGTCAGATCGCCCGCGACATCCGCCCCTTGGCTGTAACCACCGAGAGCGAAAACAGTACTAGGGCACTCCGTTGCCCGGGTCTGCATGACTTTCGCGGCAGCCTCTATTCCGGTGGCCTTACTCGTTCCGTAAGTCTTGCCCTTGTTGAACGCGGATGCTTCGTAGGCAGGGTAAGTGACTTTGATGGAGCTTCCGAACTGCTGAACAAGCGGATCAGTCACTTGCTTGAGAAGGCCCGTCGCCACCGAAGAATCTGCTCCCGAATCTGTCTCGAACGTCCCCGTCATCATGACCACCTCCGCAGTGGGGCAGCCTGCAGAAGCCGGTGCGGCATGAGCGGTCCCCGGCGTTGAGATCGTGAGCAGAGTTGACGCCACGGCTGCTGTAAGAAGGGCCGCCGAACCTACCGAACGGGCGCGTCGGTAGTCGGTAGATGGGGAAGCGATGGTCGTCATGACAGATCTCTTTTCGTCATCGATTACAGCGAGGGCAAAGTGGAAAGACCGCTGCCCGAATGTGCGGTCACGGTGTTCGGCAGAAGGTCGACGACCGTGAAGACGGCGCGGTGAGCGAGCGACATCAGCTGTCCCAAAAGTTCGGGATGACTCACGGAAGGGATACGTAGCGCTGCGTCGAAACTTCCAGCAGTCTCGAAAAGAAGGGACGATTCCTTCATCACGAAGCCAGCGATCAGGAAGCACACCAGCAACGAAACTGCGTCGAGAGTTCGAGTCATCACAAAGCCTGTTCGATCGGCCGGGCGCTGCGCGATGCACGGGCGAAGCGCGCATGATCCGACGTCTGATTCGAAGTTCCTACGCTGTTCCGAATCTTCGACACAGCGCGATAGAGCCGCTGACGAAGTGCGGCCGAGGTCATGCCGATCTCAGCCGCGATCGATGTCAGATCGGTGTCGGTCTGGTCGAGATATGCGCGCTGAATCAAAGCTCGGTCGGTGCCGGTGATGACTCCGTTCCGAACAGCCCAAGCGAGCAAGTCCTGGGCGAGAAATGGGTTCTCGGTTTCCGCCTCAGGAGCATCGGAACGATCCATCAGATCCGACGCGGGGATCTCACCGGCAAAGGTGTTCTCGTGTGCGATCTTCTTCAAAGTCCGCAAAAAGAGAGCTGCATAAATGTTCTCGCCGGACGGGCGATACTCGGCTATCAATGACATGAAAGTGGCGATTGTGGTGGCCGCACGCTCGTCGTAAGCGTGGTAGGAATCGAAGCCGGCCACCCGCGCGTGACGGGTCAACGAGATCAACTTCCCGAGCATCAGCTGCAACAGCGCTCGCCCCGCGAGAACGCTGCCCTCCTGGTGGAGGGTCAACAGTGCCAGCAGTACGGCGTCGCGATCGAGGCGATGGGCGCCAGCCAAGTCGTTGAGTTCTTGCACCTGCTTCAAGGCCGGCTGATTGACCGACCATGTGAGCACCTCTGCCGCTGCTGAGGGTCGTGCGCACAGCTGCATCCATTCGGTGTTCAGGCGGCTGTAGAGGTCGCCTCGAGTCGCGTCGTGGGACGGCAGGGCGGACGACGAATGGCTGGGTGCGGTTGCTGCGTGGGTGGACATTTCCACGGGTCTCCTCTGTGCGCGTGCGAGGTTGGTCTCGCGCCCAGTAGAGCAGCCCTATATTGCCTCTGACCTGCATGTTTGTTGTTGCCAGGGGAGTGTTTGTTGTTGCCGGAGATGTTGTTGCCGCGCGCTTTGCCGTGAGTGGATGCGCGTGCATCGAAGGCATCGACGTGCACGTTTGAACCTCTGGCAACAAGCACCTGGCCGCGCTCGGAAAAAACTTTGAAAAAAGTTTGGCGAGCTCTGTCACTCAGGTCTTCGCGCCCGGATCTTCCTACAAGTAGAAGCCCACAAATTCGGTGCGGCTTTCACACTCGCCAGTCGCCAGGAGGACCGGATGCACGACTCGATGCAAGCGCTACTGCACGATCTCGGCTACGCCCATGCCATTGCTGAGGAGATCCGTCGAGTCGCTGCGGCTCTCACACGAAACCCATTCGACGAAGATGCCAGCGCCGCGCTCTCGTTGTTGGTATTCGCAGAGGTGCCGGCCGCTCGTGCAGCGCTTGCGCGGGCAATGAGCGCCGACATCCCGGATGGCGAATCAGAACTCGACTCGTCAGAGCAGCCGTCCGAGGCAGGTATCCGATGAACATTGATTGGAAGAAGATCAACAACTTCGGGCGCACTCCGAAACCGAAGCAGGATGGTTCCGCAACCGCCGATTCCACCGAGACGATCGTCGATGAAGTAGAGGAGCGTGTGCGCGCAGAGCGAGTCCAGTGGGGCCTTCGTCAGCAGTGGACTACACGCGCAATTCGCGGTGCGATCATCGCCGCTCTCGTCGCAGGAATTGTCTCACTGCTGCTCGTCGTATTCGGCTCGTCGTCAACTCCGGCAGTCGTCAAAGCAACTGACAACGAAGCGCAAAGCATTGACACCGCAGCACAAGCCCAAGCCGAAGATGTAGCCCGTCAACTGGTCGTGGCGTGGCTTCAAGGAAGCCGAGGAAACGAGCGTGAGATCGAACGGTTCGTTGCCACGCCACCGAATATTCCGGCATCTGCGCTCTACGTTGCGACGGACCCCGCCATCGCATCAATTGTCTTCGATCGCGACGCACGAACCTACGCCGTGACGGTATCGGTCTCGGTACGCCCCGCCAACGATGCCTCCGCAACAATCGTTCGGCGCTACTTCCAAGTTCCTGTTGTTGTGACCGAATCCGGTGCGCGCGCCGCCACACTTCCTTCCGAAGTTGCGCAGCCGTCGACAGCTGTAGACCTTCAACTCGGATATAAGTTCCGCGTCGCGAATCACCCGATCGGAACGTCGGCCAACCAGTTCCTCGCCGCACTTCTGACAGGCAACGGCGAGGTTGCTCGCTACCTGACGCCGGGGGTTTCCATCGCGCCGATCGTCCCGGCGCCGTACCGCAGCATCGCACTCACCGATGTGCTCTCCTCGGTCGATCTCAGTGCGTCGAACTCGGCGGCACCGCGTTCAGATGGCGACGTTGTGCGCTTGTTGATCACTGCATCTTTGAAGATCACCGACGCCGAATCTGTCAACGGTCAGTACGCGCTGACGATGACTTCCCGCGGCGGTCGCTGGGAAGTCAGCGCCATCGATTCAACGCCGCTCTTTGCCGCTACTGCTCCTCGCAGCGGAGTCAATTCGTCGACCACGAGCGCCCCGTCCCCGTCGACTCCGAAGAGCGCTCCGTCGACTTCCGCATCGACATCCGTAGCGCCGGCTCAGGCTCCCGCGCCAAGCCAAACACCCGGATCGTCGCTTCCAGCTGTCGGCGAAGTCCCACTGTTTTCCCCTTCAGGAAATTGACTCCTCGAACCGAAAGGTGACCCATCATGTTCATCGCACTCGCCGCCGCTGACCCCAACACCGCGATCGTCGCCGCCGGTGTCTTCGACAAGATCGGAGAGCTGACCAACAACGGAAAGGTCGCCCTCCAATCTGCAGCCAGCTGCCTGGTCCTGTACTTCCTTCTCCGGAACTTGATGCAGTCCTTCACGATCGCCCGGCTGGTCGTCTCCGCCCTCATCGGTGCTGCAGCGCTCTGGGTTGTCTTCAACATGGACTCCCTCAAGGACCGAACCGGAGAGGACCTGGCCATCTCTGTCGTGCAGGTCGTAGAAGCGCCGGACCCGAGTCTGGATCTGCCGGTGTAAACGGCGACCGGAGACCAGTCGAATCGCCCTTCACCGACCCTGACAAGGAGGACTGCAGATGTCCGTGGTAACCACCGCGGCAACGGACGCGACCACACGAGCACACCGACAGAACTCCTCACGCGAGTCGGTGCACGCATGAACGACGACAACAACGTCGAAGTCATCAAGGACTTCACAACAGCTCGAAGTATTCCTCAGCTGATCGGCCGCACACCCGACGGTAAGAAGCTTCCTTTCGGCCCCTACACAGTCCCTCAAGCCGTCAGTGGCGCCGCTGTCGGAGCAATCCTGTGGCTCCTGCATCCGTTGTGGCTCGGCGACAGCATCACGTGGAACGTCGGATTTTTCGTTGCATGCTGTGGCGGCACGGTGTTCGTCGTCGGCAAGCTCCGATTGGCCGGCCGCAGCCCGGCATCTGTCGCTCAAGGGGTCAAAAAGGCCGTCTTCGCATCGCCTGAGGCCAAGCTGAAGATCAACGGCAAACGCGTGAATATCCGAGCACCGCACCTTGTTCACGCCGGCGGCTACATCACTGCCGATCCGCGCATCGAGGACCAACTCGTCGCTGCTGTGGAACCCGAATCCCCTTCTGAATCTGTGCCGGTCGCACACAACGCTGTCGGCACTCGGTCGCGACCACAGGAACTGCCCGCCCTCTCACCAAACGATCCCGCCCCGCGCCCCGGCCGTTCGAGCGTCAAGGAACTCCTTGCGCTGGCCAACGCCGGAAACTCCGAGTAGAAAGCGATTCGCCGCAATGGAACAGCCAACTCTGTCGATGGCAGCAAATATCCGGTGGACGAAATCCGGTGTCGTGTGGGCCGACTACGTACTGAGCGGGATGGACTACGGCTACCGACCCAACGTCGACAAGCGCACCGCCCGGACTCTGCACACGATGCTGGTGCGCGCGCTGCCCGGCGAGTCGATGTTGATGGGCATCGCGTCGTCGCTGAGTGCGGAAGCGGTCGTGGCGAGGATGACCGAGGGCGTTGATCTCGATGTCCACACAGACTGGGCGATCGAATGCGAGGCGACCCTCGACTCCATCGAGCTCTATCGCCCCGGCCAACGAGTGTTCTATCTGAGCATCCCTTTGACAACGACAGGACTCGCCGGACAAGCAAAAGCCGCCACGCACGCGGCATGGTCGTCGCTGTCGGACTTCATCGGACTCCCTCGAACTTCCGTCCCCGAAGACGAGGTACGGGCGCGAATTCGTCAGGCGGATCTCATCATCGCCGACATCCCCGCAGTCTTCGGGGCTCGGCCGGCAACGCCAGCGCAGATGGTTTGGCTCTGGCAGCACTCCATGAGCCGCGGCCTCCATGTCGATCGAGACATGCCTGGCGCCGCGTCCACGCCTTCCCCGAAATCGGGAGCGGCTCTTGCCCCAGCACGACTCGACGAAGGCGCGCAATCAGATCGTGATGAGCCCACGACTTGGTGGCGTCCGAAGGTCCCCACATTCAGTCGAGTTCTCAAGATCGATCAGCCCTACGACATCGATGATCGACCCGCGTCGTACCAAGTAATTCTCGCGCTAGCGGACATGCCCTCCGGTGGTGTCCTCTTTCCCGGCTCGGAATTCTTTTCCCTGGCCGACGACTTCGGAGACATCGACGTCGATTTCGTTGCTCGACTCAAGGTGACAGCAGGCGCTGACGTGATGCGCGCGAACAAGCGTGCGCTGGAAAACCTCAAAGAACAGTACGAGCAGCGGGAAGGCGAGCTGGCAGGTGGACAGGGCGCCCTTGATATCGCAGCCTCTGCACTGACCGAGTACAGCTCGCTTCTCGAAACCAACCGTGACGAGGTCGAAGTCGCCTGGACAGCGCTTTTCGCCGTAGGCGCGTCGACCGAAGAGCAGGCCCTCGCTGATGCCCAAACAGTGAAGAAGTCCTTTGAACATCAGGACTACAAGCTGGTCGCGCCGCTCGGTTTTCAAGAGGACCTGTGGTGGGCAATGATTCCCGGCGTTCCGACGTCGAAGATCGTGCGCGAATTCGGGCACATCACCACCTCGACACATTTCGCGGCCTACATGCCGTTCACTCGCAACGATCTGGGCGACAGTTCCGGACCCCTGCTGGCACTCAACATCACGGCAGCCCGGATCGGTGCGGTTTTCAACGACATACTCGGTAAGTCCCTCCGGGACCAGTCCTCTTCGTGGGCTGTCACCGGGGAGCTCGGATCCGGAAAGTCCGTCACCATGAAGGTGATCGCCGGTCACGTCGTCGACTGCGGCGGCCAGGTCATCGGCATCGATCAAAGTGACCTCGGCGAATACGCCAACTGGGCTCGGGCGGTCACTGATGCGGTCATCGTCGATCTGGTCGAACCCGATTACAGCACCGACCCACTGCGGATCTTCCCGCCCAACATCGCGGCGGAGATGACGCAATCGGTGATGCTGGCCTTGCTGCGAATCCAGCCGACATCAACACACGGCAAGGCGCTGGCCAAGGTGCTCGAACCGTCCTATCGCACCAGTCACCCCTACGCAGGGCTGGGCGAGCTCACCGAGCACCTCCTCTCCGACGACTGCCTGATCGCCGGCGCCCACGACCTCGGCGAAGAGATGAACGTCTACGCCCGATTGAGCTATGCCGCAGCGCTCTTCGCGAAGGATCTGCCGGCGTTGCCGATCACCGCACCCGCGATCATCTTCCGAACCCACCGCGTCGAGCTCCCCACCCAGCTGCAGACAGAGAAGCAGCACCTGTACGACAATCTGCCGCTCGAGAAACGATTCGGTCACGCCGTCTACACACTCATCGCGAAGATCGCCCGCGGGCAGTGCTTCGCCGACTCCGATCAGATGGCGCTATTCCTCGTCGACGAAGCCCATCACCTTCTCAATGCCGACGACGGTATCGACATCATCGAAGATTTCGTTCTTCAAGGCCGAAAGTCCTCTGCAGCAGTGGGATTAGGTGATCAGGACTGCGCCTTCGGAACACCGAAACTTCGTGGCCTCATCAAAACCCGATTTGTTCATCGCCACACTGACGAAGGCCTCGCCAAGCGCGCGATCGAGTGGCTGGGCCTGGACCCAGAGAACCGAGACCTGGTCAAAGAGCTCACGGAGCAGACAGCGCCGGTCACAGGCCAGGACGGCTACGTCGAGCCGCATCGCCGAGGCGAGGGCTACATGCGCGACGGCGGGGGAAACGTCGGCCGCATCAAGACACTTCTCCCCGCCACCGAATCGCGCCGTGAAGCCGCACTGACCACCCCGAAAGACAACAAGAAGCTGGTGAAGGCATGACCTCGACCGCGGCGCACCCCCTCGACCAGGACGTTGTCGAGGGCCGTCCCGAAGCCCGCGAGTACTTCAGCGTCCGCGCCGCGGTCACACACTCACTGCGCTGGCTCCTGCACTTCGCCGGCAGGCTCGCCAAAGCCTGGATTCCCGAATCCTGGTTGGTCGTCATCATGTACGCGAGCAAACCGATCTCTCGCTGGCTGTGGTCACGCTGGTGGAGCCGCCTGCTCATTCGGGCGGCCGCCGGATGGCACGCCCTTGGTGCGCTATTGCTGATTTTCGCAACGCCCGCGGCCGCAGACCCCAGCGGAGGAGGAGGTGCATCACCGTTCTTCGCGTGGATGGCACTCAAGGACACGCACGGAATCGACGCCTGGAGCTACTTCCTCTCGATCGACAAGGGCAACGCCTCGATGGGCGGCGGCTGGAGAATGATCTGGGCCTACATCATCACCCTCGAATACGAGATCTTCCGATTCCTGATGGCGACCGCGATCTGGTTCATCACCTACGCGTTGTCCTTCGACTGGATCGAAATGATTCTCACGCCGATCCGCACCATCGCAGACTCCGTCACTTCGATCACCGACCAATTCGCGCTCACCCCACTGATGTTGACGATCGCCGGATTCAGCGTGGCCGTGTGGTTCGTACGCGGCCGCTTCTCCACCGGCATCTACGAACTGCTCATGTCGTGCGTCATCGCGGCCGCGGCCGTCGGATTCCTCGCCAACCCGCTCGACCGTGTCGTCGGGAACGACGGCCTCGTTTTCGCTGCACGCGATGCCGGACTCGAAGTCGCGTCGGGACTGGCCAACGGTGGGAACACCAGCGGCAACGCCGATCAACAGATCGACACCATCAAATCGACCCTCGTAGATACCTTCCTGCGTCAACCCACCCAACTGATCAACTTCGGTGTCGTCCTCGATGCGCCGGACAACAACGGCAAGTGCGTCAAAGAATTCGACGAGGCGTACGCCGCAACCCCGGACGGGCCCGGGGTCATGGACAAGGTGCAAGAGAAGGTCGGTGACATTCTTCCCGGCGCGGGGGCAGCCCTGGACCTGATCAACCCGGACGACAAGCCCGAAGACCGCATCAAAGACGCGATCGCGGCATGCGACGGCGATGACGGTCCGATGAAGCAATACGCCGACAACCCTGGCCCGGGTCAAGCTATGGGCCTGCTCTTCTTGATCTTCGCCGGCACCCTGCTGATGGCCTTCGCGATCTACCTGGCGGGCAGGCTGGTACTCGCGGCCGGGGTGTCGATCGGCAACGCCATCAAATCCATCCCTGGCATCGTCGTCGCCATCGCGCCGTCGATGCGTGGACAGTTTTGGCGCACAATCGCCAACGTCGCGATGGCGCTGCTGCAGATGATGTTTTCCATCGTCTTCCTGGTCGGATACGTGCTCGTCGTCCAAGACCTTTTCGCTTCAGACGAATCGAACCTCATCCGCACCGTCTTCTTCGTCGACATCTTCCTGATCATCGCGCTCCTCCTCTTCCGCCGCGCGATCAAGGGTCTGCAACGGATGTCGGACAGCCTGGCGTCGATTTTGGCGAAGCGCCCCGATGCCGCACCCACATCCATCACCAGATCTACCCCGACGTCGGGCCGCGATATCGCGTTGATGGCTGCACAGGGCCGACAGATCTACCGTGGCGGCAAGGCCACGGTCCAGGGTGCAGGCAAGATCGCGAAGAAGGCGACTACTTCAACCAAAGCCGTTGGCTCAGTAGCTGGCACAGCGACATCGACTGCGGTAACGGGAGGCGTCGCTGCCGCAGTCTGGGCGGGCACGAAAGCAGTCTCTGGAGCGAAGAAGGCCAAGAAGTCGATCGACAATCTCTCCGACCCGGCCACGATGGCCCGTTCACAGTCCTCGGGCTCACGGTCCTCTACGAGCTCACCGAGCCGTGGAACCGGTACGGATAGCGCGGCGGCCGCGGTACGCAGTCGACTTTCGAAGGCGGCTGTTGCAGACAAACCGGGCATCAAGAAGGCGATCGCCACAGCACCGTCGGGGCTTGCTCCGGAGCGCGGACAAGTTCGCAGTTCAGCATCGAAGACCGTTGCACCAGACGGTCGGGCTTTCCGCGAATTCACCACCGATTCCGGCGCACCGCTGTTGTTGCCTACTACTCCTACCCGCGCTCCGAAGGCACCGAAGCCAACCGCCGCGCCTGCACGTCCGCCAGCTGCTCCAGTTGTTCCCGCCGTCAACATTCCCACCGGTTCCGGCTCGAGAACCGCAGGACTGATTGCGGCGGCAGCTCAAGCAGGAGCAGGTAACGCGAGGACCCCGCAGCCGAGCTCGCTGACCCGGCGGCCGCGCTGATGACGCTCCTGGCGGCACCACCGTCCCCTGATTCGGAAAGTTCGTCGAAGAAGTGGTGGTGGATCCTCATCTCCGTGCCGATCGTGTGCATGGTCGTGTTGATGGCGCCGGTTCTCGTCATCTTGTCCCTCACCGGTGAGGACACCACCTGCGGACAGCCGACCGGTACCGACATTCGTGCAGACGGATCCTTGGTAGGTCTGAAACCTGGATCGCTGGCAGTTCCGATGGCCGAAGGTACGTACACGATCAGCTCGCCGTTCGGCATGCGAGAAGGCGGAATGCATGACGGACAGGATTACGCCGCCCCATTGGATACCCCCTTCTACGCCGCAGGCGACGGCGAAGTCGTCGTCGCCGGACCGGCCTCGGGCTACGGACACTGGATCCGCATCCGGCACACCATCGATGGGCAGACCGTCGAATCTCTCTACGGACACATGACCGCAGCAGGAGTGCTCGTCAAAGCCGGCGACAAGGTCACCGCAGGCCAACTCATCGGCAAAGTCGGCAGCGAAGGACAGTCCAGCGGCCCGCACCTGCACTTCGGTATCTACCCAGGACAATGGTCGATGGGCGGTGGAGTGGACCCGGTTCCCTGGCTCAAGCAACGAGGAACCGCCTCCCCGGCAGCAGCCTCCGTCCCCGCTCAGCCCGACGCAGAGTTGGTGGCGAAATCCACCCCCGCCGGCACGGGCGGTCTCAACGCCAGCCAAACAGCGCTGGCGAAACAGGCTGTCGCCATAGGTGAGTCCATGGCCGTTCCTGATCAAGGAATCGTGGTTGCCCTGGCCACCATGAGCCAGGAATCGACCTATCGAATGCTCGCCAGCTCCAACGTGCCCGAGTCGCTGCAATATCCCCACGACGGCGTCGGAAGCGATCACCTCTCGGTCAATCAATACCAACAGCAAGTCGGCATCTGGGGCACCGCGGAAGAGTTGATGAACCCCGTCACGGCGAACGTCAAATTCTTTGACGCGTTGCTCAAAGTTTCGGGCTGGCAAACCATGCCAGTCACCGTCGCCGCCCAAACCGTGCAGGGATCGGCCCACCCTGAGGCATACGCCGACGACGAAACGCTCGCTCGGCAACTAGCTTCGCAGTTCAAAGGTTCAGGCAAAGACCTGACGCCGCAGGAGCTGGCAGACATCGTCAAGGGTGGCGGCGCAACAACGATCATCGATGGCGGCGCCTGCGCGCCTGGAACCTCGAACCCCGGTGGACCCCAGTTCAAGCCCGGGGGGCCATTCGCAGAGAACGTGATCGCTGCGGCCTCCCAATGGATCGGAACAACGTACGCGTGGGGAGGCGGAGATCAGAACGGCCCAACGAAAGGCATCAGTGATGGCGGCGGGGCAGGAGATGCGAACGGCGATTCGAACAAGGTCGGCTTCGACTGCTCAGGCTTGACGTTGTACGCGGTTTACCAAGCATCCGGTGGCCAAATTTTGCTCCCTCACTTCACCGGAAGTCACTCCAATCCCGGCCAGCTGTACGACTCCCGAGGCCAAGACATTCCGTTCGACCAGAAGCGTCCAGGTGACCTGATCTACTTCGGCGCAGGCGGCGACACCCATCACGTCGGCATTTTCTATGGCACCGAAAACGGACAGGACATGTTGCTCAACGCCCCGGAATCGGGGAAAAGCGTCTCGATCATGCCGCTCTCCGGCTGGGCCGGCGAAGAGATGTACGTCAAACGATTCGGATAGGAAACCTTCACCATGATTACTCGCAAACGCTCGCTCGCTCTTGCTGCTCTCACATCTGCCGCATTGGTACTGACAGCGTGCGGAGGAAGCGACGAACCCGAAGATCATGCGGTGGAAACGAGCGCCGAAGCCGACAGCTCGTGGACGGTACCCCCACTCCCCTCGACAGACGTCCTCGCTGAAAGTAGCCAATCCGGCTCGGCGCCGACGACAGTTCCGTCGCCGCCGACCGCCCCTCCAGCCCTGACCACCACTCCGCCTCCAGCGCTCCCCGACACACTGGCCGGAGCCAACGAGAACGACGCGCAGTCGGTCATGCTCGCCGCCGCTCGCACCATGCTCTCCTACGCGCCAGGCAAGGACGTAAACCAATCCGCGGCAGCTCAACGGGCGGCGCCACTCCTCGACGAGAGGTACTACGCCGCGAACGCCGACTCATTCATTGCGCTCGCACCCATCACCGGCAAGCAATGGCAGAACTGGGCAGACGACCATGCGATCGTCATTGCCACAGCGAGTATCGCCGGCGACGAACACCCTGCTGATCAACCCGAAAAAGTTTCCCGCGTTCTAGCAGTGACGCAGACTGCCACCGGACCGGATGGAAAAGAACTGAGCAAAAACACCTTCGCCGTCTACATGAGTGCCATCAAACTCGATGTCTGGCGTGTGAGCGCCGTAGCCGTCCGATGAGCCAGGAGTGGTCGACTCATCTGCCACAGCACAAGCCTGCGCCGTGGCAGATGAGTGGCCACACGAGAAATTCGGCCCGATTCGGAGTCGAAACACCTCAACGACGCTCGTCCGGTGTTATTGCCACAGTCCCGGCGAGGTGCGCTCACGACAATCGCGGACCCAACATCCCCTTTGCAGGAACCTGGCGTTGAGCAGCAAGAACGACCGCTTGGCAACAACGCGCATCGATCGAATTCGGATCACTGACACCTCTTCATGAATCGCCAATCCTTGGTTGGCCTCCAAAAAGGTCGACGCGCTGGACCGAGAAGGTTGGCGGCTTCATTCACTGCGTCGCTCGTGTGATCGGACTCGGTCAGCAGAGCCGTCGATGTCGGACCGTTGCGCCCTCGTCCACTGGAGACCGCAGCGACTTCGGAAACTGTGGGAACTGCCCGCACTCCGCCCGGCTTCATGACAACGACGACGTTGACGACCTCGTGAATGAACTTTTCGATGTCCTCGATTCCGTCGGCACGCACACGAGTGGTCTCTGTGACTGGTAGTGCCGCGAAGTTCGCGGCCATCCGCGATAAGGCCTCGTCGGCAGTCTGCCCCTGAATCGTCGCCAGCGCCCCGCACACATTTTCGGAGACGAACCGAGTAAAGAAATGTCCATCACCAGGCTCGATGATCTCGTCCACGACCAGGTACTCGAGTTGTTGCCGACTCAGCGAGAACTCCCAATCCAGTGATTGAGCGAGCCCTGAGGGAGCTTAGGCAACGACAGCATTGCCTAAGCGGGGAACGAGTTCGTCGAGTCCTTTCCAGCCTCCGCGAGCCACGATGCCGACTCGTGCATCCTCACGGATACCTCTGGCCAAGGCGTTCAACAGGGCATTGCGCCCGCTGCCGATCGGTCCGGCGATGACGACAACTCGGCCCACGGCAACGCAATGCTCTAGAAATGCTGCGGTGCCGTCGCCGAGTACTCCGTCGTCGATCATTCGAGACAGGGTCCACGAGGACAGACTTGGGACTGAGACTTCGATCTGCTTCACTGCAGCGAGCGCCGATGCATAAGTCCCGCCGTGCAGTAGCTGGTGTTCTCGGGCAGCTTTCTTACGAGCCGAATTCGAGACCATGAGTGTGCTCCGATCACTGGGCGCGTTGACGGGTGCCCCGCATGTACCCATCAAGGGGTCAGTGTCGAAAAGCATCCGCGGATCCGGAGGACCTTCCCCAACTTTGTGCCGAAACGACGATGCGGGCGCCTGCTCGAACATGGGTGGGAGTCACGCGAAACGACTCGACACCGAACATATCGCAGACGCCGGACAGGGACAGGCTCGCGACGTTGATTCCCTCATGGGAGGGGCGTGGGTGGCGATCGGGAGAAGACACTTTTGCGGTTGTCTGCCTGGGTGCGACGAGGAGACAAGGGCCGGTTCGGGCCCTCGTTTCCAAGGCCGTAACCAGCTGAACAGCGCGAATTTGATCTAGTTGCCGGGGAGGGAATTTATCCCCTACGCGGAGGGTCGCTCCGATCCATGCTCACTTCGTTGCGCTGTTCGGAGCGTAACCCACGTGTCAAGGGGTGACGGTGTTATTTCGCGATTGGAGTGAGCGCCAGTTGTTGTGCGGGCTCCGCGAAGGGAAGTTGCAGTGGGAGGGCGATGGGATGGCTCCCATGAACCTGTCACTCAGTAATGCATCGGATACAAGGCACTGCCGGATGCGTCGGTAGAAGGTCTGGCATGAGTGAAAGTCCAGAGACATTTTTCTCTGAAGATTTTTCGCCGCGATGTCACTCAGGTCCGGTCGGCGGGATCTTCCTATGAGTAGAAGGACCATCCGAGGCAGCTGCGCGAGCGCGCGGTTGACCGACCACAGGAGGAGCGCCATGCAGATGCAGACCGGAATCGATCGCCGCCAGGTGATCGGGGGTCGGCGATGACGAGTCCCGCGCAGGAAAAGGCCCCCGCCCGATTCGCTCGTTCCCCACGCATTAGTTCGCTGCCGGCACGGTCGCATAACTGGGTTCGCGACAGCTTCTGCCTCGGAAGCGCAGCAGTGGGTGTCGGCGCCGCAGCCCCGCTGTTCGGGTATGCCGCCTTGTCCATTCCGGCGGCCGCAGGTCTGTCGATAGGCGCGGTCTACACCGGAGTTGTGGGGAAGAGAAAACAACTCCGAGATGTCGACGTCGACGAAGTTGTCGAACGGCTCTGCCCTGTCATGGGACTCCCTGAAGCGACGCGGGCGGTGTTGTCGGTATCGAAGTGGAGCGGAGGGACACCGGGCGTGCCGGGAAAACTCACTGTCTATTACCAGTCGGCGCAACCGCTCAACGACGACACATGGGTCGACGACATCTGCGAGGTTTTCGAAGACCAAGGGTGGGGATTCTTCGCCCTCGCAGAACACGACCGCAACCGTCGGCGATTGATCTTCACACCCGCGGCGGAACCGGAACGAGAGCCCTCCGACAGTGAAGCGGTGGCGCGTGCAAAACGCTACGTCGGGCAACTGCTGGGACCGACCGCAACGGTCACCGCGATCGATGTCGATGCCAAGACAGGTGAAGTCACCTCCATGAAGGTGCGGCACGAAATCGGATCGAAGCTCGTCTCGGACGGCTATCGAACTCGTGTCGAACGCGCGATCAATGCGATGTTCCCCGGACGCTGGCGAGCAAAGTGGAACCATCACACGGACGAGGTCACGTTCGAGCAACGCACCGCGTTCCCCGACAGCATTTGGTTGCCCGCCCCGGACATCGACCCGGAAGTCGATTTGTTGGCCAACTACGACTCCGTCGAGATCCCATACGGTGTCGACGAAGATGGCAACGAAGTGGTGTGGCGCCCCGCGATCGATCCGAATCTGATGCTGGTCGGACCTCCCGGTAGCGGCAAGACAGTGACGGCACACAACCTGTTGGTCAACTTCTCGCGCCGCGGATGGCCGATCTGGGTGCTCGATGGAAAATACGTCGAATTCCTCGGCTTCCAGGACTGGCCCAATGTTCAAGTGGTCGCCACGTCCATCGAACAGCAAGTTGCGATGGTGCACCGGGCACGCGACTTGATGGAGTTCCGCTACGACAAGATCAAAATGGGCGAGGCAACGGAAACGGACTTCGAACCGGTCCTGGTGTTCCTCGACGAGTGGGCGGAATTCCGCGGCAATGTCGAAGATTGGTACTTCTCGGTCAAACCAAAAGGCGGACCGAGGGAACCACCGGTACTCAACATGCTGGCATCGATGGCGCGCAAGGCTCGTACGTCGCGAGTGCATCTGGTCTTCGGCACACAGCGCCCCGATGCGATCTATTTCAAGGGCGATATGCGTGACAACTTCGCGATGCGCATCTCCATGGGGCGGCTCTCACCTCAAGCTGCCGTCATGATGTGGCAGTCGCCGTCGATCGGCACGAGCGTTCCGCGCAAGTGCCGAGGACGCGGTACCACTGTCACGGACACCTATCAGGCGCTCGAAATTCAGTGCTACCGCGTGCCGGACCCGCGGAAGACGCGAGACGGCACTCCCGACGCTGAACTCCTCGACAGACTTCGGCCAGCGGTGACCAGACACCCGCGGTTGCTCATCGTGCCGCCGGAATCTCTGGCAGACATCGACGACTCCGACGAAACGTCAGAACCCGCACCCCTGACCTATTTCGACTACGTCGCCGCTGACTGGGTCCTTGCCAGTGACAGGCCTGACCTCGACCCGGTACTCACACGAGCACGGATGAATGGCGAGACCGATCCCCGGCTCGCATCGCCGACCGCATTGTTGGGTCTGTTGGGGGCGTCCGAAACTCCGAAGAAGCGACAAGCGATGGCGGACTTCGTCGACCTCGACACCTACCGCCGGCCGGCGTTCGCGACAAACGATGCCGCCGATGCGGCGGCGTTTCTCGACAAACTCTCCGATCCCGAATCCCGACCAGAACCGTCGAACGTCGAACAGGCCCGAACCAGACTCACCGTCGTCAAGGCAGCAGTCGACGATACGGCTCCACGCGAGGAACCGGACTATGCATTCGGCAGCGGAAACGAACACGAGGACCAATACGGACCGGTCCAGGATGTTCGCGCCTCTGACGTGGCACTGGGAGATCTGATGTTGATGGAGGACACCGACGAGTGGGTCGTTGTCGACACCGAACCCGAGCCCGACATCATCGAAGACTCGTTGCTCTCGTTGACCTGGCGCAGCGACACCGACGAGATGGGCGATCTTGCGATTCCGGACAGTTCGTACGTCTCGATTCGCAAGCCTGTTCAGGTACCTGAGCTGGCGTGACCTCTGTCGAGCTCGGCCGGCACCCACTGCCGTGCAGCCGAACGGCTGGCATTGATGCGGGCGCGGGCTTGGCTCTGCCCTGCCCTGCGATGCGGTGCGGTGCGGTTGCGTTGTTAAGCGGTGACCGCACCACCTCGACTTGGTCTTGGTATTCGACAAGTACTAACTGCGCTCGGAATTCCCGCGTTCTCGCTTACCGGAAGCCGTAAGACAACGTGTAAACAGCCTGTGCGCAATCGAGCCGCACCCAGGTGGGACGACGAAATTGGGATGTAGGGGCGGTCGCGACGGCCGTGCGGCTTTCTCGGTGTCGTCGTTATCGCGGAAAGTGTCTGTGACTGCCAACGGCGTCCGTGCACGCGGAGCCCTCTGTCGTCTGCTCCAGCATGCATGTCACATGCGGCCGATAGTGTCGAATCGTCGCGCCAACTCAGGCACGACGCGATCACGACGGAGCACAACGTGAGCATCTCCTTTCGCGCTATGCGCGCATTGCGCTGGTTGGCCGACAACGATCCAGCCGTTGCCCTTCCAGTACAGGTCTGCCCATATGACGATGCCCGCTTCGTGTACGACGAACTCGAAAATCTTGAATTGGTCGAAGACACCTACACCCTCGACGGCAGCTACGATTTTCATCTCACCACTGTCGGTAAGATGCGGGCCCGCAACACTGTTGAGTCGTACCGCGAGGAATTCGCACGCCGCCAGGTCCTGTCCTCGATCGCGCGCACCGGACACTTCACTGGCATCGTCGGCGGGCCGGACGGTGAAGACTTCACCGGCGCTCTCACTCATCAGGAAGTCGGATTGGCTCTCGATGACCTTGCGGACCGCAGGCTGATCACGGGACAGCGCAACGCCAATAACGAATTCACCTATGCCGAACTCACCCCGAAAGGCCACCGAGCCTTACGCAGTTCCTTCCCGATCGAGGATGCTGCGATGCCGGTGCCCGTCTCGAACCACGTCACGAACTACTCGGCCGAGAACTACGGAACCATCAGCAGCCAAGTCGTCGGCGGGCAAAACCACACCGTCACCGTCAACAACACCGAAGGCGTCACCATCGAGGAAGCCGTGGAGCTAGTGCGCACGCTTCGCAGCGACATCGCCTCCGCCCCAGCACATCCGAACATCGACCCCAGCGATGTCGAGGACGTTCTCGATGACCTCGATACCGTGATGTCGAAAGGCCTCAAACGCGGCTTGGAATGGTTCCGCACTGCGTGGGCCCCGGTCGCGGCCAACATCGCAACCGTCTACGGGCAAGAACTGGCCGACCGGACCTTCGCTATTGGTTCAGCACTCGTGACCTAACCGCTGCCACACACAGAACTAACCTCGAACATATGTTCTATGCTGAGAACGAAAAAGCGGGGAATAGTCCCGAAGGACTATTCCCCTGCTCAAGATTGCAGCGTTTCGCTTGTCTCGAAGTTTACGTGAAGATATTCCGGTGAGCAAACCTCTCGATCCAGTCACCGTGCATATCATCGCCGCATCGCAGGGTGCGGACGCTGATCCGTATTCCGCGCACATCTTCGTGCGGTTGTTGGACTTCTTTTCCGACACCTCGCCTTGGCAGCGCCGACTCTGGGATACCGGAACGGTTCTGGCATTGCGCGAACTCGACGAAGCGTCTCGTTGGCGCGAGCGGAACGTGCTTTCGACGAGCGCGGTTTCCTGGCTGGCAGACGATATCGAACGTCTCGCCGGCCGCGATCGGGGCGTCGGCGAGAAGGAACTGCGCACGCAGTTGCGAGCCACTCTCCGATCCGGAGTTCCGCACGGAAGCCGCCATCACCGAACACTGGCTCAGCTGACGGATCTGGTGCAGGACGGTTACATCGCGCGTTGGGCTGTGGCGGTGCAGGGATCCTCGCGGCCCTCGCCAGAGCGGTTAGCCCGGGCCGTTGCCTCGCATCTCCTCGACTGCGGATACAGCATGGGTTTTCTGCATCGTTGGGTCTCCGGGCATGTGTACGGCGGTCATTCCCTGGCCGAGTTGCTCGATTCTGCGGGAGCGTTGGCCCACGGCAGTGCCCACTCGTTCGAGGTAATGGTCCCATTCATCGCGCTGCCCAAGATGGAGTTGGCGCAGGATCTGCCGCAGTGGCGCACCGCTGGGCAGGTGAACGAGTGGATTCAGGACAAGACGAAGTCTCCAGGAGGCATCCTCACGTGCGGAGGCTTCCTCTACACAGTGGAGACCCGAGACACCTTCGGCGCAGCCGACGCTGTCGCCGAGACCGTCGATCGGCTGATTGCGCGTAGCGGCTACACCCGCAAACGGACCCGCGGCCACAAGATCCCGCTGCCGCTGGGCACAGTCTGGGTCAGCAGCGGCACGGACACTGAAAAGATCGAACTGCGCCGCGAACACGGGCGTGGGGCGTTCGTGCTGTCCCTACAGGCCGAGCGTCGGGTATACGACGTTGCTGAGCCGACAGCTCTCGACGACGCACTCGAACTTGCCGCATCGCTGAACTTCGGATCCCCCGGCCCTGCCATCTCCGGGGGATGGGCGGCCATCGAGGCCTTGCTGATCTCATCCGCCGACGGTGACGACACCCGAGACCGGGGCTCCGTCGCTGCCGATCGTATGGCCGCATTGGTGGCATGTTCATGGCCTCGTGGTGAATTGACCTCCTTGGCTCACCGCCATGACCCGGAAGAACCGGACCGGCTTGCGCTGGCACTTGCCTCTGCCGCCTCCAATCGGGAGAGGGCTCTATTGGTAGCGGAATCCCTCAAATCTGGTCGGTCGCTGGCATTGACACGGCCGACGGATATCGCCGCCCAGGAACGCATGAACCAGGTCGTGAAAGATCCTCGCCGCACCCTCAACGACGTCTCCAAACACATCACCACCGCGATGCGGCGCCTCTATCGACAGAGAAACCTGCTGATGCACGGCGGTTCGACTAACTCTGTTGCACTGCAAGCAACATTGCGGACGGCCGCCCCACTTGTCGGAGCGGGGCTCGACCGCATCACCCACGCCGCTCTGACCGACGGCATCGGCGCATTATCCTTGGCGTCGCGCGCAGGTCTGAATCTCAAACTCGTCGGTGGGACGGACGGGCGACACGTGGCAGACCTCCTCGAGTAACCTCCTCGCGCCACGTGCCGCAGCAATGTCGACGGTCTGACAGCGCCGCGCTATGAAGTGCTTTTGACGTCTAATAATGTTGTGACACTATAGAATTCCTTGTTTCCGTAGTGCACGAATCGCGGCAGGTAGAGCAGGATCACGCAGAATATTCAGGACACCGTGCCTGTGCGCGTCCTCGCCGGTGGTGGCGGCTTTCTCTTGCAGTGCCTCGGTCGGTATGGCCATCAGGTTCGAGGCGGCGACGTCGTCGATGAGGGCGGCGACGAACCCCGCTCCGTCGCCGAGGGGGGCGCCGTAGAGGTGCGCGAATGGGCGCAGTTCGGACTCCAGTTGTTCTCGCGAGACCTGGTCGGTGCGCAGTGCATCCCACACCACTCCCGCGAGGTGTCCACCGTCTGTGCGAGAGGAAGCGAGGTCAACGATCGTCCTTGCTGTCGTCGTGACCGGCAGGCCGTCGAGTAGGGACCAGTCCGTAGGGTCCAGCGCGGCGACGTGGAAACGGACTCCGTCGCTGCGTGTATTGCGCCGCCGCGGGACGGTGAATTCTGCAATGTCGGCATCGATGTCACCGAGTTCTCTCAAGTCGGCGGCCGTTCGATGAGAGGCGACCCCGCGGGGATCGGCACTGTTGATGCGCTCTGCTGCCGAGCGTGTCGGGTCGAGTGCAAGCCATTGGGCGCGTACGTGATCGGTGAGGTGAATCGGCGTCCCTGTCAGCCGGTACACGCCATGCCTGATGCGGGTGAGGATGAATCGGTCTGCCAGCCGCTTGAGGTGTTGCGCACTTACGCCGGACTCGGCGGCTTGGGCTGAGGTGAACATGCCCCACTGTTCTTGGGCGAGGTCTGCCAGTGCCAGGAGCCGATCATCACCTTTCATGCATCAATAATATCGCTCTAAGTGTAATTTTTGACGACCTATCATTGAGTTTTGGTGACAGTTGCTGCACGTGTGGCCGATAGTCGAACGCAAAAAACGCGGCAGGACGTATCGACGCCTCGCGTCCGTCACGTGCGACACCCAGGTTCCGAAAATAGTTTGCCCACGCGTGTCACACAGGACGCCTCCACCGGATCTTCCTACTCGTAGAAGCCCAATTCCGGCGACACGAGGAGATCGGTCATGTTCGACAGTCAGTCAGAACCCCAGCGGACCACCCCGAATACGGCGAACTCAGCAGGACTCTCTGACGCGGATCAAATGTCCCTGCTGATGGCAGCCCCACTGATCTTCGGTGTCGTCGTCGGAGCCCTTCCTTCCATGTCGGCCAGGGCCACAGCCTGGCTCCTCGAACACAACATGATCATCGCCGCATCGGAATCGCCCTTGCTGGCCCTTCCAGGCGCGGAAGGTGCTGGCCTCGATATTCGCCGGCTCATCGTCGTTGTCGCAGTCCTTGCGGTAGCGATCGCTCTGGCGATCAGCGGACTACGCCAGGCAGTGGATCGTCGACGGCAGCAGCGGCTGCGAATGGGCGATCAGGTGAAATAGCAAATGCGGCACAATATTTCGGTAAGAGTGGCGACCTTCGAAGTAATTTTCGAAGCGTGTGCGGCACTACGCCGGGGTTCCTGGCGGTCTGTTCTTCGCATTTGCATACGCACGTTCAAATCCCGCTCTTGTGGTGTTCAGCGACTGAATCAGTGCATCGATACGCGTCGGTTCGAGGGCGGCCAGACGCACTTCGGCACGCTCCAGAGCGCCGATTGCTGTGGTGCTGATACCGGTGGCTTTGCCCAGTTGAGGCTGCGTGATTCCCGCGATGTTCCGAAGGTCGGCAAGCGTCCGATCTTTCTCGGGGATGGGGATCAGGGTTTCCATGGGCACTTCCAGTGCTGCGGCGACGCGAGCGAGAGTGTCGACCTGCGGTGTTCCTCGCCCGGCTTCCCAGTTGCCGAGTGCGCTGAGGCTGACCGATGCAATCCGCGCGAGATCGCTCCGGGTGAGCTTGCGGAGCGTCCTTGCTCGGATCAACGCGGCTGGGTCGAAACCTTTGAGAATTCGTCGCGTCACGGTCGTCATGGAATCAGCATAGTTGCATACCGTCACAGCATGCGGGCATACTGTGGCAAGATAAACGAACATTGCCTGATTGCTCGCGTGCTACCAGCGAATTTCCGAAGCGCACCACGGTTCCCACGAACCAGCGGTCTGACCAGCCGCCAGACGGAAAAGAGTCTTCGATGACCACCAGCACCGCCGCACCACAGCGCACGTCCGAAATTCCCAGCAGCCGACGCGACTGCCGCTCCCCTGCACGCCAAGCGTCGGTAGCTAGACTGAAAACAGCCGGAATCCCCGCCCGGTCTACTACACCCAGTCGCGACGACGGGTGGTTCCAGACATCGCGACAATCGGGTTCAGGGGGACGTGACGGGCAGGCTTGGACACCTGCCCGTCACGTCGATACATCAGTCGACCTCGCAAACGTTCGCTACCACCTCAATGCTCTGATGTGCGCGGGAATGACAACCGAGCTGATCGCTCAACTCGCAACACTGCCCATCGCAACCATCCGGGCGTTGCGCAAGACGTCCACGACGTCAGCACCCCAACGTGTCGTCGACGCCGTACTTTCCATCACCTTCCACCCCAGCCGCGGCCGCGATCTCACCCCCGCAGTGGGAGCGCACCGGCGCCTACGCGCACTCAATGCAATGGGCTATGGAGACGAACTCTTGGCAGCGCGTCTCGGCGTCGACATCAACGTCGTCACCGGGATGCCGACCAAGAGCCTCATCCCAAGTGGCCTATGGAAGGCGATCGACAGCATCTACGACGAGCTGTCCATGCGCCCGGGCCCGGACGCCGAAATTCGTGAACAATCCCGCGCCGCCGGCGTCGTACCGCCACTCGGATGGGATGACGACGAAATCGACAACCCCAAGGCACGGAGTCAGGAACGAGTTCAACCACGCCAGGGAGCGGGAGCTGTTCCCGTTGACGAGGCAGTCGTGATTCGCCGGCTCGGTGGAGAACAGATGCCACTGCGCTTCTGCGAGCGACGCGAGATCGTGCGCATTGCGTTCGAGAAAGGTTGGTCTCCTGCCGAGCTCGCTGCAACGCTTTCCATCAAATATGACTCGGCAGTCACCGAATTGAGCCGCTACCGGCGCGCACTGGCGCGCGATGCAGCTGCCGACAGCGATTCATCGACAGAAGAGAGTGGCCCGCAGGAAACGACCGCTGAAGTCCTCGCTGTTCGTGACGAATCTGACGAACTGCCTCCTGTCGAGGCCCACTCGGGCCAGCAGCTGGAGCCGATCTTGCTCGACGAAGAATCGCCGGAAGAGGCGACATCGAGCGCTCGCGCGACGGTCGTGCTCGACGTGAGGAACGGCCGAGTTCTGTTGCCTGATTCTCTGTCAGGGCATAAGAATGGAGCGACACCGATCCGGCCTGCGTGCCATCTGCCGCGCACTCTGAGTAAGCGGCGCCCCGGAGTAGGAACTGGTGGTCGAATCATTCGCCATCAACCCACTCGAGACATGTTGCGCCCCAATATTACTGGTCGATTGTTCGGAGTTGATCAACATTTCAACGATGCAAAGCAGTGCTCGCAGTCGCTGTCGCCTTCGCCCGCACAGGCATCGCGGCTGCGCGGTCGACCCCTTTCAGGGACCGGCACGAAGGAATTCGTTCACGGCCACGCTGGCGGTCCGCCGCAGCGAAAGGCGGACGGAGGGAATCAACCGCAGGGATACGTGCGCCCGATCGACATCGCTGATAGCGGCTGAAGCGATTCTCGGCAATATTTCCGTTGAAAACTGAAAAGCATGCCAGGACAGTGCATTACGAATAGATCGTTCCTTACATATACAGGTATCTCCGGTCTCGACCTGAGAGCCCAGACGGGACCTTGCTCATGAACACGACATTCGCCTCCGCACTCAACACCATGACACCCGGCGACGCCGTGATGTGTCTTGCTGCCGGAACAGTCGAGCTCGCTCTCGATGACGCACCGGAATCGATGCGCTGGCAATGGTTCGCGGACCTCCTCGACTCGCAGTGGGGGCTGACCGGCAGACTCGGCCCGATCCTGACCGAGCAGATCATCTCCGAACTGGAGCAGGTTGCCCGCATGTGCCGCGCCTCCGCTCAGCATCCGTTAGACCCCCAGGGTTGGATATCGGCATACCAATCCACTGCAGTGCTGGTAGAAGACCCGGCGGTGGTCTCAGCGGACGCGCTGCACCTCGCACTTTCTGCCGTCAACGACATCGCGCTGGAAGCGACGGACACTTCGCACCCCGATTTCTCTGTCGCCGTCACGCTGGCATTCGAGGCACTGACATCGGCAGTGGACGTCGACCGCGAGGTGTCCAAAAGTTGGATTTTGACTGCAATCGGAGAATGGGTTACGAGGACAGAGTCAGCTCAGGCGGGCCTCCGATCGGCACAATCGTGCACCAATGCTGACAATAGGCAGATTGCCAACGCCTCCGTTGTTTCTGCAGGATGCAGCGAGAAGCCACTGCTGAAAGTGAGAGGGAATGCGTGAAACCATCGTCCAATCAGAGCCGTTGAGTCCAGGTCATATTCATTCGCCCAGCCCGTCCGACGTCGGGCGCGCGGGCAAAGGAAAGCTACGGCAAAAACGGTCGGAGATTACTCGCGAGAAAATCGTCGACGCTGCTGCCCGCCAATTCGATGCTTGCGGATTCGCCGCGGCAAGCATCAACGCCATCATTGAAAACGGGAACGTCACCAAAGGTGCACTATACTTTCACTTTCCCTCCAAAGAAGAACTGGCACAACAGGTTATCGAACGATGGTCCGCTATGGTGGATGAGGAGTATGCGGCTCTCGGAGAACCTGGCGATGGTTCCCCCTGCCGCCAGTTGGTGCGGTTCTGCAGCGAGGTGGCGCACCGCATCGATGCCGACCCTGGTCTGCGTGCTGGGTTGCTTCTCACTGTAGAACCCTCCCTCGCTGAGGGGAAGAGCGCATACCGGAAGTGGCGTAACAGTATTGATGAATTGGTTGTCCGCTCCATCGAGGCTGGCGAGATAAGGGCCGGCGGCGCAAGCCACCGATTGTCCGATCAGGTGTGCGCGACGTTCATCGGCGGCGCCCAAATCCAGTCGATTGACGTCAGCTCCCCGAATTTGCAAACACGGGTAGCGGACGTGTTTGAAGGACTGCCCGGCAACCCGGACTAGCCGAACTGCATCACCTACGAAAGACGTTCCAATGCAACGTATTTCTAGGGTACGCATCAGGAACTCAAGGAACTGTCGTATCCACGTTCGCACATGAGCAGGATCGAATCCGCGGTCACAATCCGCCTTGCGGAACACCAGGAAGCGTCAGGTATTGAAATGGCACATTCGGACTCGTCAGCATCGTTCCACGACAGGGAAGTCCAAGATCTCGGCTTCGTCGGCCCCGATCGCTACGATTTGGTGCGCATTCTCAGCGGCGGAGGCCCTTCAAGCGATCGCGATTCCTACTTACTCGAGGAATACGAGCGCCGCGACGCTTTAGCCCAGAAGTGGTATTACGAAGATAAGGCTGCGGGCATGAGACGCAATCTCACGGCTCTCGTCGTCCTCGGAGCCTTCCTGATCGTGGCGTCGTTCCTGCTTCCCTATCTCTTCTAAACAGCCGCCCCGCACCCGTGGTGCACGAGGTCATTCAAGGTACAGCCCGTCTCTCGCTGGTCGGGTTCCCCATCGGGACGCCGCACCGGGCCGGTCGCATGAGGCGGGCGTGTCCCTTTCAGTTCGCTCAGCGTCCTCGCCCTCGGCCACTGGTGGCGAAGGAATGCGTCACCCCTAGTATCAGGTTCGTGCCGAACGTGAGAACGCCCGACGCCGATATTTATTACACCGACAGTGGGGGAGCGGGTCCCGTTCTGCTGCTCGGTCATGGATTCTTCATGGATTCGTCGATGTTCGCCCCGCAGATCGATGCCCTCGCAGGCAAGGTCAGGGTGGTGGCCTGGGACTCTCGCAGGCACGGCCGTACAACCGATCCCGGTGCCGCATTCACGTACTGGGATTTGGCTCGCGACTCCCTCGCGGTCCTCGACGACCTCGGAGTCGAGACAGCAATCGTCGGCGGAATGTCGCAGGGCGGCTACACCGCGCTGCGGACTGCTTTGCTTGCTCCGGAGAGAGTCCAAGCGCTGCTGCTGCTCGATACCGAAGCATCTGCCTGCACCGATGACGAAAAGGCTGGATACAGGGCCATGTTCGATCAGTGGTGCAGCGATGCGCCGATCGAACCGCTTGTCGAAGCTCTGGCGCCGCAATTGATCGGTGGAGACTCACGAGAGTCGTGGGCGCCGTGGATCGAGAAGTGGACGTCGAGCGATCGTCGAGCGATTCGGCCGGCCGCGGAGTGCTTGATCGAACGCGACGATGTCGTCGACCGGCTGAGTGCCATCGCGGTGCCGGCCTTGATTGTCCGCGGTGAACACGACATGTCCGCGCCTGCGGCCAAAGCGAAACAGTTGTACGACCATTTGCCGCTCGCAGTTCCAGTCCTCACCATTCCCGGCGCAGGTCACGCGGCCAATTGGACTCACCCGCAGCCCGTGAACGAGACCATCGCAGCTTTCGTGACGATGGTCGAAACCGGCTGGCTGTAGAGGTTCGAGCAGCTATTGCGTTCCTGGGATTCGTACCCCTAAGTACATCTGGACGGGGTAGTCGCCGCGCATTTCCGTGTGTACTTGGACGTGAACGCGGTATTCCTCGCCGGTGTCGGCATCGCGCAGGTGCATGAATGGCTGATGCCGGCCGAATCGGACGTCCTCTTTGTCCCACAGGCGCCGAAAGGCGGGGAACTGGCTCAGTTCTTGCAGGGTTTCGATTGCCCATTCAGGGTTGTAATAGCGTCCCATCAACGCGCGGAACCAGTTCACCGTCAAGGCTGTCTCGGCTTCCCACTCCGCCATGACGTGCTTGGACTGTGGTGTGGAGAAGAGCCAGCGCAAAACATTGCCGTCGTCGAGAAGTCCTGGAAAGGCGCGATCGTAGGCAGCGTTGCATTCGATGACATTCCATCGCTCGTCCAGGTAGGCCACCAAATGTGGATTGAGCGCTGTGATCACCGTGCGCATCTCGGGTGTGACGAGTGATCGGTACTGGTCGATCGTCCACGGGGTGGTCGATGTTTCCCGTTCGGTTTGAGTGCGGCGAGCAAGGTTGTACAGGTGTCGGCGCTGGGCCGGATCGAGGCTGAGTACTCGGGAAACGTCTTCGAGGAATTTGACCGAAGGATGCGCAGATTCGTTACGTTCGACCTGCGTGATATGGCTCACGCTCCAGTACAGTTTCGCGGCAAATTCAGTCCTGGTCAGACCGCCCGGCTGCTGCGGCGTGGATCTGGTGCGCAACGCGCGAAGGTAATCGCCCAGGTTGGGCGGGCGGACGTTGTCCATGCATGACCTTTCGCGGGCATCTGTAACGGGACAAATACTCATCAGTAACGTGCGGCGAAAAGTCAATACTCGCAGGTAACACTCTTTAGTGGTACCGGCAACCCTCGTATCGGCCACACAAACCTGCTGTCCTGTTTCACAGAAGACTCTCAGCTGCGTGGCAGGCAGGAGAGTGAAACAGCAGGGAGAACGAGCTGGCACCGGGGCGGGGAGAACCTCGGAGTTTGCTCCAGAGGGGGATAGCCATGCCACGTGTACGGCGAGACTCAGGCAGGCGTTCCAGGCGGGCGATGCTTGGCCTTCAGATACGCGCGTTTCACCTGCGCCTCAGAAATCCCCAACGCTGCGGTCAATGCGGCCGCGATTTTGTCGGTGAGGGCGATCTCACCGCGTTCGATGCGCGTGATCGTCGTGGTCGTCAGCCCGCACACTTTGCCGAGCTGGGGTTGGGTAAGTCCGACCAAGCACCGATAGTCGCTCAGATAACGCTGCTCAGGATCCGTGACGACGACATCGCCGATCTCGATGTTCAACACTTTCGCAGCCCTGGCCAGGAAATCGATCTGAGGAGACGTGGCTCCGATCTCCCAATTGTGGATGGTCGCGGCCGTCGTGTCAGCCAGGCGGGCGAGATCGCCACGAGACATGCCAGCTGCCTTGCGAGCAACTGCGAATGCTTTTTTATCGAAGCCGCGCAGGACGTTGCGGCTCATCGGGTTGGTCCGTCCATCGCTAGACACCATGCCGCAACCCTTCTAATATGCCACCCAGATTGGCTTTTAGATTTGTCACCAAGATTGACAATAATTGTGGCGAACCTACGGCCACCGAAAAGCCGCAGCAAACCGTTCCGCAGCGCAGTTGACGCCAGCCAGTCCAGGTCCCGTCCTACTGTCCCCGTACGACCTGCCCACCTCGTCCACTCGTCCACTGTGAAGGACCACCACACATGGCATCCCTACTGACCAAAAAGATCGATTCCATCCGCTCGTCCGGTGACAAACCACCAGCACATAACGGCGCAGACCCGGATGGCCCACCTGATCTGACTACCCGTGCGCGTGTTCGTCGACGCCCGATCTACTTGGCCGTGGGCATTGCCCTTGTCGTCGTCGCTGTGATCGGGATGCTCGCCGCTGTGAGTGCTATGCGCGCCACCACGGATGTCCTCGTGCTCGCCCGCGACGTCCAACAGGGTCAAGTCATCGAGTCGAAGGACCTCACGGTGAAGACCGTCAACGTCGACGCGGACCTGGGTGCGCTCTCAGCAGGTGAACGCGGCCGTGTCATCGGCATGAGCGCCGGCACGCGTCTGCCGGCCGGATCCGTATTGATGCCTGCAGCTGTCACCGACCAGGTAGTACCCGGGGAAGGCCTGACGATGGTCGGCATCACCGTGGGATACCCACACCTACCGTCGGAAGCGATTGTCCCCGGAGACATGATCCGCGTCGTAGACACACCCCGCGAGGGCGACGATCCGCCCGTCACAGGACCCGTCAACACGAAGGCGCAGGTCTACTCGATGACCGTTATCGCGGAAGCGGGCGAAACCACTCTCAATCTGCTGGTCCCGGAAGCTGAAGCGAATTGGGTCGCGGCGCGTGCCGCGACGAAGCGCGTGTCCATCGTCCTCGACAACCGAGTGCGGTGACTATCGATGTATCTCGCACTCATCTCTGCATCCGGGGCGCCAGGGGTCTCCACGACAGCATTAGCTCTGGCCTTGAATTCACCGAGTAGCAACACGCTCTTGGTTGAAGCTGACCCCATCGGCTCCTCGCCGGTGCTCGCCGGATACCTGCTCGGAGGCCGCTACCACGACAAATCGTTGATCAACCTCGTCGACGCCAACCGTCACGGACGCCTCAAATCAGCGCTGGCCGCCGAGGTGATCACCTTCCCCGACACCACGGTCTCGGTTCTCCCCGGCCTTCTACATTCCGCTCAAGTCGACGCAATGCGCGCCGTCTGGAGCCCACTCGGAATCCACCTCGCAGGACTCGGGGTCGACGATGCCAACGTCATCGTGGACGCCGGCCGGATCGGACAACACGGCTCACCGGTGGAAATGATCGTCAATGCCACGACTATTGCCATCGTCACCCGCACTACTCGTCCGGCACTGGCAGCACTGCGAGCGTCGATCAACGGATTGCGTCAACAACTGTCCGCTACACAGTCCACGGCAAGCCTCGGACTGATCCTCATCGGCGAATCCCCGTACAACGCAGACGAAGTAGCCAAGGTCGCGGGACTCGATGTCATCGCGGTCATCCCGGATTCGAAGGACGCGCGGGTTTTCTCCGACGGTGAGGTGTTGACCAAGTGGCGCCGCCGTCGGTCGCTGTATCTGCGTGCACTGCACCGAACGACCTGGCCGAAGATCGAAAAATTCGCGGCCACCCACCAGGCCGACTGGAAGTCCAGCCTCGCCATGACAGGAGACCGACGATGACGACAGACGAGACAGCGCAGACTACGCACAAGAACATCACCGATCTCCCGTTCTTCTCCTCGACGCTTCCAATCGCCGATCAGCCCCAGACTGCCCCCGAACCAGTGGTGCCGGTGCCGGCAGAGACCGCTGATTTCTTCCGCACCAACAACCTTCACGACCTACCGCCAGCGCCGCGGCACAATGCCCCTGGTGAGGTCGTACAGTCGCAGCGGAGTGCGGCCCCGAAGATCCCAGTCGACCGAAAACTCGTCCGCACCCTGCAGCGAGAAGCGGCCGAGCTGCTGCGCGAACACCGCACCAAGCGTGACCGAGAGCTCAACGATCCGAAGAACACGAAAATCGTCGCTCCCTTCACCGCAGACGAAGAACGCGAATACGGGCGAGAAACAATCACCCGGCTGGTGAAAAACCACGTCCAACAAACGATCCGGTCCGGAGGCGAAACCTTCGATCTCAACCAGGAACACGCCCTCATCAAGGCGATCTTCGACGCACAGTTCCGCCTCGGACCCCTGCAAGACCTCGTCGAAGAACCCGACATAACAGATATCTACCTCAACGGCGACGCCGTGTACGTCAAATACCCCGACGGACACTACGAATCCAGAGACTCCGTCGTCGACAGCAGCGACGAACTCCTCGAATGGATGAGTCTGCTCGCATCCAGAGCCGACAACGGCGGCAGGCCCTTCTCCAGGATCAATCCCTCCCTCCGGCTCAACATGCAAGGCAACCACCGACTTTCGGTCCTCGGATACACCACCATCCGGCCCTCTGTCGCAATCCGCATCCACCGCCTGACCAACATCACCCTCGAACAACTCTCACTCGACCACCTCATGATGCCCCCAGAACTTGCACACATGCTCGGGTGCGCCATCCGAGGAAGAGCATCGACCGGAGTCGGCGGCGGAATGGGCTACGGCAAAACGACATTCGCCCGCGCCCTGGCCAACGCACTCCCCATCCAGACACGAATCGGAGTCGCCGAAACCGAACGAGAACTCTTCCTCGACGAACTCCCAGGCCGTCGAGACTTCATCGTCGATGCAGAAATGATCATGGGCGGCGGTGAACGCGGCGCAGACGGACAACTCGCCGGCGGCTTCAGTCTGAGCGCAATTCTCTACGAGTTCGTCCGCCAGGGACTCGACTTCCTCGTAGTCGGTGAAATCGCAGGCCTCGAGATCCTCGCTCTGGTCAAGGCCCTCCAAACGGCCAATGGCGGAATTTTCACCACCCACGCTTACACCGCACGCGGTGTCATCGACCGACTCGCCAACCTCGCCCAAGAGCCGCCGATGAACGCGTCAGCGGAATACATCGAGCGGCAACTCGCCGAACACGTCGACGTGATCGTTCAGCTGGCGACGAAGGTCAGGGTCAGCCGCGAAGGCACCACAACCGCAGTCCGATACGTCTCCGAAGTCGTCTACGTCGAACCTGGCGACACCGACAAGCTACCCAGCTTTTCCAACATCTACCGCGGATACTCCGACGGCACAGGCGTATTCGGCAGCATCCCGCAGCCGATGCTACGCAAGCTCCTCGCCGGCGGATTCAAGAAAGTGGACCTCCCTCCCGGCACTCTTCGGAGTTTCGACGAAGAACGCGATCTGTTCGACGACGAAGGAGCTGCATGATCATGTACCAACAAATCGGCGTCTTCCTCGTCCTGCTGCTCTGCGCAGGAGTCGGCTGCCTCGTCGTGGGGTGGAGGGACCGCCGCGACCCCACAGCCCCCACTCGCCAGCGCCGCCGAAAGGGCGAACGAGCAAAACTATCGGGCACCACCCAACTTCTCCTGGCCGTCGGAATAGGCGCAGGCGCCACCGTCTACTACCTGAGCGGATGGCTCTTCACGCTCTTCCTCGTCCCCGCCCTTCTCGTGGGTCTGCCCTACCTCCTGAGTCGACCGGAAGCCGAACACCAGATCAGTCGCTTGTCCTCGATGGACGAATGGACACGCAACTTGTCGAGCAGCATGCGAGCCGGCTCCGGAATCGAACACACCATCATCTCGACCCCCATCCCAGAAACGCTGAAAGACGAGATCACCGCCTTCATCAACAGGCTCCGCAACAATGTCCCACCCGCCGAAGCGGTCACACGATTCGCATCCGACCTCAACGACAGCGTCGGTGACAAGATCTGCGGCGCCCTCCTTCTCGCCATGCAACTGCGTGGTGTCGGCCTGGCCAACGTCCTCGAAGGCCTCGCCGAAGACGTAGGCGACACCGTCGCCCGCCGCCGCCGCATCGAAGCGGACCGCAAATCGACTCGAACACAAGCCAAATGGGTCACCATCATCACCATCGCCGTCCTCGCCGCAGCGTTCGCCTTCACAAACTTCATGGAGCCCTACCGTTCAGGCGGAATGCAGATCGTCCTACTGATCCTGCTGACGCTCTTCGCGGCGGACCTGTACTGGATGAAACAAGCCACCAAGCCGCCGGTCTACCCGCGGTTCATCGGAACCAACGACCGCGTCGAACGCACTGACCTCGTAGGAGCGCAGCGATGAGCATCACCATGACGATCATCGTCTACACCAGCGTCGGCACAATCGGCATCTACCTCGTGGCCCTGTACTTCCTGCGAGCCCAACCCGCCCTCACCGACGTGATGTCCAGAATGTCCGGACCCGCGCCGGAAAAGGCAAACACCGCAGGGACATCACTCGTCGACGGGCTCGCCAACAGGCTCGGCCTGCGCGTACACCCCTACCTACAAGACAGCCGATTCCTCACCCTCCCCACAGCGGACCTCTCACTGCTGCACAAAGATCCGGCGCACGTACTTGGCGAAAAACTTGTCGCAGCGTTCTTCGGCCTGCTGATCTTCCCGATACTCAACCTGGTCCTGACAGCGTTCGGACTGGGATTGGCATGGTCGATGCCGGCGATCCTCTCACTCGCGACCGCCGTCTTCCTCTTCATGATTCCCGACATCGACATCCGTCGACGCGCAGCTGCCGCTCGCGCCGAATTCGCACAGGCTCTCAGCTCCTACATCGACCTCGTCGCGCTATGCCGACGAGGCGGAGTCGGATCCACGCAATCCCTCGAGATCGCCGCCCAAGTCGGCGACAGCTGGGTGTTCCTCCGACTCGACGAGGAACTCTACGAAGCGGGCCGCTCCGGCGAAGCGCCCTGGAGTGCTCTCACACGCGTCTCGCAGCAGCTCGGACTCGCAGAACTCGGCGACCTCGCAGACATCATGACGATGACCGGTGACAAAGGCGCCAGCGTCTACACCTCACTGCGAGCCAAAGCCGCCAGCCTGCGCTCCGCACAAACCTCCGCTGAACAGTCCGCCGCCGTCGAGGCGACGGAGAAGCTCGCCATGCCCCTTGCCGGCCTCGCCGGCCTGTTCATGGCACTACTCCTGATCCCGGCGGTTTCCGTCATCAGCGGCTAACCAAACCCACGAAAGGAAATCCCTCTGAACAGGCAAAACGAAGAAGGACTCATCGACCGGACTCATCCAGTCCAGGACAACTGCTACACATCCAGCACACCAACAAGGAGCACACCATGACCACCAAAGCCATCACCACCACCCGCCGCGCAACCCGCGCCGCCATCACCTCCTACCTCACACTCACGATGATGTTCGTCGCCGCACTCGCAGGAAGCCTCCTGCAGCGTGCAGGCGGTAAGGGCTCGGACCGCGGCCCGTCCACCCTCGAATACGTCATCATGGCCGGAATCGTCGCCGTCGCGGCCATCGCTGCCGGCGCCGTAGTCGTCCAGAAGATCCAGTCCCGCGCCGACTCCATCCCCGACTGACACTGCACAACGCAGTTCGGGTGGAGGAGCAAAACACATGGCTCTATCGATCGCGCCGGGCGCTGGAGTGCAACGTAGCGTTCCAGCGCTCGGCTCATCGATGGCAACCCTGAGGGTCGGAAACCCCTTCTTCTGCCCCTCGCGCAACCAATCTGCGGGAAGGAGTCATCAATGTTCGCGTTGTCATTTGAGTTGTCAACCACGAAAGCGATTTTTGTCGGTATAGCAGTTGCATGCCTCCTGATACTCGGTGTTCGGCTCATCTTCAAAGACTGGGTCCTGCGGATGGAGAACATGTTCCTCTGGTGCCTATGGGGGCAGTACGTGCTGCTTCTGACCGCTGTGTTGTTCGGCCGGTGGCAAACATCTCTGACCGTGCTTGGTCTCGCCGCACTCGGAGTAGTGGCTCTTCACGGTTTCCGCTTCGTCGGCGAAGCGATTTGGTTTGACATCAAGCGGCGCAGATAACCGCGCGCCAACCCACAGAAAAGTGAAGGAAACGACGATGATCATCACAGTCGGCGTACTGCTCGTCACGATGGCTCTCTTGCTGGCGATAGAAACCATCATCGATGACCACTCCATGGCGTTCATTTACGCCCCCATGGCTGCGGCAATCATGATAATCGTCCTGCCGTTCCTGGCAACCGACCTGATTACCGACGAAAACACCTCCCGTGCAGCACGTTTCGGCACCTTTGCCGCAGCATTCCCCCTCTCCATAGCCTTTGTAGCCGCAGTGACATGTTCTGCCGTGTTCGTCCGCAACCGTGTGGAAACCAAACGCAGAATCGCAGCCCAAAGAGATCTCGCCACCTAACCCGACCCACCAACCGGACCGCAGAGAAACGGACAGTCATGACACTGGAACAGCTGATCGACCGGTGGCGCCACGACGACCGAGGGCCCACCACGCTCGTCACCGTCATCGCGATGGTCGCTTTCCTGATGATGTTCTCCGTAATGCTGCAAACCGCCCTGTTCTTCCACGCACGGGACGTCGCCAACACCTGCGCCGAAAAAGCATTGCAAGCCACACGTTCCCAGCAAGGGAACCAGGCGCTCGGGCTCGCTGCAGCGAACGCGTGCATCGCGAAATCCGGATCTGGTGACCTTCAAGCACCGGTCGTGTCGGTGAACAAGACACTCCGCGAAAGCACCGTCACGATCACCGGAAAGTCCCCGACCCTCGTACCGGGGCTGGAATTCGCTATCACCGTCGACCACACCAAACCCACTGAGCGCGTGACCAATCCCGGAGGTGTCGGATGAAGCTGAACCAGTGGATCAATCGCGCCCGCTCAAACGATCGAGGAGATGCAACCATCGAGTTGTGCCTCGCGATCGTCGTCCTCCTCGTCCTACTCGGTTGGATGTACGCGTACGGCATCAACCGCCAGGCACATCAGAAGGTCGAGCACGCCGCGGGAGAAGCCGCCCGAGCAGCATCACTCTCACGTACCGCCGCTCAAGCCAACCCCCTCGCATACCAAGCGGCCCTGGACTCGATGGATGGTCAAGGACTCAAATGCACGACGATGAACGTCAGCGCGGACACCTCCGGATTCCGCACTCGCCCAGGAGTATCCGCCACCGTCGAAGTCACCGTCAGTTGTGAAGTCTCCTACGACGCCCTCGGATGGCCCGGCGTCAGCGGAGGACGAACCATCGAGGTCACGGCAATCTCACCCATCGACACATTCCGGGAGCGCACCAGATGATCACCGCCCTGCGTAAGCGACTCACCTCCAGGCTCCCCGAAGAACGCGACAAGGGTTCCGTGACCCTGATGACCGTGATACTCGCCCCCATCCTCATATTCTTCGTGTGGGGACTCATCGTCGACGGCGGCGGAATGCACACCGCAGCTCAACGCGCCGACAACGTCGCCGAAGACGCCGCCCGCGCGTCCGGACAGCAGATCGTCGGAACACTCAGCGCGCGAGGCATCGATACGGTTGTCGACCCCGTACGCGCAGTGGCGGCCGCGAAACGCTACCTCGCCGACGCCGGTGTAGAGGGCGAGGTCATCCCCACCGGGCCTCGAACATTGCTGATCACCACCCGCATCATCTACGACAACAAGCTTTTACCCCTTGGTTCGAAAGTGATCACGGGCAGCGCAACCGTGAACCTCAACCGCACCAACGCAGGGGAGGTGTACCGGCCATGAGTACTCGCACAGTCCGATCCCGCCTCGCAGGACTCGGGTACCTCCTCATCCTGCTTCTGCTCGTGGCAGGGATCCCCGCAGCACTATGGGCATTGCGCGGAAATCCTCTCGACATCCCCTTCTCGGATTTCGAAAGTCTGCTCTCCAGCCCCGACGACGGCAGCCTCCTCGTCGCACTCCTGCCCCTCGTCGGCTGGGCCGCCTGGGCGACATTCACCCTCCCGATCCTCGTCGAACTCGCAGCCACACTCCGGGGCGTCAAGGCACCGAAGATCCGGCTACTCGGGTCGCAACAGAAAACGGCGACATTCCTCGTCAGTGGTGCACTTCTCCTGCTGACAGCCGGCACCGCAACCGCAACACCCGCACTCTCGCAACCAGCGGACAGCGCATCACCCGCGCCCTACGCACCGATCTCCGCACAACAAGACCCAAGCGGCCCCGCCCACACTCAGATGGACCCCCGCGCTGCACGGCCCGCAGTCCAACCCGCCGGCCCGACCGTGACCACCGTCCGCGGAGACACCCTGTGGGGACTCGCCCACACTCACCTCGGCGACGGAAGGTTGTTCACCGAACTGCTCGAACTGAACAAAGACGTTGTGCCCGAAGCAGGATTCCTCGCAGAGGGAATGACGCTGCAACTCCCCGCGACAGCCCAGGACGTCGTACAAGGCGCCTACACCGTCCAAGCTGGAGACACACTCTGGGACATCGCCGACCGAGAGCTCGGCGACCCTGTGCGCTTCTCTGAGATCACCACTGCGGACGGGGCGCCAGCCGGAGACCTGATCACAGTCGGACAGCAATTGATCATTCCGTCCGCGTCCGCCCAAACACCTGCGCCGGCAGCGGAGGCAGCACCCCAGCCGGCGGCCGTACCTGCGCCGGCGGTGGCACCCGAACAAACCCCCCAGACGCAGGCACCCGACCCTGCACCGCAGCCCCTCCCAGAAGTTGCCGCAACACCGACCTGGCAACTCGACCCCGCCGAACCTCAGATGCCCGCAAATCTGACTCCTGATGCACCTGCACCCGCGATCACCGCCGACACAGAAGACGACTCCACCAACTCATCCGACATCGTCTACATCGCCCTCGGCATCTCCGCGCTCGCCGCCGCCGGCCTAACCGGCCACCTCGCACTACGCCGCCGACAACAACAGCACCGCCGCCGCCGCGGCGAACGCATCGCCCTACCCGCCAAAGAAGCAATCCTCGCCGAACAAGCACTGACCGCCGCCGTCGATCCACTGACCACCGCTCACGTCGACACCGCACTGCGGAACCTCGCACAGCACTGCCGAACAAACGAAACCCCCATCCCCAGACTGCTCGCAGTCTTCATCGGCGACGACACCATCGAACTCGGACTACTCGAGGAAATCTCCCTGCCCCAACCCTGGATGCAATCAGACGACGACACGTGGATGGTCGACCCACGGACGTTCCCTCGCTCCACCCCGGACATCGACGTCAGCCCATACCCAGCCCTAACCGCAATGGGAACCAGCGACGACGGACGAGAACTCATGCTCAATCTGGAGGAAATCGGGCACCTCTCCATCACCGGCACACCCACCGCCACCGCAAACGTGCTGCGCGCGATGGCCGTCGAGCTCGCCGTATCCCCCCTAGCCGATTCCCTCCACCTCAACGTCGTCGGATACTGCAGCGACCTCGCAGACGCAGTGAACACCGGCCGAATCACGCACTCAGACAACACCGACGAGGTGTTGACGCGCTTGGCCCGCCACCTCGAACGCGACGCCGACATCCTCGACGAGAACGACATCGAATCCATCGCACACGCACGGAGCGTGTACGAAACCAGCGAGCTGACCGCTCCGGAAATCGTCCTCATCTCCGACCCGCTGACAGCTGAACAAACAGAAATCCTCGCCGCAATCGCCCAGAACGCACCGCGGATCGCGTTCGCCGCAGTCACGACACAGAACTCGAACACTCGCTCCGACTGGACACTCGACGTCGCCGACGACGGCACCGCAACACTGGTCCGCCCAGGTATCGCATCAGCACAGCTCACTGTCACAACACTCGACGAAACCAGCTACGACAGCATCGTCAGTCTGTACGCCACCACCACACATGATCCTTCCCCAGCTGCCGAACCCCAGGCTGCAGACTTCGGGGACTTCGGTTGGGAGGGGGCACGTCTCGACTTCGACATCACGACCGAAAACCTCATCACCAGCGCCGACCCTGCGGCGTTCACGGTAGTTCGCAACGACGACAACGTATTCGAGGAAAACAACTCCGAGACAGTCGGTGACACCGAAACCGAGACCACCGCGTCCGAGCCTGACGTCCCCACAACCCCACACATCTGGATCCGCGTCCTCGGAGAACCCACCCTCACCCCACTCACCCCAGGCTCAACGGACCGCGAAAACTCACGAAGCCTCACCGAAATCGCCGCCCTACTCGCATTCAGCGACGACGGCGTACCCGCAACTGAACTCACCGCAAAAATGTGGCCCCACGACGTCGAACTCGTCAACACGGCCAGCACTGAAGCAGAAGCGAAAACAGCAAAGGTACGGCTCCGCAGCCGCCGCAACCAAGCAGTCACACGACTACGCAGCTGGATGGGAGACACCGACACCGGAGACGCAGCGCTCATCAAATCCGGAGACAAAACCGGCCGAACACCACTCCGCCTGCACCCCTCAGTAACCACAGACTGGGACTACTGGAACCACCTCGTCGACGCACACCCAGCCACGACGACAACCGAACGCCTCCAAGCCGCACTCACACTGGTAACCGGTCAACCCTTCACCAGCGACGACCCCACCGCATACCGATGGGCAGATCACACAAAGCAAGAAATGATCTCCGCAATCACCGACGTCGCAGAAGAACTCGCCGGCCGCTACATCCGCGGCGAACAAGTCACCCAGGACCTCGACGCAGCAGGAAAAGCAGCCCAGACCGGCCTCACAGTCGACAGTGCCCACGAAGGCTGCTGGCGAGCGGCCATCATCGCCACCCACTTCTCCGGAGACGTCGAAACCACCCAAACCCTCATCGACACCCTCAAAAGCGAACTCGACGAACTGCAAGTCGACGCACACCCCGAAACCAACGAACTCCTCAGACAGCTCGACACCACCACCGACTATCGAATCGGAGCCGCATCATGAACCGCCGCCTCGCAGCCGTCTTCACCCTCGCCGCGGCGGCATGCCTGACCGCAAGCTGCAGCATCCTCAGCCCCGAGCCCGGCACCCTCGACACCAACAACGGCCCCACCTTCACCGGCCCCCCAGGATCGGGAAAATCACCCGAACAACAAGCAGGAGAAGGCGCCCTCGCGAAGATCGGCGAGTACTACACCGTGCTCGCACGATTGAACTCCGACCCCACCGCCCCACTCTCCGAACTCGATACCGTCGCAGCCGGACGCTTCCTCGACAGAACCAAAAAAGAGATCACAACCAGCCGCAACGGAAACCCCACGCCACCAAACGATCTCAAAGTACTCAAAAACGTGATCACCAAACACGACATCCCCATCGACGAAAACGGCGCCCCAACCGCAGGAACAGCCACCCTCCAAATGGACGTCTGCATCAGCAAACCTGTCGACAAACTCGAACTCGGAAAACCGATCCTGACCAACACCGCGTGGCCCGACCCAGCAGGATGGAGAGTCACAGCCGACTACACACAACCCGGAACCCCCTGCAGCGCCGGAAGCTTCTAGGAGACAACAACATGACCCACAACACAATCCGACGAACCACAGCAGCAGCCCTCGCCGCCGCAGCCCTACTAGCCGCCGTCGCAGCCTGTTCCGACAAAACCGACGACCCCAACGTCACCCTCACCTCCACCGCAGACCCCGCATTCGGTGGCCCAGACGGCACAGCCACAGCCAAGACACCAGATGAACAAGCACGTGCCCAGGCGCTCGCCAAGGTGAACGACTACTACGCGCTGTTGGGGAGTGTAGAAGCAGATCCCGCCGCATCGACAGATGCGATCAGCACTGTTGCTGCAGATCCGGTCCTGTCGGGACAGGTCGGAAACATCACTCTCCGGCGTTCGCAAGGAATCACCAGTACTGGAGCGATAACTGTTGTCAATTCCTCGGTTTCGGATCTCGAGGTTCCTGTTGACGAGAACGGAAAGCCTAGGACCGAGCCGGCGTGGGTACATGTGCAAGCTTGCACGGATATCTCGGGTTGGGAGAACAAATACCAGGACGGAACCAGTGCAATGAAGCCCGACCGTGGGCAGTTCGAGTCCACCGCGATCACTGTCCGAAACCCTGAGTGGCCAGACGCGAATGGCTGGCGGGTTACAAGTCAAACAGTTGAGAAGGTGTCATCATGCGGCTAGCAATGAGAGCATTCGTCACTGCGGCACTCGTTTGCGGAGTGGTGGTTACGGGCGGTAGTCAGTCCTCATTCGCCCAGCCCGGTGTGGGAGGGGCCGGCTCCGATGTGTTCGTAACGCCTGGTGGCGCGAACGTCACTGTCGGTGGTGGTTACATCAGCGCGCCCTCGGGCGGCGGTGGCGGGGCCGGTAATGCTGGTGGCGCGGGCAACGCCGGTGGTGGCGGTGGTGGTGCAGGGACGAGCGGCGGTGGTGCCGCCGCTGCAGCGAATAATGGACCGGCTGTACTTGAACGTCGCAGCTGCAGCAATCTCCGAAACAACTGTGACGCTGCGCCAGCCGCACCAGGGATTGATGTTCCTCCGACACCACCGTCGATGGCGGAGATCATGAATACCGTGTCGATGGCTGTCACCGCGATGCAGTTGGAGAAGCCTGAGATGTGCATGACACCCGAGCCTGCAAATTCTCCTGGCGGCCGAACCGGTCTCGTAGGGCGCGAGGCGTGGATCTATTTCTGCCCCAACGGAGCATCGACGAGACCCGCTCAAATCGGGCCCGTAAACAGGGTCGCAACCGCCGGCGTCGTCACAGTCACCGCGAACGCAGTAAATTCTGGAGTGCTCGTAAATTGGGGCGATCGTTCCGCGCCCACCTTTTGTGCGGGTGCGCTCTTGCCGTTTACTCCTTACACCGACGCAGTCGATGCGAGTCCGATGACCCCGCCAAGTGGAATGCCCTCTCCGACTTGTGGACATCGAATTGAGCGCAGCTCAGAGACGGAGCCTGGCGGAGTCCACAATCTCAGCGTGACAAGCAATTTCGTGGTGACATGGACGGCGGTCTTTCCAGGTGGTGGCACAGGTGGAGTGATGCCAATACCGTTGACATCTACCTATCAGCAGCGAATTGGCGAGTTGCATGTCAATGGCCACGAAGTTCTCCCCGTAGGCGGCCAGTAGTTCTCCCCGCTGGTGGCCACGGGTTCTCCCCGGTGGCGGCCAGTTGTTTTTCCCC
>NZ_JBEUOQ010000023.1:0-60617 GCF_040489275.1 Rhodococcus baikonurensis | reverse complement strand
GTGGGGAACTATCTGGCCGTACGCGGGGAGAAACCATGGCCACAAAATGCGCCATAAATGGCCGCCAGTGGGGAGCTTACGATGGCCGTCGACAATGGTGCCGGCGCAGAGGTTCCATGCGAGTCGGTGTGTGGTGGGGGTGTCAGTGAGTTCACCTTCGGTGAGGGCTGTTTCGATGATGTCGCTGATGGCATCGACCCAGTAAGCGAAGGCTGCGCCGTTGTCGATGGTGGGTTCGAGGGTGAGTTTCATCCCGGCGCGCAGGTTGGTGTTCTCGGCGATTTGATGTGCGAGGGACGTGAAGATCGCTGTCAGCTTCTCCCCCGCTGTGGTGCTCGGGCCGGTGGCTGTTGCTTCGCTGATGGATTCGTTGACGGTTCGGTTCCAATCAGCGATGAGGCTCCCTGCGATGGCTTCCTTGGACGGGAAGTGGAAGTAGATGGCGCCCTTGGTGAATGCTCCGGTAGCGAGGATGGCATTGATGCTACTGGCGCCGTATCCGTCGGTGTCGAAGTGTTGTGCGGCTACTGAGACGATCGCTTCTCGTGTTCGCACTGCTCGGGCTTGTGTGGTGCGTGCGGTGCTGCCGGTGGGGCGGCCGATGTGGGGCCGAATAGTATTGCTCATGGTCACAGGTGCTTTCTGTGGCTTGGTCCTGGTGGTGTTGCTGCACTGCCAGGACCTCTGTTGTTTTTGAGGGTGGGGCTGCTGAGGCGCTGGGCCTCGCCGGTGTCAGTGCGCTGCTGCGAGTTCGCGGTCGGTGGTGTTCTCTGAGGACCGGAGGTCGGGCAGTGGCGGGCTCGTGAATCCTGCTTCCCGGGCTGCGATATCGAACTTCTCGTACCGGCGCCACGCTGTCGAGATTGCGACGGGCGGTTTCGATTCCATCGCGATGGTCTCCCATGTGAGGTTCGGGTTCGTGAGCTTGCGGACTGCGGTGTCCTTCACGTCCTTCTTGAGATTCGAGGTGGCGATGAACGCCATGAGGTCGTCCATTGCGGTGTCGCCGTCGGCGGCTTGGGCCTCTTCGGTGTCTTGACGGTTCAGTGCCTCTGTCGCGGTTTCTTGAGGGTCGAAGTCGTCGTGACGTTCAGCCATCATTGCGTCGGCGAAAAACGGTTCTGCAAAGTCCGCAAGATCGTCTCCCCGGTCGATCTGTGTCACCGTGTTTGTCGTGTCCTCGTTTCGTTCCGCTTCGACCAGCTCTGCAACATTGGGATCGGTCTCTCCGCGAGAGGTGGAGTCGCGGAAAGGTTCCCGGCTCACGGTCAGATCAGTCGCAATGCTCTTTGCATGCTCACTGTCGGTGACGTTTTCGACGATCGCACGGTAGGCGGCGTATGCCATTCCGACTGCCTTCACCAGGATCGTGATGCCGTGTGTGAATGCCAGGACCAGGGCCGGCGGAATGATCGCTATGGCCGCTGCGATGGCCGGCGCTAGTGGAATGAACCCGAGGTCTCCCCCACCATCGATTGACTCCTGTGCAGCGATTGCTGCGTGATAGGCGTGGTACGCGTTGCCCAGGATGCTGATCACGACGACGCTGACTGCGAGGGCGATGTAGAAGCCTCTGTCACGTCGGTTCATCTTGAGCTTGCTGATGATGACGATGGCGATGGTGGAGCCGAGGATTGCGCTGTCGACGATCGCGGGGAAAATCCAGGTCAGATTTTCCGGGATAAGTGCTTGCCGGGCGAGGTCTCGTTGCACGGCGAAGGAGAGTATGAATGCGCCGGTGGTGATGCCGAGTGCGATGACGATTGCGAGTGCGAGTGCGGCGAGCAATGCGCCTAGCTGAATACGGGCAGCCCTGAGGCTAAAGTCGGTCATGATCGGGTTTCTTCCTTCAAGTGGTTTCCCGGTCTGGAGCCTCGCCGGTTGCATCCGGCGGGGCTCCTTCGTTGTGTAGGTCAGTCGTCTGAGATTGGGCGGCCGCTGGGAAGTGCGCCGGTTTCTGCTTCGTATTGGTTGCCACTGTTGTGCACTGTCTCCCGGCGTTCCGCCTCTGCCGCCAGCGCTTTCTCGACGAATTGCGACCAGGATTTGTCGTCCTCGAGGTGGCTTGTGTTTCGGTAAGCACCTCGGGCGCGACTGAATACCTCTTGGTCGACGTAAACCGTAATACGTTTGGGCTTAGGCTTTTCCACCACTGACGGTGTGGGCTGTGGAAGCGGGGCGACCGGCGCGGGAGTGCGGTTGGATCTCTGCATTCGAGACAGGTCACCAGTCACGTTCCGCGGAGGTAGCGCCGTGAGCTTTCGGTCGGGCCGGTCATTCATACCCGTGCTTCCTCTCTTTCCGCTGTTGCAACGCGGGTGACAACTTCTTGCGCAACTGCAAAGAGGTCGTCTGCAACGGATTTGGACGATTTCGGCGCGAGAGCCTGAGGCTCGGCGTTGCCTTTGATGACGTCGTACCATTTCGGACCGCTTCGGACGACTGCATCGAGTTCGGCTGCGAGCATGCCCCGCTCTCGTGTTGCCTGGGCGGTGGCCTCGGAGTGACGAACGGTGGCCGTGAAAACGACGTCGTCGTTGCCGAACGCCTCTGCAATCGCAGACCTTGCTTGTTTGAGCACGGTTTTCGCTGATGTACCCACGGCTACGAGAACGACGCCCAGTAGATCCAGGTCGGGGTTGATAGCAGCGACGGCGTCGATACGGTGCGCCACGGCTGCCATTCCTTTTCGGCTGGATGCATCGGATTTGACGGGCACGAATGCCCATTTTGCGGCCGCTAACGCTGCTGTCTGCAAGGTTTCGTCGCCGGGCGGGCAGTCGATGAGGACCATGTCGTAGGTGGCCGCCATTGGAGCAAGGACCCTTGCAAGGGCGAGCTTTGCTCCATCTGGATCTTTGGACGCCATAGCGGTTAGAGCGGCTGTCGCTTGTTCGAGGTGCACTCCCCCGGGAAGGACGTCGAGATTTGCACGGACATTTTCGATGGGTTTTGCGTCGCCGCCGAATGCGATTGCGCTGGCAAGCGATCTCCCCTGATCATCACCGGTTTCACTGGTGTACCCGAGGTCTTCGGCAAGGTTTCCCTGAGGGTCGAGGTCGACGAGCAGAACCTTCTGACCAGAGGCTGCCAATTCTCCGCCGACGTTGGCTGTCAGGGTCGTCTTCAAGACGCCGCCCTTGCCGTTGATGACGGCGATCACCCTTTTACGTGTTTCGCGAAAGTCGGTCTGCATTGCTCTCCTTCGACAGCATTGGCGCGTTTGACGGTATTGACAGCATTCCACGCGATAACCAGTAATGCAAGCAATAGCAGTAATGCCAGCATTACTGCTAGCCGTTGGAAATCTCAAATATGGCTGCGGCGGAATGGACCCAATGCCAGTATTGCTGGCATTACTGGCACGTTCGCAAAATGTCACGAAAACCTCACTGACGTGCATGTTGCTAATAGCAGCATTACCAGCATTAGAGCCAGACAGGGTCCTCGTTGCCGGCAAAATCCACCAGGCGAGCCGCCGAAAGCAGGAATACTGGTATCACTGTCATTCCTGCCATTACGGGCCTCGTGGGGCCCAACCCTCACTCAAACACGATTTGCTGCTATTGGCAGTAATGCTGACATTTTGCGCTCGGGGTGGCGCTACTTCCGTTTCGGGCCGCCGTCATCACGCAAAATTGCAGGTTGCGAAGCCGAGCCGTGGCGCCGCACGGTGGGTGCATGTCCCGCTCTACCTTCAAAGTGGATAGGGGAGGGGAAGGCTATTGCGGTTGCTCGCCGGGCTTGGGTCCTCAACTTCGGATCGCGTTTGCCAGTTTTGCATGCGCCACCAGCCAGGCTTTGCGTCCTTCCGCAGAGCCATCTCATTGCTCCGGACGCACGGCGCCAGATGCAAAATGAACAATCATTCGGCTCACGTTTCCTTCGCCCGGAGTCGGATGTTGTTTCGTGCTGGACCGAAGACTGTCACTCCGTGTTCGACCTCGGCCGGCGTCGAGCTTTGGTGAACGAGTGAAACCCGGTCTGTTGCGTGCACTGCGGCTTGGTCGTGGGAGTGCACGGTCGCGTTGTCGTAGGCATAGGTGGCGGTGTCTTCTCCGACGTCGCCGAAGGAGTCGTCGACAAGGTTGCTTGTGGCGCGGTTGGTGGCGCGAACGCGTGTGGTGTCGAATGCGTCGGTATGGGCGTTCCCGTAGGCGAAGAGAGTTGCGTGCCCGAAGATTTGGGATCGTGCGGCGTCGGTGGCCACGATCTGGGCACTGCGCTTCGTTTCGGGCGTCAGGCGGGTGATGATGACCCGTGAGACGCCGACGATGCGGATCGTGATGCCGTCGGGCAGCTCGGCGTCGGTGAGTTCTAGGGGTTCGTCGTTGCGGTGGTCGATGACGATCGTCTTTGCGCCGGTGCGCAACCGTTCGTGGATCTGGGGGACGGTCTGGCAGGGGGAGAGCGGCCGGCGTTTGACGGGCGGCTTTGCGGACGGGCGTTTTCCGTTCATCGCTTACCCCGATCTGAGAGATGGGTGATCCACACGGGCGAGTTTTCATTCTCGCGCGCGGATGCTTGGGTCTTTCGGATGCGGGCGCTGTCGGTGGCTCGGCGGGCGACGAAACGTGCCGCTTGGCGGCCGGGGGAGTCCTCGGCCGCGGCTGATGCGTAGCGTGTGCGTTCCGCCTCGAACTCTGCTGCCTGTCGTTCCCGTTCGGCTTTTTCCTGGTCAGCGGCGATTTGAGCGAGAACGTGCGGGGCGAAGGCGAGATCCTGCTGCTTCATGAGCCAGCGCATGAACGCGATGGGGTGCTTCGGGTTTGGTGCCATCCGTGTGGCCTTGCTCCAGGCGTCGATCGTGTCGTTGAGATCCGCGGCCGTCCAACCGTGTGCAGCTGGGTCGGTCAGTGCGGGTGCCCATCCTCGGGGGGTGTGCTGGCGCGCCCAAGCGGGAGTTCGCGGGTTTCCGAGCCATTTGGATGCGAGCAACAAGCCCTTCCTGATGGCTTCGGCCTTCTCGACGTCCGCCTTGGACTCCTTGCGCCGCGGAGCGGCTCGTTTATCCACAGATCGTTTAGTAGTTAGAACCTCTCTACGAGAGGAAGGGATACAAAACTGACCCCTGCGGGGGTGGGGTGCCATCTGTATAGATCCGTCGACGACGATGCGGGTGTTATCCACAGGCTTGCGTGGATGCAATGCCCAGACAGATGCCCAGCCGCGGCCTCGGTCTTGGAAGCGATGGGAGCCGAACCGTTCGCCTCTGCGGCGTAGTCGGCCGCGGAGTACTTCGGTGGCCACACGCAACAGTTTGAGGGTCTCGCGGGCGCGTTGGATGGTGCGTTCGCCAAGGCCGGTGCGTTCGACGAGGGTCGCAATGGTGAGGCGGCTGTTGCGTCCGGTTTTGAAGTCGGCGGCGCCGGCCATTGCAGCTGCGACGTTCAGGAGTGTTTTGAGGCTGATGCCTCCACCGGTGTTGGCGACGAGCTGCGGGCGGATGGTGTTGTATTCCGCGGTGTACGCCGTTCGGACACAAACCTCGACCCAGTGCTGCTGCCCCTGCCAGTAAGCAAGACCTGCGTGCGCGCCCTCGTCAAGTTCAAGGCGAACTTGGCAGTAGCGGCGGCACGCTGCTTCGCGGCCCCCTAGCGCGTTGAGGTACGCAGGGGTCAGCGAATGGCACTGGTGCCCGTACAGATGGCCCCTCATTCTGCGAGGAGTACGAGCTGTTCCGTAGCGGCGCCGCGTAGGGCTGCTACCGCAATACGGACGTTGTACGGTCGCGGCCGCATCAAACAGTGCGACTCGCGAAAACTGAGTTGTTGAATCTTCATCAGGGCGCGATGTACCCTGAGACGTACCTAGCACGGTAAGTCCCTTCGGGGATGCAGTAGTCGCGAGCGGCGAACTCGCTATCTACAAGGACGGACCCTGGTTTCTCCGGCATGAGAGCCAGGGTTTTGTCGTATGTAGATGTACTACTGCGCTCTAGCTATTCAGATGTTGTAGTGGCGACTACGCAGCTGTGAGCGGCAGCACCTCCTGATTCGGATTCAGTTCGCGGACAAGATCAGGGCGATCAGCGCGGAGGCAGAGCAAGTCGGAAACGTACTGGCTCACTGAAGAGACGCCGGCTTTTTTCCGTTCGATCTCCAAGAGCTCGTACAGCTCGTCAGGCACCCGACCAAGCCGCTTACGTTCTCCAAGGCTCGGGCGTCCGACCTTGTTGTGAGTCCCCTTGCTCGGCATGGCTTCCTCCCTGTCCGCGGTTCCGCTAATTCTGGACCTGTAACGTTGGCACTCTGCGGAGGCGCGCCGATTCCTGGTCCAAAAAATCTTCACGGCTTGACTATAGTAAGGCCTGACTCTAAAACAGACCGCAGATCCTCTGGCTGAGATGACGGGGCGTGAGAAAATGTTGCTCATGGGACGAAGCGCGACTCCGCTGGCCACTCGTGTCGAAGAACTGTTCACTGACCGTTGGCCACGCGGAAACAAGGTGGCGAACGCCTTGGTCGCTGACTATGTGAGCAGAGCCGTGGGACGCCCGATCGATCGGCAGTACATCTACCGCATCCGCACGGGACGTGTGAGGAAAGTCGACGTCCCTGTCTTGGAAGCGATCGGTCGATACTTCGACAAGAATCTGGACTACTTCTCGGGCGAGCCGACGCCGCCAGCCGACGAACTTGATCGAGCGCTAGCCGAGAGCGGAATGCAGATTGCAGGGTTGAGAGGGAAGAAGCTCACAGAGGCGGACCGTCTCCAGCTCGCTCGCTTGGTGCGGGAGGCGAACGATCTCCTCAAACGCGATGAAGCGCAGGATTCATGAGCGCGCAATCCCGCCGGCGCATGGATTCATACGTCCGGGTGACTGTGCGAACACCATTCAGCATCGAGACCTTTCTGAAGAATGTTTCGCACGAGCTCGGCCGTCCCGTTCATCGACTAAGTGGACTGCCCGCAGGGAGTCGCCTGTCGGGCGTGGCACTCGAAGAGCTGACCGGTGGGGGCGGGGCGGCTTTCGTAAGCGGGCCGGACGAGAGTCCCGAAGATCACCAGCTGTACGTTCTCGCACACGAAGTGTGGCACCTGATCAAAGGCCATCGATGCACGAAGCATCGGGAGGATCTCACCCCGATTGCGCGGCTGGCTGGGGTATTTCGGGAACTGGAGTGCGAAGTCTTTGCGTGGAAGGTCGGTTTGGCAGCAACCCGATCGCTGCGCCCGGCGGGCAGGCTGCCGGCTCCAACCCACTTGTTGACCTCTGCGTTTGACTCGCGGCCGCGATGACAGGCCGCGTGTGATCGCCTCCTGGGCTTCCTATGCTTTGTTTGCCGCCGGCATTGTCCTTCTCTTGAGGGGTTTGATCCTCCAACGCCGAGAGCGGTCACTGCTTGGAGTTGGGTTCATTTTTTACGCACTTGCGCTGCGCACCTACGCGCCGCTGCTGCCGATCGGAACCCGAACCCCGTTGGAAACCGAGGACCGTATCTGGGGAGCTACGTTCACCGTGATGGGCGGCTGGGCGCTGCTGACGTTGATGACGGCGACGATCCATGCGTACCGCACCAATGAGGTGGATTGGTCTAAGCCAGCAATAAAACGCGATTTCGCGGTACTGGCGATCGCGGCCGTGGCCAGCACATTCATCCTGCGGGTGGCTTTGTCTGGCGGATATGCCCCGACTACGGATTTCCTCAACGAATACGGATCAGACCCTGCGGTCATGGTCTACGAACTCGTATTCGTGCTTTGGATGGTCGTTCCTTTCGGACTCCTTGGCTATCTGACCTGGAAACATACCGATGACTTCGGCAGGTCTCTGACGGTTATTGGCTGCGGAGTCAGCGTCGCATGGGGAGCATGGAAGCTGATTGGTGTCGGCGCACACCTAGTGGGTTACGACCGGATCAACATCGAATCGCCGGTGAGCGTGGCCCTTGCCTTGACCGCGTGCTTCTTCGTCGTCAGCGGTCTCTCGGTCTTCACCGTGCGCCGCGTAGCGAAGCAGGTGAATCTTCTGCTCCGCTACGGGTGGCGGCGAATGATCGACGACGCGAGGCACCGATCCCCTAGAGATACTGAGCAATAAGTCGAGATTTGAAAATCTTGCCCGAATCTTCGCGAGGTAGTGAATCGACGATCTCAAGTGTTGTGGGGATCTTGTACTTCGCCAATTCTGTGCTGAGCGCTTGTCGAATACCTTCGATGGTCAGTTTGCTTCCTGGCCTCGCGATGACATGAGCGGCGACGGACTCACCGAACTCTCCGCCTGGAACTCCGAACACTGCGACGTCTTCGGCAGTCGTGAGCTTCATGATTGCGTTTTCGACCTCGGCCGGATAGATGTTGACTCCTCCGGAAATGATGACCTCGCTGGTCCTACCAGTCAGATACAGGAAACCATCAGAATCGACATAGCCTTGGTCTCCAACCGTGACGAACCCGGGGAGTGGACTGCGGTCGGCGGCGTCATGGTTGATGTACGAGAACTTGGGCCAGTAGTCGGCTCCCTTCACATACACCTCGCCAACTTCGCCCGCAGGCAACACGACGCCATCACTAGACACAATTCGAACCTCAGCCCCGTCAACCGGCCGGCCAACGCTACCTGGATGTTGAGCCCATTCCTCTGCGTTAATCCAGGTAATTGTGCCGGCTTCGGAGCACCCGTAAAACTCGATGAGAGCATTGCCGAACCATTCGATCGAACGGCGCTTCACCTCGGGCGGGCACGGCGCGGCCGAGTGAATCAAATGTGTCAGGCTGCTGACGTCGTACCGAGATTGGGTCTCAGCAGGCAGTGAGAGCAAGCGAGAGAGCATGGTGGGGACAATTTTGGCTTGCTCGATCCGGTGCTCTTGGATGAGCTGAAGGAAGCGTTCGGCATCGAACCTGGGCATGATCGTGATGTTCGTGCCCATCCGCAACGCAAGTACAGCAAGCGCGTTCGGGCTGGTGTGGTACATCGGACCTGCGACCAACATCTGTCCGCCGGGCGTAAGGCCCATTCTTGTCGCTGTTCCGCCTGCGATCGACAGAAGTTGATGCGGGGACATCCGTTCTCGCAGTACCCCTTTGGGTAGTCCTGTTGTTCCGGAGGTGTAGACCATTCCCATGGAGTCGACGATGGCACCCTCTTGATGAGGTAATGGCGTTTCGGTTTCTCTGAGCAACTCCTCGAGCGTGACGTATTTGCCGCTAGGGCGCGCCAGTTCACTGCTCACTCCCAACTCTGCGAGCAGTTCACCAGGCATAGCTACTTCGATGATGTCGACGGGGTTCTGCAACTGAGAAACAGCATCTTCGACGCTACTGATGAACTCGGTGTGCGCGATTACCAGTCGCGCGCCGCTGTCGCCGAGGAGATGACAGATCTCTGAGCCAGTCCAGTGCCAATTGACTGGAACCGGATTTCCGCCGCAGCTGGCCACCGCGAGCGAAACCTCGAGAAACTCGATGTCATTCCGCATTACGAGAGCTACACGTTCCCCTGGCTGTATTCCTCGCGCCTTGATCGCGGCGGCAAGTCGGCCGGCACGTTGGTGGGACTCGTGCTGGCTACGGACTCTGGTTCCACAGGTGACGGTCGGCTGTTGAGGGTCGTCCATTGCACTCATGCCATCGAAGTCTGCCAGGCGAGGGCCTGTGGCGAGCTGATGGTTCAACTCCGCAGCGCCGCGAATCGGACCAAAGTCACATAGCAGAAGCGCGTGGGATGTTGCAGACAATCGCCCGAAGCTGTTTACTTCTGATTGCGTAGTCGATCAAAACTGATCGTTTGAGTTACTTGCGGGCGGCCACACAGGGGAGGCGAGGATGGAGTTGAACTCACGGCGACGTATGGGGAGGCCGGGTACGGGTTCGCTCATATGCAGCCTTAACCTCGTCCACCGTGGCGTCGAGTCCCTGGGACAATTTTTCGGCGACATCTTCCCTCAGTCGAGAATGCCCTCGCTCGACGGTAGCCAGAGCGGTCGTGGACATTCCAATCTTCTTGGCCAACTGAGGCTGCGTCAGACCCCGAAAGACCCTGAGGTCTCCCAAATATCTCTCATTTCGCGGGATGAGCACTACGTCATCCATGGTGATACCGAGAACATTGACGACCCGAGCAAGATAGTCGACCTGCGGGGAAGCCTTGCCCACTTCCCAACTCAACACAGCAGCGGGGCTTACTTCTGCAAGTCTCCCGAGCTCCCCCCTGGTGAGCTTTTTCGCCTTACGTGCAGCTTCCAACGAAGCGGGCGAAAACCCCCTCAAGATTCGTCGGCTCATTCCTCGCACCCGCACATGAGCCATCACTTTGCCTGACCCCAATCTATGCCGTCCCAGTGTCCTGCAATGGACATCGGTGGTAACATCCTGTTTTAGAATCAGATCATAAAGTACGAAGATGCGTGGCGAGAAGGGGGAAAGGGCCGAGATGCAGACGAATTCATCGACGCACCTACTCTGCGCATCTCGACAAAGCTCAGTCGCAGGCAAGCCAATTCGCCTGGCTATAGATGCGACTGCGGTGGTTGCTGGCGCAAGGTTATGCCGAATCGCGTGCCACACATACGCAACCGCGAAAGACCCCAGGGACGGACTCCTGTTTGGCGACCGGTCCCGTCCCTGGGGCTCTCTTCTGCCTGCGACACCATTCGCATCAGGGCGTCCGGACCGCAGGCTTTCGAGCTTATGCGGTGTCGTTGAATCCGCAACCAGCCGGAGGCAACTATGGAAAATCCCGCAAGGCTTTCCGTTGAAAATGATCGCCACGGGATAGTTCCTGCTGGCAAACGCGAGCACGCGAGCACGGCTGAGTACTTCGTCGTCTCCTCATATCGCGTTATCGAACCTGTGCCGTGCGCCGGCCGGGCCATGGGGCACACATGTGTACCCGCCCTCGTGGTCGGCGCCCGACTCTGCCCGGTCGGACATTCATTGATTCCCACGGGATCCGTTGTCATGGCGCATTTTTCACGCTCCATCGAACTTCCCGACGCTGTTGCGTCGGGATCACAGGCCGCGTAGCTCTCGCTTTTTGTGCGGCCGTGCACGTCCACCATTCCGGTCAATTGTTGAACCACAACAAGTTTGAAAGGGCACTCATGAAGCATTTCCAGAAGCCACGTTCGGGCGGTCGTCATCGCGCCCCGTCCACTACTGCGGTCGCTACGGTTTCGTTTGCCGCTGTGGTGGTGGCAACGTTCGGAGGGGCTGGTTTTGCTGTGGCTGCTCCGGGCGATCAGCCTGGCGTAACCAGTGAGGTTCCGGTGCCGAGCCAGCCGGGAGTGACCACACCTGCTCCTTCGACGCCCGAACCCGCTCCTGTGCAGACATGGGTTCCGACTCCCGTCGAATACCAGCAGCCTGCGCAGCCGCTCCCGAACTGGGACTACAACACCAACGAATACACACCGCCGACCAACACCAGCGACAACTACGTTGCGCCGATCGACTACACGTCGATTCACCTCCCGACGCAGCTCGAGACGTTCACGGCACCGATTCAGGCTCCGGAAGACAAGATCCGTTTCGGCCGCTACCTCGCTGATCGACCCAACTGGATCGCCAAGGACACCGCGGACAAGACCAACGGTCAGACCGCTGTCATCGAAGCTCAGGTGACGGACTTCTGGCGCTCGACCGGCCTCGAGGCCGACGAAGCCGAACGTCTCGCAGCAGCTCAGGTCGGCGGCGCCGCTGCCGGTGCGCTCGCAGGTGCAACCGCTGCCGCTGTCCCGGCCGCCACCGTCGGCGCATTGATCGGCGGAACCATCGGCGGGACTTCGGCGCTGACGTTATTCGCTCCGATCGTGACTCCCATCGGCGCCGTTCCGGCTGGGGTCGTCGGCACGGCAACGGGTGCGGGCATCGGTGCAGCTGTACTCGGCGTACCTGCCGCTATCGGCGGCGCGGTCGTCGGCGGCGCCGGTGGCGCTCTTGCCGCATCTGCTTATGGTGCAGGCGATTTGGGTCAGCCGATCGATTTCGAAATCCCGGACATCGACCAGCCCTCCATCACCGAGCAGACCGAAACCACACTCGATCAGTGGTCCGCTAACCCGCCTGTCGGTACCGCGGCCGCTGACACAGTCCGCAACACCGCTGCTGCTGCACCTGTCGTCGATCAGCAGATCCGCGACGCGGTGACCTCGCTGCCCGGCGGCGAAGGTGCGGTCGCAGCATTCGACCAGGCTGTAACCGATTTCCAGGCCAACACCGCTGTGCCCGGCCTTCCGCTGGGGATGATCGCCGACGCCATCGGTGCCGGTATCCCGGCGTGAACCGTCCATCCGGGGTGGGCGCGCTGTCTGCTCTGAACTTCGATCAAGGGATCTGATGTGATGTTCACTCGTTCTCGTTCGACTGGCACCGGGACCAGCTCTACTGCTGGTCCCGGTGCCAGGTCGGCGGTAGTGGGCCTGTCGCTGGTCAGCGCTACCGCCGTGGTCCTTTCGTTTGCTCCGCTGGCCAACGCAGCTCCCGCGTCCGGTACCGATCTGGTGAAGGGGGAGTGCCCCGCACTGTTCAGCCTCGGAGTGCAGGGAACTGGGCAGTCCGCTCCGGATGCAGCGCCGACGACGGACACCGGCATGTTGTCGCAGGTGTTCATGCCGATGATCGCGAAGGCGGTCGACGGCGACAAGGAATTGGCCGGCCGCGCGTACGTGCCATACGAGGCCGGGTTCGGCGGCGCTGTCCCCGGCGGCAACGTGCCGTATTCACAGTCCGTCGAGGGCGGCTTGCAGAATCTGCGGGACATGGCTTCGGAGGTCGCGGCTACGTGCCCGGACACGAAGTTCACCCTGGCCGGTTACAGCCAAGGCGCACATGTGGTTTCACTGTTCGCCGAAGAAGTCGGCAAGGGCTCGGGCGTGATCGCTGCGGACAAGGTTGTCGGTGTCGCCACGTTCGGTGACCCGACCCGCGCTGCCGGTGCACCGCTGTTTCCTGGCTCGCCCGGTCAGACGTCCCCGAAGCCTGCTCCGGGAACAGACGGCGCTGAGGTGTCCAAGGTGTCCGCTCTCGATCAGGTCCCTCCTGCTGGTGGCGGTATCGGGCCGGTCGCGGACGTGGCGGAGAACTACGGCTCGCTGACCGGACGGGTGGCGAGCTTCTGCCAGTCCGGTGACCTCGCGTGCGATGCTCCGCCGGATTCTCCGATCCTGCGGGTGGTGACCAACATTGCCGGTCAGTCGGAACTGTCCTCGGGTGATCCGATTCGGTCGTTGGCCTCGGTCGGTGACGCTCTGGCGATGACGTCGATCAAGACTGCGGTGACCGTGGTCAACGAGGACATCTCGGGTACGACGTTGGCGAATCTGTCGATCGCGCCGAAGAAGTCGCTGTCCGAGCGTCTTGCGGTGGCCTCCGATCCTCGGACTCCGTTGCCGTCCACCGATGATGCGATCAAGGCGATCATGAAGGTCGGCACGATCGGCTTCAACGCGGTCAAGACTGTCGCGAAGGAAGTTCTGACCCCAGCGAACATCGCGGAGTTGGCGACGGTCGGGCTGGCCAATCCCGCTGGCGCGGTTGCTCTTCTGGGCACCAAATTGGTCGGAGCGGCAACGAAGCTGATTCCCCCGGCCACCACGTCTCGGTTGACGACGCAGGCGTTCGCGGCGGTCAAGGACAACGTCAGTGACAACAAGGATCTGCTCAACCTTGCGACGCTGACGAAGTATTCGTCCACGGTGGCCGCCCACGGAGGTTACGGCTCGGTGCCGGCCACGGCGACCGGGACATCGGCGACGGCGTTCGTCACCGATTGGTTCGTCGCGTTGGCGAAGGACCTGGCAGATCGTGCAGGTGGATCGCCTTCTTCCACTACGAAGGCCACGTCCACGGCGGTCGCGACTCGCCCGTCCTCGTCTTCTTCGGCGACAACGACGACGAGTCCCCGTCCGACCAGCACCTCCACCTCGATCACTTCGACCACGGCGGTCGCTACGCCGACTGCTGCGGCGAACTGATCGGGCGTTCTGGTGCGGGGTGTTCGTACCCCGCACCAGGACCTCCGGAGAAAGGACTCGATGGTGACAAATAACAACAATGACGATCCCAAGTCTTCCAATCCCGTTCTCGACCAGTGGTTCCCACCGTTCACGCCTGCGGCGGACGGGAGAGCGCAGACCTCTGCGCCGGTAGAACCGCTTCCGGTCGTGGACCTCGCGTCCGACGACGACTCATCTCCAGCCGCTCCGGAACCAGATTCCGTTCACGTGCCGTCTGTAGCCGCTGCTGCTGACTCCAACGACGTCCCTGTCGACGACAGCGGCGCGGCGTGGCTGCGGGAAGCGATGCAGTACACGCAGGACCAGGCAGCGGCCGAACCGCCGCCCCTGGCTGCTACTTCGGCTTCACCCTCGCAGCGCCTGCGTGGCCGCGCTGCGGTCATCGGCGCGGTCGCAGCGGTCGCAGTCCTTGTGATCGGCGGGGGTGCGATCGCCGCTTCTGCGCTCGGCAGCGGTGACGACGACGCACCGATGAACGTCGCGGAGATCGCTCCCGCAACAACCAGCACGGCAACCACCTCGCAGACTCCGAGCTCGGTGGCTCCGCAGTCGTGGTGCTCGCCGTCGACGGAGGCCGGAGTCGTTCGCGGGTCCGGCCCCGGCGGAACCGGTTCGGGTCCCGATGCCATTCTCGCGTTCGATCACGCCTACTACGTCGAACGCAACGGGGCCAAGGCCCGCGCACTGCTTGTCTCCGATGCGCAGGTGAAGTCGGCAACCGCCGAAGAACTGCAAGCCGGTATCGACACGGTTCCCGCTGGTACCGAGCACTGCGTCGAGATCCGCGCAACCGAACCGAACACCTTCGCCGTCACCCTCGAGCAGCGCTATCTGGACGGCTCCCGCGTCAGTGGCCGTCAGATCGTCAAGGTCACCGATGTCGGTGGCCGCACGCTCATCACCTCGATTGGAAAAGCATCGTGACCGACAACGACAACTCTCAGGATTGGCTCGGCTGGCTCGGTGAGGAACCGGAGGTCGTGGAAACACCGGTAGCCCAGGTGTTTCCGCTCGTCGCTCCCCAACCGAAGAGTTCTGCGACCAAAACATCCACCGCCGCTGCCCAGGTTCTCGATCCCGTCCCGCCGATGACGTTGGTCGTCGGTGCGTGCGGGGGAGCGGGGAGCACCACCACGGCGATCGGTCTCGCGAACGCGTGGTCGACCATCGGTGCGACAAGTGCTGTCGTCGATGCCACGGTCGGCGGCGGCGACCTGGTCGAGCGCGGAGCGGATTCGACCGTCTCGGAAACCTCGATCGAGACGATGTTCGGATCCTCCGAGACGCTGCACGCTGACGAGTCGTTCAGCGCGTCCACCTCGGCAACCTCGGCCGGCGCCCACGTCCTCGGCCGCCACTGGCTCGAAACCATCGAACCCGACTTCCGGCAGGTCGATCGGTACGTCCGCGCCCAGGTCGACACCACGGTCTACGACCTGGGGCACCGAGCGTTCGGCCGCGAGAGTGCGCAGTCGCTCCGGGGAGAACCGTGGTCGACGATCGTTGTCGCGGTCCCGTGCCGCGCCGACGCATTCAACCGGATGCGAGCCGTCCTCGAGACGATCCGGCTCACCGCCGGAGAGAAGGCACTCGATCGCACGATCGTGGTCATCTCGCACCAGACCGCAGGCCCTGCTGCTGCCGATGTCTCGCAGCTCCGCGACCACCTGACCGGCAAGGTCTTCGCGGTCGAGGAAATCCCGTACGACCAGCACCTTGCGTCGGGGTTGACGATTTCGGCGACCGACCTCGCACCCGACACCGCTGCCGCGTACGAGCAGATCCGCAGTGTGAGTGTGCGCGCAGCGGACAGCCGGAGTGATCGCTGATGGGCGCGCAACGCTTGTCCGCCGAAACGGGACACCGAGTCGACCTCACCGATGCGTCGGTCCGTCTTCCTGATGCGGTGGCCCCGATCTGGGACGAACCGATCCCGCTGCCGCCTGGTGCGCCGAAGCCGATGGTGTGGCTGCTCGGCGCTCACGGCGGAGCCGGAACTTCGACTCTGGCGCAGGTTCTCGCGCCGGCCGCTGAATGTGGTCGCCGGTGGCCCGGCGGTCACGGCGGGCAGAGTCCGTTCGTTGCCGTCGTCGCCCGCGAGACGGTGTCCGGTCTCGTGCGCGCTCACGAGCTGCTGCGTCAGCACGCGGCGGGCAAAGGCGGACCCAGCCAGGTCGTCGGTTTGATCACCGTCGCCGATCGGCCAGGGCGCAAGGTGCCCAAGCCGATTCAACAGACTCTCGACCTCGTCACCTCGCTCACAGCGGCGCAGTGGCGGGTCGGGTGGATCGAACAGTATCCGCTGGTACGTGACCCGACCTCGTTGCAGGTGTGGTCACCGTTCGATCCGGAACCGGAACGCAAACGTGGCCCCGACGACGTTCCGGCGGACATCGCCGAACTCGGCAAGGCCTTACGCGAATCCATCATCGCCCGCATCAAAACCCAACAAAGTTGAAAGGTTGCCCACCACATGGTCATTCACACGCTCCAGACCGGCATCGACATTCTCGCTCAGATCGACCTCACTCCCGAAGCGCCTCCGAAGTCCGAAGGATTCCTCCGACTCGGTCGGTGGCTGCTGTGGGGCGTCGTCCTCGCCGGGGTGTGCGCACTCGTCTATGCCGGCGGAAAGTTCGGCTGGGAAAAGTACTCCGGCGGCCAGCTCGAATCCCCGAAGATCGTCGTCGGCGCACTCATCGGCGGTGTGATCGCCACCAGCGCAGGAACGATCATGAACACGGTCGTGTTGTCGTGATTGCCAGCGTGATCATGCTCCTGGTCGGACTCGGAGGCGGCACGCTCGCCTTGTACGGCAATCGTCTCTGCACCCAGGGCCATGCGAAGGCGGCTGACGACTACGCGAACGGTCGGCCGACGGCCACGGGTATGCGCGTGCTGGACAGGGGCTTTCTGCTGGCAGTCGCCGGGATCGTCGTTGTCGTGATCGCGCTGCTCACGTTCCTGTTCGTGGGTCCGATCCAGTGAGCGCGGCGCAGTGGGCATTGTGGTTGGTCATGATCGTCGCGGTTGTCGCGACGGTCGGCGGGGCTGCGGTCACAGGATGGGAGAGGTTTCGGGGGTACACCCCGTGCTCTCGCTCGGATCGGGCGCAGTGGTGTGCACTGGCCGGCGCTGGTGTCCTGAGTGTCACCGCGGGAGTCTCCGCAGCTAGCGGGGTTTCCCCATGGTGAACCTCACACTGGCGGCCGCACAGACGGCTCTGGCCTTCAAGACGCCCCCGCCGGAAGTCACCGACCCGATCATGACCCTGCTGCGCTACCTGCTGTGGTTCGCGTTCGCGATCTTCACCATCTCGATGATCTGGGCGGCAGGACGGCTGGCATACACCCGCTCACAGTCACCACACGAAACAGATTCCGCCCAAACGATTGTCGTGATCCTGATCGTTTCGGTCATGGCATCCGGTGCGTCCGGTATCGCTGCCGCCCTGTTGTCGTTCTGACCTTCATCTGACGAAAGGCATTTCCTTCCAATGAAACTCACCCAACGCATAGGGTTCGCCGTCATGGCTGCCGCTGTCGTGGCGGTCGGGGCAGGATGCGGGTCCGACGACTCCGATACTCCCGCTGACGTGGCGACGACCGCCGCTCCGGACGTGTCGGCACCGCCGAGCAACGTCCGGTGGCAGGACTACCAAACGATCGCGTTGCCTGTCGCCGATCAGGGACCGAAAACCAACTCCGGTTCCGGCCCGGTCAGCGGCTTCACCCACGATCCGCAGGGCGCGGCGCTCGCTGCGATTCAGCAGACGGTGCGGCTTTCGGTCGCTCCGGATCACCAGTGGCCCGGTGTCGTGGCCGCAGGTGTTGCGCCTGGTCCTGCTCGTGACGATTTCGCGATCAGCCGACAGTTGCTCTCGTTCACTGCCCCGCCTGCTCCGGCGGAGGCACCGAAGATCGTGGGCTACGAGGTCACCGACTACAACGCCGACAACGCTGCGGTGACGGTGTATTCCTCGTTCCCCGATCAGTCGTTCGCCGCATCGCAGGTAACGGTGGTGTGGTCGGGCGAGGACTGGAAGCTACTGCTCCCAGGCGACGACGAGACCAGCGGCCGGGTGAGTTCGGTCGACGGGCTTCCGTCGTCGGCGATTGCATTGGCGGCCAACCGATGAGGGCCACGAAGCAGCAGCCGCAGAGCAGCGAGGACGAGTCCTTCATCGGTCGCAAATGGACGTTCTACCTTGCGCTGATCATCGTGGTCGTCGTTGTAGTGGGCGGTGTGATCGCCGTGGTGATCAATCGCAGTCAGACCGACGAACCGACCGCGCAGCCTCAGCCGGGAGCGACGATCTCTCCTCAGCAAGACCGCTCGGACTGGGGATTGCCGTACATCGACGAACTCGGATTCCGGGTCGAAGTACCCCCGAACCCGAACGGTGTCGCTCTCGATCAGGATCGTTCCGGCCAACCGGACCGGGGCGCGGCTGATTACGCAGCACTTCCGCCCGCTGGGGTGATGTGGCAGAAGGTGCAGAACTTCCCGATGCCGTTCTCCACTTCGGATGGCCCGTCGAAGGTTGACGGGGCTCTGGCCACCGGTTTCGCGCAGACACCGCAAGGAGCGGCGTTGGCCGGGTTCCAGACCGTCAACCGCGCCCAGTCGAGCTATCATGGCGCCGTCGCATTCTTGGAACGCCGGGCAGTGGCTACCACTCCCGAATTGGAAGCGGAGCGGAACTCAAGCCTGGTCGATGCTCGCCAAGCAGTTGCCGATGGTCGAACCGGCGCTCTGGGTGCGCCGCTGATTCGGCAGGAAGCGTACCGACTCAAGTACTGGTCGCCGGATTACGCGGTAGTGGAGTACGCGGCTAACAACGTCGCCGGAAACGGATGGACCACCGCGTCTCTTGAGCTCGTGTGGCGCGACGGTGATTGGTTCGTCAAGATCGCTCCGCGCACGGCGGGCGATCTGGGGTCGACTCCGACGTTAGCGGGGTGGACGCGATGGCCAGGAAAGTAGTTCTCGCACTCGTCCTCGCACTGCTGGTGATGTTCGGTGGGGCCTCTGTCGCCTCGGCGCAGGACGCACCGCAACCTCCCGGCGATTCACAGGCGGAGGAGGAGTCGAACGGAACGTGCGATGTAGTCGGCGGTATCGCGGCCGGGGTAGCTACAGCTGCGATCCCCGTCCTCGGCGGCTTCTTGGGTGACGCGGCGGGTGGGCTGTGCGAGGCCGGCGGCAATCCGGTCACGGCGGTGACGAACTTCGCGGGCGACAAAGTCAACGAGATGTGGGATTCGCAGTTCGGCGACATCGTCAAGTCGTTCCTCGAGGCTATGGCTCAGGTGTTGACGATGGCGATGACGTGGTGGATCAAGCTGCCGAATCCGGATCTGGCGAATTCGACGCCGCTCCAGGCGATCACGGAGTACACCGGCTGGATTCAGTTGGCGTTGCTGACCGCGTCGGTGATTTTCATGGCCATCAAACTGGCGGCCGCGAAACGTCACGCACTGCTCAACGAAGCGGAGGAGACGTACAAGGCGTTGGCGCGCACGGTGTTCGCGACGACGATGTTCGCCTCGATCATCGCGTTGGCCACTCTTGCCGGTGACCGGTTCGCCGAGTGGATTGTCGACGACACCTCGAACAAGGACCCGATCGGGATGGTGAACTCGATGCTCGCGGTCAGCGCCTTCACCGGTGCTTCTCCGGGGCTGCTGTTCGTGATCGGCCTGGTGGGGATCTTGGGCGCGCTGGCGCAAGCTGCGTTGCTCGTGGTCCGTCAGGGCTTGTTGATCGTCGCTGTCGCGGCTGTGCCGGTTGCGGCCGCTGCGTCCGGAACGAGTACGGGATCGCAGTCGTACCAGAAGTTGGTGTCCTGGATTCTGGCGTTTCTGCTGTTCAAGCCCATCGGCGCGCTGGTGTATGCGATGGCATTCCTTTCCGCTCAGGACTCGGCGCGAATCACCGAAGGGCAGACGCCGACGGCGGATCAGTTCCAGCAGTCCTTGATCGGCATCATCTTGCTCGCGCTCGCGGCTGCGGTTCTGCCGGCGTTGCAGCGGTTGATCGCTCCGGCGGTCGCGGCCGTGGGGTCCGGCGGCTCGGGCGCGGCGGCGACGGGCATGGCGTTGATGGCTGGTGCTGCGGCATTTACCGGTGGCAAGTCGATGGCGGCCGGTAAGTCGGCCGGCGCAGGCAGCAAGTCTGCGGGCGCGTTCAGCGGCGGACCCGGCGGCGGAAACAGTGGCGGGTCCTTCGCAGGTGGCGGTCGTCCGGGCGGCGGAGGCGGCGGCGGTGGCGGCGGTGGTTCACGCGGCGGCGGCCGCGGAGGAGCGTTCGGTCAGCCGCCGAACACGCGGACCTCTCCGGCATCTGGCCGCACTTCTCAAGGTGCCAGCGGATCGCGCAGCGCGAGCAGTGGCGGCAAGGGATCCGGCGGCGGATCGAAGGCGAGTAAGGCGATCGGCGCAGTCGGCTCGGGTGCGAAGTCCTCCGATCGCGGCGCGGGAGACCTTGCCGGGGACCGGTATTCGAGTAGTCAGACCGATCTGGGAAGGAACACGATACGGCGATGAGCACCACAAACGAGAACGGTTTGCTCTACACGGGCTGGACCAAGCCACGTAATTCCGGGTTGTTCGGTCTGACGTGGGGCACGACGATCGTCTGCTTCGTGCTGGTGATCGCGGTTATGGGATCGATGTTGGTCGGTGGTTTCAAGGTCGGCCTGACGGTGTTGGCGGTTTCCGTCGTCGTTGCTGCCCCGCTGGTGTGGGGCAGGGACGGACGGAGTGGATACGAAATGACGGTATTGAGAATGCAATGGCTCCGGACGCGCCGTCGGCGCGAAAACATTTACCGCGGTGGACTTTTCTCTGAAATCCCCGGCGGGAAGGCACTTCTGCCCGGCGTGGCCGCGGACACGAAACTCTACGAGGGTGAGGACGCCGCCGGGTACCGGTTCGGGATGATCCACATGCCCAAACTTCACCTGTACACGGTGGTCCTCAAGGCGTGGCCGCAGGGCGATGAAGCGGTCGATCAGTCGATGATCAACGAATGGGTGGGGGAGTGGGGTGTCGTCCTCGCCTCGATGGGTCAGACCTCGGACGTGGTCTCGGTCGTCCCGGTGATCGACTGCGTTCCCGAGACCGGAAACCGGTTGCTGGCGGAGGTCATTCGTCAGACCGAACCGGATGCACCGCAGTTGGCGCAGGACTCGAACTACGAGGCGGCTGAACTGTTCGCCACCGAGCAGGCTCAACTTCTTCCCCGTTTGGCGGTCACGTTCCGTGCGACCACCGATGCTCGTAAGAAGGACCCTTCGGAGCAGGCCGTCGAAATCGGTCGCAGGCTTCCCGGTCTGTGCGCCGCGATGCGCTCCGCCGGAGTCGGCGTCCGCCCGATGGCAGCCTCGGACGTCATTTCCTTCGTTCGCCGCTCCACCGATCCGGCCTCGCAGGAAGACATCGAACGCGCCGACGCGACGGTGGAAGGACACGGTTTGGACTGGTCCGATGCCGGCCCGATCTCGCATGAAGAACGCTTCGACCAGTACATCCACGACGGTGCCCGCTCGGTGACCTGGGAAATGGAGATGGCGCCGACCGGCGCGGTCGACGAAGGCGTGTTGCGCCGCATCCTCGCGCCGAACCCCGACATCCCACGTAAGCGGGTCGCGATCGTCTACCGCCCGCACACGGCCGCGGATGCAGTCAAGATCGTCGACAACGACTACAAGAACGCGCTGATCGCCGAACAGGGCGGCAAAGGCATCGGCTCGGTCACCGCGACGTTGAAGGTGGAAGCGACCGCCCGTGCCCGTGAGGAACAGGCGCGTGGTCACGGCCTGGTGCGGTTCGGCATCTTGATCACCATCACCGAACCTCTCGACGGGGACATTCCGGCGATCGACGCGATCATCAAGGACCTGTCCGTGCAGGCGCGGTTGAAGGTGCGCCGCGCGTACCGCTACCAAGCTGCCGGGTTCTACGGCTCCCTCGGCATCGGCGTCATCTTGCCCGAGCACGCCTCCATGCCGTCGGCGATGGCCGGATAGGGGGCACGATCATGGTCAAACTCCTCACCGAAGAACAGCGCCGGCAAATGCTGGCGCGCTCCCACGGCCCCACCCTGGCCGGTGTCCTGGCTCGTCATCACCTCAAGATGGACGACAAACGCCGCCGGAACCTGGAGGCACAGAAGGCAAGCGAAGAACAAGAAGGGTTCCTCCTGCCTGCCCTCAAGCTCTCCGACCGCGGCTATCGCGGTGCGGGCGGTGGCCGGATGGCCTCGGTCGGCCGGCAGGTCGAATACCGCGCATCCTCGGCGCAGGCGGCCGGCATGTGGCCGTGGGCCGTCGGCGCCGGTGCTCCGCTGATCGGGACACCGGTCGGGCGTCATCTGCTCACCGGCGCCCCGGTCCTGTTCGACCTGTTGTCCTGGTTCGTCGAAGGCCTGATCACCGCCCCGGTCGGGTTCGTTCTCGGACTCAACGGATACGGCAAGTCCTCGTTCGTGCGCCGGATGGTGCTCGGCGGCGTCGCGCAGAAGGTGACCACCCTCGTTCTCGCCGACGTGAAGCCGGACTACCGCAATCTGATCGAGGCCGTCGACGGTCAGGTCATCGACCTCGGATACGGGTACGGCCGGGTCAACCCTCTTGCCGGTGGTGTCCTCGGCTCGATCCTGCCTCGGCTGGCGGTGTTCCCGGAGCTGGCCCGCAAGATGCTCACTGAGCTTCGGGCACGCCAGTTGCAGACCATGTCCGGACTGATCGAACTTTCCCGTGGCAGTGCGGTGCGCGACTACGAGGAAACGATCATCTCGTCCTGCATCGAGATCCTCTACAACGAAAAGGGCTTCACCGCGGAGAACCCGCCGTTGATCGAGGACATGTACAAGCTCGTCAAAGAAGGCCATCCGGAGTTGATGGAGAACGCGGCCGCCGTCGGCGAGCACGAGTACCGCGAAGCGACCCGCGATCTGCAACGTTCTCTGCGCGGCCTGGTCAAGGGCTCGTTCGGTGAAATCTTCAACGGCCACACCACCACCGAAATCGACCTCGACGCCCCGGCGATCTGCATCGACGTCTCGCACATCCCCGAAGGCCACACCCGCCTCAAGGCCGCGGTCATGTTGGTGTGCTGGTCCGACGGCTTCGCCGCCATCGATGCCGCCCACGCCCTCGCCGATGCCGGCCTCGGACCGCAGCGCCGCTTTCAAGCTGTCATGGACGAGCTCTGGCAGGTGCTCGGGCTGGGTGAGTTCATGGTCGATCGCGTCAACTCGCTGACCCGATTGAACCGCACGATTGCGACCGCGTTGTGGATGATCACGCACACGATCACCGACCTCGAAGCCATGGGCTCAGTGTCGGCGGCGAACAAAGCGAAGACGTTCATCGAACGTGCCCGCGTGAAGGTCATCGGCGCTGTTCCGGAAGCGGAAATCGACCGCCTCGAGCGGATCGTGAAGTTCACCGGCACCGAAGCCGACATGGTCACCGGTTGGTCTTCACCGCCTGCTCGCACCGGTGAGCGGCGTAAAGAAGGTGAGCCGAAAGAGCCGCCGCCCGGTCAGGGCAAGTTCCTGATCAAGGTCGGTGAGACCCGCACTCCCGGCATCCCTGTGCAGCTGATCTTCACCCCGTCGGAAATCGCGTCCGGAATTCACGACACTAATTCCCGGTACGGCGACCTCACCTCGGACGGCATGAGCGACGACGACGGTTTTGAAGGAGAGGGCGCGGCATGATCGCCGAACGCAAGTACAAGTCGCTCACCCCGCAATTGCGGGCAGCGGCGGTCAAGAAGGTCGCCGAGCTGACCACGAAGGTGTCCTCGCGGTGGAAGGCGATCGTGCTGGTCGCCGAAGCGTTGGAAGTACATCCGAACACGCTCCGGAACTGGGTCAACGCAGATCCGGAGATGGCCGCGACCCGGCGCGTCGACACCGCTCGTCTCGAACAAGAGCACCGGGTCCAGCTCGCGGCCGCCACGGAACTGATCAACGAACTCTCCGATCACCTCCACGGCCGCAGGCAGTAGGGGCAGGTCACTTCGGTCATGGACGTGAAAAAGATCGGCGCATTCTGCGGCGCCGCGCTGCTGGGTTTGGTGATGATCGTCGTGGTCATCATCGGCCCGGCCACGGAGAATCCCGATTGCGTACCCGGCGGGGGCCGGGTCGGATCGGTGGCTCCCGCCGGCTCACTGGTCAAGCCGACCAAGAGCAGCGAGACCACCGACACGTCGGGATTCGGTGCGCGCTGGGGAACCCAACACCAGGGCATCGACCGCGCCGGTCCCGTCGGAACACCGATCTACGCTTTCACCGACGGCCGCGTTGTCGCTGCCGGCCCCGCCGCCGGATTCGGCAACTGGATCATTCTCGATCACCAGATCGACGGGAAGGTCTACTCGACCGTCTACGGGCACATGTTCGACGACGGCGTTCTGGTCAAGGTCGGTGACCAGGTTTCCGCTGGTCAGGAAATCGGCATGATCGGCAACGCCGGCGAGTCCACCGGCGCGCATCTGCATTTCGAGGTGTGGGACGGTGGCCGTTTGCCCGACGGTGCCGGAACCGCAGTCGATCCGGCGCCCTGGGTCGACAAGGCCGCCGAACCCGGTGCCGCCGCCCCGGCTCCCGCACCAGGACAGGAACCTGCACCGAGCAACCCGGCTGAGCCGGGCACCGGAGGCCTCAATTCCAGTCAGCTCGCTCTCGCGAAGCAAGCGGTGGCCGTCGGGGAGTCGATCGGAGTTCCGGATCAGGGAATCGTCGTCGCCCTGGCCACGATGAGCCAGGAGAGCACGTACCGGATGCTTGCCAGCTCCAACGTCCCGGAATCGCTGCAATACCCGCACGACGGTGTGGGCTCGGATCACCTCTCGGTCAACCAGTACCAGCAGCAGGTCACCATCTGGGGGACCGCGGAAGAGCTGATGAACCCGGTGACCGCGAACGTGAAGTTCTACGACGCCCTGCTCAAAGTGTCGGGGTGGCAGTCCATGCCGGTCACCGTGGCTGCTCAGACGGTGCAAGGCTCGGCGCACCCGGAGGCGTATGCCGACGACGAGCCGCTCGCCCGTCAGCTCGCCGCCCAGTTCAAGGGCGCCGGCAAGGACCTCACGCCGCAAGAGTTGGCCGACATCGCCAAGGTCGGTGTTGCGACCGCGGTCATCGACGGCGGTGTCGGTGTCTGCACTCCAGGAGCCTCGAACTCCGGCGGCCCGCAGTTCAAGCCGGGTGGACCGTTCGGTGCGAATGTCATCGCGGCCGCGTCCCGGTGGATCGGTACGACGTACGCGTGGGGCGGCGGCGATCAGAACGGACCGACCAAGGGCATCAGCGACGGCGGCGGCGCCGGAGATGCGAACGGCGATCCGAACAAAGTCGGCTTCGACTGCTCCGGCCTGACGCTGTACGCGGTGTTCCAAGCCTCCGGCGGACAAATCCTGCTTCCACACTTCACCGGAAGCCACGGCAACCCCGGGCAGCTGTACGACGCTCGGGGACAGGACATTCCGTTCGATCAGAAGCAACCCGGCGACCTGATCTACTTCGGCGCCGGCGGGGACACCCACCACGTGGGCATCTACTACGGCAACGAAAACGGCCAGGACATGCTGCTCAACGCCCCGCAGTCCGGGCAAACCGTCTCCATCATGCCGCTCTCGGGTTGGGCCGGCGAAGACATGTACGTCAAGCGTTTCGGATAAAGGGAGAACACGATCATGACTCGCACACGCAACACTGCGGCCGCTGCCCTGCTGGCCGGGGCGCTTCTGCTCGCCGGATGTGGTTCCGGAGGTGACGGGCACGACAATCATCCCCTCGACGAGGGAGGCCCCGCCGACAGCTCACTGACGACCCCGCCCCCGCCGCCACTGCCGGGTGCGTTCGCCGGAGTCGACCAGAACGATCCGGAATCGGTCATGGTCGGCGCAGCGCAAGCCCTGTTCTCCTACGCCCCCGCCGAGGATGCGAACCAGCTGGCCGCAGCGCAGCGGGCCGCGCCGCTCTTCGACGAGCGGTACTACTCGGAGAACTCCGGTTCCTTCATCGCCCTCGCCCCGATCACCGGCAAACAGTGGCAGAGCTGGGCGAACGAGGGCGCGATCGTCACAGCATCGGCGAGTGTGACCAGCGACGAACACCCGGCCGATCAGCCGGCGAAAGTTTCCCGCGTTCTCGCCGTGACACAAACAGCAACCACACCGGAGGGAAAACCATTGAGCAGCACCACCTTCGCGGCATACATGAGCGCGACCAAACTCGGCGTCTGGCGCGTGAGTGCGGTGGCCGTGCGATGAGCCACGAACTTCTCTACGCGACCGGAACCGCTGCCGGTGAGCCGGCGGCGGCACTGGGCATCGCCCTCGAAACCTTGCAGGAGCTTCTCGGCGAATTGGAGTCGAACAACACTTTCGTTGTCGTGCAGGGACATTCGCACACCATCACGCCCACATCAGTACAGCAGCCAGGGATGATGCGCAGCGAACGCCCCGGCTACATCGCCACAGTCACCACCGTCGTGGAGATCTCATGAGCGGGGGAGCGCACCGGCTGCTGAACTGCGCTGTTGCGCTCGCGGTCGTCGGGGCCGGCATCTGGGGAACGGTCACTGTTCGCGAGTTGATCGCACCGGTCACCGATTCCGCGGCGTCGACGTCGGGTCAGGTGGTCCGGGTCGTCGACGGCGACACTGCCGATGTCCGTTTGGATTCCGGCGAGGATCTGCGGGTCCGGATCTTGGGGATCGACACTCCGGAGACTGTCAAACCCGATGCGGCGGTGCAGTGCTGGGGACCGGAAGCAAGCGCCTGGGCGCACACGACGCTCGACGATGCAGCGGTGACGTTGACGGGCGATCCTCGCTCCGACGACGTCGACCGATACGGCCGATCACTGCGTTACCTGACCTTGCCGGACGGCACCGATTACGGCGTACTTGCAGCTCGGTCGGGCATGGCGCGGGCGTACGTCTACGGCAACACACCTATCGAGAAGACCGCGGAAATAGCTGAGGCGCAAGAGGATGCGCGGTCGGCAGGAATCGGACTCTGGGGTCCGCCGTGCAACGGAGAGGCAAACTGATGAGTACCAGGACAGTGAAAGATCCATCAGCCTCGGACGGGCTGTTGCCGGCCGTTCTCATCGCCGGTTTGGTGGCAGTGGTCGGCGGCAGCGTGTGGGCAGGTATCCACCTCGGGACCGACCAGACCGCGCCGGGAAACCCGATCGCGATCGTCAAGGGCTTGATTCGAGGTGAACTCGTGTGGGAGACCGGGTCGACCCTGGTGGTTGCTCTGGTCCTGGCAGCAGTGATCGCTCTCGTGGTTGCCACGGCCGTGCTGGTGCGGCGGGTGCAGGGGGAGAAGACCCGCATCGACGCGAAAGCGAAGGTCATGGGCACCGGCCGCGACATCAAGGGCATCACCGAAAAGGAATGCCGCTCGATCGCGTACAAGAGCTTGGGCATGAAAGAAGAGCTCAAGGACCGAACAAAAGCGGTCGGGGTGCAGATCGGAAAGCACCTGCTCACCGGTCGGATGCTGCGCGGCAGCTACCAGGATCTTCACTGCGACATCTGGGGACCACGTACCGGTAAGTCCTCCTCCCGGGTCATTCCGGCGATCCTGTCGGCGCTGGGAGCGGTGCTGACCACGTCCAACAAACGTGACGTCGTCGACGCGACTCGGGCATGGCGGTCGGTGCGACTGATCGACCAGGAGAAGGGAAACACGGTCAAGGCCCGGTCGGTGGACTGGGGAACCTACAGCGACCCGGCCAAGCCCGTCGCAAAGGGCAAAGTGCATGTGAACACCCTCGTTCCGCGGAAAGTGTGGGTGTTCGATCCGCAGGGCGTCGCCGGTGAGGAACCGACGTGGTGGTGGAATCCGTTGTCCTGGGTCACCGACGAGGTCAAGGCCGCTGACCTGGCAGAACACTTCGCTGCCGGTGACGACGGAGTCGAGGCGAAAAAGGACCCGTTCTTCGACCCGGAAGGGCAAGACCTGGTCGCCGGGCTGCTCCTCGCGGCCGCCGTCGACAACCGTCCGATCACCGACGTGTACCTCTGGGCGACACAGGAGACCAACGACGAACCTGTCGCAATCTTGAAGGAGGCGGCCGGCGGGAAGTACGCGATGCAGGCGAGCGGCCTGGCGGCGCAGTACAACCAGACCGAAAAACAGCGATCCGGTGTTTTCACCACGGCGAAGAAGATGATTCGCTCGCTCAAGCTCTCCGCGGTCCATCCATGGGTGCGACCGATGGGTCCGGGCGACAACCGCCCGCATTTCGATCCTCGGGCGTTCGTCGCGAACGACGAGACGATGTACAGCCTCTCGCGAGAAGGCAACGGTTCGGCCGGTCCGCTGGTCACAGCTCTGACGGTCGCGATCATCGACGCCGCTGAGCAGCTGGCCACCAGCTCACCGAAGGGCCGTCTTCCCAAGCCGCTGATTGCAGCTCTCGACGAGGTCGCCAACGTGGTTCGCTGGACGAAGCTCCCCGGCCTCTACAGCCACTACGGCTCACGCGGCATCCTGATCATGGCGATCTTGCAGTCCTGGTCACAGGGCGAGGACGTGTGGGGCGCGAAGGGCATGAGCAAACTGTGGTCCGCCTCGAACGTGCGCGTCTACGGCGGCGGCGTCGCAGTCGACGACGGCAACTTCCTCAAGGACATGTCCACCGCGATCGGTGAGCACTGGGAAATCACCGGCTCCGTCTCCAACAGCGGCAACGGTCGCAGCGTGTCCAAGCATCGCAGCAAGGAACGCACCCTCACCGAAGCCGAACTCGAAGCGCTACCCCGCGGCCGCGCGGTCGTACGTTCCTCGGGTAACTCGCCGACGCTGGTGAAGACGGTGCCCTGGTGGGAGGGACCGAACAAGGACGCTGTCGTGGCCTCGATCAAGGTTCACGATCCCGAACCGGAGAAGACCCTGGCGAAGGCCGTCACCAAGGTCGGCGCCGTCGACGCAGTGGAGCTGGTCGCATGAGCACCGATTTCGACTTCCCCGGATTCGCCGACGACTTCGAGCCGCCACCGGAAGGCGCCTACGACGAGGTACCGATCGACGAGGTACCGATCGACGACCCCGCGCCGGCTGTTGATCCTGGCATCGCTGCGCCGGCCGAACCTGCCAGTGCGCTCAGTGCGCAGATGGAAGCGTTCGTGGCGCGGGCGATGGACAAACGGATCAGCCAGGAAGCGGATGCGATCGCGGCGGCGAAGTTCGAGGAGATGCTCACTCCCGAACTGCACACCCAACTCCAAGAAGCTGCACAAGCGCGCCTCGTCGCGCAGCTCGCGGCGGCGCTCAAGGTCCCGGAGGAAGTCGAACCTGAGCCGGAACCGCAGATGGTGTTCGGCTCGGCGGAGGAGTTCCTGCGGGACTGGCTCGCTCCGACGTACCGCCGTCAGGTGATGGACACCCCTTCGCGTGTGTGGTGCCCGCAGTGGTGGAAGCACGAGGAAGCGGTCAACCGCGTTGAAGCTCTCTGGCGGGCGTGGGAGTACCTGCGCCTGGATGCGAAGACCGGCATGAGTGTGTGGTGGCGCGATCACGCCGATCACCACATGGAAAAGCTGTTCGCGGGCGATGGCCCCTTCAAGGCGTGCTCGGCCGAGCGGGGCCACAAAGGTTCCGTGAAGCCGCTGCCTACCGACAAGGCTCCGGACGCACTGTTCCCTGATCAGCGCGAGGCGTGACCTCCGCGAAACCGCTCTTTCGGCCCGCACCCGGCGGACCGGTTCGACGAAAGGTGAGAGCAGATGTCCGATGACGAAGTAGGCACGATCAGCCGCGAAGTGGGCATGGCGATGCGCGTGGCGATGCAGGTGATGAGCCGACTCGCCGAGCAGATGGCACGCTCCCGCGAACAGCGGATGCGCGATGCACAGCATCGCAGCGAACAGGCAACCCGTGAGTACGCCGAACGTCTCAAGGTCGAACGGACGGCCGCCGAGACGCAGCTGCGAGGAGTCTCGGAGAAGCAGTGGTGGGATCAGGCGAAGCCGGAGGCGATCACCGACGCCTACTTGCAGGCAAAGGCGTGGAGCCCTGAATCGGAGATCGCAGCCCAGGCTGCGCACAAGATCCGTTCCGAAGTCCACCAGCGATACGGCTTCGACGTCGACAACGATCAGGCGGCACGGGAGTTCCTCGCGTACGGCCGCGCGTACAAGGACGTCGCAGGTACGGAGCAGAAGCAGGCCGCTCAGGATCGCGTCGAAGCTGGTGCTGCGATGACCGCGGCCGAGAGCGCCGACCATAAAGCAGAACGCGCGGCGGTCGAGCTCGAAGAAGCGAAGACGTGGGCGCGGGAGAACACTCCAGAGTGGTTCGCCGTCTGGGAGCAGACGTACGGCCCGGAGGCGGGGAAGGACGAACGGAGCGACGCAGAGAAAGAGCTTGTCGGGGACTGGCAGCGGTCACAGCCCGAAACGTCGACGGCAGTCGAGGAAGGCAACCGCGCTCAAGGTGACGATGAACGTGGCGAAGCTGTCGAGAAGTACGACTCCGCGGACCGGCGGACCACGTTCGCGAACAGCATGCACGCGGCCGGCGTCGACTCCGAAGCGATCGCAGCTCGAATGTCCGCCGACACTGCGCAGGGACGCCCCGCCCGCGATGCGGTCCGAACCGGACCGGTCAAGCCGCCAGTCGCACGGAAGGGGAAGACGAACAAGTCACAGGGGCGCGACCGCCAACATGCCGGCCGATAGGCAGGTAATCCAAAGAAGCACGAAGGCCCCGCACACAATCTATGCGGGGCCTTCCGTGCTCTCGACCAAGGAAGTCAGGCTACGCGCTGGTGACTTTCGGTCGACGCTCTCCGTGCCCGGACGAAGCGCCGGAAGAGATCAAGCAGGTCGTCGTCCTTGGCATGCGCTCGGTGGGTCATACTGATATTCGTGGCGCGACCACGTTCCAGCCCGGGCTGAATTTTGAGAACATCCTTCGGGGACGTCAGGACCTTACCGTCGCTGGCTACCACCGCACGCTCCATTTGTGCGTAGCTGAGCACGCTCGTTTCGTAATAACGACGCGCAGACATCAACAGCGTAGAGCGGGCCCACGCTCGCGGAACCAAGACAAGCGGCTTTCCGTCCGCAACCGGCAGCATCAGCACCTTGTCCGTCCACCCTCTCGCATGGGGATCCCACACCTGCCTGGTGAATCTCTCGACACGATGTCGGCCAGATCGGAACTGCGGAAATTGCTCGACCATCTCGGCAGTGAAATTGGCCAGCGGTTCAAATACAATTCTCGTGGTGATGTCTGATGTGATGTCGCGATCGATACCCTCGACAAACAGTGGAAGATCCTCGATCTGACGGAGCACACTCACCCTGATCAGCGCCTCAAGTTCAGTGTTAAGGCTCGTCCAGATCCAGGACCCGACTTCTCCGGCCCCACCGTGGCCACTGAAACTATTGGCGGCCAATCCAAGTCGTGTCTCCCATGGCTCAACGAACCGCTGCAACAGTTCGAGGCCTTGTCGACGTGCGACCCCGCCAGGAGTGAGCACGCATCGAGTAACTTCAGCAAAGAAACTCTCAGTACATTGATTTGCCTGTGCAGCAATTGGATCCGTGCCGCCGGCAAGCCGAATTGCATACGGGTCGACGAACATCCTGTTGTCGACCGAGATGTCAACGTCAAGGAAAGGCACGGGATCCGAGATCCCGTAGTAATCGGTAATGAGAGCCACGGCTCCCCCTTCTTAGGTTGTGGCCCAAAGAGGAGGAGGGACTACCTGTCCCAGGAAACTCCTGTACGCTCACGCCGACTCTCCAAAGTCATCGCCGCGCCCTCGGGCCGGTCCTGCCTCGACCTGACGTTTCAGGATCGAGACAGTTAGATGCGGGTGGTCGGCAGACGCCTGCAAGCATCGGCCGACCACTCATTTTTCGTTCCGGACGCCCTTGTGCTGCTGCGAGCTTCCGTTGAGAATCTTTCCGGTGGATGTGTCGCGTTTGAACCAGGTCTTCCCGACCTTGAATTCGCTGCGGCTTTTGACTGCGCCGACGCGATGTCCGCGCCCCGTGTTCTTCGCCATCTCAACTCCTGTTCACGATCTACAGTGTTGCAGTATTACAACACTGTATCGATATCGTACCACATTACGTTTCGGTACTGAAACAGTCTCCTGAGGCGTTAGGATTGCCGAGTGAGAGGAAAAAAGCAATGACACAGGCTGTAGAACTGGAGAAACTCGTAGGTGTTCTGGATTCGCGAATCACGGCGGAACACATTTCATGGAGAACGGCCGCAAGCCAGATTGGCGTGAGCCCGGCCCTCCTGTCTCGGCTCCGAAACGGTCTTCAACCCGATCTGCAGTCCTACGCCAAGATTGTGCGGTGGCTGGATATGTCCGCCGATGACTTCCTCGCCGAACCCGCACATTCAGTTCGTGGAGACGACAGCGACCAACGGGAACTCGAGACAGAAGTAAGTGCACTTCTCCGAGCACGTGCAGATTTGAACGAACAGGACAAGAAGCATTTGGAGGACATTTTCCGCTTGACGTTGGCGCACGTACGTGCGGGCAAAGCTGGATCTTGAGCGACGAATGGCAACGACAAAGAAGGCTCTTCGACAACTCGCCGACGAAGTCAGAGCAGAACTCGGATTGAGTCGGCACGATCCGTTCGACCCGCACATTTGGGCACAGGAGTACGGGGTCCCGTTCATTTCCCTGCACGACGTACCGTTGCCCGCGGAAGCGAGACGCAGATTCATCGTCGATGCGCCGGAACTTTGGTCCGCCGCGCTCGTTCAGAACGGAACGGGTCATGTCGTGATTTACAACCCCGCGCACACGCCGGCCCGAATCCGATCCAACCTGGCGCACGAGGTCGCACATTTCGTTGCCGAACACACCATCTCCGCAGCGTGGGTCGATCAGAGCAGGTGCGCTGGCACCAGCAAAGAGCAGGAGGGAGAGGCAAATGAACTCGCCGGAGCGCTTCTCATTCCCGCTGACCAAGCGTTGCAACACGCGATACGCGGCGCCAACCCGGACGCAGTGGCGAGGCAATACGGCGTCAGCCTGGAGATGGCGCAGTGGCGCATGCGTATCTCCGGTGGCGCGAAGATCGCTTCACGGAGTCGGGCACGGAAAATCCGGGCAACCTGAGACGTGCCCCAAACCGGTGTTGCGCGAGCACCGTAACGAGCACAACGGCCCGCAAGAACTTCTGCGAGCTTTCTACGCAGGAGCCGCCCCGCGCGTGATGCAGTACGGCAACGGACCAGGTAAGTCGTCGGGCGCCAATCCCGCCCCTGAAATCCGCCCCTGGAGGCTTCACCCCACCTGCACCCAACAGATTCTGGACCTCTAGAGGAGAAGCTTTTATCGAACGTATGTTCGATTCAATCGATAAAAAAGCGGGGAATAACTCGAAAGTCATTCCCCAGCTCAAGATGTCAGCGTTTCCGCTTGTGTATGACACTACGCGATGATGCAGAAGTGAGCAAACCTGAAATCGATCCCGCAACGCTGGATCTCACAACCGATCCATACGCCCAGCACATCACCACTCGACTCCTGGACTTCTTTGGCGATACCTCTCCATGGCAGCGGAGACTCTGGGATACCGGGACCGTCACCGCACTGTGCGAGCTGGACGAGGCATCGAGCTGGCGGGCCAAAAGCGTGCTGTCATCAGGTGCAGTGAATTGGCTGGCGTCCGACATCATTCGCCTAGCCGGCAAAGACATTGGAGTAGGCAATCGCGAGCTGCGGTCACAATTGACCAGCACCCTCAAATCTGGCGTTCCCCATGGGAGCCGGAACCATAGAACTCTCAGGCAAATAACTGACATGGTGCGGGTGGGCTATGTGGGCCGATGGGGCGCTGCCGTGGGCGGCCCATCTCGACCGTCGCCGGAACGACTCTCCCGAGCTCTCGCATCCCACCTCCTAGATTGTGGCTACAGCATGCGTTTCCTACACCGATGGGTCACAGGCAATGTGTACGCCAACAACTCCCTCGGCGAACTGCTCGACTCCGCTGGGTCACTTTCCGAACACGAAGTTCGGGAATTCGAGGTGATGGTTCCTTTCATCTCCCTACCGGGAATGCAACTTGCCGAAGCCCTACCCGAGTGGCGCAACGCAGGCGCATTGAATGAATGGGCCCATAAGAGAGCGGCCAAGCTGACCAACACTCCTATGTGCGGGGGATTTTTGTACAAGATCGAGGCCAGGGATCATTTTGGGGCCGGTGACGCCACCAACGAAACTATCGACAGGATCATCGCTCGCAGCAGCTACACCCGAAAGACTGGTCGCGGCGCCAAGATCCCCGAACCTTTTGGGAACGTGTGGGTCTGGGACGGCAGCGAATGCCATGAGGTCGCATTGCAGCCGCCCGGGCGCGGCGCATTCGTCCTCTCTCTACAGACCGAGAAACAGGTTTACAACGTCTCTCGTCCTACCGCACTGGATGACGCACTCGAACTCGCCGCTCCACTGAACTACGGATCCCCTGGGCCAGCGATCTCAGGAGGGTGGGCCGCCATTGAGGCACTCCTCATCGCGCCCGGGGATAACGAGGACACCAAAGAAGGGCGTGGAGCCGTCGCGGCTGATCGTATGGCCGCCTTGGTGTCCTGCTCCTGGCCAAGAGGTGAACTGACATCGCTCTCTCACAAACATGCCCCCAACACGCCAGATCGCCTAGCGCTAGAACTGGGGAATGTTTCGACCAATCGCGAGCGGGCCGTACTGGTCGCTGATGCACTTAAATCAGGTCGTTCACTCGAGCTAACACGACCCTCTGACATCGCAGCAGCCCAACGGATGCAGAGCCTGGTAAACAATCCGCGCAGCACGCTTGGCGACGTAACGAAACATGTCACGACAGCACTTCGGCGGCTGTACAGACAACGCAACCTCTTGATGCACGGGGGTTCCACCAACTCTGTTGCCCTGCAAGCCACCCTACGAACAGCTGCACCTTTAGTCGGCGCTGGACTTGACCGAATCATCCACGCCTCACTGAACGATGGGGTTGATCCACTGTCTTTAGCATCACGCGCCCTACTCAACCTTCGGTTGGTCGGCGGCGATGACGGGCGACACCTGGCAGACCTTCTCGAGTAATCCCGGCTGCGGACCAACTCGGAATCAACTACCCAAACCTGAAGTCAAGTAGCCATATGTGGTTCAAAACTAAAGTCATATGATAGGTTTCTGGACTAAGACTTAGGAGGAGCTGTGGATGCTGGCCGTAGGTGGGCGCTGGAGACTTTCGGTGAGTACGGCCCCCATATTAGGGAGCAAGTTGCCCAACACATTCGCAGTGAACACGAGGCTTCATTGGATGCGCAGGAAGCATCCGGACACCGATCAAAGAGGGTTTACGGCGAGTTCTGGAGTGGCGTTCTCGAGCGTTTCGAGACCTTCGGCAAGTTGCCCGACGCGGCACTCGTTCGACCAGGTCGGGCCCCATACAAAATTCCAGTGATCAAGGGTGTCGCACTGTTCCCATGGCGGTTCTCCAACAACAAGGACACTGGTCTCGGCGAGATTCCGTTCGGCACTTCTGAAGCTCGAATTGCAATGACTGAATTGCCTACTCCTGCAACGCAAGGGGCGCTGGATTTGAACCTGCCTGATGCCGGACTTTCGGGATCAGACAGGGCAATGCTCGAAGAGTTCCAGCTAATCGCAGATGACAGCTCCGTACCTTCGGGACGCCTCGTGGTCGTCGCAGTATCCAGTTCTAGCCGCGGCTTGTTCTCAGTTGAGTGGGGGGAAGTCCAGCTCCGCGCGAATCGTTGCGTTGAGTGGATGGATTTCACGGAAAGTCTGCTACCGGTTCAGCAGACGAAACCAGTCTCGATCACACCAACACGGACTTTCACGTCAGGAGCATTGCCCCCAAAGTTCCCTCGGAATCCAGTAGAGAGGTCAGGCGAATCACACGATGGCTGACACCGGCAACCGTGAACCGGAACTCTCACTCTTTAGCCGGGATGTCCAATCCGAGCTTGCTGTCATAGCGGACGCATTTGAGCCAGCGCGACTCACCCAAGCCCGGGTATTGGCTGAACTAACCAAGTCAGAGCTCGCAGATGCGGTGGGCGTTTCGGCGGCAGCGATTGGGCAGTACGAGTCCGGTATCAACAAACCGCGACAGGAACTGTTACCCGGCCTATCCAAATCCCTATCAGTGCCGGTGCAGTTCTTCGCCACAGGGCGCCCGTTTGGGCATCTCGATACAACCGATGCGCATTTTCGGAGCCTACGGTCTACCCGCGCGAAGGATCGAGCCAAAGCTGCCGCACACGCAGAACAACTCTGGGAGCTCACACATGCGCTCGAAAAGCGTGTGAAGTTCCCCGATCTAGATCTTCCTGAAATCGAGGAAGGGACTTCGCCGGTCTACGCCGCTCAACTCTTACGTCAGCATTGGAGGGTCCAGCGAGGCCCCGTGCCCCACCTCGCCGCCACGATGGAATCACGCGGTCTCGTAATATGTCTCATCCCATTGACCAACGAATCAGTCAGCCGCGTCAAAGCATATTCCACCAGAACACTGGGCCGCCCATTGGTGATTGTTACTCCTGAGCGCTTCAAATCCGTATACGAATACCGATTCACATGCGCTCATGAGATCGGCCATCTACTCATGCACCCCAGCCCGCTTCCTGGGGATCGTCAGCAGGAGCGTGAAGCGGATCAATTCGCTGCCGAATTTCTCACCCCACGGACGGAGATAGAGCCGCTGCTGCCTAGGACTGCTCGTATCGCGTCCTTAGAACAGCTAAGCGGAACATGGGGCGTATCCGTTGAGTCGTTGATCTACAGGATGGGGGAACTTCAGCTAGTAGGGGACGCGTCAATCCGCCGAGCCCATCAGCGTCTCGCTGAGATGGCTGGCCTTCGGCGAGAAGAACCGCTGACCTCATATCCTGGTGAGATGCCCAGCCTTCTACACGAAGCGCTGGAATTGACGGGGCAGATGGGTTTCTCACGTGCCGATCTCGCGGAAGAGCTGTGCTGGACTCAGCGCCACCTAGCAAACATCCTCGGTGAAACGGATACGAGACCTGCTCTCCGCGTAGTCCGTTAGCGGTGGCGCTTATCGTCTTGCCGATCAGGCACTGGCCGTCGGCCGGATTTTATGTCGAAGCAGCCTTCTTGGCCTCGCGTGCACTTTTGGCTCGTTCGATGCGTTTCGGCGTCTGAAACACTTCGTCGAGAAAGATGGACATCATGTTGAGGATCTCGTCGGCCTCTTCCGCGATCACATCGTCGATGAAATCACCGTGGGCCATGTCATTGCCCAGAAATCGAATCTCATGTGCGGCTTCCTGAATGCTCGCCCGGATGTGGCCATGTTCAGCAAGGGTGTCGATCTTGGTCGCCAGATTTCCCTTGACGATTTCCTTCTCCTTGCAAGTGGCTTCGATTACTGATCGAGACATCAGTACGGCGGCACGGAGGGCATTGAAACTTCGACACCGGTAGGCCTCGTCTGCCGCGGAGGCGATATGCGTCGGTACATCAGGGAAGTCTCGACCACTTGCACGTTCCGGGTACCAGACCGATATGTCCGCAGTGGAGTGGACCGAAGAGGCGGACACACCCCGCGTTGCGGTCCCGCCTACACCCGCACTGGGCCATTTGCAGTTATCGCACGTATACAAACCCGCAATGGGGTCACCCTCCCGCTCACCGTTGGGATTCAACACTTGCGTGTAAACGAGCGTCATGTGTGAGGACTTTTCACAATGCCAACAAACTCTGTTCGCCATGGCACAAAGACTAAGCGACGCTCCTACGGTGAAACCCATTTCATTGACACCTGGTCGGCGTCAGAAATCGCGTTCAATCTCACGGTCGTGATGCGCGCCATTCCGCAACGGCTTCTCCCGAACTGGTGGGGGTGTTTTCCCGTTTTCCTTGCGCAGGCGGGGGAGTGTGAGGTCCTTACCGAGGCGTCCGCCGTAGAAGATCGGCTTGGCATCAGCCCCGGGCGCGAGGCCGTCCCGCTTGCGATGCGGTCCGAACCGGGGCCGGGCCGGGTAAGACTCTGGTCGCGTGGAAGGGGAAGCCGAACAAGTCGCAGGGGCGCGACCGTCAACATGCTGGTCGTTGACTGGCTGTAGAGCTGAGATGACGCAGGGCCGAGGTAGACTTTGCTGCCTCGGCCCTGCGTTGTCGGCGTGCTTCTCGGGCTGTACTGAGACTGCTAGCGGTTACGCATCAGGTGATCCTCGGTCAATCGTCTGACCTCTTGCGAGGCGGCTTTTGCGCGGTCTGGCGAACCGCCGAACAACCCACTGTGCAACGGCAACCAGTCGCCGCCGGCTCTCTCGCATTCATCGAGGTATCTCGACCACACGGAATTCGATTCATCGAAGGCGGCGGTGCGTTGCGCGAATGTACCCAGCCATGGATCGGCGTGAACACGACCGCTGTCTTTGATGTCGACGGTAATCATCGAGAAGAGCACCTCTGCTTGATCGAACAGCTTCTCGTACTCCGACGAGGAAACCCCAGCGCTGTCGAAGTTCCGCCGCAGTGTCTCTCGCAAGTACCGAGATGCGGGAAACCGGACTCCTTGGCGGAGCCGGCCTGACACAATCGCCCCGAGCATCTCATCCGTCAGAAATCCTTGCTGATGCGCGAACAGCGTTTGAGTGATCTCCGCGGTGCGAAGAGAGTAGTACGGAGAAGCACCGACGATCATGGGGCGATGGGAGGTAACTCCTCCGAACTGCTCTGACACATCAAGCTGAGCCTCGCAGCTCAAGGTCTGAATCATTCGATAGTTTCCCTCGCGAAGGGCAGCGATCGTGGCGGCGTACATCAAAAGTGTCGTCGGAAACAGTGCCAAGCCCGTCAAGTATTCGGCGCGCATTGGCTGGATAATCGATCCAGGCTTCGACGCGTCGACTCGAGTCGCTGCGATGTCCTCGAGCGCTCGTCGGAAGACCGGAACATAGTCCACACCCCACAGGCCCCCTCGAATGAAGAGGTCAACTGCCGGATCGACCAAGTCGCGGTAGGTCTCGGCACCCTCTACCATCTGCCTTACCCGACTCGCGGAGTCGCTTCCGGGAACGAATGCGGGAGGGAACTTGTCGATGTCCTGAAGTCCGGCGAATACCGGTCGCAGGATTTCCCGTACGGCGCGATCGACTCGCGGTTGCGGGCCTCCTGTACTGAGCATGTCCTCCAACTCGTGAATACGAGACTCAACGGACGGCGTTGCAGTGACAGTTGCCGTCGACTCAGCGGGACGGACTGACAACGCCCCGACTGTCGCAGTCGAATCAATACCTGCTGGTGCGGCCGCGAGCCGAGCAGCCCGAGCAGTGTCTAGCTGGTGCAGTTCGTCCACTCGACGCGCGATGGCTTTAGCAAGCTCCTGCCCGTTTTTGATCTTGTCTGCACCAAAGAAGTCTGCAAACTGGATGGCACCGAGATAGTCGCCGCTTCCAATGTCGTAGCTCGGAATTTTCGACTCGTCGAACCGAACATTGAACAGCCACAGATCCTCCGGGCGGCGTCTCCTCAGTTCTATCGATGCGAGGTTCAACTCCTCATTTTGCCCATTGGAGCGTTTGCTTTCGCCGTTCTCGGAGAAACACATCACGGCAACGGCGCTATCTCGAAGTGCTGTCTCGATCGTCCTTTTCCACCGTGTACCCACAGATATGGACGTTCGATCCAGCCACACCGTCAGCCCTTCCGCTTCCAACAGTGATATGAGCTCGTCAGCGACGGCAGAGTCCTCACGAACGTAGGAAAAGAACACGTGGCCCGGGCTCGCGGGTGAAGGTGTCGACACGCGACGATCTTACTGGTCGTCCGGTTTTCAATTACGCCTTTGGTCGAGGCAAGCGTCAGGATGGGCTCATCCGCACGAGCCCTGCAATCTCGTCGTTGAACTTGCCTCGACATGTGGCGTTCCAAAGCGCAACGGCTTCGACATATCCGACCAATGCTTCGGGAGTGGTGTCAATCGGCCCCAGCGGAAGCAATTCCACATCGGCGAGGGTGCCGACCAGCGGCGGCAACGGCTCGGTTCCTTCCCAGGTATCAAGGATTGCTGCCAGAGTTTGTATGTGCGACGTCCACTGCTCGGTCAGGGTCTGCCGCGCAATCGCCTCGCGGCCTACGAAAGAAAGCGGCACGGAATCTCGCCGCAGTTCGGGAGCTTCGGCGTAGGTGGAGATGCGAAGTAGGTGGTAAGTGGCAACGGACCTCGCGGCGAGAGTCAGATGCGATTGTCCGAGTGCGATCTGGAGGTCACGGGCCGACCGTGAGAGCCTCTCGAACACTTCTTTGGATCGGGTGAAGATCGCCCGGAAGTTGGCTTCGTCGGTGCCATCTCGGCCGTACGAGCGATTGATCTCGACAAGCTCTGTCATCGCCTGGCGGGCGTCCTCTACAAATCTCCGTGCGAATGCCCGTCGGCGTTCCTCTGCGACCAGGAGGCGGTCGTGTGCGAACTGCTCGGCGATCAGGTTCCGGTCGTGCTTGAACTGCGCTTTGAGGAATCGGTACGCCACGTACAAAGCGATGAGCGAAAGGAGCAACGGAAGCCCGGTGTCCGCGATCCACTCGGCGTTCCAAATCTGCGACCAGAAGTTCTTCACGGCACATTTGAGCACAACAGCCCGACACCGGTTCGCATTCTGTGCGGCGGCGGCAATGTCTGGTTACACGTCTCGTCCGGTGTCCCGGCGTTGGTTGGGTTGTGCGGCGGTGCGCGGTTTGGGTTCGAGCTTCGGGGGGAGCGGTGACGGGCGGACTGCTTCGGTCGGGCTGCTCGGGTACGACAGGCGCAAGGACTTCTGGGCGGCGTCGATCTCGGCTTGCTCTTCGGCGGTGTAGGTCCGTTCGACGGACTCGGGTGCCGTCGTCGGTGTCGTGGTGGTGACCTCGTGGGCGGGTTCGTCGCGTTCGATGACCGCGACGGAACCAATCTCGGCAGATCGTTGTGCGGCGGCGTTCAGTCGTCGGTGTACCGATTCGAGTTGCACTCGGCTGACGGTCTCGAGTTGGGCAGCATAGGCAGCGGCTCCGGCCGCGCGCGATGATGCAGCGATCGCTTCGGTCGCCTTCATCAGTTGCCGCAGCAGCAATGCGTAGCCGGCGGCCGCGTCGAGTCCCGGCTTGCACTGCATGACGATCATCGCCGCGCCGCCCGCGGAGACGATGCCGGCCTTCTTCGGGGCGTGTTGGTGTGCGGGGATTTGCGCGGACCGTGCGAGTTGGACGGACGCTCTCGCGAGCGGTCCTGGTGTGGCTTCGACTTGGGAGGACCACGCGGCGAAGACACCTGCGGTTCGGCCGGCGGCGCGTGCCCATTGTGCTCGGTCGGTGACCGGAAGGCTGGTGAGGTATTTGTTCCACTGCTCGATGTCTTGCGCGGCGCGTGCCAACAGTTCGGGATCGGCGACGACGGTCTCGCGTCCCTTGCGCACTGCGGGCTTCTCTCGCCGTGCTGCGCGCCATTCTGCGACGGCTTCACCGGAGCTGGTGGGTGTGTCTTCCCATTCCTTTCGGAGGCGGGGGAGTGTGAGGTCCTTACCGAGGTGTCCGCCGCCGTAGAAGATGGGCTTGGCATCGGTTCCGGTGGCATCGCGGTCGGGTCTGACGGCGACCTTGTAGCCGACTACGACGTCATCTCGGCCGGAGGCGAAGCGAGGCCGGACGATCAATCCTTGCCCGCGAAGTCGACGTACGAATTCCGCTTCGGACTTCGACGATGTTGCGCAGGCGCGCACGCGGCGTGCGAGGAGATCGCGGTCGAGTTCGGTCTGCCCGTTGCGTACTGCGCGCGCATTTTCAGCTCGGTGGTAGCCGCGTTCGCCGGTCTTGCTCTGGCGGGATTCGATGACAGCGAGGCCGTGTTCGCGTTCGATGCGTGCGGCCGCGTCGCTTGCTCGTTTCCAGTCACGGTAGAGGTTGACCTTGGTGCCGTCTTCGCGCACGGCGGATGCGGCGATGTGGATGTGGTCGTTGCCTTTCGCGGACACTCCGTGTCGGACGGCGACCCATCTGGAGGGGCTGCGGCCGGAGTTTTCGGTGAAACCCATTTCGTCCATGAACTCGGTGGCGATCTTGTTCCACTGCTGGTCCGTCAGCTCGCCTTCGTCGGCCTTGAGCGAGAGTGAGCAGTGCCAGACATTGCCGTCGCGATACGGGTCGATCGGATCGCGGACCTTCTTGCCGTGACTGTCGCGGACGTCCTGGCCGGCATCGTCGCGCAGGTAGTTCGGGATCTTGATTTCGGTGCCGAACACTTTGCGGGGCTGGTCGATCTGCTTGCCGATCGCGAGAGCGTCGACACCGCTGAGTTCGTTGTCGTCGTGCCACGCCATGATCGCGTAGTCACCGGCAACAAGATGGGGGTCAGTGTGCTCGTTGCTCTTGCCCGGACCGGCGAGGTACGACATCAGGCCGGTGACTTTGGCGCCGCGGGAAATCTTGACGATCACGGCGCGGACATCTCGTCGAGCGTGCCGTGAATTCGGTCCGCCAGCCGACGCACACTGACCAATGCGCCGTTCAGTTCGGCGGGGACCTCACCGGTCGCATTGGTAGCTTTCGCCATCTGGTTGATGTTGATCGAAATCGCCGACAGCAACCGAAACGCGGAGAACAACTCCGCGGCAAGATCGCGCCGATCGGTGGCAGTTTCCCCGGAGTCGGAAAGAGCGGACTCGACCATCAACCGCGCCACAGTGATGCGCGCTTCCTGCGCACGGCGCAGCAACTCGGACTCCTCCTCGGGAGTCACCTTCACCACGTGCCGGGCAGCTCGACCGCCCGGCACATTCTCCCGGCGTTCACGACGGAACCGGCGGGGTCGACTGACCTCGTCTTCACTCATGTCCGTCGTGCCCCCCTTCGGCCCAGCGCAGCGCCCCCACCACGTGGGGCTACACGCCAGTGTCTCAGGTCCAGAGCGCAGCGGCAAGACCTGACCCAACTTAGGGCACCTAAGTTACTATCTTGCTCTGCCGGGGCTCAGATTTCGGGGTCACTTCCGTTCTGAGTCTCGTCCCCGAAATCTCAAAAGCGCCAGGACGAGCCTGCGAGTTCCTCTGGTCTCGAATTCGTCCCCATTTGGGGGCTGGTCCCGATTGTGGGTGCCTGAGACGCAGCGGAGCGGAGAGGGAAATCTCGGGCATCCATATGAGGATCGGAGCAGTCCCGACCTGTGGTCGAATCTCGGAGAAAATGAAGATGCGCCGCGCGGAGCGCGTCGATACGCATTTCGGGTGGTTGATGTTGCCCACAGGCGGGCACCGGCGTTCTCGGCATTGGGCACACACCAGATTCCTCCGCTCCGCGTCTGGTGTGCACACAACGCCGCCCCGGACACCCACCCGTGGACAACGGGTCGAGTCTCCGCGAGTTGCGCTTAGCGCACGTTCAGTGGTGCACGGGCGGGCCTGATTTCTCCTACGATGTAGCGCATGAACACGACACCGAACACACCAGATTTCGACGCACTCGATGCAGCTATCAAGGCGGAAGCCGAAGAGAAGATGAAGATCATCCGTGTGGTGGCGACCGCACACAAGGAACTGCTCGATACGCGCGAGGAGTTCGCCCGCAAGGACGCCGCGAATACCGGGAAACTCGATGCGGCCTTGACCGAAGCGCTGCGCGTCGGATTCACCGAAGCCTCGATTAAGCAGTGGCGTGTCACTGGTGACCGTAAGACTGCCGGAAGGCGGTCGAGCACGAAGAGGGTTTCGTCGAAGAAGTCTGCCGATTCGGCGGTCGCGGCACCGGCAGTCAGCCCGAAGAGCAACGAGTGACAGGCGGACTGCCGAGAGTCGCCGAAGATGAGGTTGGCTCTCGCAGTTCGATGCCCCCGCGGCCGTCGCGCCGTATGGCGCTACATCTCTGGCAGGAGCGAGTACTTCCCGGGCGTGTCTTCGATCGCTGTTTTATTGGTGTCGCGCTCGGCGTGACGATTGCGCTGTCCGCTACCGCTGTCGCCAATCCGAAGATCGACATCATGATCCTGCTGCCCCTGTGCGGCGTCGTATTCACTGTTCTCGTCTGGGAGTCGCGAAAGTCTGGATCCCGACGACCGAAGTTTGATCGTGGTGAATGGTCTCGAACAGGCCGCTGGATGTGGGTCGGGGTTCGGAGATCTCTGAAGTGGCTCGGGTTCGTGGTTCCCCGACCGTCTTCGCGCTCTCCAGTGTGGGTGCGAGTAGCTGTGTGGGGTGTGCTCGTCCCTTCGCTTCTCGGTTTGGGCTTGTTTCTGATGTGGTTCGCGATCGGGTCCCTCGATCCTGAGCTGTTCACTGTGACCGATCCCGAACAGATTGCGGCGAGACAGCAGCGACGTGATCAGTACCTGCGAGGAGGAATCCTCACAGCACTGGCTACAGCGTTCATCGGTGCGGCACTCGCGGAGGAAGTCATATTCCGGTCAGTCGTGTTGGCGGTGCAGCGTGCGCGACCCCGGAACTGGGTCCTCCTGACAGGGATCTCTCTGCTGACCGTGGTGGCTTTTGCGCTCGTTCATTCAGACTTCGGTACCGGCAACGTCGTCAACGCTGGTGTGAACGCAATAGCGTTTACGGCCATCGCGCTCTACACGCGCTCGTTATGGCCGGCGATCGCAACGCACGGCGTCTACAACGCGATCATCATGGTCGGGAACTATCTGACGATGTGACTACTGCCCGATCTTCACGTGGAGTTTGATGTACGACCGAAAACGAATCGAAAGGATCTGAGTATGGCTGAGGAGCACACCATCAGTACCCGCTCTGCATTGGAGTCGACGCTGTATCAGGCAACGAAGCATCTGCGTGTGATCACTGCTGCGGATCTCGCGGCCGTCGTCGACGGTCACACCGTTGAATCTGAATCGGCAGTGCCGATCGACATTGCGTTTCCACCACCGGGGAACACGGAGCATTTGTTCAACTGACATCCGGTGCGCCGCGCTGCAATGGTGGCGTACCGAGATACTGGCGCAGCGCTTGTTCGGGCTCGATGCCCGAACAAGCGCCACCGCATACGGGAGCGGCCCCGACTTCTTCGCGAAGTCGGGGCCGCTGCCGTTTTTCAGCTGTCGAGGTTGTCGACGCCGACGCCGAAGGATCGCGCTGCCTCCGCGCTGATCGCGTGCAGCTGCGTGGTGACTGCGGCGGGCGAGACCGCGTGCTCGAGTGCAAAGTCGAGCAAGTTACGCAGCGGGGTGTCGTGCTCGCCGTTGCCTTCGATCACTGCGGCTTGCGCAGCCTCCAGCGCGATACCGGTACTGGGTCCGTCGCCGCTGATGTATGAGCAGTACGCCGCGACGGTGAGAATCTGAATTCGAGCGTTGCCGCGTACCTGGCGGGCGATGGTCGCGAACGCATGGGCGGCTGCGTGCTCGTTTCCGTTGGCGGTGAACAGCAGGGCATCACGTGCGGTGGGGCTGATCGTGGCGCACAGTCCGACACGGCCGGCCAGCTCGGCGTCCGGGTTGCCGCGTGTGCGGATGAGTGTCACGAGTTCGGTGACGGTGTGGCGAACGAAGTCCGGTCCCTGTGCGTGCAGCGCTGCGTGTGCGGGTGCGGTGTCCGCTTCGACGGTGACGGCGTAGCGGGCGGCGATGTCCTCGCGTGAGGCTGCGGTGCTGCGGCCCTCTTCGACGGCGTTGTGAATGCTCAACGTTGAGGCGTTCGGGTCTTCGGTGAGTCCGGTCGCGTACGTGTCGAGGTCGGTCCACAACGCTCCGGCTTCGAGCGCGGTGACGTGCAGGGCGAGCATGTCGTGGATTCCGGCGTCACGGAATCCCTGGCGCAGGATCGCGATCTGGTCGAGCGCGATGACTGCGGCGGCGTCTTCGGCGACGGCAACGCAGATCGTGGCGGTGGTCTCGGCGCGTGCGGCGGCTTGGAGGTACGGTGCGGGATCGAATTCGGCACCCTCGCCGGTGGCGGCGTCGGTGCGCGTGACAAGGGCAATCTGTTTGGTGGTTCGGCCGTCGACGATTTCGTCTTTGAGCATGATCACGATGACCGATGCGGTCGGGATGAATCCGAGCATGGTGGGGATGGAGGCGAGTACCTCGGTGGCGGTGTTCAAACGGATGCGCTGCATGTCGTTCCCCTCGCTGATGAAAGTGACCGGGCCGGGTGCCCCGCCAATTTTTTTCGCCTGCTGGCAAAGGAGAATCGCGTCGGCATGAGGGGGCCGGAGTGCCACCCCTGGGCCGAGAAAATTTCGGCGGGAGCTTGCGAGTGACGAAAATTTCTCGGAGCCATCGGCCGGCGCTTGCGCCGCCAGGGGTTGCGCGCAGGTCACCGCCGACGAGAATCGGAAGGCCAGAAGGAGAACAAAAAGATGTTCTTCATCAGGACGTAGCGCAGCGGAGTTCATTTCGGGGGACGCCGAAGGTGGCCGGCCGCCGGGCAGGCGTCACCTTTGCGCCGGCCGCGCGCAGTCGCAGCACTCCCACTGACCACCGACGCGGGTACAGGTGCGGCGTTGCTCGCACAGCCAGCATCGTTGATTGCGTCGGGTCAACTGCTGCGGTCCGGTCGCGGCGGGCCGTGGGGGTTCGGTGGTCTCGGCGCGCTCTCGCTCGGATACGGGCCTGATCATGTCGCCGAAGATGCGACGGCACTGCGAGCAGATTTCTCCGTCCTCGGCCACGATGTTCGAGCATCCCGCGAGAACGCATCCGGTGAACATCTGCGGATCCACCATCGCCTCTGCCTTCGGGGCGCTCACCACCGGAACCGGATTCCGTGCGGTGCGGCGGCGCGCTCGACTCGGCCGTAAACCCGATTCACGCGTGAGGGTGCGATCTGTCCGGCGTCGTAGGCGCGGCGGGTCGCGACGGCGAGCAGGGCGACGGCTTCGCGGGCGCTCACTTCGTGCGCGAGGGTGAGCCACCCGATTTCGGCTTGCATCCCTACCGCGCTCGTGGCGGCGGTGATCTTTGCGGTCAGTGTCTCGAGGATCTCGGCGGCCGTCATTCCTGAGGGTGTGATCGCGGGGTACGCGGCGTCGATGGTGTTGCTGTACATCGTGTCGGCGCGCAGCTCGTCGGTGGTGGTGCTCATGTCGTTGCCCTTTCGTAGACTTTCGGGTGCGACACCGGGCGGCCTCTTACCGCCCGGTGTCGCACTGCGTTTGCGGGGTGCTGCCGTCTATGCGGCTGCGGTGTCCTCGGCGTCGTCGGCGCGGGGTTCGAGTGCCTCGGCGAGGGTGTGGACGGTCGCCAGGACTGCGCGGGCTGTGTCGGTGATGACCTCGAGGTCTCCGTTTCCCCATCCGGCGATGTAGCCGATGCTGTAATCGGTGGTATCCAGTCCGAGTAATCCGGCCAGGACGTAGGCGACGGATTCGGCTTCCACTTCGGCGCGGCCTCGGTGCAGCTCGGCGGGGTCGATGTCTCCGCTGGCGTGCATGAGCGCGTGAGCGGCTTCGTGAATCATCGTTTTCGCGGCTTGTGCGTCGCTGATCGTGTCGTCGACGATGATGCGGCGTGATCCGTCGAGGCTGGTGCGGCCGTTCGATTCTCCGGCGATGTGCTCGCGGGTGACGGTCCATCCCTGTTCCGTCATCACCTGTGCGATGCGGGTGTAGATGGCGGCCGGGTCTTCGCCTTGCAGTCGGGTGGTGATGGTCTCGGCTGCTGCTGCGGGGTGCCCTTCGATCGGATCGGTCTGGGCGATGTCGAACACGGACAGGATCGGGAACCGTGCTGCTCGGCGAGTGGTTTCCTCGCCGGTCTCGGTGTCGGTTTCGGTGATCTTCTTGGTCGAGTAGCCGAAAATCTTGATCGACTTTTCGCCCTTGCGGACCTGGCGTCCGAGTTCCTGCCACTTGCGGAATCCGGCGACCTGGCTCGCGTCCGGCGCCTGCGAGAAAATCAACATCACGTTGTTGAAGCTGTACGCGTGGAACGCTGCTGCGGCGGTCAGGTAGGCGGCCCATGCATCGGTGTCGGTGAGCTGGGCAACCTTCGCGGTGATGCTCTCGTGCAGTGCGGCGGCCTGCTCGCGGCGCGCTGCGCTCTTGTCCGCCGTGGTCTTCGCCTGTGCGCTCATAACTGGAACCTCCGCTGATCCGGTGGCGTCCCCCTGCTCGGTGGCCGCCAATTTTTTTGCCCTGCTGGCAAAGGAGAATCGCGTCGGCATGAGGGGGCCGGAGTGCCACCCCTGGGCCGGGAAAATTTCTCTGCGAGCGTGCGAGTGCGGGTTGAGAAAATTTCTCGGAGCCCTCGGGCCGGCATCGCCGCCAGGGGTTGCGCGCAGGTCACCGCCGACGAGAATCGGAAGGCCAGAAGGACAAACAAATCAACGCTTTTCGCTGGTGCGGAGCGCAGCGGAGCTCAATTCGGAGGACACCGAAGGTGGCCGGCCGCTGGGCAGGCGCCAACACACCGCCGCAACGGGCCTGGCGTTCGCACCTCCCACTCGGTGCGCTGGCGGGGTGATTGTGCGGGAGCGACGGAGGCCGGCCACGTGTGGTGTCGCGGTAGCTCTGCTCTCGCGGTGAGTTCCCTGAAGAGGAACGGCCTATTTAAACTCGCTCGTATTCTAAGAGGGGATATCTTTTAGCCCTTGTTAGTAAATACGCCACGATGCACCCAGCTTGGAGTGCCGGAGCATTATTATCGTGTCTGTACGGGCAGCTGAGAGCCAATTCTTGCCGGGTGTATCAATTCAGTCTCGCGACTCCGGGAAGCTCGCAGATTGTCGGTGTGACCTGGTACGATTGCTCTACCTTCTCGAAAAATCGGGAAGGCCAGCAATCCCAGAAAGAACGGAAGTGCACCAGAAGTGTGTGGAAATTCTGATTCAAAGGGGACATATGTGAATTGATACGAAAGGACACTCACATGAATAGAAGTAATGAGTTACATGAGGAAAACGGATCTAGTCGAGAGAATGCATCTGGACAAAGGACTCGATCTCGTTGGTGGTCGGATGAGTCTTTGGCAACGCAGGTGTGGCGCGGCGATCGGTCCATGCAGGTGATCGGCAAGGCAGCGGATGCCGTTTGGGGTCTGATCAGCGTGGTTTTCCTGCTGATTCGCGTCGTAGGCTGGCTGGGGTATGAGGTTCCTTTTGGGGATCCCGCTGCGCTTGAATTTGTGAAGTCGGCAGTTTGGATCCCTGGATTCAAAGGTTTGGTGCGTCGGGTGTTGATTGTGGCGTTGGCGTTGCCGCTGATTCTGGTGGGCTGGTTGGTTCGATGGGTACGAAGAGCGTGAAGGCGCTGTTCGTAGGCCCTTAATCGCAAATGGAGATGAGGATGGTCCGACCCTGAGTCGGGCCATTTCTCTGTCCGGGGTTGTCCGTCGGGGGTCGAGGCTTGGTCGCGTTTCGGCTGGTCGGACGTGCGTTTCGGATCTTCGTCGGCGGCGCTTGGTGGTTGAACGCTGCTAATTTGGGCGTGTCCACAGGTTGAAGCGAGGTGGGGGAAAAGTTGATGGATAGTTGGAGTCCGGATTTTCGGCCGCGGAAGTGGGAGCGAGAAAAGGAGCAGTTCGCGGCATGGATGGCCGGCGCGGACGTTCGTGGGCTGTGGAAACGTCGCCGTTTCGGAATCTGGCGCGAGGAGCAGTTTTCGGCGCGGATACGCGTTGCTCGCGACGCTGAGCAGAAGCGTCAAGCGGAGCTGATGGCGAATCCCAGTGCTGAGCTTGTTGAGGCATATCGGGAGTTGCAGGCTGCGGAGGCGGCGTCCGGTGCGAGGATCGGTTGCGCGCGGGGCGGCGATATGACTGACCCGAAAACGGTTCGGGCTCTTGCTCGGCTGTTGAGTGATCCCGCCGAAAAGTTTCAGTAGGAGCAATTCACGGGCCGCATTTGTGCTGGTCAATCCGCTTTTGTTTGGAGTTTCAGTCGCGGCCGAGGTCGTGGGCGCGTTTCGGTGTCTGGGTCCGCGAGGTTTCCGGCTCGGTCGTCCCTGATTCCCGTGAACCCGTCGGTGGCTGTGACGGGTAGTCGAGTAGTCGGCTGCGCATGAGGTCGCTGAGTTCGTTGGGGTTGTACGGTTCGCGGTTTCCGCTGCGTAGATGCTCGATCATCGCTTTGTGGTGCTCGGCCACCTCGAGGTGGATGACGTTGCCTTGGGTGCTGGCGAGGGTGGGTGGTTCGGTGTTGTTGCGGTGTACGCCGACCGCGAGGACGTCGCGAAGTGGTGTGTGGGTTGCTTCCATGGCGACGTAGCGGGCTGCTTGTACTGCGGAGGCGTGGACTTTTTGCCAGTCGATGGTCCAGCCGGAGGATTTGAGGAGTTCGTCGAAGAAGACTCGTTGTGTGCGGGAGTTGCCGTCTCGGAATGGGTGCAGGACGAACTGCGAATTTTTCGATCCGATGCAACACAGCACGGAAGGCCTGCTCAGGCGAGTATAGCCGGTTTCCAACAGGTTCCAGTGTAGTTTCCGAGGCCAGCGAGACCCGCAGACGAGACCGGATTGGGGACCGATTGCAGCTCTGGACGGGCGCAGAACGGCCATTTTCGGCAATCGAAGAACGAACGAACCTCGACAAACTGATGCATCTAATGCAATTATATTGCAGTGGACACCGAGGATGAGGTTTTGAGCCTGCGGCCACGGGGCGTCGCACTGCTGAACGAGCCAGCTGCGGTGTTCGGGGCGATGCTTGACGGTTTCGCGCGACAGCAGACGAGCCGGGGGCTGGCATCCCAGACCATCCTGGTCCGGCGGTGGCAGGTGGAGCGGTTTGCGCGGTTCACCGATACGTATCCGTGGCAATGGCTACCGGGCGACGTGGAGGACTTCACCACGAGCCTGTTCAGTGGCCGTCGCCCCTTGGCGCGGTCGACGGTGCGGAGCTATCACCTGACGATCCGCGCCTTCTTGAATTTCGTGACCGATCAGCGTTACGACTGGGTCGCGGAGTGCCGGTCACGGTTCGGGTCGGTGCCGACACAGGTGTGTTTCGAGTGGAACACGGTCGCGCACACCGCCGACTTCGAGGGCCGCCCAGGGCGTCGGCCGCTGGACTACGGCGAGTTGGAAGCATTGTTCGCGGCCGCGGACAGCCGTGTGGACGAGTTGGTGCGGCAGGGACGCAAAGGCGCGTTGGCGGCGTTGCGGGATGCCCAGCTGCTCAAGACGACCTATGCGTGGGGTCTGCGGCGTCGCGAGGTACTGGGCTTGGACCTGGCGGATCTGCGCTCGAACGCGAAAGCGCCGCAATGGGGCAGCTTCGCGCTGGTGCATGTTCGGCACGGAAAATCGTCCAAAGGCAGTATCCCCAAACGTCGCTCGGTGTTGTCGCTGCCGGAGTTCGAGTGGGCGATCGAGGGCCTGCGAGTCTATGTCGAGCAGGTCCGGGAGCGGTTCCGTCCCGGCACGAACCCGGGGTTGTGGCCGACCGAACGCGGTACCCGAGTCGGGGACCGGTATCTGGACACACGGTTCGCGCAGCTGCGGGAGGTGGCCGGCCTGGCCCCGGAGCTGACGCTGCACAGCCTGCGACACTCGTATGTGACGCACCTGATCGAGTTCGGATATGCCGAACAATTCGTGCAGAGCCAGGTCGGGCACGCCTACGCCTCCACGACCGCGATCTACACCTCCGTCACCGACGACTACCGCAACCGCGTCCTGACGGCCGCGATCGACAAGTTCTACTTCGCTCAGGAGAACCCGACATGACGACGAAGACGATCACCTGGCGGCTGCGGACCCTCATGGCAGAGCGCGGCATGTTCAAGACCACCGACCTGATCGAACCGCTCAAGGCAGAGGGCGTGCCCCTGTCCCGGGAGCAGGTGTTCCGCCTGGTGACCCAGACCCCGCAACGACTGAACGTGGAGGTCCTCGCCGCCCTGTGCACGATCCTGGGCTGCACCCCCAACGATCTGCTCGTCCTCGAACAGACAGATCAGCGTCCCGTCGAGGACACCGGCACCGGCGGCCCGATCGACAGGATCGGCGATCTGCGGCCAGTCCCCGCCCGGATCCACCGGCCGAAACACTCGTGACGATTCGACGGGGAACCCCGCAGCCGGACGGCGAGTTCGGTGTCCGGGTCGCCGAGGCCCTGGCCAGCAAAGGGGTGCACGCGCCGGAGCCGATGGTGGTCGCGGCAGCTGAGCGCATCATCCCTGCGCCCCGACGCAACGGGACGCTTCGGCTCCTGACCTGCGACACGTTCACCCCGTCCCGGATCCCCGCGGACGCACCGACAGTGGTGCAACAGTTGCTGGCGCACCTCGCTCACCGCGGTGCGACCGGCATCGGCTTACCGATCTGCCCCAGTTGCCGCACCGCCAAGGTCGTCAAGGCACGGGACGAGCAGGGCCGACGGATCTGCTTCCGATGCACTCAACTGCCCGCCTACGCAGAATGTCCGTGCTGTCTGCGGAGAAAGAAGCTCATCGCCACCGGACCTGATGGGCGGTCGGTCTGCCAACGCTGCGGCCCCGAGGGCGTCCCGACCTTCGAGTGCACCGCCTGCGGAAAGAACGTGACCGTCGCCAGCCACGTCGACGGCCGGTGGCACTGTCTGAACTGCTACCCCACACCCACCCGGCGGTGCGTGTCCTGCGGCAAGGACAAGAAGATCGCCGTAGTGATCATGTCCGGGCCACACTGCTTCGCCTGCCACAACCGTGTGCTGCGCAACCCCGCCTCATGTCCTGGCTGCGACCAAGTACGTATCCTCGCGTTCCTCGACGACACCGCTGAGGCGGTCTGCGCGGTCTGCGCGGGCCAGCCGGCCCGTTACGCCTGCCGCCGCTGCGGCGGCGAGGAGCACTACTACGGCAGGCTCTGCGGCCGCTGCACCCTCGAGGACCGCTGCACCGAACTGCTGGCCGGCCCGGACGGGACGTTGAGTGAGCCGATGCGCGCCCTACGCGACCATCTGCTTGCACGACCCCGGCCGGCGCAGATCATCAAATGGCTCCGCCACGGCCCGCACATCGACCTTCTGGGTGAGATCGCCTCCGGGCGAACACCGTTGATCGCCGTGTCCTTCGTCCAGACACACGGCGGGAAAGGCCTTGACTACCTCCACGCCCTGTTGGTCGACGCCGGAGCGATTCCCCGCGATCGGGCAAACACCGATCTCCTCGAAGCCTGGACGGCCCGCACCATCGGCGACGCTCCCGCCGGGCACCGCCGGGTGCTGACAACCTATACCCGGTGGGTTTTGCTACGCCGCGCCCAACAAGGCTGCGGCACAGGCGATATCACTCCCGGCGCGGCTAACCATGTCAAGGCCGCAACCCGCGGACTGATCGCCTTTCTCACCTGGCTCGACGAGCACGACACTCCTCTCGACGCTGTCACGCAAGGACGGGTCGAGCAGTTCCTTGCGGTCCGATCCGCGCAACGCTGGCTGCCTCAGTTCCTCGGCTGGGCGCAGGAGCGTGGTGTCGCGCCACGGCTGGAGGTTCCCGCCCTCGTACCAGGACTGCCTAACATCACCGCGTCCGAACGCGATCACGAACAGACCATCGCCACGCTCGTCCGTGATGACACCATCCCCGTCGATGTCCGCCTTCCCTGCCTGCTCATCGCCGTCTACGGCTTCACCGCGGCCAGAATTCTCACGCTGCAACACGCACACCTCCACGACACCGGCGATGCCGTCGACCTGCACGTCGGTGACCGGCCGCTGCGGCTTCCCGAACCGCTGACGGATCTAGCTCGAACCCAACTCGCCCGGCACCCCGACGCGGGGCCGCAGGACTGGCTGTTCCCAGGGCGGCAACCCGGCCGACCGAGACATCCGCTCTATCTCACCGGTCAGTTGCGCATGCTCGGCACAAGTATCTCTGCGCTGCAAAAGACCGCTCGCTTCCGCCTCGCCGGAGCCGTCCCCGCCAAAGTGCTGGCCGACATGCTCGACTTCAATGTCACGATGTTCGAGACCTATGCGCGTCTCGCCGGCGCCAATCGCGGCGACTACCCCGCGCTTCGCTCACATCAGAGTGAACAGTTCCCTATCGAATAATCCACTTCCACCGGTAGTGGTTTCACCCCAGTGGTAAGCGAGTCGGTCGACGGCGCGGTCTTTCGGGAGTCCTTGGGGGAAGTTGTCTTTGGCGATTCCGCGGAAGATGAATGCGGCTTGGTTTTCGATGTGTTCGGGTCGGCAGTGTGGGAGGTTCATGCCGACTGCGCCGGTGTCGCGGGTGCGGAGGGTGCCGGCCCAGTCGTAGACGTCTTGCAGGATGAATTGGTGGATCTTTTTGAGGTGGTCGAAGTCGAAATTGCCTGGTATGGGCTGTGTTTCGAGTTGCAGGATTCGCTGGTAGGCGGCTGCGCGTTCGACTACTGCGAGTTTCGCGGGGTCGGTGATGCCGTATTTGTTTTTGAGGACGCCTGGGGCGATCTCGTAGGGGTCGTTCACTCGGGCTGTGCTGCCTCGTATTCGGCGAGTGCTGCGGCGACTGCGAGTTCAACGGCTTTGTCGCCGGTGATTTCTCCGCGTAGTTGCCGGCGGCCGATTTCGACGTCGGTGGCGCTGGGTTCCATGCCGGCCATGCGGTGTCCGGCTGTGGCGGCGGCGATGGCTCGGTCGATCTGGGCTTCGGTCATGTGCGACTGTGCGTTGCGTGCAGTGGTCACCGGTGCTCCTTCGTCGACTCGGGCGAGTGTGGTGGTGCGCAGGGGAGCTGCGCACCGTTGTCTATTCTACCTGATCATTGCCTGTTTCCTGCGGTCAACAACGGTTGTGGAGCGGTGCCTGAACAGGGTGTTTCGGTTTTGTGCGGCGGCCTTGTCGGTGCGCTCCTCGAGGGGGGCGTCTGCGAGGGGTTGCACTGCTAGCTTTGCCCGCTGTACCGGCGCCATACGTAGGGGGTGGCGGCGACGAGAACCAGCAACAGCGTGACCAGGGCGAGGATCATGCCGAATTGCCACGGCTTCATTGCGTCGGGAAAGAACAGCCAGCCGATCAGTGTTCCGAGTACGAATCCGGCTACTGCTGACGCGGCTCCTGCTTTTGCGACTGGGGCAACGATGGTGGCGATCTCGTTGTTCATGGCGTTCCTTTCTGTCGTTTCCGGCGATTGTGCCTGGTAGGTCCGACACGGACCTACGGACGGGTGTTCAGAACAGAGTGTTTTGGGTTTGTGCTGCGGCGTTGTCGGTGCGTTTCTCGTAGGCGGTTGCGAGGGTTTGTGCGGCGGTGGGGCTGCATCCCATTTCGGTGCCGATGTCGTCCCAGCTGGCTCCGTGGTGGTGCAGTTGCCAGGCGTCGTGTTCGTCGTCGCTCATGATGGCGTTAACCCTGTCTCCGGCGGCCGCTGGTCGAAACTTGCTGGCGGAGGGGTGAGATCTCGCGTCCATCCGCGATCGCTGAGCACGTTGTCTATGCGGGTGATGTTGGCGAGTTGTGAGCCTCGCAGTGTGACACGAAGTCGGTACGAAGGTTGACGCCAGAAAGTGATCGAGTGGCACATCGGGCCGAGTGCGTTGACCGCTGACGGATAGTCATTGATCCAGTGCTGGCGTTCGGCCAGACTCACCCGCCGTCCTGGTTCCGCTTTCCGGCGTTCAAACCAGAGAACGGCCTCGTCGGGCATCAGGTCCTTACCGTTCGCTTCGGTCATGTTCGATTCTCCTTGGCGTCTAAAGGTTTCCGGAGGCTGGCGGCTTTGGCGAAGCTGTAAACGGAGGCGGTGAGGGCGATGATTCCGGCGGTGATCACGTGTTTGGTGCCGATCGTGAAGTCCAGGGCCGCGACGGCGAGCGCGAGGACTCCGAAGATGCTGTGTTTCACCACACCTGGCTTGTTGGTCATGCTCGGCCTTCGCGGATGGCTTCGAGGCGTTGGGAGGCTGCGCGGCGTTCACGGCCGATGCCGAGCAGGTGTTCGAACAGTTGGTCTTCGGGGAGCTCTTCGGCGGCTTGGGCGAGGGATCGTGCTGCTTCGCGGAATCCGCGGCGGTATGCCTGGGTGAGGACTGCGGCGATGTTGTGCTCGAGTTCAGCGGACGGGACGCCGATGGTGGTGATGTCGGTGAGTGCTTTGGTGAGTTGTTTCCCGAGGTGCCCGCTGGTGCGGCCTTCCTGCTGCAAGGTGGTGAAGACATGGGCACTGTTGTGAGGTTTGCCGGCCAGAGCGAGTTCGGAGATGGCGGTGAACAGTGCCGCGTTCACGGGTCGGTAGAAGTCTGCGCTGGTCAGAGCTGCGACGGCACGCTTCGCACTCTCGGCCGGCGCCCAGAGCAGCGAGCACAGGAGCTGAGCTTCGACGTCGAGAGCGGTGCTGTACTCGTCGATCTCGTCGCTTTCGCTGGTGAGGTCGTCGAAGTCGGGGACGGTGGCCAGTGAGAGTGTCACGTCGGGGTCCTTGCTGTCGCCGGTGGGCATAGGAGTCAGGGTCGCGGTGAGGTGAGTTGCCGGTGACTGCGCAGGATCTCGGTGGCCGCGCGGAGGTTGCGGGCAGCCTCGGCGAGATGAGTTGCGATGTCCTGGTCATGGGCGGCAACGTCTTCGGCGGTGTCCGCGTCAGGGGCGGTGTAGAGGGTGTGCAGCTCTTCGCGTGCATCACTGATTCCGGCGAGGGAATCGTCGAGGGCGGCGAGCATGGTGCGGAGTTTGCGGTCGACGGATTCGCTGTCGCAGCGGAGCTCGGCGTCGAGTGCGCGGTCGACGAAGTCTGCATCGGGAGTGAAGGTGAATGCTGCTGCGGTCATGGTGTCCTCCGTAAGTTGTTGGATGGTCCGGAAGTGCTGGGTGTGGCTGATGGTGTCCTGCCTTATGTGGCTCGAAACGAGTGGCCGCCCAGCGCTTCGGGACGCCCTGGCTGCTGATTGAAAAATGTGCTTCGAGTGCTGTTTACGGAGATGACGGTGGGGTGTTCCTCGGGCCTGACATGAGTAGGCGACATGGAGGAGCGATGAGAGAAACTCACACCCACGCATGGGTTGGAATCGACGCCGGCAAGGGCCATCATTGGGCGGCAGTGGTCGACGAAGCAGGGTTGATCGTGTGGTCGCACAAGATCATCAACGACGAGACCGCGATATTGCACGCGCTGAGCGAAATTCTGGCCTTGGCCGACGAACTCCATTGGGCGGTAGATATTTCCGGTACCTCCTCGACGTTGTTGCTTGCTCTTCTCGCCGCGCACGGACAGAATGCGGTTTACGTCCCTGGTCGCACCGTCAACAGGATGTCCGGCGCGTATCGAGGGGAGGCGAAAACCGATGCCCGCGATGCCTATGTGATCGCGGAAACTGCTCGACACCGACGCGATCTGTCTGTGTTGATTCCACCGGCCCAGCTGGCCGCGGAACTCGCGCTTTTGACCTCGCATCGGACCGATCTCGTCGCTGACCGAGTCCGGCTGATCAACCGTCTGCGTGACACTCTCACCGGTGTCTTTCCTGCGCTCGAGCGGGCTTTCGACTTCGGGCGTCACAAGGGCGCGTTGGTGTTGTTGACCGGTTTCCAGACGCCGCGCGCCATTCGGCGACGCGGACGCGTTCGTTTGAGCTTGTGGCTCGGTAAACGTGGGGTACGCGGGGCGGACGGTGTCGCCGAGATTGCGTGGGAAGCGGCGTCCGCGCAGAATGTGGTCCTGCCTGGTGAGGCTGTTGCGGCGCAGTTGGTGGCCGATATCGCCGACAGAGTCCTCGCAGTGGACGTCCAGCTTGCTCGTCTCGACGCGCAGATCGGTGAGACCTTCCGCCGCCATCCACAGGCTGCGGTCATCGAATCCATGCCCGGTATCGGTCCGATCCTCGGCGCGGAATTCGTTGTCGCTGCCGGTGATATGTCGGCGTACTCCGATGCCGGTCACCTCGCCTCGGCAGCGGGGTTGGTTCCGGTCCCCCGCGATTCCGGCCGCCGAACCGGCAACATGCACCGACCCAAACGCTACAGCCGGCGACTGCGGCGCGTCTTCTACCTCTCCGCTCAAACCTCCATCATCAAAGATGGACCGAACCGCGAGTTCTACCTCAAGAAACGAAGTGAAGGAATGAGACACGTTCAAGCGGTGATCGCCTTGGCCCGTCGACGAGTGAGCGTGATCTGGGCATTGTTGCGCGACAACCGACTGTTCGTCGTTGATGCACCCGCCGTCCGAACTGCTTGATTTCCTCATTGAAACTCGTTTCGCTGGTGAAAGTGTGTGGTCAGGCGGCCGGGGTGAGCTTGGAGATTTCGTCGGGACGGAATCCGCTCCAGTGGTTTTCTCCTGCGACGACGACGGGGGCTTGCAGGTATCCGAGACTCATGACGTAATCGCGGGCCTGTGCGTCTTCGGTGATGTCGATGACGTCGTATTCGATTCCTGCTTTGTCGAGAGCGCGGTACGTGGCATTGCATTGCACACATGCGGGCTTGGTATATACGGTGATCGCCATTGTCACTCCCCCTCGTCGGTGATTCTTTATTGATTTCATTCTATCGAACATTGCAATATAAACCAATACTTTCGCGGGTATTTCTTCGATTAGCTTCCGCTTTAGTTAATGACATCTTCAATCATTTTTCGCATTCTTTCTCTAATACCAAACCGTGATGTACGCAGCTACTTGCATGCGTTCTACCTGTACTTTCTCCCCTCTCCCCGGTATGTGCCGATATTCTGGTCTCGGCGGGAGCGGGTCAAGGTGAGCGTAGGAAAAAATATCTTAGCGCCTTTGTTCGAGCGTGCGAGTGGCGCGTGTGGATATTATTTCTGGAGCGGCCTTGATGCGCGAGCGTCGGGATAGAAGAATGTTTACACCGGGGCGGGTAGGTTCTTGTCCTTGCGCTTTTGTCGTGGTTCGTGGCCGGCGGCCGGGGTGCTTTCTTGCGTGTCTGTGGTGGTGTCCGTATTCCGCCCTTCCGGTCCGCCGGTGGCTCTTTACCGCCGGCCAGAGGCGGAAGGTGCGGGGCGGAAGGGCGGACGGATCCCCAACCCTTTCGGGCCGGGGATCGCCGCTTCATCGGGTTAGTCGATCGCGACCTCGTCGAATAGGCGGAAGAGCAACATGAGCAACGACGACAACTTGTATCACTACACTTCCGCGGCAGGACTCCTCGGCATCGTTGATCGAATCAGCCAAGCGAGCTTCCCGAACGTGTACGCGACTACCAATCACCCCTTGTATGCCGAGTACACCTACGATCGAACGCTGCGATTCCAGGCGTCTGATGTTCGGTTCATGAACGACCACGCAGAGCTGAAGACTGCCGGCAAAGTGTTCGCGCAGAAGATCACGGATGCCGCCGGTGACTCTGGCGGCGACCACCCGTTGTTACCAGACCCCGCGCAAGTGTTTGCCGCCTCGTTTACCACCGAGCCAGATGATCTCAGTCAATGGCGCGGTTACGCCGGTGGTACAGGCGGATTCGCGATCGGCATACCCAGGGAAGTTCTCGAGAATCACACCTTCCCAATGTTCAACTGGCCCGAGCCAGAAAATCCAAGACTCGACTCAGTGATCAGTTTCCCGGCGGACGTGGATGTCGTCGAAGTGAGCTACGAGTCGGCCGCTATCGAACGCGACGCCGACGAGTTCATCAGCCGCTACGCGAACAAACCCGCGCTCGGCCCCCACGACCTCGCTTTCGCACGCTTCGAGATGGCGAAGCACCTCGCCCGGCACAAAGATGACTCGTTCAAGGCCGAACAGGAGTTTCGTGTCATGACCCACACAGCGCCACCGACGACCAGCACTAACCCTCTGTTCGGCGAACTCCGCCTCAGCGGTTACGGTCTCTCGCCCTTCACCGCGTTCGCGATCAACCTCGGCACCCATTGGCGTCCGGCGGCAGAGACAACAATCGCGAGACTGATTGTCGGCCCAGGGCCATACCAAGATGTTCAGGTCATCGCGGCGCGTCAACTACTTAGCGTCAACGGCCATGACCCTGGTGTGGTGGAACCTTCGGGCATCACATTTCGAGGTTGATCGAGTCTGTGTCGACTGCGCTACCGCGGCACCAGCTGTATCTCAATGTCTCTCGCACGTATGGCTTTACCCCTAGGTGCGATAGGCGTGGGCACGGTGGTCGATTCTGACGATGACGATGGTGTGGTTGGGGTCGTCGATGTGGAGCAGGATTCGGTAGTCGCCGCGGCGGGCGCTGTGGAGACCGTCGAGGTCGTCGCGTAGCGGTTTGCTGAGCCGGTGAGGGTTCTCGGCGAGGGGTCCGGAGATGAATTCGATGACGGCGTGGACGATCCGGGATGGGAGACGTTGAAGGTCGCGGCGAGCTGGGGATGCGACTTCGACCCGGTACGGGTCGGACGAGTCTGTGGGAGCGTCGCTCATTTCGGCGGCAGGCCGTGTTCCGCGCGCAGGTCGTCGATGGAGGCAGTGTGGCCGGCAGCGTACTCGGCGTCGGCGGTAGCGACGTCGTCGCGGACACCGGCACGTGAGAGCCAGTAGATCGTCTCGTGCAGCGATTCGAGGTCGTCGGCAGACATCAGCACCGCGGCGGGTTTGCCGTGCTTGGTGATCGTGATGATGTCGTGCGTGGTTTCGGCGCTATCGACCAGCGCGGAGAGCTTGTCCTTGGCTTCACCCAGTGGCACTGTCGTCATGCCGTCCAGTCTAGCCGCCAGACTGGCCCGACGATAGCCATACTTTTAGCCGATAATAGTAATTATGTAAGGTAAACGATGCCGAGTTGTAGATTGTGCGAACTCGACCCCTCCCCGAACTGCCCCTCGCCCGTAGTGCCCGACTGGCCTCGTGACCTGCGCGTGA
>NZ_JBEUOQ010000022.1:0-69211 GCF_040489275.1 Rhodococcus baikonurensis | reverse complement strand
AACGTGGCAGGCTTCGGCGGAGTCTTTCCCGACGGCAAACCCTGGATGTTCGTCATGCAGAAGGCACCGGCCGACCTCGCGACCAGGCTGCGCGGCGAGGACGATCCACACTCACTTCTGCGCGGATCACTCGACCGCGCCATGTCTTTCAACCCCGATGCACTGGTGGCCGAGGAATTGTCCTGGAGGCATGACGATCTGATGAAGGTGTACGAGGAAGAGGGAATCCCGGCGGTATCCGTTGCCGGTTGGTCGGCTGCAGATCTCCTGCGCGGTCTCTTGGCGCAGTGTTGCAACGTCGAACTCGCCGCCGTCGTCGCTGGATACCCCGAATGCGCCTACCCCCAATCGGTGCACGCATGCGAAGCCGACGTGTTCGCCGACGTGTTTGCCGGTTGGGTCAGCGGACTGCGGTGATGTGACGGAGGAGACGTCATCCTCCCGTAATTTCGGAGTAGACTCATTTATGAGCGTGATCCGAAATGAGACGAGGTGAGCGGGATGACGAAGCCGGACCAAGGGCTGGGCCGTCGCGAACGCAACAAGCTCGAAAAGCAGACACGCATCTTCGACGCCGCGGCCGAACTGTTCGCGGAAAAGGGCTACAGCGCGGTCACCACTCAAGAGATTGCCGACCGCGCCGATGTAGCCGGCGGAACCCTCTTTCGTTACGCCGCAAGCAAAGCCGAGCTGCTGCTCATGGTGTACAACGCGGAGTACCGTAAGCAGATCGAACTGGGAGAAGAGCGTGAAGCCAAGTCGACGGACACAGAAGCTCGTGTGCTCGAGCTGGTTTCACCCCTGCTGATCGCAAGTCGCCGAAACGACGAGAACACCGGCATCTACCAACGCGAGGTGTTGTTCGGCGAGCCCAGCGAATGCTTCCGGGCCGAAGGCCTGGAGCTCTCGCAACGCCTGCAAACGCGGATTGCACAAATCCTGCACGAGGGTCACCCCCACCACACCACACGAACCACCACTGCAGCGCGAACGATTTCCAACGTGCTGCACTTCGAAATAGCCCGCGCGGCATTGGACCGGATCACGGCTGACGAACTCACGAACATCGTTGCAGCACAGGTCCGATTGACGCTTGCCGGACTACCCACCGAATAGGATTGAGGATCGAAAATGACTGAATTGAAGCAGATCACCGTTCTGGGTACCGGAGTCCTCGGCTCACAGATCGCCTATCAGAGCGCCTATCACGGCTTCGACGTCGTCGCGTACGACATCAACGCCGAGGTCATCGAGAAGGCCAAGGCTCGGTTCGACTCGTTGGCCGCGGCCTACAAGGCCGAGAACGTCGAGGGCGCCAAGGAAGGCAAGGCCGACGAAGCACTGCAACGTATTACGTACTCGTACGATCTCGCCGAAGCCGTCGCCAAGGCCGATCTTGTCATCGAGGCAATTCCCGAGGACATCGCCATCAAGCGCGACACCTACGAGAAGCTTGCCACGGTAGCTCCTGAGCACACGGTGTTCGCAACCAACTCGTCGACGCTTCTCCCGAGCGACCTCAAGGAGTTCACCGGTCGACCCGAGAAGTTCCTCGCACTGCACTTCGCAAATCACGTGTGGGTCAACAACACTGCCGAGGTGATGGGCACCGAGTCCACCGACCCCGCCGTGTACCGCGAGGTCGTCGAGTTCGCGAAGAACATCGGCATGGTGCCGATCGAGCTCAAGAAGGAGAAGGCGGGCTACGTACTCAACTCGCTACTGGTCCCGCTCCTCAATGCAGCATCCGATCTGCTGATCGACGGCATCGCCGATCCCGACATGGTCGACAAGACTTGGCGTATCGGCACCGGAGCCCCGTTCGGTCCCTTCCAGATCATGGACGTCGTCGGGTTGACCACCGTCTACAACATTTCCTCCCAGGGCGGCGAGAAGCAGCGCGAATTCGCCGACTACATCAAGAAGAACTACATCGACGAGGGCAAGCTCGGCGTCGCTGTCGGCGAGGGCTTCTACAACTACAAGAGCTGATCAACCAACCGGCTCACCGCGCGGTGGCTACGACGTGAATTCACGTGGTAGCCACCGCGCGGACGTCTGTTGTCAGTAAGTCTGAAACCACCCTGAGCGATTGTGACGCAAGCTTCCTCACGTGCGAACCCACCCTCAGGAGAGATCCCCACATGCGTCGTTCCGCCATCTCGGCACTCACAACACTGGCACTGCTCGGCGCCGGAACATTGGCGGGCACACCCGCCGTCGCCGCTCCCCTCGCGTGTGGCGGCATCTCCACCGGTTCGTTCTCAGGCTCCGCCGGCGGCTCGGAGTACCTGTGCGCCAAAGAAGGTGACCTTCTGGACGTGCGCATCGGAGACGTTCATGCGACGCAGCCTTCCCTCGGCTACGACGAGGTGTACTACAAGCTCGGGCGATACACGCTCGGAAAAGACACGATCAACAAGAAGTTCGACGACTGGTGCGAGGCGAACGGCCAGATCCAGGCCGCGACCGCTACTGCGGCGTCGACACTGAAGGACCCGTCGTCCTTCACCTGCCAGATCCCGGTGGGTCAGGAAACCGCCGAGAGCATCGCGCCCATGAAGACCGTGGTCGTCGGCCCCCGCGGCGATCTCTACCTGACCGACGGTCACCACACCCTCACGTCCTTCATCGAGACGGCCGACGGAGGTCCTGACCTGCACGTGCGACTCCGAGTTCTCGGCAACCTCAGCGGCCTGACCGAAGGCGCCTTCTGGACGGAGATGGAAAAGAACAAGTGGGTCTGGTCGCGTGACGTCGACGGAAACCAGGTGCCGGTCCAGTCCCTGCCGAAAAGCGTCGGCCTGGCGAACTTCGCCGACGACAAGTACCGCAGCCTGATGTATTTCTCCCGCGACATCGGATTCGCTGCAGGCTCGATCCCGTTCCAGGAGTTCTACTGGGGCGCGTGGGTCCGCGACACCGCGCCCGTCGACCTCACCAACTGGAATCGCGATGATCTCTCCAGCTACCTGAGTACGGTGAAGTCGGTGACCAAAGCGCAGACCGCGTTGGCGGGCGATGCGGTCGTCGACAGCGGATTCACTGCCACCGATCTTGGTGTCCTGCCGGCCTGGAACGATGGCAAAGCGGAGTCCAAGGGCGAGTTCGCAAAGCTCTCGAAGCCGTACACAGACGACAAGCCGGGCAAGATCGCTTACGCCCTCGCCTACAAAGCAACCCTCTGACCTGCTCAGATCCAAGTCACACCCAGCAGACTTGACTAAGGTAAGCCTCTACTCAGTAGTCTGATCCCATTCGGGTGCCGCTTCATCGAAGCAGCGACGCCCTGCCCTGACGGAATACATGCCGTCGTATCTGCCCGGTCGAACAAATCTCCGGGCAACCAGGACAGGGAGAAGGTTGCTGCAGTGAGTACGTCCATCGTCGGTTTGTACGACCCCGCAGATGACAAGAGCAGTTGCGGGGTCGGGTTCATCACGCGCAAGGACGGCGTGCAGACCCACGATGTCCTGATCAAGGGCCGCGAAGCACTCTGCTCGGTCCCGCACCGCGGCGGTATGTCCTCCGAGGGTGTCGGCGACGGTGGCGGCGTCTCGGTGGACCTCTCCCTCCGGTTCTTCCGCAAGGTCACCGGGCGCTCCGACCTCCGTGCCGGCCGCTTCTGCGTCGGCAACTTCTTCCTTCCCGACGACGACGCCCAGCATGCTCGTGCAGCGGCTCTGGTGGAACGCGAACTTCTCGACAGAGGCTTCACCACCCTCGCTGTGCGCGACATCCCGGTCGACAACTCGTCGATTCGGCCGGCCGCGATCGCGCATCAGCTTCCGATCAGGCAGTGGATCTTCGAGGTCCCCACTCCGCGTCCCGAGCCCGCGGTAGTCGATCGCCTCGTGCACGAGGCGCTGCTCGCCATCGAAGCCATCGCGTACAACACGCCTGCGCTGCGCGGGTTGTACCCACTCTCGCTCAGCGCGAGAACACAGGTTCTCAAGGGCCGCTTGAACTCCGACGAAGTGATCCCGTACTTCCGCGACCTGGTCGACCCCGATCACGCCGTACACACGATGTACTTCCACACGCGGTTCTCGACCAACACGGACCCGCATCCCACGATGGCGCAGCCTTTCCGGTTCATGGCTCACAACGGAGAACTGAACACGGACAAGAAGAATCGGCTCTCCGAAGCTGCCGTCGCCAGTGCGAAACGACGTGCGATCGTCCGTCCGCCCGGCCAGTCCGACAGTTGCCGACTGGATCAGACCCTGGAAGCTCGCGTCATCGAGGACAGTGTCGACCTGGTGACGGCTGTGGTCTCGATGATGCCGCCTGCCTGGGAAAACGACACCACCCTCTCCCCTGCGGTGCGGGCGATGTTCGAGTACTTCTCGCTGTACGAGGAGAAAAACGACGGACCGGCAGCGCTGGTCTTCGGCGACGGCACCATCATCGGTGCACGCCTCGATCGCCTCGGCCTGCGTCCACTACGCACGATCGAGACCCACGACTACGTGTGCGCATTCTCCGAAGCCGGACAGATCGCGTTCCCACCCGAGACGGTGATTCACCGTGGCCGCGTCGAAGCCGGCGGAATGCTCTACTTCGATCATCGAGATCGCCACACCTACACTGCCCGCGAGGCCCTGGAAAAGATTGCTGCACAGCGTGATTACCAGTCTCTGGTGGAGCAGTCACGAATCCTGATCGAGGACATTGCCTCCGTACCTGCGGAGAAGGTGAGCTCACCGACGCGCTACAACGGAACCTTCGAGGTTCATCAGCGCTACATGGCGTACTCCCTGGATCAGGAGAGCTTCAAATTCCTGATGGATCCGATGCTCACGCACGGAGCCGAGAAGGTCTCCGCCATGGGCTACGGCAACGCCATCAACGCGTTCAGCGATCGCGAAGGCGGTGTGGCACGCTACTTCTCGCAGCGATTCGCCCAGGTAACCAACCCTCCGCTGGACAGCATCCGTGAAGCGGACGGTATGACTCTCCGGGTCGCGTTGGGCGCGAAGACGACTGCCGGAGAGGGCAAACAGATCGTCATCGCGTCGCCGATCCTCGGGCATCTGGACATGCTCAAGATCCGCGAACAGAACCACACACCGCACCGCCGCTTCGAAATGCTCTACCCCGCCGGGGGTGACGCGCAAGCGATGGTCGACGCGATGACCGCACTCGGCGACGCTGTTGTGGCCTTCGCAGCTGAACAGGGCGGGATCGCAGTCCTGACCGACCGTCACGTATCTCACGAGCGTGCAACACTTCCCGCGATCATGGTCGTCGGAGCACTGAACCAGCGACTCATCGACGCAGGCCTGCGACTGCGTGTCTCTCTCATCGTGGAGAGCGGCCAGATCGAGTCCTCGCACCACGTTGCTGCCGCACTCGGCTTCGGCGCTTCGGCCGTCTACCCGTTGTCTGTGCAACTTCGCGCCGAGGAGAAGTTCGGGGCCGACCCGGACGCCGCGTTCCGGCGCTTCGCGAAGGCCGCCGAGAAGTCGCTCATGAAGACGATGGGACGCGTCGGTCTGTGCACCGTCGAGAGCTACATCGGCGGAGAATTCTTCGAACCCAACTTCCTCGATACGTCCGACCCTGTACTGCGTCAGTGGTTCCCCAACATGAAATCCCCGGTCGGCGGCGTCGGTTTCGACACCGTCGCGGCGACCTCGAAGCAGTGGCACGAGCGGGCGAGCGAAGTCGGGGGTGAGAAGGACCTGCCACTGCTCGGTCTGTTCAAGGAGCGCGCTGACGGCGCAGGGCATTCGTTCGGTACCACCGCGGTCCGCAAGTACGTCGAACTCACCGAGGAGAAAATCGCGTTCGACAGCCCCTCGGGAACAGAACAATTCGAGGCTCTGCGTCTCCTTCCCCTCGGACGGCTCGACGACGCCTTCCGCCTCGACGCCGGGGCATACCGGGCGACGAGCTTCGACCGGTTGACCACCGAACAGATCGACGACTTCGACATCACCGCCGGGTACCGGGACTTTTCTACTGTCATGGCTGCGGAACGATCGCGTCGTCCCGCTGCGCTGCGCGACGTCATCTCCGTTCCCGGCGATGTCACGTTTGCGGTGACGACAGCCGAGTTCGCCGAGCAGATCAGCCGATTCTCGGTACACGGCAATACGACGATCGTGATGCGTGGAATCCAGTGTGAATCCGCCGCAGACCGCGGGTACACACTTCGCCTGGACGGACCACTGGCCGACGACGCCGCACGCCGGGCAGCACTCGGAAACGCTCTCAACGCTATCTTCTCGGGCGAAATCTCCATCGAAGCGACTGAACCGGATCTGGTTCTGAAGGCAACAGGTATCGGGGCACAGTTCCTGTCCAAGTTGCGGGTCGCACCGGCAGGTGTTCCTCTTTCCGAGGTGCAGAGCGCCAGCGACATCACTCCGAAGTTGGCGTCGGGAGCCATGAGCCACGGCGCGCTCAATGCTCCGGCACACGAAGCCGTCGCGCATGGCACGAACATGGTCGGCGCGATGTCCAACAGCGGTGAAGGTGGTGAACACCTGTCCCGTTACAACACAATTCGAGCATCGCGTATCAAGCAGTTTGCATCCGGTCGATTCGGAATCTGGGCGGGATACCTCGCCGACCCGATGCTCAAAGAGATCGAGATCAAACTCGGCCAAGGTGCAAAACCCGGTGAGGGCGGCCAGCTTCCGGCAGCCAAGGTCACCATCGACATCGCTGCGGCCCGCGGTGGAACCCCCGGTGTCGAACTGGTTTCACCGCCGCCTCACCATGACACGTACTCCATCGAGGACCTCGCTCAGCTCATCCACGACTGCAAGGCAGCGCGTATCCGGGTGATCGTGAAGTTGGTGTCCTCGGAAGGTATCGGCACCATCGCCGTCGGAGTCGCCAAGGCAGGCGCTGACGTCATCAACGTCGCCGGAAACACCGGTGGCACCGGCGCCGCTTCCGTGACCAGCCTCAAGTACGCGGGCCGCGCGGCCGAGGTCGGTATCGCAGAGGTCCATCAAGCTCTGTGCGCCAACGGTCTTCGTCAGAAGGTCGTTCTTCGATGCTCGGGCGCACATCAGACCGGCAGCGACATCATCACCTCGGCACTACTCGGCGCAGACAGCTTCGAGTTCGGCACATCGGCTCTGATGATGATGGGCTGCGTCATGGCCAAGAACTGCAACATCAAGTGCCCCGCAGGACTGACCACCAACCCGGAACTGTTCGACGGCGATCCCCGCGCCATGGCGCAGTACCTTCTCAACATCGCTCACGAAACTCGGGAACTGTTGGCAAATCTGGGAATGCGATCCCTCCAGGAAGCGCGAGGACGAACCGACCTCCTGCATCTGATCGATCACCCGTCCATCGTCGGCAATCTGAACCTGGGCGCGATGTTCGCGTCGGCGCCGGACATCACCGTCGACAATCCCGTGTACCTCGAGCGCGAGTACGCGCTCGACGAGAAGATCATGGACGAGGTTCGCACGGCACTCTTCGACCGTGGCGAGGCCTCGGTCACCGTGTCCGGACCCGAATTCGCCGAAGGTGCACTGCACCTGGGTAACCGGAACAAGAGCGTCGGCGGGCAGTTGGCGGTCGATCTCGAACGTGAACTCAACTACGGAGCGGCCGGGCTTCTCACTCCGGGAGTGCTGACCGACGAACGTGGGCGACGGTACTTCGCTCCGGGCAGCGTACGCGTCCTGACGACCGGATCTGCGGGCCTGTCGTTCGGCGCATTCTGCAACGACGGCATGCACCTGGAGCACACCGGGACATGCAACGACGGCGTGGGAAAGAGCATGAGCGGCGGCGTGATCGCCGTGCGCAGCCCTGGCGGCGGCTCCAGTGACGCCGGCGGAAACGTGTTGATCGGCAACTTCGCTCTCTTCGGCGCCACCGGTGGGCGAGTGTTCGTCGAAGGTGAAGCAGGCGATCGCTTTGCGGTTCGCAACTCCGGAGCCAGCGCTGTCGTCGAAGGCGTCGGCGACTTCGCCGGTGAGTACATGACAAACGGTGCCGTCCTGAATCTCGGCGAGTTCGGTAAAGGCGTCGGCAACGGCATGAGTGGTGGGTTCTTCTACCAGTACGACCCTCGCGGCGAGATTGCACTGCGAGCGAGCACCGATTCCGTGCTGTTGGGGTCGATCACCGCTGCGACCGACCCTCTTGCCGCCGTCCACAACCACGCAGTGCAACTCCTTCTCGAACTGCATGTGGAGGCAACGGGATCCGCGCTCGGAACCCGATTGCTCGAGAACTGGGAAGTCGAACAGCACTCGTTTGTCTACGCGATGCCCAAGGCGCTGATGCTCTACCAGGACAGCGACGCCATCCTTGCCGCCAAAACGCACAAAGAACTTCTCGATGAGTTGGCTTCCGCCATCGCGGCGCGGCAGGTACGCACCTTCAAACTCGCGGTACGAGACGAGCGTCCCGCACTCGGCGGCGCAGTCCCCGGTTACGGAGAAACCGATACCGCAACGATGTACGCACTCCTCAGCGAGTACACCGTGCTTCACTTCGCCCAACAACTCGCCGCGGCCCGCACCCCGAATGCGTCGGGACCCGACGATCCAGCAGTTCAGAAGGCAGCTCGCAATCTGGTGCTGACCGAGGACTTCGCCCTCGTCCAGCACCTGGTGAAGTACTCGAAAGAGATTCTGGCCGGCTACGACGACGAACAGTTGGCCGCGCTGATTGCAGCCAAGCGGGTCGACGACTACAAGCAGGCGTTGAGTCTGCGCAACGTGCTGGCGATGGACAGTCCCGCGACGTACGGGTGGATTCTTTTTCAAGACAACAAGAACCGGGACAAACTCGGATCCCTGCCGAACTTCGACGAGTTGTTCGCTTCACGTGCGATCCCCGACCTGGTGTCCTGACCTCTCTCCCCCCGAACGTAGGTGAGCTTCAAATCATGGAAATTCCGTACATTCCCGAATACGCACCGTTCACCGGCGACCAGCGAGCGTGGCTTTCCGGATTCCTGGCCGGTCTTCACTCACGAACCGTCATGCCCGGTCAAACCGGTACTGCAACAGCAACTGTGGAAAGAACTGCCGGGGCAGCCGTGCACATCCTCTTCGGAAGCCAGACCGGCAACGCGGAGTCCGTGGCCGAAGACGCGGCCGCTGCTGCTCGTGCCCACGGTCTCGAACCACTTGTCGCGGGTCTTGACACCGTGGATATCAACGCACTTTCCGCCATGCGCCGGGTACTCGTGATCACCTCGACCTACGGCGAGGGCGAGATGCCTGACAACGCGCAGCTGTTCTGGGACGCAGTCGAATCCGAGAGCGCCCCCAGATTGGACGGTCTCTACTTCGGCGTGCTTGCACTCGGTGACACCAGCTACGACGGCTACTGCCAGTCCGGCAAGAACATCGACGCTCGCTTCGAAGCGCTCGGCGGGACCCGCGTTGTCGACCGCACCGATTGCGACGTCGACTACGAGGATGACGCGGCCGAGTGGATCGTTCGTGCCGTCGCTGCGGTGGCGGGCGTGGACGGTGATGCCGGTCCGGGCGGCGACACAGGCGCTGCGGTGGTGCCGGTTGCATCCGGTTCACTGAAGACCAAATCCCAATGGACGCGCAAGAACCCCTATCCTGCAACTGTTCTCGCCAATCGACTGTTGTCCGGTGAGGGCTCCGCCAAGGAAGTCCGCCACTTCACCTTTGCACTCGGCGAGGATGGTCTGGACTACGAGGCCGGAGATGGATTGGGAATCCGCCCGATCAACGACCCCGCTCTCGTCGACGCCATCATCCGTCAACTCGGGGTGAGCGGCGATTGCGTCGTCACGGCGAAGGACGGCTCGTCCGTGCCGCTGGACCAGGTGTTGACCAGCGATTACGAGATCTCGATTCCCTCTCGCGATCTGATCGACGACATCGCCCGACGCAGCGGAGACGCCGAACTGCAGCATATTCTCGACACCGAAGATCGGGAAGCGCTCGACGCGTGGCTGTGGGGCAAAGATGTGCTCGATCTTCTGCAGCTGGGCACCACAGTTCGCCTGAATCCCGAAGAGTTGCTTGGTCTTCTGCGCCCTCTTCAGCATCGGGTCTACTCGATCTCGTCCAGCCCGCTGGCCCATGACGGCACCGTGCATCTGACGGTTGCGAGTGTGCGCTACCGCTCGGGCGAGCGGGATCGCGGCGGCGTCTGCTCGACGTATCTTGCGGATCGGGTAGGCGAGGGAGACCGGGTCGGAGTTTTTGTCTCCAAGAACAATTCGTTCCGTCTGCCCGCCGATGATGCTGCTCCCGTCGTGATGATCGGACCCGGAACCGGCATCGCACCCTTCCGCGCTTTCCTGCACGAGCGTCGGGCGCGGAACGCGTCGGGGCAGAATTGGCTCTTCTTCGGCGATCAGCATCAGTCGAGCGATTTCATCTACGAGGACGAGCTCAACGGCCTGACCCGTGACGGTGTCCTGACGCGTCTCGACCTCGCCTTCTCTCGTGATCAGTCCGAGAAGATCTACGTCCAGACACGTATGCGCGAGCAGGGCCGAGAGTTGTTCGCCTGGCTCGAGAAGGGCGCGCACGTGTACGTCTGCGGCGACGCCACCCGGATGGCGAAGGACGTCGACGACGCATTGCACGAGTTGGTCGCCGAGCACGGCGGGTTGGATGCGGATACCGCTGAGGACTACGTCAACAACCTCAAACGATCGAAGCGGTACCTACGGGATGTCTACTGAGATGTGTCCCCACCGTGGTGAATGCCGTTGCGCAGCTGTGGCGCGCATGTCGGACCTGGACGCGCTGCTTGCGCGTCCAGGATTCCGCGGTGGACTGATCGACACGGTACCCGGGGTAGTCGGCGAAATGTTGTCCCTCTTGGGCGATGTCGTCGCGATCACCGTTGCGGGGCCAGTGGCTGTCAACGACTCGGGAAAGTACGCCGTTCCCACCGTTCCCGGTGATCCGCTGGTCTGCACGCCAGGACTCGTCTCTCTGCGTTTGAACCCTTCCGCCCTCGGTTCGGTGGTGACCACTGATGCAGAGCAGCACCTTCCGCCGACGCTCCGGATGTTCGACACTCACGGATCGAGTTCGCACACCACCTATTTGACCCCGGCCTCGGATCGTCTCGCCTTCGAAGCGATACGAAACGCGGCCGACGCTTCGAGGGAAGCCAACCCTCCCATCCAGACGTCGAATACGCCCGCATTCTGGGCCGAAGCCGATCAGCTGACACAACTCGACTTCATCCTCGCGGACAGGGGCAGCGAACGCCGCAACGGTTTGGTCGCTCTGGGCGCCCTCGGCTACCGGAGAATCGATCCTCACCTCATGGCTGCCGGGATGGAGCACCTGTCCTACCAACAACTGCCCGTCACGACGGTTGTCGCCGGGAACGGCTGCCTGCAGATTCATCGCGGTGATCTCGACGCGGCAGCCATGTTCGGCGGAACGCTGACTCTAGCCTCGGACACCTGCCGGACGATGATCGACCTGAACGGCGTCGCGGAGTGCTGGCTGACCCGCACGCACGGCGTTCACGGACTGACCAGCTCGATCGAGATGTACGACTTCCGCCGAAAATGCGTGGCAGTCTTCACCCAAACAGGTCCAGCCGAACCCGCAGTCATGGACATGTGGGAAGACGTGTTGACTTCCATTTCGGCCGCATCCTGACGCCGACGGCTGCCAATCGAGTGTAAGAAATCGGCGTACTGCGATAACCAAGAGTGGCAACCGAAGCCTAACCTCAGGTTTCGGTCACTTGTCGTGCCCGCACCCTGACGCTGATTCAAGGAGTTATCCATGCCCCGCCCTCTCGTCGAACCATCGCTGGTCCCGGCCTTGCGCCCGGCGCTGCCTGCATTGGCCGCCGGGGTGGTCGCGGCGGCTGCGTCGGGGGTCGCGATGCTCGGAGCGCTCTGGTGCGTCGTGCAACTCATCGGTGAACCGTCCATGAGTTGGGCCGAATGGGCATGCGGGCTCTGGCTCGTCGGCGTCACGCTCGCCGCCACGTCGTCGTGGCTCTCGCACCACGCCGAGGCGCTGTTCGAGGCCAGGCTCAGGCGCCAGCTCGCTGCCCACGTCGTCCGGTTGCCGGCAAGCACGCTGTCCCGCTACAGCGGGGACGCGCTGAGAAGGCTCGTCTCCGAAGACATCTCGGCGCTGCACCATATGACTGCGCACCTACCTGCCGAGTTCGCGACGCTCGTGGTGGTCCCGGCGCTCACGATCGCGGCGCTGGCCGTCTCAGCCGGCCCGGTGGCGCTTCTCGCTCTGGCTCCCGGCATCGTGGCAGCACTGTTCTATGTGATCGTGATCCCTCGAATGGCTGCGCGGTACAGCGCTGAACGTGCGGATGTCATGGGCGACATCGTGACCGCCGTGGACGACTATGCCCGCGGCATCCGCGTCTGCCGGATCTACGGCGCGCAGACCGGTGCTGCCGCTGACTATGCAGAATCGACAGCACGGTTCACTCGGGGAATGCAGGAGCGCGTTCGACTCGTGGCGACCCCTGCGGCCGTCGCCGTTTCCCTCATGCAGGCGACGGCAACGTTTGCGATCGCCTATGCCGTCGGATTTCGCTGGGATGCACCGACATTGGCCGCCACCATTCTCTTCAGTCTCGCAATCGTGACACCGGCCCTGCGGCTCGGGCACGGCCTCGACTACGTCGCGGCTGGACGCTCTGCTGCAGTCCGACTCGCCGCAGCGCTGGAGGAAGCCACCCTCCCGGCTGGTGAAGCATCAACCGTTCCGGCCGCCAGTCCCTCCGATCGACTGGAGATCCTCGGCCTGACTGTCACGATCGCGGACCGCAGAGTCATCGACGGCGTCACGCATGCATTCCGCCCGTCCGCAATCACTGCGATCACGGGACCGAGTGGAGCGGGCAAGTCGACGCTGCTGAAAGCACTGGCCGGCTTCGAAATCCCGGATCTGGGTACCGTCCGCTACGCGGGCCAGAGCGTCGACACTATCGACGAGAACCTGCGGCCACGGTCCATTCTGCTCACGCCTCAGGGCGCAGACGTATTGCCTGCCACGGTGCGCGAGAACATCGCGCTGGCCGCCCCCGACGCAACAGACGCGGAATACGCCGCAGCGCTTCGCCGGGCACAGATCGACGTCAGCCTCGATGTCGATGCCGCTTCACTCTCCGGCGGAGAACGTCAGAGAGTCGGGCTTGCTCGGGTATTCCTTTCGCCCGCAACAGTACTGCTGCTCGACGAGCCGACCAGCGCACTCGACGATCGGACAGCGGCCGAACTGTTGAAAGAACTACGACATCTCGCACACGACGAAGGAAAGACGATCGTGATCGTCACCCACGACCCCGCTCTTGCAGACGACGCCGACGATCGGCTCGACCTCCGGAGTCTCATCGCATCCGATGCTGCCCTGACTGGAGCCGAACAATGAACAGCACCACTGCAGCCCGTCGACGCTTGATCACCATCGGACTCGGTTGGGTGTCCGTCGCGGTCCTCGAGGCGATCGCGTACACCACTCTCGCGCTCTCGATCGCCGATCACCGGCCGCCGGTTCTCGTCCTGGCCACGGCCGCAATCGCCCTCTTCGTGACCGTCCTGGTCTCGCGGGGCGGATATTTCACCGGGGCTCGACTCGTCGGCGATCTCTACGACGCGCTCGGGGATGCCTTCGCCCGCGCGAAGCTGTCCTGGTTCACCGACGACAACCGGGCTCTGCTCGCCACCGTCACCGGGCGCGGGATCCCGTCGCTGATGAGTGTTCCCGCACACCAACTTCAGACCTTCCTCGTTGCACCGCTGATCCCGCTGCTCCTGCTTCCTGGAATCGCGGTCGTCGCGGGACCCGGAGTCATGCTGCTCGTCGGGGGACTTCTCGCGGTGTCGCTCGCAGCTCAGACGCTGGCCCAACGCGCTCTCAGCCGAGCGGACGAGCGCCGGCACGAGGTTGAACTCGCTGCGACGCAGTCAACTCTCGAGCTCACCGACCATCTCGAATTACTGCGTACAGCAGCGGGTCCCACTCGTTCCGTCGAACGGATCGAGCGAAGCTGGCGGGATCAGGAAACCGCGCTTGCACGGACCAATCTCGCCGCGGCGCCAGCGACATTCATCTCGGCGATCGCGGCGATCGTGCCGCTGGCAGGTGCAGTAATCTTCCTCGCCGCCACCGGATTCGACGATCCTGCAGCCGCTCTCGCGCTCGTCGTCCTCACCGCCCGCGCCGCCGCCCCGCTCGACGAACTCGCACTGGCCGGAATCGGAGTCAATGAACTTCGCGCGACGGTTCGCGACTACCGCACCGCGACTTCAGCTCCCGCGCTGCCCGAGCCTGAACCCCAGGACGCAGGTCGCCCGGCAGGAACCGACATCAAGATCGTCGACGTGGATCACGCGCCAGTTCTGCGCGGCATCAACGCGCAGATCCCCGCTGGTGATCGCGTGCTCGTAGCGGGACGCTCCGGTACCGGGAAGAGCACACTTCTCGGGCTGCTCATGCGCTTCGACGACCCGGACGAAGGCAGCGTCACTCTGGGCGGAGTTTCATTGCGCGACTTGCCCTACGACGACCTGGCCGCGCACATCGGCTACGTGTCGCAGGATCCACTCATGTTCTCCGGCACCCTCGGGGAAAACATCGGACTGGGAAGACCTGGGGCTAACGAAACCGAGATCGAGGACGCCGCCAGGCGCGCTGCCCTCGGCGCCGTTCTCGACCGCTCGACGCTCGGCATTCATCAGGACGTCGGACACCAAGGGTCCGCTCTCTCCGGTGGCGAACGTCAGCGAGTGGCGATCGCTCGCGCCTTCCTCAAAAACGCACCCGTGCTTGTGCTCGATGAGGCCACTTCGGCTCTCGACGAGGGCACCGAGCGCCGCATCGCCGTCGCTGTGCAGGAATTGGCGGCCACCGTCTTCGTCGTCACCCACCGCGACCCCTCCATCTGGGAGCCGACCCGCACGATCACGCTCTGATACCGCCTACCTGACGGAGCGCTGCAACAGTGCGGCTTCCATGCCGCCCGATTCTTCCTTTCAGCTCAGCCGCTCGATGACAGTGACGTTCGCGGTTCCGCCACCCTCACACATGGTTTGGAGTCCATACCGTCCGTCAATGCGTTCCAGCTCGTGCAGCATCGTGGCGAACAGCTTGGTTCCGGTGGCTCCAAGAGGGTGACCCAATGCGATTCCACCACCGTTGGGGTTTACTCGGGAGGGATCTGCACCCGTCTCGATCAGCCAGCTCAGAACTACCGAAGCGAATGCCTCGTTCATCTCTACGGTATCCATCTGGCCGATCGACATGCCTGACTTCGCGAGCGCAAACTTGGTCGCTGGTATGGGTGCCGACAGTTGCAGCATCGGATCGTCGCCGCGCACGCTCATATGATGAATACGCGCCCTCGGCTTCAATCCATGAACCTCGAGCGCCTTCTCGGAGACGATCAAGGCCGCTGACGCGCCGTCACAGATCTGCGAGGCCACAGCAGCTGTCAGTAGCGAGCCTTCCCTCAGCGCGGGCAATGCAGCCATCTGCTCCAAGGATGTCTCTCGTGGGCATTCGTCAACGACGCAGTGACCCAGTGACACGGTCTCACGCTCGAATCGCTCGTCGGCGATGGCAGCACGGGCACGCTGATGCGATTGCAGTGCCCATTCCTCCATGTCCTCACGGCTGATACCCCACTTCTTGGCAATCAGGTCGGCACCGACGAACTGTGAGATTTCGGCCTCGCCGAATCGAGCAGCCCACCCCCGTGACTTACTGAAGGGTGTGTCGAATCCGTATTCGTTGCCGGCACGCATCGCCGCAGAGATAGGAATCGCAGACATGTTCTGCACACCGCCGACAAGCACCACATCTTGGGTCCCACTCATGACTGCTTGTGCTGCGAAGTGGATGGCTTGCTGTGAAGATCCGCATTGTCTGTCGACTGTCGTTCCCGGGATATCCAGCGGTAAGCCTGCTGCAAGCCAGGCGGTACGGGCGATGTTGCCCGATTGCGGCCCGATAGCGTCGACACAACCGAAGATCACGTCGTCGACAGCCATCGGGTCCAGTTGGGTGCGGTCGAGAATCGAGGTGATGACATGGGCTCCCATGTCCGCCGGGTGTTCCCCGGCGAGCGAGCCGTTCCGTTTACCCACCGGAGTGCGGACTGCATCGACTACATAGGCCTGGGGTGCAACCATACGAACTCCTTCGAAATCGAGCTTTTGTCGGGCGTTTTGATGTCCACACTCTAGCGATCAAGCATTTGCTTGGTATGCGAAGCGTGATTTTGACACCCACCCTTACCCGCGGGCCAGAGGTCGCCGAGTCCGGGCATGCCCCTAGACGACCAACCCGGTGTCGACAGGCCTGATCTTCGTGATTCCATCCAACGAAACCCACTGCTGTCGAAAGTATTCGGCAGTCGACACTCGACCTCCCAATGTCACACGGCAGCCCACGCCGTATCAACCGCACGTAGATGTGAAGCAGCAGAAGTTGCGAGAACACCTGCGGGCGTTCAGCTTCTAGCGAAGCGAGTACACCATTCGCATCCATCGCCTCCACTGTAGAGACATTCAACCCGTCTCGCGAGCGGCACCAAGTTGCTCGAGCTACACCACCTGCCGGCCGGCCGAAGCATGAAAAGTTAGTACTTTCGGTGGAGCCCAATGAGATAGGGCAGTTCACCGCGCATTACAGGGTACATGTACCGATACTCGTTGCAGGACAACGATTCTACCGACAGCAGCGCACTCGGTGATTTGCAAACCGTCACTGATCTGAAACGTGGATCCCCTTGCGGCAATTGCACTCCGGGTACAGTATGAGCACCACACCGTCTTCGATTACCGGAGGTTACCGTGATGAGTCTCGTACGCCGATTGACCGCCTGCGCATCCGTAGTTGCCGTTTCGGTTCTGGCACCCGCAGCCATCGCCTCCGCGGCAGTCACAGTTCCGTTCCAAATCAACCCGGCACCGTTCGGGAACCCCAATGGCAGCTTCGACGCGCCTCCTGTCCGCTGCGTGGCGGTAGTCGGCGAACAACCTGGCACGGTGACGATCACCGGCGCCCCAGACGCCCGGTGGGGATGCATGCTGTCGACCGAAGTGCGTTGGCTGAACCTCTCGACAGGGACCTCCGGCACCGGTCGGCTTTCGGGCGACAACCAAGCAACCCCGGGTGAGACCACCCTGCAGACCGGGGCCGGGCAAGTTGCGGTCACCATATTGCCTGCCGCCGGACCGGTCACTCCAGGTTTCGCAACCTTTTTCGTGCCATAGGTAACCCCGAAACCCGGGGTTCTTGCTGTACGAACAACCCGCCGCCACACAATCATGTGGCGACGGGTGAGCGCTTTCCGTTCTCCAGTTGTCCGCCTACAGCTTCTCGCTGATGAGCGGAACGACATGCTCAGCCGCCCACATCGTTCCGATCGGACCACCACTCGTGATCGCCCACAGAACGTCCCCACCGTCGGCGGTACGAGGAGGCAGAGCGACCCAATGCCCGGATGACACGGCTCCCAGCGCCTGGAAGAGCTTTCCATCGGTCAGCTTGTCGAAATCCTCTTCGCTGCCGGCAGCGCTGCGGCCGATCAGCAGGAAGTCCGCATCGATGTTCTCGAGAAGTTCCTCGCCGACGGTGCTCTGGGTGACGAATTCCTTTGCGCGCGGGTTCTCGGCGAAGCCGAGCTCACCCAGGAATGTTGCCGGAGCCGAACCGGGTGCTGAAAGATACTGCAGCCCATTGCCGGTTCCGTAGAAGATCGCCCAGGTTGCAGTCAAGCCCGCGAGTTGCGGGTTCTCCTGGCGCACGTTCGCGAAATACCGGTCATGGTCGGCCACGATCTTTTCGGCCGCCTTCGAGAGGTCGAGGGTCTCGCCGAGTACGCGAATCGATTCCTTCCACGGTACGAGCATCCGCGATTTCGTGTCGGGACTCGTCACCACCGGTGCGATGGAGGACAAACGCTCGTAGTAGTCGCCCATGGACAAACCACCCAGGCCGTCAGCCCAGCCGACGGCAACGATGAGATCAGGCTCGCTCGCGGCGATGGCTTCGACGGGAAGTGTTCCGCCCATCGCGAACTCGAAAGTGTCAAGATCCTCTGCGTCGTAAGGCAACAAGTACGACTGGGAAGCCGATTCCTTGACCATCGACGAGGAGAGGACCGGTTTAACGCCGAGGGCGAGGAGCATTTCCGTGTCGACAGCATTGGGCACGATCGCGGCGATACGCTCCGGCCGCTTCTCGAGAACGCTTGTACCGTAAGGGGATTCCAGGGTGAGCGGGTAGGTGGTCGTTCCTTCCGCCGCGGGAAGGGCACTTCCTTCCGAATTGGGGGAGGATGCCGTTTTCGAGTCTTCGGCCGGGGCCGAGCACCCGGTTACGAGGAGCGCTGCGGCGAGCGCGACCCCGATCAGTCCGGTGATCCGTGATCGTCTGGTGCGCAGGACTGTCATTTCTGCCTTTCGGTGTTATCGAGCGCTGTCGGTCTTACTGAGTACAGATGTCGGGTGAGCGATGGAGCCAGGTCAGGAATCTGCACGTACGGCCTCGCCGCGTTTCCAGTAGCCGGTGAAGTCGATGTCGGTCTTCGCAATTCCTCGATCACGAATGAGGTACCGACGAAGCGAGCGAACCGTCGCCTGTTCGCCTGCAAGCCAGGCGAATACGCGTTCGTCACACCATTCGGCGGCAGTGACCGCGTCGAGTAACAAAGAAGTGGTGCCGGGCTCGGCCCCCTCGCGCGGCAACCACGTGACACTCACCCCGGGCAACTCGCGCACCGATTGAATGTGAGCTGAGTTCGCAATTTCGACGAACACCTGCCCCCTGGTATCGGCGGGCAATCCTTCGAGCAGACGCGCGATCGCAGGGAGCGCCGTCTCGTCACCGACGACCAGCAGATGCTCGCAATCCTCCGGAAGTCCCTGCGATACAGAGGGACCCGCGATGTGCATTCGGTCGCCCGGACCGGCGCCGCGTGCCCAGGCGGTAGCCACTCCACTGCCGTGAACGACGAAATCGACCTCGAGTTCCCTTGTTCGCGGATCGTAGCGACGCACGGTGTAGACGCGGGCAAGTGGGCGGCGCCCCGCAGCGAAAGTCACACTGCCGTCGACCATCACCGGTAGGACGGGGTCGATTTCGCCAGGGTAGGCGAACAGCAACCGAATGTCGTCATCGAAGCCCGTGCTGGTGAAGGCAGGCTCGACGTAACCGTCGGCGTTGGTAAAGGTTTCGAGCTGGGTGCCGGTGAGCGTTACTCTCCTCATGCCCGGCGTCACGTCTGCCACCCGACATACCTCGAGTTCACGCAAGGTGACGGGGTACGCCGTTGTCGGACGGGTGTTTCGGGGCACGGAAAGACTCCTCGGAAGCGCACAGACGGGGGTTCGGCCCACGTTCGATCACGGCGAGACGGCCAGTAATTAAAGCTAGCCTGCCCTAATCGGATACGGTTATCCGTGCGTGCCGACTTCTTACACTCATCGGTCGCCTGTGCGAGAAGGCATCTACATTGGGGGCATCGTGGGACCACGGTTGGTGTTCTCTGCGGGAGAAGTCCCCGAAATCCCTGCCGCTCGACTCGCCTCGATTGCGAATGAACGCGAGCCGCTGCTGTTCTGGGTACACACCGGACGCGCAGAACTGCAGATCGGCGACCGCGTCCGCAACGTGCCCGCGGGGGCCGCAGTGTGGGTACCGGCGGGAATCGCGTACAGCATTCGAGTGGACCCGGAGGCGGTCGCATTTCCCATCCCGATGCCCGCTGCCGACCTGCCTCCCACGTTGAACCGAATCATCGACTTCGAGATCCCGGCCGCCTGGCAGGACTGGCTCGTCCACCAGTTCGCACACAACTTGGGATTTCTGCGCGGTGGGACGGCCGTGGGTGCCGGGCTGCTCGAGCTGGTCGCGGGAGCCCATGCCAAAAAGTCGGGCGCTTCGGTGCCGCACTCCCCGCCGAGATTGCCTCGCTCGGCCGAAACCCTCGAGATCGCTCGCACACTTCTTCGGACACCAGCCGACGACACCGAACTTTCCCAGTTTGCCCGGCAACTCAAGATCGGTGTCCGCACCCTGCAGCGCCGATTCACCGAGGAGACTGGGTTGTCTTTCGTGCGTTGGCGTACCTCGGCCCGGATCGCAGCAGCAACCGCCTACCTGGACGCCGGACGCGAAATCGGTTGGACGGGTGGACAGGTCGGATTCGCGACGCCCGCGGGATTCACCCGCGCCTTCCGTGAACACACCGGCATGACACCAAGCGCCTACGCACGTGCACACCGAGGTGCGGCGCCGATCCATGAGAACGAAACGTTGGCACAGAGCGTCGCGCTGTTGTCCGAGGAAGGCACCCAACCACGCTCGGCACCGATACCGCCGACGATCTCCGCAAGCGGAACATGGGCTAGGGTCAACGACTTTCACGTCGTCGTCTGGATATATCGAGGCTCCGCCCGGGTTACTTTCGGCGACCGAACGTGGAATCTGAGGCGGGGCGACGCGATGTGGCTTCCAGCGGGAGTTCGCAACAGTGTCGAGATCGCGGAAGGCTCTCTACTACTTCCCCTCGGGTCCCAGCCGGGCGCCTCTCCGGTCGCCGCACCGCCGCCACGTGTGCTGCACTTCGCGCGCGAAGCGGAGAGGTATCTGTTGCACACGGTGGTCGCGAATTACACCCACCTGCGCCCCGAGATCCACGACCCGGCGCGGATCTCGAGGCTGGTCCGCAACTCTGCGGCGGCTCGTCCACATGGCAGTCGTCAGAGCGATCCAGTCGAGACGATCCTTGGCGCGCTTCGGGCCGACCCCACCGATTCGCGCACGCTGTCGGAGTGGAGCGCTCGACTCGGCGTCGACGAGAATTTGCTCCACCAAGGCTTCACTGAGGCCACCGGCCAGAGCTACCCACGCTGGCGTGCCCAATTACGTATGACCCTCGCCCGTGCTCATCTCGAGGAGGGTCTCTCGGCCGGAGAGACTGCCCGCCGACTCGGCTACGCGCACGCCTCCGGCTTCACCAAGGTCTTCATCGCTGCCCACGGCATGTCGCCGCGGGCTTACCAGCGCCGCGGTTGGCGGGGCGCGGCCGAAGGTCTCATCGACTCGTGACCCTTCGGTCGGAGTATTCCGACAGGCCCCACTACACGAACAATGCGGCGGCCATTCCGGCGAAAACCAGGGAGATGGCAAACAAGTAGAGACGCAGAATTCCGCGATATCTCTCGCGAGCCTGCTCCACTTCGTACGAACTGCTCAGTGTCCTGAAGAGAACTATGAGCATCAGAGCGACGGCTGTGAACAGTGTGACCACGATGACCCAGTCGGTCGTGGTTTCCACCGGCGCTTTGCCGTCGTCGCGAATTGCCCACTGAGCCAGAAAGTTCAGCAAGAACCCCAAGATGATGCCGAGCGAAGTCACCATTGGCTGGCGGGTATCCCGAATGTCGTCATTCATGCTCACTACTTTCTTGACTGAATTTTCAGTCAGGGTTTATGCTCTGTGCAAGTAAGTCGACGCCAGAAAAATCTGGTGGGATCGAACAGTAGCTGGATGTTGGCCCGTTCGCGCGATGAACAGATTCCTCGGCGACCAAGCGAGCACGCGAAAAACAGAAGGAGTCACCGCAATGCACAGACGTCGGTTCATTCAGGCAGGCGCCGCTGCGCTCAGTGGCCTCTTTTTGGCAGGTTGCGGCGATTCCGACTCAGCCTCGGGCGGGAGCAACGGAGATGACGATCTTCGCGAGTGGGTGATGCCGGAAGAGGGTGATCCGCACAAGCGCACCTGGATGGCGTTCGGCGCCAGCGAAGCGATCTGGGGAGCGGCCCTCCTGCCCGAGGTCCAGCGCAACCTTGCGACGATCGCGCAAACTATCGCGCAGTTCGAGCCCGTCTCGATGCTAGTCCGTTCCGAGGAGCTGGACTTGGCACGCACCCTCGTCGGCCCATCCGTCGAACTGATCGCCGCACCTCTCGACGACCTCTGGATGCGCGACACCGGTCCCGTATTCGTGAAAGGCAACGGGACCAAAGCGGGTATCGATTTCAACTTCAACGGCTGGGGCGAGAAGCAGGATTTTGATCAGGACGGCCGCGTCGCAGCGTTTGTCGCAGCCCGCGCGGGTGTCGAATCACTGCCAACCGATCTGATCCTCGAAGGCGGCGGCATCGAGGTCGACGGCGAAGGAACGGCCATCATCACCGAAAGCTGTGTCCTCAACGACAACCGCAACCCGGGATGGTCGAAGTCGGACGTCGAGGCCGAGCTCGGCCCCCTGCTCGGTCTCGACAAGATCATCTGGCTACCCGGGATCGCAGGCAAGGACATCACGGACGGCCACACGGATTTCTACGCCCGCTTCGCGCGACCGGGTGTGGTGGTTGCCGGACTCGACACAGACCCGGAGTCGTTTGATCACGACGTGACCAAACGTCACCTCGAGATTCTCGAGAACGCAACCGACGCACAGGGACGAAACCTGGATGTTGTCGTCCTCGAGGCGCCTGTTTCGATCAGGCCGGACTTCGAATCAGATGATTTCGCTGCCGGATACATCAACTTCTACGTATGCAACGGAGCGGTCATCGCCCCTGAATTCGGTGACCCCGAGGCCGACCAGGCCGCCAAAGGCGAGTTGGAGCGCCTCTTCCCCGACCGTCGTGTCGTGCAGATCAACATCGACGCAATCGCCGCCGGTGGTGGCGGTATTCACTGCACCACCCAACAGGAGCCTGTGGACTGAAAACCCGCCCCGACCATCCTCGTAGAATTCGGACTCGTGTCGAACCGTCAAACGCAAATCTTGGAAGCAGCAGTCCGCGTCATCGCTCAGCACGGCGTACGCGGACTGAGAGTGGAGACGCTCGCTGCCGAGGCCGGCGTGTCGACGGCACTCATCTACTACCACTTCCAGAACCGCGCGGGTGTGCTGCGCCGGGCCCTCGATCACGTCAACGATCGCGCCGCTCTGTACACCGAAAGCGCCTTCACGGAGACAGACCCGCGTGCGCAGCTCGAGCAGATGCTCCTGCTGGAGTTTCAGAATTCCCCGAAGATTCGGGAGAACAGCATCGCCTGGGGCGAACTCCGAGCAAGCGCTGTCTTCGCCGACGAGCTGCGCGAGCCGCTGCGCACCACGACTCAACGATGGGCAGACGACGTCGAATCCTTGATCCGACAAGCGCAGGAATCCGGGCTCGCTGACCCGAAGGCAAGCCCGGCCGACGCCGCCGAACGACTCACTGCACTGGTCGAGGGTTTGAGTGAACGCTGGCTGAGCGGCTCGATGTCCATCGAACGAGCCAGAGGACTACTCGTCGGCGCGATCAGCGTGGAGATCGATCCGAAGTAACCCTGAACCGTTAGTCGGTGCCCTTCGATTCCGGCGACAGGGCCGGGAACCATATATCGGTCAGAACCTCGGCCGCTTGAACCCGCGTCACGTCGATCGTCCCCTGCACGGCCCAGCGTGTGAAGAATCGCTCCAGCTGACTCACGAGCAGTTCGACGCGCAACCTCGCCTCGTCGTGCTGTTCCACCGGCCACCGGCCCAGATACTTGGGCATGGCGTTCGGTAGTTCGGTCATACCGTCCCGCGCTGTCTCGCGGAACTCCGGTTCGAGTGCCACGGCCTCGTCCCACGCCGGCAGCAGGCGCTTGTTCTCGTCGAACCAGTCGAAGGCACGTTCCAGCCATGCGGTGAATTCCACGCGAGAGTTCGTGTCGAGGACTCGATCGAGATCGATGTAGAAAGCGAACGCACTCGCAGCCATCCCGGCCGCGCCGATCGTCCTGAGCATCTCCACCTTGCTGGCGAAATGCACGTAGAACGTGGCTCTACTGCATCCGACGACCGAGGCGATGTCGTCGACCGTGACTGCCGCATATCCCCGCTCTTCGAACAGGGTGCGTGCGGCGTCCACGAGTTTGGCCCGCGTCGCGCGTTTCTGCTCGTCGCGAAGGGTCCCCCGCCTGTTCTTCGGGCCATCGGTAGTCGTGCTCACGTCGCCAACCTTGCTCGCATTTCGACCTCCTGGCAAATCACCGACTCACCGTCATCAAAAAACATTGCGTCATTCATTGACACATTGTCAGCGAATGACGCACTATGACTCAAGTCACTTCTCGGGCTTCGATACTTCTTCTCGCACGCCCCAGACAGAACAGAAAGCGATGGCGAATGAGCCCCTCCCCCTTGCCGAGCGTGTGCATCATCGGCGCCGGGCCCACCGGAATCACGACGGCCAAGCGAATGAAGGAATTCGGAATACCCTTCGACTGCTACGAAGCGTCCGACGAGGTCGGCGGAAACTGGTACTACAAGAACCCCAACGGAATGTCTGCCTGCTACCAGAGCCTGCATATCGACACGTCGAAGTGGCGCTTGGCATTCGAGGACTTCCCGGTCTCCGCCGACCTTCCCGATTTCCCCCACCACTCCGAACTCTTCCAATACTTCAAGGACTACGTCGAGCACTTCGGCCTGCGTGAGTCGATCATCTTCAACACCAGTGTCGTTGCAGCAGAACGTGATGCAGACGGACTGTGGACCATCACGCGCTCCGACGGCGAAGTTCGCACCTACGACGTCCTGATGGTCTGCAACGGACATCACTGGGATCCCAACATCCCCGACTACCCGGGTGAGTTCGACGGCGTGCTGATGCACAGCCACAGCTACAACGACCCGTTCGATCCGATCGACATGCGCGGCAAGAAGGTTGTCGTGGTCGGAATGGGCAACTCCGGCTTGGACATTGCTTCCGAACTGGGCCAGAGATACCTCGCCGACAAGCTCATCGTCTCGGCGCGCCGCGGCGTGTGGGTGTTGCCGAAATACCTGGGCGGCGTGCCGGGAGACAAACTGATCACCCCGCCCTGGATGCCTCGGGATCTGCGCCTGTTCCTGAGTCGGCGATTCCTCGGCAAGAACCTGGGAACCATGGAGGGCTACGGACTACCCAAGCCAGACCACCGTCCGTTCGAGGCCCACCCGTCGGCCAGCGGCGAGTTCCTGGGACGCGCCGGATCGGGCGACATAACCTTCAAGCCCGCCATCACCAGACTCGACGGAGAGCAGGTTCACTTCGCGGACGGCACTTCCGAGGACATCGACGTGGTCATCTGCGCCACCGGCTACAACATCAGCTTCCCCTTCTTCAGCGATCCGAATCTTCTGCCGGACAAAGACAACCGATTCCCACTCTTCAAACGAATGATGAAGCCCGGAATCGACAACCTCTTCTTCATGGGACTGGCGCAGCCCATGCCGACGCTCGTCAACTTCGCCGAGCAGCAGAGCAAGCTCGTCGCGGCCTACCTCACCGGTAAATACCAACTGCCGTCCGCCAGTGAGATGCAGGAGATCACCAAGGCCGACGAGGCGTACTTCCTCGCTCCCTATTACAAGTCACCGCGACACACCATCCAGCTCGAGTTCGATCCCTACGTCCGCAACATGAACAAGGAAATCGCCAAGGGCACCAAGCGCGCAGCGGCCTCCGGAAACAAGCTCCCTGTTGCGGCTCGTGCAGCAGCACACGAACTCGAGAAGGCGGACCGCGCATGAGCACGGTGAACGGTCATTGCAACAACGAGTTCGACGCCGTCCGCACCGCCTTCGAGGCTCAACTCGAATCCGGCGAAGAACTCGGCGGGTCCATCGCCATCACCGTCGCCGGAGAATCCGTGGTCGATCTCTGGGGCGGGTACGCCGACGAATCCCGTACCACTCCTTGGGGTCCGGACACCATCGTCAATACGTTCTCCATCACCAAGACCATGACAGCTCTGTGTGCGCTCCTGCTGGTCGAACGCGGCCAATTGGATGTGTTCCAGAAGGTCGCTCATTACTGGCCCGAATTTGCGGTAAACGGCAAGGAAGACATCGAAGTTCGCCACCTCCTCTCGCATACGTCCGGAGTCTCCGGCTGGGAACGCCCGATCGAACTGAAGGACATCTACGACCTCGAGGCGTCCACCACCCGCCTCGCTACGCAGAAGCCGTGGTGGACCCCCGGTACGGCGTCGGGCTATCACGCGATCAACTACGGCCATCTCGTCGGTGAGGTCATTCGTCGCATCGACGGGCGGACTCTCGGCAGGTTCTTTGCCGAAGAGCTCGCCGGTCCACTGGGCGCCGACTTCCACATCGGCACGTCCGCAGAGCACTTCGGCCGAATCGCCACTCTGGTTCCGCCGCCCGCACTGGAATTCGACCTGTCTACTCTCGACCAGGACAGCATCTTCATCAAGACCCTGACCTGCCCATTGCTCGACTATCCCGAGGTCAACACCGCGCCCTGGCGGGAAGCTGAAATCGGCGGAGTCAACGGTCATGGCAACGCCCGTTCGATCGCTCGGGTCCAATCCTTGATCTCGAACGGTGGTGTGCTCGACGGCCAGAAGTTGCTCTCGCAGAGCACCATCGACCTGATCTTCGAGATCCAAGCCGACGGTATCGACCTCGGGATCATGACTCCGCTCAAGTTCGGCATCGGATACGGACTGCCGCACCCGGATACCGCACCCCTGGTTCCCGACGGACGCGCCTGCTGGTGGGCCGGTATCGGCGGCTCGATGCTGGTCAACGATCTGGACCGTCGGATGACCTTCGCCTACGTCATGAACAAGATGGCGCCGGGTCTGATCGGATCCGATCGCAGCAACGCGTATCTGAGTGCCGCATACAACTGCGAGATCAGCGAGGTCAACTCATGAAGGCAGCTCAGCTCATGGGGCCTGGTCTCCTCGAGATCAACGACGTGCCGGTCCCCGAGATCGGTCCGTCAGAACTACTGATTCGGGTTGGTGCAGCGGGAATCTGCCACTCCGATCTCCATCTCCTGCACTTTCCGTACAAGATGCGCGAAGAGCCGCTGACCATCGGCCACGAGATCGCCGGCACCATCGAAGCGGTCGGGACCGGCGTCGACGGTCGCTCGGTCGGCGAACGCGGCGTCGTCTATCTGTGCTGGTCGTGTGGACAGTGCCGAGAATGTATGAGCGGCAACGAGAACATGTGCCTCGCCGCTGGACGCACCGCCATGCCGCCCTGCCCCGGGCTCGGTCCCGAAGGCGGGATGGCCGAGTACGTCAAGATCCCGGCTCGCTCCTTCGTACCCATCGGAGACCTCGACTTCCTGCAGGCCGCACCACTCGCCGATGCAGCACTGACGAGCTACCACGCCATTCGCGGCGCACGCGAACATCTCCAGCCCGGTGCCACCGCCGTCGTGATCGGCGTCGGCGGACTCGGTCACGTTGCAGTACAGATACTTCGCGCAATCAGTGCCGTGCGCATCATCGCCGTCGATGTCGGACAGGATCAACTCGATCTCGCCAAACGCTGCGGCGCCGACATCACGCTCGAATCGGGACCGGACACCGCGCAGCAGATCCTCGACCTCACCTCGGCCAGAGGCGCAGAAGTCATCTTCGACTTCGTCGGTGTCGATGCAACTGCTCAGATGTCCGTTCAAGCGGTTGCGCCGAACGGCGCGTATCGCATGGTGGGTCTGGGAGGCGGAAACCCCGGGATCACCGCCGAAGCTGCCGGTGGACCGGGCTGGCCGTGGGGCGCATCGATCCGGAAGTCCTATGGCGGCACCAGAAACGACCTCGTCGATTCCATCGCCCTGGCACAGGCCGGTCTGGTAACGGTAGAAGTAGCCCGCTTCGACCTCGCTGATGCCCGCGACGCACTCGACCGTCTCGAACACGGCAAGGTCACCGGACGCGCAGTGCTCGTACCCTAATCTTCGAAAGGCGCTTCACGTGACCACTTCCGCTGATACACAAGCATTCATCGCGTCCGTCATGGCCGGGCTGACCGGTCCCGGTGGCCCTTTCGAGATGCAAGTCGAGGACGTACTTGGCAGCTCGATGCCCGTCATGAAGAACCGTGACAAGGCACTCGGCGACGTGCTCGCTGCATCCTTCGACTACGGATCACGCGACTACCTGGTGGCCAAGGACCGACGCTTCAGCTACCTCGAGCACGGCGAGGCCGTAGCAGCATTGGCCACGGCGCTGCGCGAGCGGTACGGCGTCCGCAAGGGCGATCGGGTGGGCATCCTCGCCGCCAATACGCCGGAATGGGTGATGACCTTCTGGGCGGCTCAGGCGCTGGGTGCGATCGCAGTAGGGTTCAACTCGTGGTGGGTGGCGCGTGAGGTGCAGTACGGAATCGATCACACCACTCCTACTGTCGTGATCGCCGACGCCAAACGCGCACAAGTTCTTTCCGAGCTGAACACCGATGTTCCCGTGCTCACGATGGAAGAAGATCTACCGGCTCTGATGGAGAAGTACTCGGGATCGCCACTCCCCCGAACCACGGTCGACGAGGACGATCCGGCTGTGATCCTGTATACGAGCGGAACCAGTGGGCGCCCGAAGGGGGCAGTTCACACTCACCGAAACGTGTTGGCCGTCATCGACTACCACCGCTACAGCGATCGCCTCGCTGCGGCGTTCACCGGAAAACCCAGCGATGGCAGACCAAGCGACTTGCGGTATCTGCTGACCGCACCGCTGTTTCACATTGCAAGCCTGCATAACCTGGCGATCCCACGACTCGCAACGGGCGGGGCCGTGGTCATCCACCAGGGCGCCTTCGACGTCGACGAGGTCCTTTCCCTCGTCGAACGCGAGAAGGTCACCAACTGGGCGGTGGTCCCCACCACGGCAACCCGACTCCTCGAACACGGCGATATCGAGAAGTACGACCTGAGCTCACTGAGTGCCTTTGCATTGGCGTCAGCGCCGTCGTCCCCGGCCTTGCAGGAACGCCTGCGTGCACGCCTGCCTTTTGCGCAGCACACCTTGGTAGACAGCTACGGGCTCACCGAATCCTCTACTGGCATTTCGGTTGCCACGCCACCGGAACTTGCCGCGTTCCCCGGAACTCTCGGCCGGCCGATCATCGGTGTGAGCGTGGAGGTCCGAGACGCCTTCGGGAGTGCAGTCCCCGACGGGGAGGAGGGTGAAATCTGTGCGCGAAGCCCCTACGTGATGTTGGGATACTGGAACGACGAGACCGCGACGGCTGCCGCTATCGGTCCTGATCGGTGGCTCCGAACCGGCGACTTCGGAGTTCTCGAAGACGGCCGGCTCCGCCTGACGGGCCGCCGGTCCGACCTGATCCTGCGCGGCGGCGAAAACGTCTACCCCGTCGAAATCGAGCAAACCATCGACGAGCATCCCGCAGTCCTCGAATGCGCTGTGATCGGCATTGATTCGGCAGACCTCGGCCAGGAAGTGGCGGCCGTTGTCGTTCTTCGCAACGAGGGAGAGGCGACCGAAGAAGAACTACGCGACTATGTCGCCGAAAAGCTCGCCTACTTCAAGGTGCCGGTGAAGTGGAAACTGAGCACAACTCCTCTGCCCCGCAATGCAACCGGGAAGACCATCCGCGCAAAGGTGGCTATCTCATGACCTATGACGCCGTGATCAACAACGGTCTGTGGTTCGACGGCACCGGGGCGAAAGCAGCTGTCCGAAATCTGGGCATCCGAGGCGGGTTGGTCACCGCCATCTCGCTCGATCCACTCGACGAAACCGGCTGTCCCCGTGTCATCGACGCGCGGCGCAAGTGGGTGATCCCGGGCATCGTAGACATCCACACTCACTACGACGTCGAAATCCTCGAGGGGCCGGCGCTCAGCGAATCTCTCAGACACGGAGTCACGTCGATCTTTGTCGGATCGTGTTCCCTGTCCACCATTCACGCCAGCCCGTCGGACGCCGGCGATCTTTTCGGCAGAGTCGAGGCGATTCCGCGCAAGCACGTTGTCGATGCACTCACGCGGGCCAAGACCTGGAACTCCGCGCGTGAATACATCGCGGCGCTCGAGTCACTTCCGTTGGGACCCAACGTCGCAGCATTCATCGGGCACTCCGACATGCGAGCCGCGGAGATGGGATTGGACCGTGCAACGCGGAAGGATGTGCACCCCACCGACTCCGAACTCGCGTCGATGGAAGCACAATTGACCGAGGCGCTTGACGCCGGATTCGTTGGGATGTCCAGTCAGCAATTATTGTTCGACAAACTCGACGGCGAGACCTGCCGCTCACGCACACTGCCGTCGACGTATGCAACCACGAAGGAACGACGTCGACTCAATGCGATTCTCCGCCGTCGGGGACGGGTATTTCAGGCTGGACCTGACCTCTCCAACCCCATGAGTACCGGTGCAATGGCGTTCTCCAGCGCCGGCCTGTGGCGCAAGCGACTCAAGACGAGCATGCTCTCGGCGGCTGATATCAAGTCCAACAAGTTGGCCGTGGTGATCCTCGGTCCGCTGGCGCATCTGGTCAATCGACTCGGCGGCGACCTGCGCTGGCAGCACCTACCGGTTCCCTTCGAGGTGTACGCCGACGGCATCGACCTGGTTGTCTTCGAGGAGTTCGGATCCGGCGCTGCAGCACTGCATCTGACCGACGAGATGGAGCGCAACGTTCTGATGCAGAGTGAGGAGTACCGGCGACAGTTCCGCAAGGACTACGACCAAAAGTTCGGTGTCAAAGTCTGGCATCGAGATTTCTTCGACGCCGAAATCGTCTCCTGCCCCGACGAATCCCTGCTCGGCAAGAGCTTCGGACAGGTCGGCGTCGAGCGCGGAGGCCTCCACCCGGTCGACGCCTTCCTGGATCTGGTCCTCGAGCACGGCACGAAGGTGCGCTGGCGCACAACCATCTCCAATCACCGGCCGGAGATTCTGGACAAGTTCGCCCAGGACAACGGTGTCCAACTCGGGTTCTCCGACGCCGGAGCACATTTGCGCAACATGGCGTTCTACAACTTCGGCTTACGACTACTCCGACGTGTCTACGACGCCCAAAAGGTCGGGCGGCCGTTCATGACCGTCGAGGCAGCCGTGCATCGTCTCACCGGTGAACTGGCCGAGTGGTACGACGTGGATGCCGGGCACCTTCGATTAGGTGACCGCGCCGACCTGGTTGTGATCGATCCCGCCCACCTCGACGATTCACTCGAGACGTACGCGGAGAGTCCAGTTGTGGAGTACGACAATCTCTCCCGCATGGTCAATCGCAACGACCAGACTGTCACCGCAGTGTTCGTCGGCGGCGAGTACGTCTTCGGAGACGGAGAAGCAGCACCCGTTCTCGGCAACCGCCGGACCGGAAAGTTCTTGAAAGCAGGTGCTCATTAACACGTCCAGATTCGCCGGAAGAACCGCAGTCGTCACTGGCGCAGCCTCGGGGATCGGCGCGGCCATCGCACTACGACTTATCAGCGAAGGCGCACGGGTGGCCGGAATAGACATCGCGGCAGAGGGTTTGAAGGAGACAGCGTCCCAGCACGGCGCGTCTTTCCTCGCCGTTCCCGCTGACGTCACCAAGGAATCCGATGTCGCCGGGGCTATTGCCGCTGCGGCAGCGGAATTCGGCGGTATCGATCTGGCTTTCAACGTTGCCGGGGCGTCGAGGGTGGGTCAGATCGTCGACCTCGACGAGGCCGACTGGGACTTCACCATCGACCTGGTGCAGAAGGGCGTCTTCCTCTGTACCAAACATGAAGCTCGACATATCCGAGAGCACGGGCGCGGCGGTGCGATAGTCAACGTTTCCTCCCTCAACGCGCACGTACCGAGCCCTTACGGGAGCGCGTATGCGACGGGTAAGGCCGGGGTCGAGATGTTCAGCAAGAATGCCGCGATCGAACTGGCGGCGTCGAAAATTCGGGTCAATGCAGTTCTGCCCGGCCTGGTCGACACCCCGTTGGTCGCACCGGTCATGAACTACGAGCCTGCCCGCGACATGTTTCTGAGCCGAATCCCCATGTTCCGAGCGGCAACTCCCGACGAGATCGCCGGACCGTGCCTCTATCTCGCCAGCGACGACGCCTCGTACATCACCGGAACCAGCCTGGTCGTCGACGGCGGCTGGGAGGTCTCGAACTACCCGGATCTGACGACGCTGGGCAATTAGTTCAGTTACCGGGCAACACACATTGAGTGTCGAGGCCGAGGACGTGGTTGAGCCGACCGAAGGCCAACCACGATCCGAGGCACATGCTCAACTCGACGATTTCTCGCTGGGAGTAGTGAGCTGTCATACGTTCCCAGAACTCGTCGTCGAGTCCGTGGTGGTCGAGAGCGTATCTCTCGGCGTATTCGGCAGCGAGGCGTGTCCTGTCGTCGAAGGCATCGGTGGTGCGCCAGTCCGTGACAGCCTGATCGAACGTCGATTCCACTGTCTCGCCGTCGCGCTCGGTGCGCCAGTCCTGACAGAAGATGCATCCGTTGATCTGAGCAATCCGAAGCCTGGCCGCCTCGAACTCGCGGAGTCCGAGAGTGCCGTCCGTGTAGACCTTTTGGGAGAAGCCGGCGGCCGCGGGCCCGATGCCTGGGACCATCTCGCCCCACACGTAGCCGATCGGATTCTTGCCTTCGGGTATGTCGATGTTCATGTGAGTACCTCCGAGTTTCGGGCACCGAGCTTGCCGACGCCGGGTGTGAGCGGAACGTCCAGCGCGTCGTAAAGACCGGGTTCAGCCTGACGAAGCCACGGAATTGCGTTGACGAGACGTCCTACAGCCGTGGCATTTCCGCCGGCTGCGCGGTTTCCACCTTCATCGGTGGCCTCGACGTTGATCTCGATACGTGGTCGTCCTTCGACGATCACCTTGTGCGCACCATCCCCACCGTCGGGCGGAAGCGGCCAATCGCGGGCACAGGACGGATGAATACGCGTGACGTGTTCGATCACGATCAAGGGTTCCCCGCCGACGATTCCCTGAACCTCGAATCGCAGTGCGCCCTGGGTGCCGGCCGCGAACTCCCCCATATGGTCGGTCGACACGGTTTCCTCGAGCGGGCGGCGCAGCAAGGTCTCGCGGATCTCGTCGAGTTCCACCCCGAGCGCCCGGGCGATGAGCCGAATCTGGCCGCCCCAGACCATGGTGGGCACACTCGGCGCGACCATGGGAGGTTCGTAGTCCATCGGCTGACCCATCCCGATCAGGTAGCGGACCGAATCCGGCTGTTCGTAGGTCGTGTAGTCGAAAATTTCCTGACACCGGATCTGGTCGATTGTCCCCGCAAGCCCGCTGACGAGAATCGGCAGGATGTCGTTGCCCCAGCCTGGGTCGATGCCGGAGACGAACAGAGCGCCGCCGCCTGCCTTGGCTGCAGCTTCGACGGGATCACGAAGCTCGGAGGGTGCAGATTTCGGGTCGTACAGCGCGTATACGGACGGCGTGACCACCACAGCTCCGGCGGCCAGCGCCCGCGTGATGTCTGCAACCGCGTCATCGGGCCGAATGTCACCGGAAGCCGCGTAGACCACCGCGCCCGGGGACCCTGCGAGCACGGCATCGGCATCATCGGTCGCCGCGACGCCCAGGTGCACTCCCAGATCGGCGAGATCACCGGCGTCTCGTCCGACCTTCGCCGGGTTGGCAACGATGACGCCGACGAGTTCGAGGGCAGGATTGGCTGTCACAGCGCGAATCGATGCACGCCCGACATTGCCCGTACCCCACACGGCGGTCGGAATCTTGGACTCGGCTTCATTCGAAACTGCACCCATCAACCGGACATTACCCAGCTCAGCGCGTCAGGTCAGCAGAATTGCAAGAATTCGTTTCACTTCATCCGGCCAAGAATGCCATTGCCTGCGCAGTCAGTGCGCCGTCACCGCGTCTCCGGTAAGTCTCGGCGGGCCGGCCGTTACCCGGCCTACTCATCTCGCCGGTACTTTCGAGCGCGTCGAACACCTGCCGGCGGAAGCTGTCCTTCTGAAACGGACGATCGAAGATCACCTCGTACAGTCCCCGAAGTTCGGCGACGGTGAACGATCCTCCCGACAATCCGTCCGGATCCACGTACGACGCGTACCTCGTGCGGAGGTCCGTGACCGCGAGTCGCACCATGTCGGCGTGATCGAACGCGAGTCCGCTCACTGCTTCGTCGTCGTACACATCGACGAGAAGTGCCGAATCGGGCAGAGCCGATTCCGGTAGGCCCACGGTATGCGCGACCGACAGAACCCAACCGCGATCGTCGCGGTCAGGTCGGTCGAAGATCGCCAACTGGCGAAAGTCCGTCCGAGCCAAGTCTGCCTTGACCGACAATGCACGATCAGCTGCGGCCGTGAGCAACTCGCGTTCGTGGAGAAAAGTTCCCGGTAGCGCCAGCGAGCCCAGACGGTGCCGAACAACCAGAACCTTCAGGGATTCACCGCTGTACGTCAACACCGCGACGTCCACTGCCACGGACGGACGCGGGTAGTCCGATAATGCCCTGCCGCTCGTGTCTGTCCATTTATTCACCCTTGCATGTTATCTCAAACATGATCTATGGTTAGCGCAAAGTTGATCAAACGATCTCCGCGAACTTGAAAAGGTGGCTATGAAACTCACCGCACAGCAGTCCGATCGAGCGGCCGGCGTTCTGCTCGGCACCGCAGCAGGCGACGCACTCGGCGCCGGGTACGAATTCACCTATCCGAACACCGAGGTCACCATCGACATGATCGGCGGCGGTCCGTTCAACTGGGCGCTGGGAGAATGGACCGACGACACCTCGATGGCAGTTTCAATCGCCGAGGTGGCCGCGACAGGAATCGACATCGGCGGCTCTGATGGCCTCGATGCCATTGCAGCACAGTTCATCCGGTGGTACGACTCGAAGCCCGCAGACATCGGCAACCAGACGCGAGCGGTATTGTCTACCCGCTCCGAAAGCGCAGCCGTCATGGCGGATCGTGCGCGGGCGATCAGCGGCCGCAAGGCCGGCAACGGCTCGCTCATGCGCACCGCTCCCGTCGCCCTCGCCTACTTGGACGATGCAGAGCGAGCCAGGTCGGCCGCGCACCGGATCAGTTCACTCACGCATGACGACCCGCGCGCCGGACAGGCGTGCGAGTTGTGGACCCACGCCATCCGCCATGCCGTTGTCGCCGGCAACTTCGAGGGGGCTCGCGACTTCCTCTCCGTTGCCGATCAGGAGGTCGCCGAATACTGGGGCCCGCTGCTCGATCAGGCCGAAACCGGGAAACCTCAGGACTTCTCCAAGAACGGTTGGGTGGTGCATGCACTTCAAACCGCTTGGTGGGCCATCACTTCCACGGACAATGCCGATGCTCGCCACCTCCAGTACGCGCTGGAAGCAGCCGTGCGAGCCGGCGGGGACACCGACACGACTGCGGCCATCGCGGGTGGCCTCCTCGGCGCCCGTTGGGGAGCGTCGGCGGTTCCCGCCCGGTGGCGCCGGATCATGCACGGCTGGCCGGGATACCGTTCCTCCGATCTGGTTCGCCTGGCGATCAAGACTGCTCGCGGCGGCACCGACGACAAGAACGGTTGGCCGTCGACGGCAGAACTCGATTACTCGCGGTTCCGCGGAACCCACCACCTGACCACGCACCCGCACGACGACGGCGTCCTGCTCGGCGGCGTCGATGCGGTGTCCACTGCGGACTACGACGCTGTGGTCAGCCTGTGCCGCATGGGAACACGGCAGGTCTGCTCCGATCACGTCGAGTTCTGGTTGGTCGACGATGGTCCCGATTCCAACGCCAACCTCGAGTTCGTCCTCGACGACGCAGCGCGCACCGTCCAGGCGTTGCGGGCTGAAGGCAAGCGCGTACTCCTTCATTGCGTTCAGGCACACAGTCGCACACCGTCGGTTGCGGCGCGATACTCGATGTTGATCGGACGTGACCCCTACGACGTACGCTCGGCTATGCCGTGGGCTCGCCCCAAGCGTGAACTCTGGACCACGGCCCTCGGAAACACGGCCCTCGGAAACACGGCCGTTGGAAACACGGCCGTTGGAAACACAGGAGGATCCATGCCCGCTATTACCGTCGTCGAAGGCGACATCACGACGCTGACCCTCGACGCCATCGTCAACGCGGCCAACTCCAGGCTCCTCGGCGGCGGCGGTGTCGACGGCGCGATCCACCGCGCCGGCGGACCGGAGATCCTGAAAGCTTGCGAGGTATTGCGCAACACCAGCCTCCCCGACGGCCTGCCGGTGGGTGCGGCCGTAGCCACCACCGCGGGAAAGCTCCACGCCAAGGCCGTGATTCACACCGTCGGCCCGAGGTATTCACGATCCGAGGACCGATCCGGATTGCTTCGGTCGGCGTACACGCGCAGTCTCGCCGTTGCAGACTCGATCGGTGCACGAACCGTCGCCTTTCCGTTGATCTCGGCAGGGGTCTACGGCTGGCCGAAGGAAGATGCGGTCCGACAGGCCGTTTCAGCGATTCGCGCGGCGAAGACCGACGTCGAGACGGTCACACTGGTCGCATTCAACAAGGAGACGGCAGACCTGATGCGCCGCGCGATCGCTTGAACACCAGCGGCGCAGTCAGCCGTGCACCAGACGTGATACCAACTCGGTACGTGAATGCACGCTCGACTTTCGATATACGTGCTGGAGATGGCTCTTCACGGTCGGGACGCTGATGAACAGCGCACGGGAGATGTCGAGATTGCTCGCACCCTGTGCCAGGAGTTCGACGACATCACGCTCCCGAACAGAAAGCTTCCAATGTTCGGGTACTGCAGAAGAATCCGGTGCACTGGGGAATTGGCGCAGCATGCAGTAGGACTGTTCAACGAATCCATGGGACTTCTGCAGAAATTGGACCTCTTCCCTCGAGAAGTCACCGTCACGAGAACTTCGGAGCAAGGACACCCCGGCCACGATACGTCCGGCATGCCGTAGATACAGCTCAGCCTCGTATCGATACCCCATCGGGCGAAAGAAGCCTGCGTAGTAGTCGGTCTTGTCGAACCGCTGGCCGATGTCGTTCGACGTTGCGAGGTCGGCACCCGACTCGGCGAACCTACGCGGATGAAAAGGGTCCAACTCGTGGAAGTGACCGGTGTATCGGCCATTCTCTTCAGGGCAAACCCGATCGAACACGTGGGTGTCGGCATTCATGCCGCGATCAACGGAGTAGAAGACCATCCCGGACACGCGGACAAACCTGGCAAGAAACTCCATCGCGTTGCGTTTGAATTCGGTGTTGCGTGCGAAATCGTGGTTGCACCTGATCGGTTGGGGATTCGGTTCAACGAATTCCGACTGAACCACCGACATATCGCACTCCTCCACAACGAACCGGTACGACGCTACCTCTGGCCATAATCACTGGTCAAGACCAATCGGAGTTCATCCTTTCGGATGATTCTCGCCCAGGTGGGCCACTCATAGAGTGCTACTACCTGGCGAGCCACACGCGGTGGACTCGTCGAGATGTACGGAGGTAGGTCCACGTGAGCAAAACACTCATCCGATCGTCGAAGGTCCTGACATTCGACGATGCGAACCCTGTCGTGGAAGCGGTACTCGTGGACAATGGCGTGATCCTCGACTTGGGCAGATTCTCCGACCTGGTCGAGTCCGCCGGCCCGAACACCCAGATCATGGAAGCCGGCGAAGCGGTCGTCATGCCAGGACTCATCGACACGCACCCACACGTCATGCACTTCGGCGCACTACGAGGCGGCCTTGTCGATCTGAGCGATGCCGTCGATCATGCCGATATCGTCGAACGAATCCGTGCTCGCGCAGTGGTCACAGCGCCCGGTGAGTGGATCATCTGCACGCCCGTCGGTGAAGCTCACTACTTCATCCGCAGATCGTGGCGCGACCTTGCCGAGCGACGGTTGCCCGACCGTCACGCCCTCGACCAGGCAACAACCGACCACCCGGTGCTCATCCAGGCGTGGGCACCACGTACCCCGAATATCGTGGCGTTCAACAGCGCCGGCCTACGTACTGTCGGTCTGTCGGACTTCATTCCCGATCGCGTGTGTGATGTGGAGATCGACAAGGACGAAGCAGGACGTTTGACGGGAATACTTCGCGGGCCGGTGAACAACTACTACACCTACGACCCGTTCTGGGGGCAGATCCTTCTCAAGCTCCCACCACTCGATCCCGATCACGCAGTCCCCGGAGTACTCGACGAAATGGCTCGCTTCTCCGCTCGCGGCGTCACCACTTTGTACGAGGGACACGCTATGGAACCAATCCACATACAGATGTATCGACATCTCCGTGCAGCTGACTTGCTCACCATCCGGGTCCAGGCGACTCACGATGTGGAGTCGGTCATCTTCTACCCCTTCGAACCGTTGTCGTCGCACGAGTTCGACGATCGATTGAAATCGCTTGCGCCACAGTCATCCGATACTGCCGACGACATGTTTCGAATCGACGGTATGACCATCAGCCCTGGGGGGCCCTGTTTTGCAGGGCATTTCGCCATGCACGAAAGCTATACCGACCCTTTCGGCAGACCCACCAAGGGGAATCGCTTCGTCTCACTGGAGAAAGAAGAATCGTACGTCCGATTCTGCGCGGAGAACGGCATCCGGGCAAACATCTGTATCGGCTCCTACCGTGAGCATGACGACTTTCTCGAAATCGCCGAGCGTGTCGTCACCGAACACGATTTTCGAGACAAGGCGTGGATTCTGCAGCATGCGATCACTGTCAGCCCGGACCACGTTCGCCGTTACAAAGCACTCGGGTTCCAGATCACCACTTCTGTCGGGTTCGCATGGGGCAAGGGTGCTGTGTACGAAGAGCGAATCGGCCGACACGTCTGGCGTGACATGGTCCTCTTGAGACGTCTACTCGACGCAGGCCTCGACGTCTCCGGCGGGTCTGACTGGGGACCGAAGAATCCCTGGGAACAGATTGCACTTGCGCAGACGCACGAGATTGCCGGCACCGATCTGAGAAACGACGGTCCAGACCAGGTCATCAGTCGCCAGGAATCTCTCGCCATGTGGACAACAAGCGCTGCGAAGATCCTCGGATGGGACGGAATCGGATCCATCAGCCCCGGCAATCACGCGGACCTCATCTTCGTCGACCGCGACCCGTCGACCTGCGATCTCGATGACTTGAAGAACACCCGAGTACATCGAACCATGCTGGGCGGAAACATAGTTCACGACGACGCCGTCCTCCCTGCTGCCGAGAGGGTTCTTCGATGAAGCCGAACGAGTACATCGAACATGACGCTACGGGGCTCGCCGAACTGATTCGCGACAAGCGGGTATCCGTCGACGAAGTTCACGAGGCAGCACGCACCGCGGTCGAAGCCGTCAATCCGACGCTGAACGCCGTGGTCGACGGCCCGTGGGATCGCGCTCTCGATTACAACGAACAGGGACTGTTTGCGGGGGTTCCCTTTGCACTCAAGGATTTTGCCGTACACGCGGCTGGAGTCCCGACCCGGTTCGGAAGTCGGCTTGCGGGCGAAGGGGCAATCTTTCCCCACGACACCGAACTCATGACACGATTCCGGGCCGCAGGATTGGCTGCTGTGGCAGTGACCGCCACACCGGAATTCGCATTCAACGGAAACACCGAACCTGTTGCTCAAGGCTCGACGCGCAATCCGTGGGACACCAAACGCAGCGCCGGTGGATCGAGTGGCGGATCAGCAGCATTGGTCGCAGCGCGAGCCCTTCCCATCGCTCACGCTACCGACGGTGGAGGGTCGATCCGAATTCCTGCGTCCGCCAACGGGTTGGTGGGTCTGAAACCGAGCCGAGGCCGTGTACCAGTAGGCCCTGACTCGAGCGAGCCACTCTCAGGGCTGGGGGCTGAGTTGGGGCTCACCCGATCGGTGCGTGACTGCGCAGCGTTACTCGATGCCGTGAGCGGGCCGGCCCCCGGAGACAAGTACGTGATCCGTGATCCCGCGCGGCCATACACCGACGAACTCAACCGCTCACCGGGGCGTTTACGCATTGCGATCCACACTCAGTCGTGGTCCGGAGACCCGGTGGACATCGAGGTCGCGAGTGCCGTGTCCGCTGTCGGCACGGTCCTCGAGGGACTCGGCCATCACGTCACACCCGACACGCCGGCCTTCGACTGGGATCAGTTCGTCGAAGCCAACCTGCCGGTCTGGAGTGTCTCTCTTGCCGAAGGCGTCGACGCGCTTGCCGGAGCCTTCGGCGTGACCCCCGGACCCGAAAATCTCGAGGCGACAACCTTGGCCTGCGCGGAGTACGGGCGCCGAGTCACGGCCATTCAGCTCGCCGGAGCGCTCAATGTCCTCAACCAGGTATCCCGTACGGTCGGAACCTTCTTCACGAATTACGATCTGCTGCTCACCCCGACACTCGGTGAGCCACCCCAATTATTGGGCAAACTCGATTCCAATGACGCATCACTCTCCCCGATCGAATGGACTCGCAAGTTGTTCGGCATCTGTTCGTTCACTCCACTTTTCAATGCGACGGGCGGACCCGCAATCAGCCTGCCGCTCGGTTCCACGCGCTCGGGGTTGCCTATCGGTGTTCAACTGGCCGCACCCATGTGTGAGGAGGGCTCCCTGATAGCGGTTGCATCTCAATTGGAGAAGTTGTTACCGTGGGCGCACCGCATACCGGAAGTGAACGCCGGTGAATGCTGACACGGCCGCAACTCCGATCGCACCCTATACAGCGATTGGTCTCTCGACAGTGGTGCGCAACATCGAACGCCGATCACACATAATCGCGAACCTCGACGTAGTGGAGGAAGCGATTCACGCTGCGGTGTCAACGGTTTCGATCAACATTCCTGTCAAACTGATTGCATTGGCAGAAGGCGCCTTGACCGGATTCGGGGACGAAGTCTTCGACATACCTCATGTGAAGGCCGCGCGCGAGATGTTCATCGACATCCCCGGCCCCGAGACAGACCGACTCGGCGGACTTGCCAAGCAATACGGGGTTTACATCATCGCTCAATGCAAGGCGCGGTGGCCCGAAGTCATGGCCGATCGCTTCTTCAACTCCATGGTGGTGATCTCCCCGACGGGCGAGGTGGTACATCGCGCCACGAAGAATCACGTGTGGTGCCGCGAGCGTTCCTGCACGCCGCATGATGTCTACGACCGCTGGACAGAACTGTTCGGCGACGGCATCGACGCATTTTATCCCGTCCTGCATACCTCGGACATCGGTTCGATCGGTACGATCTGCTGCAGCGACGGAGAGTATCCGGAAGCAGTACGCGCCTTGGCTTTTCAAGGTGCCGAGGTCGTGTATCGTCCGAGCGAGGCGGTTCCGATGACGCAATCAGGACCTGACCCAGGGGGAACGTGGCTACTCCAGAACCGTGCACACGCGCATTTCAACAGCCTGTACATGATCTGCCCGAACACCGGACCGGTATATTCGACTCAGTCGGCGACACAGTCATTCGACATTGCCGGAGGAAATTCACATGTCGTGGATTACAACGGAGCGGTACTCGGCCACACCGTCTCCGGGCACAATTCGTTCGTGTCGGGTGTGATCGACATCGAAGCATTGCGCCAGTTCCGCGTCTTGAACCTGAACTCAAATTGGCTCAAAGACCTCCGTACCGAACTCTTCAGCCGTATGTACGACGAACCCATTCATCCTGCAAACCTATGGCTCGAGAGTGATCCCGTTCTCCATGCCGAAGCCGACGAGATTTACCGGGCCAACATCGCCCGACTGCTCACCCGCGGGGCATACCGGAAGCCCGCATACGACTGCCGCAGCGCCCACATCACACCACGTTGAAGCGCTGCAGACCGGGCTGGAGGGTGGAGAAATTTCACCGGTTGGACGTTTGTCCAACAATTTGTCCGATTCGCATATTTCGCGGCGCGCTCTGTGTTCTACTCCTCTCCAGGGTTTGAGCTGGTGGTGAGCAAACGACAAAGACGTATTCGCTTCTCTGTCAGCTCGAGGCCGGTTCCCGGACCCGGCTTCAAGCCGAGAGCTCGATCTTTTCGAGCGCTACTCAAGGAGAATGTGAATGGTGTCGACGTTGATGCGCCGAGGAGTGGGGGTGGCTGCGTCCTTGACCGGATGCGTTGCCCTGGTCGTCGGCGGAGCGGGAGTGTCATCCGCCGCTGATGTGAACCTTCCGTTCACGGCGTCGTGTCACGGGTGGCAGTTCCCCGGCCCGATCACACACAACGAGACACGCGATTCCGGCGTCACGATCAGTGCCCCGACCGTGGTTCCGCCGAACTCCACCTTCACCTACCGCCTTGCCCCCAAGCCGATGACGGTCCCCAAAGACGGCTACGACCTCAGGTCGGTCGTGAACTGGACGCGTCTCAAGTTCGATTTCGACATTCCTGCGGGCACCACCTTCGTGGGAGCGCAGATCGTGGCCGGGACCAGCTCGAATCTGGGTGGGGTCGCTCCCTCGGTCACTCGTGTGAACGATGCCGGTTCACCCGATCCGAATGGGACGCATCTTCGTATCTCGGGCAACAACATCACCGCGGGCAACGGACCGAATACCGACGACAACGGCGGCGGCGGAATCGAAGTCGGTGGAGGAAAGACGTTCCAGCTCCCGGCAGTCGACGTCACCGTCACGTCCGGGGCCGTCGGCACCCAGATCAAGCCCATGCTCCGCGTTTCCGATACCAACTCGGGTTCCTACGACAGTGCCGCCAACTACCTGACCTTCCTGCAACAAGAGACCCTGCTCGGCGGCGTCAAGTACTGGCTGACCACCAATTGCTCACCACGCGACAACCGTTCGGCCGGATTGAACGCTGGCGGCCAGCCACTCGCCGTGATCAATGTCGACTCCAGCCTCGCCCAGACACAGACGCGAATCGACGCACCCGGTAAGGCTGTCGTCGGCGACTCCGTCGAGTTGACGGCAACGGTCACTCCTTGGCCGTCGGGAGGAACGGTGCAGTTCCGTGACGGAGGGGTCGATCTCGGCGCTCCGGTGGCCGTCGTCAACGGCGTCGCGAAGGCCAACCGCACGATGACAACAGCAGGCGACCACAACATCACGGCGTACTACACGGGATCTGCAGGCTTCATGGAATCGATGTCGGGCGCCGTGACGATCAACGTCGTCGAGCCATCCGAGCCCGAGCCTGGCACCGGTAGCCTCGGCAGCCTTGGTACCCCTGGATTCGGGTCGTGAAAACTGTGAACAGAAACCAGGATTCGTCGATGAACTCGAAACTCATCCGCGGCTCTGCGATTGCAACCGTCTCGGTACTGGCCGGCGGCTTGTTCTCCATCGTCGGCGGCGGAATCGCCTCTGCTGCCCCCGAGACCAAGAGCGTGGCCTTCACAACTGCATGCCATGTGCGCGAGATGGACGGTGTGGCAAGCCCGATCACGTTCAACGAGACGCTCGGCTCGGGGGTCACCATCACCGCGCCGACCACCGCGGCACCGGGTGAGACCGTCACCTACCGCGTGCAGCCGAACGAGATGAAAGCAAACAGCGGCGGCCATGCCAGCCGTGGAGTCGTGCATTGGGCCCGAATCAAGTACGACTTCGACATCCCGTCGGGCGTCGAATTCGTGAGTTCCCAGCTTGTGGCGGACAGTGCGTACGGCCTCGGATCCGACAGTGCCACTCCAACAGTCACACGGATCGACGACGGCGGTAATCCATCGACATCCGGAACGCACCTGCGTATCTCCGGATCGAATCGGACCACCGGAAACGGTCCGTCCTCCGCGGTTCGATCGAGTGACGGCATCATCGTCGGCGCCAACACCAAGTTCCGACTCCCTGCAGTCGACGTCACGGTCAAAGCCGGTGCGGCCGGTAGCGAGATCAAGCCTTCGCTGAGAGTTTCCGATCCCGGCTCCGCCAACTACGACGACGACCGCAATGCGCTCACCTTCGTCCAGCGCGAAAAGGACGTCTTCGGCGTCAACTACTGGGAGCGCTACAACTGCTCCCCGAGGGACAACCGGAACTCCGGCCTCAACGCCGGCGGGCAGGCTCTGACGACGATCTACGTCAGCCAACCGACAACGACCACGATCCAGATGCCCGGCTCGATCCAAGCCAGCACTCCGACAGAGCTTGTCGCGAAGGTGGATCCGGCTCCGGTCACTGGAAACGTTCAGTTCAGGGTGGACGGCGCTGACGTCGGTACACCTGTCACGCCCGGTGCCGACGGCACTGCCCGGCTACCGCATACCTTCTTCACCGCCGGAACCGCGCGGGTCTCCGCAACGTTCCAGGGAGTCAACGGATTCCAGAGTTCCAACTCGACAGAGGCGATGGTCACGGTGACTGCCGCCCCTGTCGTCAAGCAGACCGACACTGCCGTGAACGTTCCTACCGATGCAAAGACGGGCGTATCGGTGTCGCTGAGGGCGCAGGTCACGCCGACACCCACCGGCGGCACTCTCCAGTTCAAGGACGGCGCTGCTGATATCGGTGCTCCGATCCCGGTGGGCGCTGACGGCAAGGCCACTCTCGAACATGCTTTCACCTCGGCAGGATCTCACGCAGTGTCGGCCTACTACTCCGGCGCAACAGGTTTCATGCCGTCGATGGCATCGGCCCAAACGGTCACCGTGTCCGATCCCGCGCCGTCCGATGTCACCACCTCGACCTCACTGGCAGCACCCGCGACGGCCAAGCAGAATGTCGCGGCAGAACTTTCCGCGACGGTCGCTCCCAATCCGGGCGGAGGCTCGGTTCAGTTCTTCGACGGTGACCAACCCATCGGACAGCCCGTTGTCGTCGGAGGTGATGGTGTGGCGCGACTGACCCATGCTTTCGCATCGACTGGTGATCATCGGATCACGGCGTCTTTCGCGGGGCGAAGTGGATTCACACAGTCCGCGTCCGACGAATCCGTCGTCAAGGTCTCTGCTGCGCCTGACGATGGCGGGAACGGCGGCTCGGGCAGCCTCGGTTCACTGAGCGGTCTCTTCGGTTCCTGATCGTATTTCGCTCGACACTGTTGCCGCTGCACCGATTCGGAGCAGCGGCAACAGCATGTCACGGCTGTAGTCATAGCACTGATTGATTTATCGATGGAGCACAGGTGTCCAGGAATTCTCTTTCTCGACGGTCCTTTCTCGCCGCCGGGGTCGGTGCGACTGCAGTCGCCGCCGCTTCCCTTCTGCCACCGTCCCTTCAGCGCGCACTGGCAACGCCCGCAAACTCCGGTGGGCTCGATTCGATCGAGCATGTTGTCCTTGTCATGCAGGAGAACCGATCTTTCGACCACTACTACGGCGCACTGAGGGGTGTTCGCGGGTTCGGGGATCCGAATGCGTTGCGTCTACGCAGCGGTCACAGCGTCTTCGAACAACCCGGGCCTACCGGTCCTGTGCTCCCCTTCCCCATCCGCGATTCCGCTGCGGCACAACGCATGGACACCCAGAACGTCACCGGGCTGGATCACAGCTGGGCGGGCGGACATGCCGCACTCGCCGACGGCTGGCACGACGGCTGGGTAGCAGCAAAGACCAGCACGACGATGGCCTACTACGACCGGCAAGACATCCCATTCCATTACGAACTGGCGGACGCGTTCACGATCTGCGATGCCTACCACTGCTCCGTGCCGACCTCGACGAGCCCGAACCGGAACTACTGGGTCTCGGGATACACCGGATACGAGCCACTTTCGCCCAATCCAACCGAGTCGATCCTGCCCTCGGATCCACCCGGCCCCGAGGGAAGAGCTGTCACCAACGCGGCCTACAACCCCTGGCACGCCGGCTACGGATGGAAGACGGTCCCCGAGCGGTTGCAGTCCGCCGGCATTTCCTGGAAGACCTACCAGGAGTGGGACAACTTCGGAGACAACAACCTCGAATACTTCACTGCCTTCAAGAAAGTGGCGGCAGGGCTGCTTGGCCGACCGAGCCTGCTCCCTTTCGAACTGCAGACCCTGGCCGGGTTCTATCTCGCGCTGCCGTCGATGCCGGCTCCGGTCCAGGATGCAGCGGTACTGGCCCTCGAGGATGCCGCAGACCAACTGTCGCCTGCTGATCGCCAACTCTACGATCGCGCGCTGTACCGATCCCGGCCCGGCACACTGGCCGCCGAGTTCAGGAAAGACGTCGAGTCGGGTCGACTGCCGCAAGTCAGCTATCTCGTTCCGTCCGAGATGGATTCGGAGCATCCGTCGGGATCGTCACCCGCGGCGAGCGCAACACTGCTCTATCAAGTGCTCGACGCCGTCGCCTCGGATCCGGATCTGTGGGCCAAGACGGCCGTGATCGTCAACTTCGACGAGAACGACGGTTACTTCGACCATGTACCGCCGCCTCGACCGCCGCGCTCGATCGAAACCGAATGGGTCGGCAATCAGCCGCTCGGTCTCGGCCCGCGGGTGCCGATGACGATCATCTCGCCGTGGACTGTCGGCGGTTTCGTTTGTTCCCAGGTTTTCGACCACACGTCCGTCACACAATTTCTGGAGAAGCGGTTCGGAATCACGCAACCGGAAATCGACCCGTGGCGACGCACGGTGAGTGGTGACCTGACGTCGGCGTTCGACTTCGCCAACCCGCGTAGCCGACCGACGGTGTCCCGTCCGCAACCCACCCCGCCACTGGAACCGCGCTGGACGCCAACCCCACCCACCGAACAGAGAATGCCCCTGCAGGAGAGCGGTACTCGACCTGCGCGGGCACTTCCCTATCAGCCCGACGCTCACATGAGCGTAAACCCTGGCGCCGGCTCGTTGACGCTCCATCTGGCCAATACCGGTGCCGCGTCCGCACACCTGGCCTTGTACCCGTATGCGCGAGAGTTCGACGAGCCGCGACATTACGACGTCGAGGGCGAGATCGACGACACCGTTGCGCTCAACGAACGCGTCTACAACCTGACCCTGTTGGGTCCCAACGGGTTCAGACGAGAGTTCGGCGGAGCGACCGACAGCGCGGCGGCCGCGCTCGACGTCTCCACCACCGTCGACGCAGGGTCGCGCACTCTCATGCTGTCCGCGACAAATTCCGGAAGTCGTGCACTGTCGGTCAATGTGGACGGGGACCGACGAAAACTCGCTGCCGGGGCACGCGGTCGGTGGACGGTGATGTCGGTGGACGGTTGGTATCAGGCCACCGTGACAGTCGACGAAGATCCTGAATTCAGGCGCGTACTCGTCGGGCACATCGAAAACGGGCGGACCAGTGTCAGCCAACCGACGTGAATCAACACCCAGCGATCGAGTCCAGACCCGAATTTCCAGTGGAACAAGTCAATCCATCCACACTTTTTGTAGGAGGCTATCCGTGCGTCGCATCCCGCTCTCGGCACTGATCATCGCAGGCTCGCTGGTTCTGGGCAGCGGCATAGCCGCTGCCGAAGGTAGCCTGCCCATGCCCGGCAGTGCCGGTGGCACGGACGTGCCGCCGTCATATCTGACCGACGACGCCGGCCGCTCTCTGATCCTGCGAGGGTTCAACACGGCGTCGAGCGCAAAAAGCGCTCCGGACGGCATGCCGAAGTTCACCGAAGCCGACCTCGAGCGCGAACACGCGGACATGGGAACAAATTTCGTGCGGTTCCTGATCTCCTGGCGATCGGTGGAACCCGAACCGGGACAGTACGACCAGGAATATCTCGACCGCGTCGAAGACCGGGTCAGCTGGTACGCCGACCGCGGCTACAAGGTCATGCTCGACATGCATCAGGACGTCTACTCCGGCGCGATCACTCCCGAGGGCAACAGTGGAAACGGCGCCGGCAACATCGGCAACGGCGCACCGGCCTGGGCGACCTACATGGACGGCCTTCCGGTCAGCCCTCAAGACCGGTGGGAGCTGTATTACATCCAACCCGGTGTGATGCGTGCATTCGACAACTTCTGGAACACCACGGGCCAACACCCCGAACTGGTCGAGCACTACGCGAATGCCTGGCGGGCGGTGGCCGAGCGCTTCGCAGGCAATGACACCGTCGTGGCCTACGACCTGATGAACGAGCCGTGGGGCGGTTCCCTGCAGGGCCCCGCATTCGAAGGTGGACCACTCGCCGCCCTGTATCAGCGAACCACCAACGCCATCAGGGAAGTTGATCAGGACAGTTGGGTATGTGTGGCTCCGCAGGCGGTCGGCGTCAACCAAGGTGTTCCCAGCGGGCTCACCAAGATCAACGATCCACGTGCCGGCGAGCAGCGTATCGCCTACTGCCCGCACCTGTATCCGCTGCCCCTCGACCTCGGTGACGGATACTCGGGCCTCTCACGCACTCTCACCGACGCGACCATCGACACCTGGCGCGACAGCGTCGAACACATTGCGGGCAACGTACTCGGCGGCGCTCCGATCATTCTCGGCGAATTCGGGCTCGACACAACACTGCCCGGCGCAGGCGACTACATCGACCGCGTCTACACGACCGCCCGAGAACTCGGCGCGGGCGTGTCCTACTGGTCGAGTGATCCCGGGCCCTGGGGTCCGTATCTCCCCGACGGAACACAGACGATCCTCTTCGACACCCTGAACAAGCCGTATCCCCGCGCCGTCGCGGGCACACCCACCGAATGGTCCTCGACCGTTGACCGTCTCCAGCTGACGTTCGCCCCGGACCCCGCGGTGACGGCACCGACCGAGATCTATCTACCTGAGAGCGGCTTTCCCGGCGGCGTCGACGTCGCGGGTGCCGACATAGTGAACTGGGATTCCCAAAGCCGCCTCCTCACAGTGGAAACCGCGGACGACACGGGTCCCGTCACAGTCACGGTCACTCCGGCGGCCTGATCTCGAGAGTCGAAGTTCCTGGATATCCGTCCCGTTCTTTCGTAACGTACACACGACGGGTGATCAGCCGACGGAAGGCGAGTATGTCCACGGAGAAGATGTCTGTCCAAGATCGTGTTGCGCGGGTGGTTCTCGATGTCGTCGGCGCCTTACCGACCGGCGCGCAGCGCATTCTCGGTGGCAAGCCGAAGGAGATCGACGGGCAGACTCTGCACCCGGAGATCCAGCTTGCGCTGCGATTGCTCTCGGCAGTGGAAGGTACGAGCTTCGAGAATCTTCCGGTCGAAGAGGGACGCGCTCAGATCGACGCCGAATCACGGCTGTTCGGCGGTACACCGATCGACATCGAGACGGTTCGTGACCTCGAGATCCCGTGCGGGGATCACGCAATTCCCGCTCGGCTGTATCGCCCGGCCGGAGTCTCCACGCCCGCTCCACTTTTGGTGTACTTCCACGGCGGCGGGTTCGTCCTCGACAGCCTCGAAAGCGGCGACAGTGTGTGCCGCTTCCTGGCCCGACACGGCGAAATCAGCGTGTTGTCGGTGGACTACCGGCTTGCGCCCGAGTTCCCGTTCCCGGCCGGGGTCGACGACGCCGTCGCCGCCTTTCGGTACTGCGTCGAACATGCCGCAGAACTGGGCGCGGATCCGAGATCCATTGCGGTGGGCGGAGACAGCGCCGGCGGGAACCTCGCTGCCGTCGTCGCGCAGTCCACGACCGAAGACGCCGTCAAGCCCGTCTTCCAACTGCTCTTCTTTCCCTGGGTCGACCTCTCGTCGAAGCGTCCGTCGCACAGGATGTTCGGCACCGACTTCTTTCTCACCGACGCCCAACTCGATTGGTATGCAGCCCATTACCTGTCGGGTGGCGCTTCGGCTCTCGACCCGCGAGTCTCGCCGCTGCTCACTCCGGACCTGGCCGGACTGCCGCCCGCGTACGTTGCGGTAGCCGGTTTCGACCCACTACGCGACGAGGGCGAGGCGTATGCGAACCGGCTGCGAGAGGCCGGAGTTCCGGTCGCACTGAGGCGTCACAGCGGATTGATCCATGCCTTCGTCAACACCACCGGCGTCGGCCATACCGGGCAAGACGCGATGTTCGAGGCCTGCGGCGCTCTACGGGTGGGACTCTCGGGCCCGCATTGACGGCAGATCAGGAAACGGGGAGAGCCAGATCCGCCCACTCGACCATCGCTTCGAGCACGGAGCGCAGTTCCATCCCCGTCGCAGTGAGTTCGTACTCCACTCGCGGCGGCACCTCGGCGTAGGCAGTCCGGGTCACCAGGTCGAACTCCTCGAAACGTTTGAGCCTGGCCGACAGTGTCCTTGGACTGATGCCGGGCAATGCGCGTCGTAGTTCCGTGAAGCGCATGGGGCCGTGCGTGAGCTCACGAACGATCAGTGTCGCCCAAGGTCCGTCCAGGACCAGCAGGAAGCGCGCGACGCCACACTCCGGAAGCACGTGACTTGATTCACTCATCGATTCCCCATTAGTTCACTTGAAGTAACTGGTTCCCGATCTGAACTATAGGGGTCATGACTTACACAGTGCATGGCGCCACCGGCGCACAGGGTTCTCCCGTTCTCGCGGGATTGGTCGCGGCTCTCGCCGGATCGACAGGCGCGGAGGTCCGAGCAATCACCCGTAACCCTGACCAGACGTTCGAGGGTGCGAACACCGTCGTCGCGGACAATGCGTCAGTCGACGCTCTCGCCGACGCTTATCGCGGGGCGGACGGAGTGTTCTTTCACCTGCCACTCGCCGGTGACACCGAGACGCTTGCGGGTTACGCCCACAACGTTCTGGCAGCAGCGAGAGTGGCACGTCCTTCACGCTTCGTGATCTCTACCAGCGGCACGGTCATCGGCGACACCACTTCGCCGCTTGCCGGTCCCAACGCCTCCGTTCTCTCCGAGCTCGTCGACGGACTTCGCGCCGAAGGCATCGCGGTGACCGTCCTGACCCCACGCTTGTTCCTCGAGAATCTACTTCTGCCCACCGTTCTGTCGGGGGTGAAAGACGATGGCGTCCTGCGTTACCCACTGCGTGCCGATCTCGCGGTCGCATGGAGTTCACATCTCGACGTCGCTGATGCAGCCGTCGCGGCCTTGACTCTCGACGGGGCACCGGACGCGGTCGACATCGGACAGATTCCGGCGATCACCGGCACCGAATTGGCCGAGGCATTCGCTCAACACTTCTCGCGCGCAGTAACTTTCGAAGCCGTGACACCCGACGCCTTCGGTGCGTCGATTGCACCGATCATCGGAGCGGGCGCAGCGGCCGGGGTTTCTCAGCTCTACACGGGGCTTGAGTCCGCCGACAACGTCGCGTTCGACTCGGCGACGGGTTCTGCTGCCACCTTGGGTATCACTGCCCGCAGCACCCGGGCCTGGCTGGCAGATCTCGGGGTGAACTGACCGGAACAACGCAAACGGCCGGCTCCGCGAAGCATCGCGTGGAGCCGGCCGTTTTCCGGGGTCACCGGTGCGTGCGGGTCTTCAACTGGCGGTTCAGCTGCCGACTCCCGAAGTCCAGACCGGCACCGTCACTGGTGGCCAGCACGGTGAGTCCAGCGGCGACCAGCAACGAAATAAGCACAACGCTCATGGTGAGTCACCTTTCTTCCTGTCGTGAAACGGTTTTGCGCCTCCGGGAAATGTCGACATATCCGGCACCCCACTTCAGCTGACCCCAAAGTATCTGTAACTATGGGTTACGCGCAATGTGTGGTCCCTCACCTGAAAGCGCAGGGTGATACGCAGATCACGCTGCGTTCGTTGGCGGACTTACCCGGCCAGAACCATGTTCACGAACTCGTCGGCGAGTGCATGACGGTCCGCATCGCTGCGAGGAACCGCATCGGGCGCACTGTGCACCAGCTGCATCTGCCCCAGGTACATCGAATACGCAAGTACGCCACGATATTCCGCCTTCTGCCTGTCCATACCCAGATCGATCAACAACGTCACGATGTAGGCGACTCGACGCTCGGTGACACGTCGAACCGCCGCCGAAACCAAAGGATGGTCGATCCCGGCAAGCAGTTCCAATTCCGCACGGCGTCCTGCCAGTCCGGTCGTGACCGCCTCGACCAGGCGACGCAATCTGACCTCCGCCGGTTCACCGGACGACTCGACGGACGAGATCAGGCGCTCGGTTGCCAGGACCTCCCATCGATCGAGCGCAGCCTGCAGTAATTCGTCGCGGCTCGCAAAGTGCCAATAGAAGGAACCCTTGGTCGATCCGAGCGTGCGCGCCACCTTTTCCACGGCTACTGCATCAGGCCCATGGCTGGTCAGAGCCTGGAAAGCTGCAGCGATCCACTGGTCGCGAGAGAGTCGGGCACGGGCATTCGTCACCTCCGTACGGTACCGTATGGGCAGGTTCCATACGGCACCGTACGGAGGACGAAATGACACTCGCTTTCAAGGCCATGCCTGCACCGGACTGGGCAGAAGCCACCACGATCACCATCCCGTCTGTTCCGACCCATACCTCCGAGGAGTGGGCGCAGGCAGTCTTCGACGTCAAGAATGTCCCCGCGCCAGTCCTCGCGATGTTCTGGCTCAGGGAGCGGATAGTCGGACTGCTCGGCATCGCCCAGGGACGCCCGGACACCTTTGCCGTCGACAAGATCGCCGACGGCGAGGCCCTCATCGAAGCGGACGAGAAACACCTACGATTCGTCGCCTCGGTTCAGGCCGACAACGACGCCGGTCTCCTGCACGTCGTCACTGCAGTGGAGCTGAAGAACCGCGCAGGCCGAATCTACTTCGCACCCGTTCAGGTACTGCACGGCGTGATCACGCGGGCAATGATGACGTCCGCACGAAAGAGACTGTGCACGTGATCAACCGTCCGGACCGCCCTTGAGTTCCAGACTGATCTGATCGGCATCCAGCGCGGCAAGTGCCGATCCGAGCATCCGGGCGTCAAAGAGCCCGTCGTCCCGCACGTCGAGGAGCGCTTGACGCTGCGCGTCGATCACGTCGAGCTGGGTCTTCTTCTTCGACTGCCCTTCCGGTGGAACGAAACCCGCAGAAGCATCCTCGAGGAGAGCGAGCAATCGTCGATGTTCGTCGAGTTCGGAACTGGTGAGGTCCTGGTCTGCCGGGCCGACCGCTGCGACGACGCGCTTCAACGTCCCGCCCTGCAGTATCAATGAGCCCGCAGCCACCAGGAACGCAACCAAGATCAGGAGTGAGCGGCTCGGGGTGTCTTCCGGAAGAGTCTGCGCGGCAGCCAGAGTGACCGCTCCGCGCATACCAGCCCAGATGACGATCGTGCCTTCACGCCATCCCAGAGGCGCGGCAAGGTAGTAGTCGATATCGGCAACCGTCCGCCGAACCCGAATCTTGAACCGTTCCATCTGATTCGCCGAAGGCTCCCGACGCCTACTGCGGCGTCGTTCGTCCGGTGGGTAGTCCTCGGGATTGTCGAGGCGATTCGCGATGTCGGAGAGTCTGGGCTTCATGCGTTCTCGAAACTTCGCCCGTGCTTGGAGTGCTCGCAGGAGCGGGGCCACGTACAGAGCCCGCACCAAGATCGTGAGGAACAGTGCACCCGCCGCCACGAACACCGCCGTGGATATGCCCTCGTGGTCGACCCGGACGTCGTCGACTATCGACGAGAGTTCGAGGCCCATCACCAGGAAGATCGCACCTTCGAGGACCAGTTCGACTGTGCGCCAGTTCTGGGAGTCCGACAACCGATGACTCGGCGACAGCTTCCGGGGAGCGTCGTAGCCGGTGACGAGCCCGGCCACGACGGCAGCGACCAACCCTGACGCACCCAACTCTTCGGCAGGGATCGCCGCCAGAAACGGCACCGTGAACGAGATGACCGTGTTGACCGTCGAGTCGGTGACACGGGCGCGAACCATCAGGTTGACCTTGCCGACGACCACACCGATGACCGCTGCCACGACCACGGCAAAAGCGAACTTGCCCAACACACTCCACAGCGACACCGACGCGGCCGCCCCGGCGATGGCAGTACGCAGCAGAACCAGAGCGGTGGCGTCGTTGAGCAGGCTTTCGCCTTCGAGGATCGACACCACCCGCGGCGAGACCGGGAGTTTCTTGACGATGGACGTAGCGACGGCGTCTGTCGGGCTCACGATCGCGCCGAGTGCAATGCCCCACCAGATGCCGAGTCCTGGTATCACCCAAGAGAAAAACGCACCGAGAACAAGCGCACTCACCACCACGAGCAGAACGGAGAGTCCACCGATAGCACCGAACTCACGCCGAAACTCCATCGACGGCATCGAGACCGAGGCGGAGTAGAGCAGCGGCGGAAGCACGCCTGCCAGAATCCATTCCGGATCGATGTCCACCGCGGGGACAAAAGGTAAGAGGCTGACAACGATCCCGGCCATCACCAGAATCAGCGGTGCTGCGACTCCGATCCGCGCTCCGAGCGTCGAGGCCGCGACGATACCGAGCAGACCGAGCACCACGATGATCAGAGCATCCACTGCTTCCCCCCACACCCCGGATTTTGTGTCTCGCTCTTTCTACACCTGCGCCGGCGCCGGGGGCGAGACCTGCCAGGCGACGGCGATCAGAACAACCGTGAATGCCGATGCAGGCCACAGAGCGTGAAGACCGATCCATCGATGAACCAACGCACCGATTACCGCTCCGGCGATCAATCCCGCGCACATCCCGAAGTGTTGCAGCCACGCCCACTTCGGGCCGCCCAGGAAGGCTCCGGTCAGACGCTGGCCCATCTTGACCAGCGCACCGGTCATGTACGTGACGCCGATCGTCACCTCGCCGTCGCGCTGGAACACCGAGTTGACGGCTCCCATTGCCAAAGCCATTGCCGAGATCGCGCCGGGGGTGACGTCGAGGCTGCTCATCACCGAACCGATGGCAAGCAGCCCGGCCACAACCGCGAGCACCGTGACCTTGCGAGCCCGGACGGAATAGCGCTCCGTGAAGTGGGTGACGACGGTTCCCAGCGCGATTCCCAGGAGGAAGAGCACGATGATCCCGCCGGCCACCCGCGCGGTCGACCACACCCCGTCGGCAAACGCGACGCTCGCCTGCGTCATGTTGCCGCTCATGAACGAGACGAAAGGCCCTCCGAGCGTGATGAATCCGAGCGCGTCGACGTAACCGGCCAGCCCGGCGAGCGCTGTCGCCAGGCCGATCAGCGACCTGCTGTATCCCGTCACCCGACGAGCTCGGTTCAGCTCAGCTTGCTGGTGCGCAGCTCGTGACCCTTGGACGTCTTGCAGCGGCCGGTCTCGAGATCCCACTGCCAGCCGTGCAGATCGCAGGTGAGGTTGGTGCCGTCGACGACACCGAACTTCGACAGGTCGGCCTTGAGGTGGGGGCAACGACGCTGAATCTCGTACCCGCCCAACTCGATCGACGCGCTGTCGTCGTGGGCCTCGGCGAACCAGCCGTCGGCGTAGGCGATGCGTTCGTCGGTGAGGCACTTGAAGAACGTGTAGAGGAACTCGTTGTAGCCACCGATGCGCCACGCCGTGAACCGCGTCGACAAGAAGATGGTGTTGACCCAGTCGGGCTCGTCGTCACGCAGAACAGTGCGAACCAGTTCGGGAGCGATGCGGAAGCCGTAGCGGTACTTGCCTTCTCCTTCGATGGGCTCGCGAACGATCCGCTTCGGGAAGTCGAGGACGACGGTCTCCTCCCCCATCACGAGTCCGACGGGGTAGCCGATTCCGTCGCAGATGAGGTCGGACTGAGCCATGATCGGCTCGAACTTGGCCTTGAGACCGTCGAGCAGCGGCTCGCCTTCGGCCGGAGCCCACGTGGCCTTCTGCGCGGCGATGACCGGCGCCATCTTCTGCGCCATCTTCTCGATGTATTCGGCCTTGTTCGAGAAGATATTGTCGACGTCCGCGTCCGGGATGGGATGCGTCAGGGCGACCTTCTCGCTTCCCCGAAGTTCGACGGCCGAGCCGGGGATCATCAGCAGACCACGATCGTTGCCGTTGATGCGCATCTGCTCGAGGAACGTGATCTGGTCGGGGAAGATGTTTCCCTCGTCACCGTGATCGTCGTTGAGGTAGCGCAGGTCGTCGTCGAGGAAGACCGGAGGGCCGGCCGACGGGACAACCCAGGCAGCGTCGACCTGGGAGATGTAGTTGCGGCAGCGGTCCATGCCGCGCTGACGCTTCTGCTTGCCGAAGTTGCGCTTGGTGCCCTTCGGGATGTCGTAGACCATCGGGTACCAGATCGCGCCCGAGTACTGCAGCAGATGGATGTCGACCTTCCCGAAGGCGTCGGTCAACGGGTCGAGGTCGACGGGCCTGGCGTCGTTCATGTTGAAACAGGTGGTTTCCCCGTCCGAGACGACGAGGCCCGAGTCACCGATCGGACCGTCCGCGGGAGCGCGTAGAGCGATGATCATGATGTCGAGGTCGCCCTTGGGGCCACTGACCGTGTGCTTGACGGAATCCTCGGTCTCGAAGAACTTGTGGAAGCCGAGCTTCTCGAGTTCACGCTTGAGGTCCGGCACCGGGTAATCGGGGAGCAGGACGGTGGCGTCCTTGTTGACGTGCGCGATCAGATTCTTCGGATCGAAGTGGTCCTTGTGCAGGTGCGAGACGTAGAGGTAATCGCAGTTGCCGAGCGCGTCCCAGTCCAATTCGGTGTTGTCGGGGAACGGCACCCAGGACGCGAAATACGTCGGGGTCACCCATGGATCACACAGGATGGATCCGGCCTCGGTCTGGATGTGAAATCCTGCGTGGCCGACGCTGGTGATCTGCATTGCAACCTCCGAAATCGTACTGCTGGTCAACTCAGCATAGTCGGCGCGATCAGGGCCAAATCGCGATCGAGGAGGCGGTCGGTTGTGACGTCATGCACGTCAGAGGTCGAAAGTGGGTTGCGGATCAGACCGGCCGGTGACGCGGACAACACTCCCTGCGCTGGCGTGTTCGCCGTATTTCTTGGCGCTCGCGGGAGCTGTTTCAGCATTCCCGGAGACAGCCTCTAAGGCTAACCTAACAAGCATGACTCGACTCCTTTCTCCCTCCACGACCGATCGCGACTACTGGGCGATCGTGGACAACCTGACGCGACGCGGTTTCTTCGGCGTCGGCGCGGGCGTCGCTGCGACCGCGTTTCTCGCGGCCTGCGGCAGCACGGAAAGCTCGACGCCCGACAACGCGGAGACCTTCGAGTTCACGCGCGGCGACGAGAAGCTGATCATTCCCACGGACCCCCGGAATGTCGTTGCCCTCGATCCACGCGATGGCCTCGAATTGTCGATCCTCGCCGGATACCCGGTGACCGCCTACCCCACCGGCGCCGCCGAACACCTGCGCCGTGAGGTCCCGGATGCCACGGGTGTCGAGATCTTCGCCGAAGGTGCTTCGGATCCCAACTTCGAATACATCTCGACCCTCGGCGCAGACCTTCTCGTCCTCAGCGCCGGCTGGTGGGACACCGGGTCGTACGGCAACGACCGGATGCAGCAGATTGCACCGGTCCTCCCCGTCGGCAAGGACTTCACCCCGGAGTGGCGGAAGGTCATGTCGGACTTCCTCACCGGCATCGGGCGCAGCGATCGCGCCGAGGAAGTCCTCGCCGAGTACGACGCCCATGTGGCGCAGATCCGCCCGACCGTCGAACCGCTGATGGCCGGCAAGAAGGTTGCCTTCGTTGCCGCCGCAGAGGATCAGATCGCGTGGTTCCAGAACGATTTCCGCACCGCCGTCGCCGAGGACCTCGGGTTCGAGGTGCTCCGTGAAGGCCCCGACCTTCGCGTGATGCTCGGGTCGGAGCAGTTCAACCGCCTCGAAGAAGCCGACGTCATCTTCGCCTTGGATCGCAGCGCCTCCGGCAGTGTGTACACCTCGCCGACGTGGCAGCGCCTGCCCGCCGCGCAGGCCGGTCGCGTCATTCCGTTCGACTACTACAAGGCCGCGGGATACGCCTTGACCGCCAAGGTCCTGGTCGACGACTTGGCTGCCGGGGTCAAGCGCTAGAACTACCTTTTCAGTAGGGTGCGGATCGTTTCGACCACTTCGGCAGGCGCCTCTTCTGCCATGAAGTGACCAGCGGACAGCGTGCGGTGTTCGAGATCGGGCGCCCACGCTTTCCACAGGGCCTCGGCGTCGTAGCCGAGCATCGAACCCCAGTCCTGCTGAATGACCGTGACCGGCATGTGCAGTTGGTTGCCCGCATCGCGATCGGCCTGATCGTGTTCGACGTCGATGCCTGCCGACGCCCGGTAATCGGCAACGATCGACGGCACCGCCTCCCGTGAGGCGCGCAGGTATTCGGCCCGCACGTCTGCCGGAATCGCTTCGCGGTTCTGCGTCCACACGTCGAGAAAGTACTCGAAGAATGCGTCGGCGCTGGCGCTGATCATCTGCTCGGGGAGACCGGGTGGCTGAGCCATGAGATAGAGATGAAATGCCACAGCAGCGTTCGATCCGTGCAGGATGTCCCACATATCCAAGGTGGGGAGCACGTCCAGCGAACCGAGCTGCGTGATCACGTTCGGATGATCCAGCCCCGCTCTGACGGCAACCAGTGCGCCACGATCGTGGCCGACGAGGGCGAACTTCTCGTGTCCCAATTTCCTCGCCACCTCGACGATGTCGGCAGCCATTGTTCTCTTGGAGTAGGTGTCCGGGTTTTCCTCGACCGGTTTGTCGCTGGCCCCGTATCCGCGGAGATCCGGGCAGATGACGGTGTGATCCGACGCCAAGGCAGTGGCTACGTGACGCCACATGAGGTGAGTCTGAGGGAAGCCGTGTAGAAGGACAAGTGGGGTTCCGCTTCCACCGACCGCGACATTGAGTCGCACGCCGTCCGTGGCGGAAATCTGCTGGTAGTCGAAGTCTGGGATGGTGATCGTCATCGGTTGCTCTCGTTCGTCGGGGTGATGGCAAGTCGGGGTGATGGCAATCAGCTTCGCCGCAGTCGATGAGCATTCGATGAGCGCGATAGCGTGGGGAAATGCGAGACCACACAGCTATCGGAGTTCTCGGACCCGTGGTCGCGTGGAACGATTCGTCAGGGTTGATCGATCTGAAGGGCCCACGACACAGAGCGGTCCTCGCTCGTCTGATCATCGCCCGGGGACGTGTCGTTCCGGTGGACGTGATTGTCGACGACCTCTGGGTCGATCCTCCGGCCGGGGCGACCAGCGCAATACGTACGTTCGTTTCCGCACTGAGGCGCTCACTCGAGCCGGATCGTGCGCCGCGAACGAAGCCGAAAGTCATTGTCACCGACGGGCCTGGCTACGCCTTTCATGCTGCACCCGACGCCGTCGACGCCTGGGAATTCGAAAGACTGGTTCGTGAAGCCACCCACTCGACGCCCGCGCAATCACTCGAACTGCTACGAACCGCGCTCCAGTTGTGGCGAGGACCGGCGTACGCGGAGTTCACCGAAGAACCTTGGGCTCGATCCGAGCGGTCACGCTTGGAGGAACTGCGTCTGACTGGCGTCGAAGGCTTGGCATCCGCGCTACTCGATCTCGGGCGAACCGCCGAAGCAATTCCCGAACTGGATGCCCACGTGACGGAACACCCTTGGCGCGAGGACGGTTGGCGGCTACTCGCACTCGCGCTGTACCGCACCGACCGTCAAGGCGATGCTCTGGCAGTCATCCGTCGCGCACGAAAGTTACTCGCCGAAGAGTTGGGTATCGACCCCGGACCACGACTGACCGACCTCGAGTCCGACATTCTCCGCCGCGAGACTCACCTGAATCCTGTAGCAGCAGAACAGATCTTCGCTCAGGTTTCGGCAGCGTACGACCGGACCGTAGCGGCAGGATCGAAATCGAGATTGGAGTCCACAGTCGGTCTCCTCCGAAGTCTGGCAGTTGCGGGTGGAAGCGGACTGGAGACTGCCCGAAACCAGCGACTGACCATCATCGGCGCCGCTGAACAAGTGGACGATGTCGAACTCACCGCACGGATCATCGGCAACTACGACGTGCCCGGAATCTGGACACGATCCGACGATCCTCGGCAGGCTGCGCAGATCGTCGAGGCCGCTCAGCGCACCCTCGATCGACTTCCGGTCGGCAACGAACTCGCTCGGGCCAGACTGTTGGCAACAATCGCACTCGAATCGCGCGGACTATCCGGTCATCGCGGACTCGAATGTGCCCGTGCTGCAGTGCAGATCGGTCGCGCTCTCGATGATCCAGGGCTCCTGGCCTTCGCTCTGAACGGGTTGTTCATGCAGACGTTCTGGACTACCGGTCTGGCCTCCGAGCGCGACTGTATCGGTCGTGAACTGGTAGACCTCTCCGTTCGACACGGCTTGTCCACCTTCGAGATCCTCGGCCATCTGATCCGCATGCAAGCCCTCAGTGCACTGGGGCATTTCGATGCAGCAGAGCTACACGCCGAGACAGTTGATCGATTGGCCGGACGTCACGAGCGACCGTTGGCAGCGGTGTTCACCACCTGGTTTCGCGCTATGCGTACTGCCGCTACCGGCGCGGAGGTCGCGCACTGCGAGAAGCTGTACGAAGCTGCGGCGGTGAACCTTTCCGATTCCGGTATGCCCGGCCTCGAGGACGGCATACTCCCCCTCGCAATTCTCGCCCTCCGCGTGTGGAGGGGACTGCCGGCGGTTTTCGACCCGACTACGCAGTGGGGCCCGTACGAACCCTGGGTCCGGCCGCACCTCCTTCTCGCACACGGGCAGGTGAGCGAGGCCGCCCGGGCAGTCGAGGCAATGCCGGACCCACCCGAAGACCTGCTCTCCGAGGCACTGTGGTGCCTGACTGCCGCAGCGGCCACTGCAGTCGGCAACCCTCGAGTCGAGGAGCGTGCGCGAGCGGCACTCCTACCTGCCGCCGCCGAAATAGCCGGCGCCGGAAGTGGAATGCTCACTGCGGGACCCGTCTCGCACTATCTCGCCAAACTGCAGTAAACCGGAACCATCAGGTGAATGCGATCACCGTGTCACCCCACGCCTCCCGGATCTCGCGGTCGAGATCAGCGACGACGGCGTCGTGCTTGTCGATCAACAGTGTCGAGCGTGTATCGGTGTCATAAGTGGGCCACCCCGGAGCCGTACCCAGTTCGCTATCGGCCCCGATCCCGTAATCACCTGCAGCTCTGGCGAAATCCAGCCACCTCGTCTGCATACGCTCCGATACATGACGCGCCGCGCTCAGTCCTCCCAACTTGTAGGTGATGTCCCGTGCTCCGTGGTTGATGTTGCCGAAGACGTAGGCGAGTTCGGTACCGTGCGTCGCACCGATCTTCAGCGCCTTGAGCATCGGCGGCGCGTAGTCGAACCGGTACAACCACGTCGGCGCAATCTTGCTGTGCGCCTCGGCAATCCACAAGGTCGGCAGACGGAATCCGAAGTCACGGGTCAACCCGAGACCGGCACCGAGCTTGGACAGTCCCGAATACGCACCTTCGATCTGAGAATGATCGGGCAACTCGAACCCTGGATGCTCGTCGGCGATCTCTGCGAACATCGACGTGATCACGACGGGATCGATCGGCATCAACGGCGACTTCATCATCCGGAAGAGCGAAGACTCGTCCTTGTTGGTTCCGATGATCAGCGGAATCGGGTGTGCGTTGCCGTGACGGAACGCTCGCACCGGGTAGTCGGGGAGCAGATCACCGTCGACGATCGGTGCGAACGCCAGAGTTCCCGGTGTCTCCTGCGGAACCCGTGCGAACAGTTCGTCCGAAGGCCCGAGAAGGTCCTCGGCGGCAGTGGTTCGCAACAGCCCCAGATCGGCCTCGCCGCCGCTGAAGATCTCGAGAAACAGCTTCGCGACGATCTCGCCGCGTTCACTCCCGTACACCGAAGTGGCGGGCGAACTTTCGGCGATGGCGCGATGAAACAATCCGCGGGCGGACGGGACGGTCATCAGCGTCGTCACGGCGCCGCCGCCTGCCGACTCACCGAACAGCGTCACTCGATTCGGGTCACCACCGAAGGCTGCGATGTTGCCTTGAACCCATTGCAGCGCTGCAATCATGTCGCGGAGAGCGACATTGGGCTCGAAGGTATGTTCACTCGAATTGAAGGACGAGAAGTCGACGAAGCCGAAAACACCGATACGGTAGTTGATCGAGACGACGACAACGTCACCGTTCTCGGCCAATGTGGTTGCGTCGAAAAGTGGTTGGCTGGATGCTCCGCGGAAGTACGCTCCGCCGTGAATCCAGACCATCACCGGTTTACCCGGCGCATCCGCACCGACCGGGCGCGGCGCCCACACGTTGAGGAACAGGCAGTCCTCGTCCATCGGAACGTTCTCACCGAGCGGAATCATCGCGAGCCGACTTTGCGGCTCACACGGCCCGAACTCTGTTGCGTCCTGAACCTCGGTCCACGGCTGTGGCGGAACTGGCGCGCGAAATCGCAGCGGACCGACAGGAGGTGCCGCGTAACGAATCCCCTTCCAACTCGACACCGAGCCTTCCGTCGATCCTCGAACCGGCCCGTACGTTGTCTCGACTACCGGCGCTTCGCTGGGTGTGATCGTCATTCGATTTCTCCTCGAATCCATACAGGCAAATAATGCTGCCAGCATTCGGGACAAAACGGGCATGTTTGCCGGTTTCCTGGCGACTGTCGACCCTGCGGGTCCCAAGCATTACGCCCGGGACGGCCCTGCGTCGGAGCGCAGTGTGTTCCGAGTGCACTCCTACGACACATCAGGACGGGCCGAAAACGCACCGACGACCCTGAAGATCGACCCGGAGAAGATTGCCCGCACCTACGACGAGGACACCGCTCATTGGCTCAGCGCATTGGCGAACACGCATGACCCACAGGGAGTTCTGGCCGTCGGCCAGGTCATGCGCCGGATTTCGTGAACTTCGCCAACTCTCGCAATCGGACCAGATCCCAGGCATGCCTGGGGCGGCGTACCCCGGGACGATCTTTCGGGACGCGGACGCGGAGTGCCTGCGGGCTGACCGTGCACCGCACCGGAGTGCGCATCACCAGAGCTTCGCCGTCGACGCCGACCGGAATCTCGTCGGTGTCGGCGTCGACGATCACCTCGAATCCGGTGCCCTGAGCCAGACCGTGTTGATGTGCCCGATGGAGCAACCCGACGGCCTGGCGGGCGCTGCCGACGGAGATCGCGACGATGCCGAGAGTGCCCCGGTCCAATCGCGGCCGATGGCCGAGCCCCGCCAGGTCGTTCATCTCGTACGGTCCGTTGCTGACCAGCACAGCCTGTGGGCCCACAGCAGACAGGCTCGCGGAGCGCGCGGTCAGCACCGCTCCCGCACGTCCGGCGAGCAGATCCGGGAGTTTCTGCAGGAAGGTGCTGGTCTTGGCGTCGCGGTACTCCGGACTCTGGACAACTTCGGCGTATGCCCCGAACGATGCGTTGTTGACGAAGGTTCGACCGCCGACATTTCCCAGATCCACGGTGACCTCGACGCCGTCGACAAGAGCGTCGAGGCACCGTGACGGATCGTCGAGGTCGAGACCCAGATCCGCGGCGAAATGATTGCGCGTCCCGGCGCTGACGACCAGGAAGGGCAGGTCGTGTTCGGCCGCAACAGCGGCAACCAACCCCTGAGTTCCGTCGCCACCGGCAACACCGAGTAGGTCGGCGCCGTCCGCGACCGCTTGCCTCGCCAGGGCCGTCACGTCGATCTTCTCCGGCCCCTCGAGCAGTGCGACCGTGGCTCCCCGTTCCTCGGCCTTGCGTTTCAAGTCGAACTTCCCGACCTTGCCACCGCCGGAGTTCGGGTTCATCACGAAGAACGGTTTGACGGGCGGCGTCGCCGGTCGCTCGACTACCGGCAGTTCCTTCTCCTCCCCCTCCAAAGCGGTGCGAGCGCAGATACCGGCTATGACGAACAACCCGATCGAGAGCAGCACCACCCACAGGAGTCGTTCTCGGACCAGGAAGGCGAGCACCACGATCGGTGTCAGAACCGCCACGGCCAACGAGATCCAGCGGAGGAATCCGCGGGTGGTCAGAAACCAGTACACCGCTACGACGCACACGACCACCCCACCGATCCCCAGGATCAGCATGGTCAAGGTTTTCAGTCCGGCGAAAATCAGGAGCACCACGACTGCAAGAACCAGCGCCGCAAATGCCGCACGTGCCAACCAACTCTGTTTCGACGAGGGCCGATCCGTGTGGGCAGGGGTCGTCATCGAACCACCTCCCCGCGATTGTCATTTCGGCCGGTACTTCGACGCTATCCCTTCGACGCAGGCCAGTCACCTACCGGAAGGAAACCCACTTTTCATGCGCTGATACTTTATGACGACACCTCGTCATAAAAAGGAGAAGGCCCGTGACAACACCGACGTCCGCAGCATGGGGATCCTCGGAGGAGCCTCTGACCCTGGCGCGGAAAGCCGGTCTTCACGGGCTGCGATGGATGGCCTGGCTGGCCGGCGCGACTGGCTTCGCACAATTGGTGTCGACCGGGCTGAACTTCACCGACACCGTCCGCGGAGTCGCGCCGGCCACCTACCCGACGGTGGACGTGGTGTGCAGTGTCGTGGCGCTCGTTCTTCTGGTCAGCCTGCTTGTCGGCCGACCCGACGGCCCCGCGATGTTGTCGGGTCTCGCCCTCCTCATGGCCATGCTGATGGCGCCGACTCTCCACAAACATGCACCCGAGTCGCTCTGGCTGGCGGCGGCACACGCCGTCGCGGTGGTCGCCGTCATCATGCTGTCCGTGATGACTTCGCGGTTCTCCAGTGCCGAGTTGGATCGGCCGTGACACCGGATACACCCCTCTCGCTTGCGGCCGAAGAATGGATCACTGATCTGACTGCCGCGGAGATGGAGCGATTGCGCAAACGCACGACGCTCACCGCCGCCGAAGAGCAAGAGGTCTGTCGATCCGTGCGCTCGATCGCGCAGCAGATGATGCTCGTACCCGTCTCGATGTGGCAGGGTGATCCACGCCTTGTAGCGGATCTGTTCGACCTCCCCGTGACCGTGAATCAGACACAGGAGGAACGACCATGCCGAAGCTGACCGGTGGCGCGACAACTGCGGAGCACAAGATTGCTACCCGAGAAGCCATGTTGGACGCGTTCATTCACGAACTTCACGAGCAGGGCTGGCAGAACGTGAAGCTGCAGACCGTGGCTCAGGCAGCCGGCGTCTCGCGGACAGCGGTGTACAACTACTTCCCCGACAAATCTGCATTGCTGCTTGCGTGGTCCACCCGCGAGATGGATAGATTCCTGCTCCTGGCCGAACGTGAACTCGCGGATCGCGAGAATCCTGTCGACCGAATCGAGATCCTCGTCAAACTGACACTCGTCGAGTTCTCACTGCAGCGATTCACGGGAATCGCTTTGGCCGAATTGTTGTCAGCGCAGGATCGCGAAAACTTCCTCGAACATATTGTCCCCCTGTCTGATCTGGTCGAACAACTCGTCCAGGAAGGTATCGACGCTGGCACTTTTGTCGATTCGGACGCCGGCGCTACGGCGCAACTCATCCTCGCCTGCGTGGAGAGCCGACGGCCGATGCTCATGGCCGGTGATCGAGTGGACAGCGTCGTGGCAACCACCGTCCCGTTCATCATGCGCGCGTTGGGCGTCTCGTGGCCGACTTCCCTCACCGCAGATCCTACCGATCGGCCTGCTCACGATCGGTAGGATCGCAGGTATGCACTTCGACCTCCCGCCCATCGATCAGCAGGCCGAGCGATTGATCGAACTCGGGGTACACGAGATGGCCGGACTTTCTGCGGGCGACGTCAGGGCAGCCGCCGCAGCCGGACAGGGCGATGTGGGACTGCTTACCGTGCACGAAAGACTCGCTCCAGCTTCTGTTTTGGCTTCACTGCTCGAACACAAGAACAAGCGGGGCTTCATCGTCGTCGACATGGCCGACGTCGATCTGTTCGCTCCTACCGAGCCTGCCGCGTTGCCTGACACCGCGATGTATCTGCTCGGTGAAGTCGACCGCGGGGATCACCTGGCCAATTGGAGCCCGGACGAAGCACTGCCTGCAATCGTCGAGGCGGACCGGACGCCGCTGACACTCACCGAAGGCATCCACTGGCTGCTGCAGCGCCCCGACGTCCTCGAACGCGGAAAGTGCTTCATGACGATCGGTTCCCGGTTGCGCAAGCCCGATGGATCTTTCGACACCAGGACTCCCGCCGTGTGGATCAGCAACGGAACCGGTCGCGACGGCAAAGACAACCGCAACGCCCCGAAGGTCGGGTGGTGTTGGTGGGGCAACCGCCACACGTGGTTGGGGTTCGCATCGGCGAGCGACCGGATACCGCTCCCGAACTAGAGCACGGTTGCGCGGTCGAATCGGTACCGATCCTTCCACGGCATCTCGGCCTCGAGCATTGCAGCAGCAGAGAGCAATTCCGCGTCGCAACCCCACTTCGCCGAAATCATCACACCGAGCGGAACGCCGTCTTCCGTCCAACCGAGTGGCAGACTGATCGACGGGAAACCGGTTGCATTGGCGACGACGGTGTTTCCGGTGAATGCAACCATGTCGATCAATTCGGTCGCGGGATCTTCGTCGTTGCGCAACTCCCCGATCGCGAGCGGAGGCTTCGTCACCGTCGGGGTGACTACAAGGTCGGCGTCGGCGTAGTCGAGGCTCCATCGCCGCGCCCAGGCTTGAACAATTCCGATTGCCGCGGCCAGATCGCCCGACGGCACCCCGCTTGCTTGAACTCGCAAGTGCTGCACTATCGGACGGAGAAGGTGCTCGTACTCCTCCGGGATCGGCTTGGTGCCGGCCAAGGACGAGAACATCTTGACGAACGCATCGACGAAAACATCATCGCGGGCTTGAGGTCGCTCGAACACGTTGTGCCCCAGGCTCTCCAAAACACTGCCGACCTTCGATACAGCGTCCGAGAGCTGCAGATCCACGACTCCGCCGGAGACCGATCCATGCGCTAGAGCGACGGTCAAGGGCCGAGCGCGCACTCCCCCAGCCTGTACGACGAACTCTTCGAACGACTTCGGCCGCGCCGGGTGGATAGTTCCGGCGCCAGGTCGCGTCGCCAGAACGTCCAGCAGCGCAGCGGTATCGCGAACCGTCCGGGCGATCGGCCCTTTGCTCGCAAATCCGAAGTTGTCATGCCCCGCCACGCCCATCGTGATCAAACCGCGGCTCGGCTTGAGGCCAACCACTCCGCACGTACTCGCCGGAGAACGCAACGACCCCGCCGTGTCGCTTCCCTGCGCAAACGGAACCAGACCAGCTCCGACGGCGGCTGCGGCGCCACCACTGCTGCCGGCAGCACTCCGTGTGCGATCGAACGGACTGCGAGCAGGCGGAGCAACTTCAGGCTCGGTGTAACAGGCTGCCCCGAACTCGGGCACCGTCGTCTTACCGATGTCGATCAGTCCACCTTCTCGGATCGCCTCGACGATCTCGTCGTCAGCGTCCGGCACGAAGTCGCGAAAGAGCGCCGATCCGAAGGTCGTACGAATGCCGCGAGTAGCGTCAAGGTCTTTGATTGCCGTCGGAACGCCGAACAGGCGCGGAAGGGGCCCGGCGTCCCGCTCGTCCAACCTGCGCTGTGCTTGTTCGGCGAGGGCGACTGCGTGCTCCCCGGCGATCGTCGTGAAAGCACCGACGTCGTCGGAAGTGGTCGCACGGTCGACGAAGTACCTGGTGACTTCGGGAATCGAGACCTGCTTGGCGGCGATCACACCGGCAAGTTCGACGGCGGACAGTTGATGGAGATCAGTCATCGGGCAGCGCTCCTTGTAGGTCAATAGACACTTGTAATTTCGATACGCGTATCGCTATTGTTGTCAGCATGGTATCCGAATCCGCCAGCTCTGCAAGGGCCGGTCGACCAAAAGCATTGAGTCACAGACAGATTCTCGATGCCGCGGCAGAGATCGCCGATACGGACGGCCTGGATGCGGTGTCATTTCGAGTGCTCGCCGAACGACTCGGCATATCGCCGATGTCCGTCCACCGCACAACTGGTGGCATCGACGCCTTGAGGCGAGATCTGATCTCGACTCTCGTAGGCGAAGCCGTCTCGTCGATCGACTGGCCGACCGACTGGCGCGGGGTTGCCCGCACGTTCGCCTACGGCCTCCACGATCTCCTGATGCGCCATCCCCTGGTCCTGGAAGCCCATCGGCAGGCATCACTGGAAGCACCCGGGGCCGACGATACTGCCCACCGAGTAGTGAACGCCCTTTCCTTGGCCGGCCTCGAGGACGAACAGGCCACGTACGCGTACGGCGCGCTACACGATTTCGTCACCGGACACGTCGCAATTCAATTGGGACGCGGCGCTTTCGACAGTGCACCGGCCGATCGACGCGAGGCATCGGTGTTCGCGCTTCATCACGATCCCACCCGAAGGTTCGAGTTCGGAGTCGCCCTCATCCTGGACGGTGTGGCGTCGATCGCGCAGCAAGGAAACACACCATGACGAGCAGCGTGACCACAACCGAAATTCGCGACGCCTCGGGCCGTCGTATCGCATTCTGTGAGTACGGCGATCCGACTGGCCACCCGGTAGTCGTGGCCCACGGATCACCTGGCAGCCGATACGAGGGGCTCTCACTCCACAACGCGGCTGCGACGGCAGGCATACGGCTGATAGTCCCTGATCGACCCGGCTTCGGACGCACGGATCCTTACACGGACAAGGGATTTCATTCCTGGGACGACGACTACGTCACCCTGATCGATCACCTCGAGGTGGACTCGGCCACACTGATGGGTTTCTCCGGAGGCGGCGGTTACGCGCTCGCAGTCGCTGCAGCCGTTCCCGAACGAGTCTCGAAACTGGTGCTGGCGTGCGCCATGATCCCCGGGGCGCCGCGAGATACCGTGCGACGCAGAATAAAACTGGTATCCGCGCTGTATTTTGCCGCCAACTGGGCTCCCCGCATGGCCGGCGCAATGCTCGCGGGAACCGGAGTGTTCTCCAAGCTACGCAGCGACTCCGTCTCGATCTGGCCGGCCGCCGATCAAGCTGTCATGACCGACGAGTCGCATCGTCCCGCTCTCCAATTGGATTCATCCGAAGGGATCGCGCAGGGCGGGTCAGCTGCGATTGTCGACTTGGCTCGGTATCGCCACGAGATGCCAGGATTATTTCAATCTATCTCGGTACCAACGGTTTTCCTACACGGAACCGAAGACGGAAACGTACCCATCGAAGTAGCCCGCTGGGCACACTCTTTGATCTCCCACTCACGCTTCGAAGAAGTCAGCGGGGGCGGTCATCTGTTCGTAGTCGCGGACCCCACCCCACTGATTCGCGCCCTCAGATAATTCCCCTTGACTCGAACGCATGTTCGAGTACTCTTTGTGTAGGGGATCGGGGGATTCAATGAGTGTTCTGTTGTCGGATGTGGTGTCGGGTTCTGCGGTGGGGTTACGCGGACGCCTGTGGCAGTTGTCTGCTGCGGAGCTACGTGAGGCTGCCGTGTCCGCGAGCGCGGAGATTCTCCGCCTCGAGGCTGTGCGGGTGGCGGTGGTCGACGAGTTGTCGTTGCGTCCGGATGATCAGGTGATCGCCAGCCGCGGAGTGGGTGCCTGGTTGGCGGCGAACACGATGCTCCAGGTCCGGGACGGGAAGAAGATCGCCGCCCTCGGTGCTGCGCTGCGGCCGTTTCCGGCAGTGGCAGCTCGGTTCGATTGCGGGGATTGTTCGTTCGAGCACGCCGTGTTGATCGTGGCGTTCTGCGAGTCACCTCCGAAGGGGATGCCGGACGAAGCGCTACCGAAGTGCATCGATTTGTTGTTGGCTGCCGCCTCCGGTGTGGAGGCGACGACCACGAAGGTGCGGAACGTGATCGCGACGTTGGAGCGAATCTTCGAATCCGATGAGAT
>NZ_JBEUOQ010000021.1:0-89743 GCF_040489275.1 Rhodococcus baikonurensis | reverse complement strand
ACGCCCGGTCCCATTCCGAACCCGGAAGCTAAGCCCTTCAGCGCCGATGGTACTGCACTCGACAGGGTGTGGGAGAGTAGGACACCGCCGAACACCCGTTAACCGAAAGGGGACCCAACATATTGGGTCCCCTTTCGTGCGTTGTATGAGAGGAATGACTGTGTCGGAGAATGGCGACGAGCGTCGGTCCTTCCGTGGGGGAGGAGCGCCTCGATCAGGTGGCCCCCGTCGTGACAACGACGGGCGTGGATCACGCGGCGCTGCAGGCGGAGACCGCCGCGGTGGTGCCGGAGACAACAACCGTGGTGGTGCTGGAAACAGTAACCGCGGCGGCGGATTCAACGGCGGACAACGTCGCGGCGGCGAGGGTGGGTTCACCCCTCGTGGGCGCGACGGCGACCGCAACCGTCAGCAAGCACGACCTGACGAACCGGATTTGCCCGATAACGTAGAGCCCACCGAGTTGGACCCGGCCGTTCGTCGGGATCTGCTCAGCCTCGACAAGGACAACGCCAACACCGTTGCGCGTCACCTTGTCATGGCAGGAAAGCTCGTCGATGAAGACCCGGAACTCGCACTGCTCCACGCTCGCGCTGCTCGTCAGCGCGCCGGCCGTATTGCCGTCGTTCGTGAAGCTGCTGGAATCACCGCGTACCACGCCGGTGAATGGGCTGAAGCTCTCTCCGAGCTTCGTGCTGCCCGTCGAATGGCTGGTGGACCGGGTCTGATCGCTGTCATGGCCGACTGTGAACGCGGTTTGGGTCGACCCGAGCGCGCGATCGAACTCGGCCGCAGCGACGAGGCTGCCCTGCTTTCGGGCGACGAGGCTTCGGAGTTGAGGATCGTGGTCGCCGGCGCCCGCATGGATCTCGGTCAGTTCGATCAGGCAGTTGTCACACTGCAGACCAAGGATCTTGACGCAGCGCGTACCGGTGAAGCGGCGGCTCGGCTTTTCTATGCGTACGCTGATGCCCTCGTTGCAGCAGGTCGTGTCGAAGACGGATTGAAGTGGTTCCTCAATGCTGCAGCTGCAGACCTCGAGGGTGACACGGATGCTGAAGAACGGGTGGCCGAGTTGACCGGAGAAGATCAGTGACCGTGCTTCGTACTCAGTACGACGTACTTTTGCTCGATCTCGACGGCACGCTGTACGCCGGAGCTCATGCGATTCCCGGCACCCAGGCTGCGTTGGGTCAGGGTACGCAGGCTCTGTACTACGTGACCAACAATGCGAGTCGCTCGCCGTCGGCAGTGTCGGCGCATCTGACCGAACTCGGTTTCGATTCCGAAGATGATCGTGTCGTCACCAGTTCTCAGACGGCAGTGCGCCTGTTGGCGGAGCGTCTCGAACCCGGTGCCGCTGTTCTGGTCGTCGGTACCGACGCATTGGCCGACGAGGTGACCCGCGTCGGATTGCTTCCGGTTCGTGAGTTCGCGGATTCTCCGGTTGCTGTCGTTCAAGGACATTCGACGGAGACCGACTGGACGATCCTCGCCGAGGCGTGCTTGGCGATCAGGGCGGGTGCGCTGTGGGTGGCTGCGAACCTGGACACCACTCTGCCGTCGGAACGGGGTTTGGTTCTCGGAAACGGCTCGATGGTGGCAGCTCTACGCGCTGCGACCAAGCAGGAACCCTTGGTGGCAGGTAAGCCGGCTGCACCGCTGATGGAAGATGCGCTCGCTCGCAGCGGGTGTTCGCGTCCTCTGGTGGTCGGCGATCGTCTGGACACCGATATCGAAGGCGCACATGCTGTTTCGGTCGACTCGTTGTTGGTTCTCACCGGTGTGAGCACGCCGGGCGACGTACTGCGGGCTCCGATTGAGCAGCGTCCCACCTACATTGCAGCAACTCTGGATTCGCTCAATCAGCCGGCCGTCGAATCGCTGGTCGGTGCGGACTCCAAGTGGTCTGTCTCCGTGAACGGATCGGCGCTGGTTGTGGACGGCCCGGTTGTCGGTGACGAGATGTCCCTTCTACGCGCGGTTGCGCCTGTCGCATGGGCCAATCCGTCCTTCCAGACACTGGAAGCGTCGGACGCCGGCGTGGCGGATCTGTTTGCTTCCTGGCTCGTCTGATTTCTCGCAAATGTGTTCGACTCGCGGGGGTGCGGGTGTATGCGTAACCGAGAGTCATGCACTAGCGTTGTGCGCGATGAGCACGCCGACACCGCACCCCGGAAACTCGAGTAACGGATCGCCGTTGCCCGGGCCACGCCAGACCGTCGATCCGGAACGTATACGTTCTGACGTCGACGGTTTACTGGCGCGCCTCGGCGGCATCGAACACGATCCGAACGATCAGCACGGAGCAGGTGTGATTCCGCAGAAGGCACATATTTTGGAACAGGCACACGAGGTGCTCGTCCAGGCGCTCGCCTCTGTGGACAGGGCTTGACGTGGCACGTAGAGCACGGGTGGATGCCGAACTGGTCCGTCGCGGACTCGCACGGTCGCGAGATCATGCGCAAGAACTGATTTCCGCAGGCCGAGTTCTCATCTCGGGCGCAGTCGCGACCAAGCCTGCGACGGCGATCGAGGCAGGAACTCCACTTCGGGTAGTCGAGGTCGAGCAGGAAGTCTCGTGGGCCTCGCGAGGGGCACACAAGCTGATCGGTGCCCTCGACGCTTTCGGGTCCGAAGGATTGACGGTCGAAGGACGCCGATGTCTTGACGCCGGCGCTTCCACCGGTGGGTTCACCGATGTTCTTCTGACGCGTGGTGCGAAGGAAGTTGTCGCCGTCGACGTCGGTTACGGCCAATTGGTGTGGCGCCTCCAGTCCGACGACCGCGTGCATGTCATCGACCGAACCAATGTTCGCGCTATCGATGCCGAGACGATCGGTGGAACAGTCGATCTGGTTGTCGCGGACCTGTCGTTCATTTCTCTCAAACTCGTACTCGGGGCCTTCGTCGCCTGTACCGCTGACGGTGCGGACCTGGTCCCGATGGTCAAGCCTCAGTTCGAGGTGGGCAAGGACCGCGTCGGTGCCGGTGGCGTCGTACGAGATCCGGAATTGCGAATCTCCGCTGTGCTCGACGTGTCGGAGGCTGCTGCAAAGGTAGGTCTGCGGACGTTAGGTGTGGTGGCCAGCCCATTGCCCGGTCCGTCGGGAAATGTCGAGTATTTCCTGTGGCTTCGAAAGACAGGTTCATCCGGCGATGAAGAGACGGATGCCGCTACCGACGATGTCCCCACGGTGGAGGACATGATTCGCAAGGCTGTAGAGGAAGGGCCCCAGTGAACGCGGTCACGAACGGCGAGTCGCGCGAGATCCTTCTTGTCGCACACCCGGGTCGACGTGACATCACGGAAACTGCCAAGCGGGTCGGGAAGATCTTCGAGCGCGCGGGAATCGGACTGCGCGTCCTCGTCGACGAAGCAGACAGCTCGCGCATCGAAGCAATGACGGAACCCGCGGGTTTCTCCGCGCCGGGTCTCGACGTCACCGTTGTTCATCCCGGCCCTGATGCCGCCGTCGGATGCGAGTTGGTACTGGTTCTCGGTGGCGACGGCACGTTCCTGCGCGCCGCCGAGCTCGCTCAAGAAGCGTCCATTCCGGTACTGGGCATCAACCTCGGACGCATCGGATTTCTGGCAGAAACCGAAGCCGAGCATCTTGACGAGGCTCTCGCACAAGTAGTTCGCAAGGAATATCGCGTCGAGTCGCGTATGACACTCGACGTCGTGATTCGGGTGGACGACGAGATCATCGACCGCGGGTGGGCGCTCAACGAGGCCAGTATCGAGAATCGTTCGCGTCTGGGAGTTCTCGAAGTGGTCCTCGAAGTCGACGGCCGACCGGTGTCTGCCTTCGGTTGCGACGGTGTTCTCGTGTCCACTCCCACAGGCTCGACCGCGTATGCATTTTCCGCAGGCGGCCCCGTCGTGTGGCCCGAACTCGAAGCGCTGCTCGTCGTACCCAGCAATGCGCATGCGCTGTTCGCGCGGCCGTTGGTCACCAGCCCGAATTCGATCATCGCGGTGGAGACCGTCGCCGGTAGCCATGACGGCCTGGTCTTCTGCGACGGCCGTCGAACGTTGGAACTGCCTGCCGGCGCTCGCGTCGAGATCGTTCGCGGCGCCACTCCCGTCAAGTGGGTCCGGTTGGACTCTGCGCCCTTCGCTGATCGGATGGTTCGCAAGTTCGAGCTTCCGGTTACCGGATGGCGAGGAAGGAAGCCTTAATCGTGCTCGCAGAGATCCGTATCGACAGTCTTGGTGTGATCTCCGAGGCCAGCGCCCAGTTTCACGAGGGCCTGACCGTCCTGACCGGTGAAACCGGCGCAGGTAAAACGATGGTCGTCACGAGCTTGCACCTCCTCAGTGGGGCGCGAGCGGATGCCGGTCGAGTGCGATTGGGTGCGTCGCGAGCCGTTGTCGAAGGACGATTCATCGCCGACGACGTCTCACCGGCCACCGAGCGTGAGATCGTCCGAATCCTGGAATCGTCGGGCGCCGAGCGGGACGAGGACGGGACCATCATCGCCGTCCGCACGGTCGGCAGCGACGGCCGCTCGCGCGCCCATCTCGGCGGCCGTAGCGTGCCGGCGGGAGTTCTCTCCGAATTCACTGATCCGCTGCTGACTGTCCACGGACAGAACGATCAGCTGCGGTTGCTTCGTCCCGACCAACAGCGCAACGCTCTGGACCGCTTCGGGGACAAGACAATCGGAACGCTGCTGACGAGGTACCGCAAACATCGTCGGGAGTGGCTTGACGCTCGTTCGGAGTTGATCGAGCGCACGTCGAAGGCTCGTGAACTGGCGCAGGAAGCAGACCAGTTGACCTTCGCGCTCAACGAAATCGACGGCGTGGCACCCGAGCCCGGCGAGGACACGGCGATCGTTGCCGAGGTGCGTCGGCTCAGCGAACTCGATTCTTTGCGCTCCGCGGCCGAAGAGGCGCACGCTGCCCTCGCCGGTAGTGACGACATGGCCAGCGGCGATGTGGGCGTCATGCCTGCGCTCGACCTGATGTCCGAAGCGAGGGCGCGGATCGAGTCGGTCACCGATGCCGATCTGGACGGTCTCGGTTCCCGGTTGGCCGACGCTATTGCCGTCGTCACCGACGTTGCCGGTGACCTGAACACCTACCTGTCCGGGCTTCCTGCCGATCCGGGGGCACTGGACTCGCTGTTGTCGCGGCAATCCGAACTGAAAACTCTGACGCGTAAGTACGCCGCCGATGTCGACGGTGTTCTCGAATGGGCGGATACCGCTCGCGCTCGTCTGTCCAAACTCGACGTGTCCTCGGATGCGTTGTCGCTGTTGTCCAAGCAGGTCGAGGAGACGGCTGGCCTCACGGCGGAAGCCGCCACAAAGCTGAGCGCCGCGCGAGTCAAGGCAGCGGCAAAGCTCGCCAAAGCGGTCAGCGCGGAACTTGCCGGTCTGGCGATGGGACGTGCGGGCCTCGAGGTGACTGTGCGTTCGCAGCCTGCCGGCCCGCAGGACTCGGCGCCGCTCAGTGTCGGGGGAGTAGACCTGCATGCGGGGTCTGCCGGCGTCGACGAGGTGGAATTTCGCCTGTCCGCGCACAGTGGGGCACCGTCACTTCCGATCAGCAAGAGCGCTTCCGGTGGCGAGCTGTCACGCGTCATGCTGGCGCTCGAAGTTGTTCTCGCTGGTAGCGACACCGGCGCGACGATGGTTTTCGACGAGGTGGACGCGGGGGTCGGTGGTCGCGCTGCTGTCGAGATCGGACGTCGATTGGCGAAACTTGCTCGCACGCATCAGGTTATCGTCGTCACCCACCTTCCGCAGGTAGCTGCGTTTGCCGACACCCACCTCGTGGTGGACAAGGTCGACGACAAAGGCGGAGTGGTGAGCAGTGGCGTGCGGACTCTGTCGGATTCGGATCGGGTGGTCGAATTGGCCCGTATGTTGGCAGGGCTGGACGACACCGAGACCGGTCGTGCGCACGCCGAAGAACTGCTCGAGATCGCGAATGCGGCCCGCGTCACAGATTGAAGGTTCTGTGGTGTTGGTGTGACTGATGTGGTAGTTGTCGGCGCGCCTCCACCGGTCAACGCGGTTTCAGGTTCATCATCGAAGCCATGAAGATGCCCGGATTGCTCTCACGTAACACCGAATCCTTGCCTGGGATCAGTGGCATCGCCAGGGTCGATCGGAACACGGCGAAGCTTCTGCGCCGTGTCGGTCCTGGAGACATCGTGATCCTCGACGAAGTCGACATCGATCGCCGGACCGCCGACGCTCTGGTGAAAGCCGGAGTCATGGCCGTGGTCAACGCGTCGCCGTCGATTTCCGGGCGCTACCCCAACCTCGGCCCGGAAGTGATCGTCGCCAACGACATCGTTCTGATCGATGCCGTCGACGGTGACGTCTTCAAGAACGTCAAGGACGGCAGCAAGATCCGCCTGCACGAGGGTGAGATCTTCAACGGCGAGAAGAGCCTCGTCAAGGGTGAAGAGCAGACCGAGGCCGAGATCTCCGACCGGATGATCGAGGCCAAGACCGGACTGGTCGATCACCTGGAAGCGTTCTCGGGTAACACCATCGAGTTCATCCGCACCGAAAGCCCTTTGCTGATTGACGGAATCGGTGTTCCGGACATCGACATCGACTTGAAGGATCGCCATGTCGTGGTCGTCTCCGACGGCCCCGAACACGAGGCAGATCTGAAGAACCTCAAACCCTTCATCAAGGAGTATTCGCCGATCCTGATCGGTGTCGGCGCAGGTGCGGACGTATTGAGCAAGGCCGGATACCGCCCCGATCTGATCGTGGGCGACCCGGAGGAAATCACCAGTTCCACCCTCAAGTCCGGCGCGGAAGTTGTTCTGCCCGCCGACCAGGACGGACATGCGGCGGGCCTTTCGCGAATCCAGGATCTCGGTATCGGGGCGATGACGTTCCCGGCGACCTGCTCACCGACCGACCTTGCACTGCTGCTCGCCGATCACCACGGAGCTTCACTGATCGTGACGGTCGGCAACGTGGTGTCCCTGGACGAGTTCTTCGACCGCGGACGCCGTGAAAGCAATCCGTCGGCGTTCATGACACGGCTCAAGGTGGGACCGAAACTGGTCGACGCCAAAGCCGTCGCAACGCTGTATCGAAGTCGAGTGTCCGGCGGCGCGATCGCGCTCCTGGTGCTCGCCGCCCTGGTGGCAGTGATCGTCGCCCTGGTCGTGTCCAATGCCGGTAGTGAAGTTCTCGACTGGGCAATCGCAACGTGGAACAGCTTCGCGCTGTGGGTTCAGGGGCTCTTCAAGTGATTTCGATGCGTCAACATGCAATTTCCATAGCGGCAATCTTTCTGGCACTCGCGATCGGCGTGGTGCTCGGTTCGGGAATGCTGTCCAGTGGATTGCTGTCCGGTCTGCGTGACGACAAGGCGGACCTGCAGAACGAGATCGAAGACCTCAATCAACAGTCCAATCAGCTTCAGCAGCAACTCAATTCCGCGGACGGCTTCGATGCTGCCGTGGGTGGCCGCGTCGTGCGCGACAGTCTCGCTGGTCGCACGGTCGTCGTGATCACGGCACCGGACGCCGATCCCGGTGATCTCGACGGTGTCAACCGACTCGTCACTGCCGCCGGCGGCGCCGTGACCGGACGCGTCTCGCTCACCGATTCGTTTGTCGACGCCACGGGCGGCGACCGCTTGCGGACCGTCGTCACCAATGTCATCCCTGCGGGCATCACCCTCAAGACCGGTGCGGTCGATCAGGGAAGCCTTGCGGGCGATCTTCTCGGGTCGGTTCTGCTTCTCAACGGGCAGAACAGCGAACCGCAGAGCACTCCCGACGAGATGAATCTCGCGCTCGACTCGCTGCGCAGTGCCGGCTTCATCAGCTACGACGACGGAGCGGTCAAGCCGGCTCAGCTTGCTGTGGTTCTCACCGGCGACAACAAGAGCGAATCCGACGCAGCCACCGGTAACCGCGGCGCGGTCATCGCTCGGTTTGCAGGCGCTCTCGACGGACGCGGCGCAGGAACGATTCTCGCGGGCCGACCCGGCTCGGCGGAGGGTAGTGGTCCGGTTGCCGTCGCACGTGCGGATGCGGCGCTCTCAGCGGGATTGACGACCATCGACAACATCGATCGGGAGTCGGGCAAGATCACGACGCCGTTGGCGCTGCAGGAACAGCTGAACGGCGGCGCCGGCCGCTACGGCACGGGACCGGGAGCGGCGGCGGTTACCGTCGGCGCACCCACCAACTGACACCCCGGTATTGATACGCCGGTCACATCGGGGGTGGAAAGTCGGCGCGTTGTAGGCACCGACCCCCGATAGGTGTTACCGTGAAATCCCGTGGGTCGGCAGGCCCCAGCATGCTTCATCAGACCAAGCCCTGCACAGTCGTCACGGGAGCCCCTTTGCCACAGTCACGCACTAACACGCGTACCGCCACCAAGCACATCTTCGTCAGCGGAGGTGTAGCTTCCTCGCTCGGCAAAGGTTTGACCGCCTCGAGCCTGGGACAGTTGTTGACCGCGCGGGGAATGCGCGTGACCATGCAGAAGCTCGATCCCTATCTCAATGTGGATCCGGGCACCATGAACCCCTTCCAGCACGGCGAGGTCTTCGTCACCGAAGACGGTGCCGAGACCGACCTCGACGTCGGACACTACGAGCGGTTCCTCGACCGTGATCTCTCCGGTCAGGCCAACGTCACCACCGGCCAGGTGTACTCGACGGTCATCGCCAAGGAACGCCGCGGCGAGTACCTCGGTGACACCGTTCAGGTCATCCCGCACATCACCGACGAGATCAAGCGTCGCATCCTCGAGATGAGCGGCCCGGACCTGCAGGGCCACCGCCCGGATGTCGTGATCACCGAAATCGGTGGAACCGTCGGCGACATCGAATCGCAGCCCTTCCTCGAAGCCGCTCGCCAGGTCCGCCACGACGTCGGCCGCGACAACGTCTTCTTCCTGCACGTCTCCCTCGTGCCGTACCTCGGCCCTTCCGGAGAACTCAAGACCAAGCCCACGCAGCACTCGGTTGCGTCGTTGCGCAGCATCGGCATTCAGCCCGACGCGCTGATCCTTCGTTGCGATCGTGACGTTCCGCAGGGCCTCAAGAACAAGATCGCGCTGATGTGCGACGTGGACGTCGACGCCTGCATCTCGACGCCCGACGCTCCCTCGATCTACGACATCCCGAAGGTTCTGCACCGTGAGGGCCTCGACGCTTACGTCGTTCGCCAGCTCGGTCTTCCGTTCCGCGACGTCGACTGGACCGTGTGGGGCAACCTCCTCGATCGTGTTCACCAGCCGCGTGAGACCGTGCGCGTCGCATTGGTCGGCAAGTACGTCGACCTGCCAGACGCATACCTCTCCGTCACCGAGGCTCTGCGCGCCGGTGGATTCGCGAACCGGTCCAAGGTCGAGATCTCCTGGGTCCCGTCGGACGCCTGTGAGACCGAAGCTGGAGCGCAGGCCGCTCTCGGTGACGTCGACGGTGTTCTGATCCCGGGCGGCTTCGGCATCCGCGGCATCGAAGGCAAGCTCGGCGCGATCCGTTTTGCACGTTCGCGCAAGCTGCCGCTGCTGGGTCTGTGCCTGGGTCTGCAGTGCGTCGTCATCGAAGCTGCTCGCAGCGTCGGCCTCGACGATGCAAACTCGGCCGAGTTCGAGCCGGACACCAAGCATCCGGTCATCTCCACGATGGCTGATCAGGAAGACGTCATCGCCGGTGACGCCGACCTCGGTGGCACCATGCGTCTGGGTGCTTACCCGGCCGTGCTGACCAAAGGTTCCGTCGTCGCTCAGGCCTACGGAACCGAGGACGTTTCCGAGCGTCACCGTCACCGCTACGAGGTCAACAACACCTACCGCGATCGGATTGCCAAGTCCGGCTTGCAGTTCAGCGGAACCTCACCGGACGGTCACCTGGTCGAGTTCGTCGAGTACCCGCGTGAGCAGCATCCGTTCTTCGTTGCCACCCAGGCACACCCGGAGCTCAAGAGCCGCCCGACGCGTCCGCACCCGCTGTTCGCCGCCTTCGTCGAAGCAGCGTTGACGTACAAGCTCGAAGAGCGCCTGCCCGTCGACGTCCACGGTGACGAGAAGATCGACACCGCCGCCACCGAGACGGCGCTCGACGCTGCAGTCGAGAACGTGGAAAAGGTCTAGCCACAGATGAGCGATCCCGGTCGGCACGAATTCGACACCCTCGGCTCCAAGACGGTCTACACCGGCGCGATCATCGCGTTGCGTGTCGACACCGTTGCGATGCCTGGTGGTCAGCGTGCCGATCGGGAAGTCGTCGAGCATCACGGCGCCGTTGCCGTCGTGGCACTGGACGAGCAGGACAACCTGGTGCTGATTCGCCAGTACCGTCACCCGCTCGGGCACCGGTTGTGGGAAATCCCCGCCGGTCTGCTCGACGCTGCGGGCGAGAGCCCGGTCGAGGCAGCAGCGCGTGAGCTGGGCGAAGAAACCGGACTCGGCGCCGATCGATGGTCGGTGCTGGTCGATGTAGCTCTCTCACCCGGGTTCACGGACGAGGCGGTTCGCGTCTTCCTCGCCGAGGGGTTGCACGAGGTGGAGCGCGACGATCCCGAACACGAAGAAGCCGATCTCGAGATTTCGCGAGTTCCGCTCGCCGACGCCGTCGACATGGCGCTGCGCGGCGACCTCGTCAATGCCACCGCGGTATCGGGCATTCTCGCGATCGCTACCGCACGCTCGACGGGAAAGCCGCTGCGCCCGGCCGACGCACCGTGGCCCGATCGTCCTCGCGCATTCGGAGAACGCAAGTCGCGAGCCTGAAGTGCTTGCCCGACAGGTGGACTCGTATCTCGACCATCTAGCGGTCGAGCGAGGATCGGCGCGCAACACTCTTCTTTCGTACCGCCGCGACCTGAATCGTTACGCGGACTATCTGAACGGGCGCGGCATCGACGACGTCGCGGGCGTGACGGAGAACGACGTCACCGAATTCGTGACACATCTGCGCCTGGGTGACAAAGATGCCGGAGTCGTACCGTTGGCGGCCAGTTCGGCAGCGCGCACCCTGATCGCGGTCCGCGGATTCCACAAGTTCTCCGCCGCGGAGGGCCTGGTCGGTGTCGATGTGGCTCGGACGGTCAAGCCACCGACGCCCGGACGCAAGTTGCCCAAGGCTCTGCCGCTCGACGACGTCATAGCCCTACTCGACGCTTCGGGTGGCGGTGCGGCCGGTGACGGGCCCCGCGACCTGAGGGATCGCGCTCTGCTCGAGCTTCTGTACTCGACCGGAGCACGCATCACCGAAGCGATCGATCTGGACGTCGACGACATCGACACCGAAACCCGTTCCGTGCTGCTCAAGGGCAAGGGCGGCAAGCAGCGGATCGTACCCGTCGGCAGGCCGGCGATCGCCGCCGTCGACGCGTATCTCGTCCGTGGGCGCCCCAGCCTGGCGACGCGCGGTGTTCCTGCCCTGTTTCTCAACGCTCGCGGTGGACGCCTCTCGCGTCAAAGCGCGTGGCAGATACTTCAGGATGCGGCGGCGTCGGCCGGAATCAAGGCGGACGTCTCACCCCATACGCTCAGGCACTCGTTTGCCACACACCTGCTCGACGGCGGCGCGGACGTACGTGTCGTGCAGGAACTCCTGGGTCACGCTTCGGTAACCACGACGCAGATCTACACGCTGGTCACCGTCACCGCGCTGCGTGAAGTGTGGGCTCAGGCACACCCGCGTGCCCGTTAGGGGTTGGTTGGCTCATGCGTGTCTGCGAGACCATTCGGTGATGTAAGCGGTAGCGTTCAAGGAGCGCGAGCGGCCTCCACCGCAGTTTCGGGGGTTTGCCGGCGCCGAGAGCAACCGCCGAAAGAGTAGGGGAGCATCGGACCGTGTCGACATCGCAGCCACCAGCGGCGGAGTCCGCGCCGCCGCATGTCAATGCCCAACTCTTCGAGCGCGTGAACGAATCAGCACCAGCTGTACCCTCCGAACCAGAGGCGATGTTCGAAATAGATACGACGCCAGTAGCCTCTCCACCTGCGGAAACACTGACCGTTTCCGCGGAAGAACTCGGCCCGACGGGCCGGCCGGTCCGCGAGGTGCCTCAACCGACACCGTTGGCGCATCACGGACCCGCGATGATCATCGCGATGTGCAACCAGAAGGGTGGCGTCGGCAAGACGACGTCGACCATCAACCTGGGCGCGTCGTTGGCCGAATACGGTCGTCGAGTGCTCCTGGTGGATCTCGATCCACAAGGCGCGTTGTCTGCCGGACTGGGCGTTCAGCATCACGACCTCGAACTGACCGTCCACAATCTCCTGGTCGAACCGCGTGTGTCCATAGACGACGTGCTGATGAGAACCCGAGTTGACGGCCTCGACCTCCTGCCCAGCAACATCGACCTTTCGGCCGCCGAGATCCAATTGGTCACCGAAGTCGGACGTGAGCAGACCTTGGGACGCGTGCTCCACCCGGTTCTCGATCGGTACGACTACGTGCTCATCGACTGCCAGCCGTCGCTGGGCTTGCTCACGGTGAATGCTCTGGCGTGCGCCGATTCGGTCATCATTCCGATGGAATGCGAGTACTTCAGCCTGCGCGGCCTGGCACTCCTCAACGACACTGTCGAAAAGGTGCACGATCGTCTCAATCCCAAGCTCGAGTTGGCCGGCATCGTCGTCACGATGTTCGACGCCCGGACCCTGCACGCACGGGAGGTGATGGCGCGCGTCGTGGAGGTCTTCGGCGACGTCGTCTACGACACGGTGATCAACCGTACCGTTCGGTTCCCCGAAACCAGCGTCGCCGGTGAGCCGATCACGACATGGGCGCCGAAGTCGGCTGGGGCCGAGGCATATCGAGCATTGTCCCGCGAGGTCATTCACCGGTCTGGTCGTTAGTGGAACTGATTGCATCGCAAGAAGATCCGGTCGAAGTCGCACCGGATTCGATCGACCCGAACGTGCCGACCGACGCTCAGACCGCAGCCAAAGCTGCCGGTTTCCGAGTCACTCTCCGGAACTTCGAAGGCCCGTTCGATCTGCTGTTGAACCTGATCAATCAACGGCAACTCGACGTCACCGAAGTTGCCCTGCACACGGTCACGGATGATTTCATCGCGTACACCAAGGAACTCGGCAGCGCGATGGGCCTCGATCAGACGACGGAATTCCTGGTCGTCGCTGCCACTCTTCTGGACCTGAAAGCCGCCAGGCTGTTGCCTGCCGGGCAGGTCGAGGACGCGGAGGATCTGGCACTTCTCGAAGCTCGCGATCTTCTCTTCGCGCGCCTGCTGCAGTACCGGGCGTACAAACAAGTTGCGGCGCTGTTCGGTGAGCTCGAGGAAGCGGCGCTGCGGCGCTATCCGCGTTCGGTGGCGGTCGAGGATCAGTTCACCGAACTTCTGCCGGAGGTGCTGTTGGGCGTCGATCCGCAGCGTTTTGCGGAGATAGCGGCGACGGTGTTCACGCCGCGTCCGGTGCCCACGGTGGGCCTCGATCACCTCCATGTGTCCAATATCTCGATACCCGAACAAGCCGAGCGAATTCTCGAGTTGCTGCGCGAGCGAGGCATAGGGGAGTGGACACCCTTCGGGGACCTCGTTGCCGAGTGTGAGATCACCGTCGAGATAGTCGCAAGATTTCTCGCGTTGCTCGAGTTGTATCGCCGGCAGGTCATTGTGTTCGAGCAACCCGAAGCACTCGGACCGCTGATGGTGAGTTGGACCGGAGACGACCCGGCCGCGCCGGCCACAGAGGAGGACTACGGATGAACGCCGAGCCGACGGAATCAGAGTCTTCGCAGCTAGACGAGATGATCGAGCCTACCGAACACGCCTCGGAGTCCGAAGATTCCGCCCCCGATTTCGAACTCGACGACGATCAGCTCGACGCAGTGCTGGAGTCGCTTCTGCTTGTCGTGGATTCGCCGGCCGAAGTGAACCAGCTCGCATCGGTCACCGGCACCGCACCGGAACGAGTCGAAGAACGCCTGACGTCGATGTCGGCCGCATTGACCGCTCGCGGCAGCGGAATGGACCTTCGCTACGCGGGCGACGGATGGCGTCTGTACACGCGACAAGAGTTTGCCCCGTACGTGGAAAAGCTGCTATTGGACGGCGCACGCACCAAATTGACCAGGGCGGCATTGGAAACTTTGGCCGTAGTCGCATACCGTCAACCGTTGACTCGTGCGCGGATCAGTGCGGTACGAGGCGTCAACGTGGACGGGGTGGTACGTACCCTCCTTGCCCGCGGACTGATCGCGGAAGCCGGGCCGGACCCGGACACCAACGCGACACGGTACTCCACGACCGAACTGTTCCTCGAACGGCTCGGGCTGGCCTCGCTGAGCGAGCTCCCGGAGTTGGCCCCGCTCTTGCCTGATGTCGATCTCATCGACGACATCAGCGAAAGCCTGGAATCCGATCCGCGATTTGCGAGAATGAACAAGGCCGACGTGCCCGCTGACGTAGTGGACACCGAAGTCGACGACTGACCGGAATTCCGGCTGTCGTCAGCACCGAGAAAGACCCGACCACGCTCGGGAAACAGTAGAAAACTGACAGGAAAAAAGTGAACAATCCCGCTCGCCGAGATGGCACACCGGACCGTAACAACTCCCGCGACAACCGCGGCGCACGCAGCGATGCCCCCCGTGGTGGTCGCAGCGACGCCCCCCGCGGCGCACGCAGCGAAGCGCCCCGTGGTGGACGCAGCAACACTTCCCGCAGTACCTCCGGATACGACCGCAACGCCGGATCCGACCGTCCCCGCACGGACGACCGTCGCGGTGGATTCAACGATGACCGTCGCCCCCCGCGCAGCGACGACCGTCGCCCTCCGCGCAGTGACGACCGTCGCCCCGCACGCACCGACGACCGCCGTGGTGGTTACAACGACGACCGGCGCGGACCCCGCACTGACGATCGCCGCGGACCTCGCAGCGACGACCGCCGTACCCCCCACGTCGACGCCCGTCGCGCACCGCGTGGCGGCGCTGACCGTCGTAGTGACGATCAGCGCGGCGCACGCCCCGACGCTCCTCGCGGCGGTGCTTGGTCGAACGCACCTCGTGGATCCAAGTTCGACGGACCTCCGCGCAAGCGCCCGGCAGCTCCCACACCGCCGGCGACCAACAAGCGTGGCAAGCCGAAGACCGAGAAGCCGCAGCGCGTCGTCTCTCAGAACCCGTTGGTCTCCAACGCCAAGCCGGCACGTCACCAGCATGCCGAGATCACCAAGCACGACGGCCCGCCGAAGGGTGACGGCGTCCGCTTGCAGAAGGTGCTGGCTCAGGCCGGCGTCGCATCACGTCGTGCAGCTGAAGAGCTGATCGACCAGGGTCGCGTCGAGGTCGACGGCCGCATCGTGGTCGAACAGGGTCTGCGTGTCGACCCCGAGAACGCAGTGGTTCGTGTCGACGGCGTCCGCGTCGTCGTGCAGAAGGACCTTGTCTACCTCGCGATGAACAAGCCGCGTGGGTGGCAGTGCACCATGTCCGACGACCTCGGTCGCCCGTGCGTCGGTGACATCGTCTCCGAGCGCGTTCAGTCCGGTCAGCGGCTCTTCCACGTCGGCCGCCTCGACGCCGACACCGAAGGCTTGCTCCTCTTCACCAACGACGGCGATCTGGCTCACCGCCTGATGCACCCGTCGTTCGAGGTTCCGAAGACGTACCTCGCCACGGTTCACGGCGTTGTCGAGCGCAGCACCGGCAAGCAGTTGCGTGACGGTGTCACCCTCGACGACGGTCCGGCCAAGGTGGACGCGTTCACCGTGCTCGAGATCAACGAGGGCAAGACGCTCGTCAAGCTCGTACTGCACGAGGGCCGTAAGCACATCGTGCGTCGCCTCCTCGATGCCGTCGGTCACCCCGTTGTCCGTCTGGTTCGCACCAACGTCGGAGTTGTCGCTCTCGGCGATCAGCGTCCGGGAACGCAGCGCGTCCTCGGACGTAGCGAGGTCGGTGGACTGTACGAGGCGGTCGGCCTGTGACCGATTCGTCCATGCCGCTGGTAGTCGCGATGGACGGACCGTCCGGAACCGGCAAGTCCAGCGTCTCTCGCGCGTTGGCGCAGCGTTTGGGCGCTCGCTACCTCGACACCGGAGCCATCTACCGGATCGCGACCCTGCACGTGCTGCGTCAGGGAATCGATCTGGCTGATTCCGCCGCGATCACGGCCGCCGTTGCGGCGTTGCCGTGGTCCATCGGTACCGATCCGAGCAGCGAGCAGGTGCATCTCGACGGCGCGGACGTCAGTGAGGAGATCCGCGGCGACGCGGTCACCAAGGCTGTCTCCGCGGTCTCGGCCGTACCCGAGGTTCGCGACCTGCTGGTCGCCACTCAGCGTGAGTTGGCGGCGGGCGCAGAGCGGATCGTCGTGGAAGGTCGCGACATCGGAACCGTTGTGCTTCCCGATGCCGACGTCAAGATTTTCTTGACCGCATCCGCGGAAACTCGTGCGGCACGGCGCAATACGCAGAACATCGGCCAAGGCCGCGAAGACAATTACGAAGCGGTGCTGGCTGATGTGCAGCGCCGTGACCATCTCGATTCGACTCGGGCAGTGTCGCCGTTGCGCCCTGCCGAGGATTCCATCCTGGTGGATACGAGCGAATTGGGAATTGAAGATGTGATCGCCAAGTTGCTGTTGGTGGTCAGCGACAGAACTGGAGCAGTGCAGTGAGCGACGATCTGGTAACCGAATATGCCGGTGACGGAACTTGGTCCGAGGAATCGGAGTGGGACTACGCCGATCTCGAAGCGGAAGGCGAAGGCGAAGCGCACATTGCCGTCCCGACCTTGGCTGTTGTCGGTCGACCGAACGTCGGCAAGTCGACGCTCGTCAACCGCATCATCGGCCGTCGTGAAGCGGTAGTCGAGGACATCCCCGGCGTCACTCGTGACCGCGTCTCGTATGAGGCGAACTGGGCCGGACGACGCTTCCTCGTCCAGGACACCGGCGGATGGGAACCCGACGCAAAGGGCCTTCAGCAGGCCGTTGCCCGTCAGGCCGAATTGGCCATGGGCACAGCTGACGCCATCCTGCTGGTCGTCGACGCCGTTGTCGGCGCTACGGCGACGGACGAAGCTGTGGCTCGTGTGCTTCGCCGCTCGAAGACTCCGGTCATCCTCGTTGCCAACAAGGTGGACGACGGACGCACCGAGTCCGAGGTTGCAGCACTGTGGTCCTTGGGCCTCGGTCAGCCGTACTCCGTGAGTGCAACGCACGGACGCGGTACCGGCGACCTGCTCGACGAGGTTCTGGAGAAGCTACCGGAAACCCCGCGTGAAGGTATCCCCGGCGGCGGTCCGCGTCGTGTCGCTCTCGTCGGAAAGCCGAATGTCGGAAAGTCCAGCTTGCTCAACAAGCTGTCCGGTGACGAGCGGTCCGTCGTGCACAATGTTGCCGGCACCACCGTCGACCCGGTCGACTCGATCGTCGAACTCGGCGGGCGCCCTTGGCGTTTCGTCGACACTGCTGGTCTGCGCAAGCGTGTCAGCCATGCCAGCGGCGCGGAGTTCTATGCGTCGCTGCGTACGAAGAGCGCGATCGAGGCCGCTGAGGTCGCGATCCTGCTGATCGACGCGCACGAGCCGATCACCGAGCAGGACCTGCGTGTTCTGAGCATGGTGGCCGACACGGGTCGTGCATTGGTGATCGCATTCAACAAGTGGGACCTCGTGGACGAGGACCGTCGACTCATGCTGGACAAGGAAGTGGACCGCGATCTGGTCCGCGTTCCGTGGGCTCAGCGAGTCAACATCTCCGCCCACACCGGTCGCGCCGTGGCGAAGCTCGTGCCGGCTCTCGACACGGCTCTGGAGTCCTGGGACAAGCGCATCCCCACGGGTCGCCTGAACACCTGGCTCAAGGAAGTTGTCGCGGCCACGCCGCCGCCGATGCGTGGTGGTCGCCTGCCTCGCATCATGTTCGCGACTCAGGCAAGCACACGCCCGCCGACATTCGTTCTCTTCACCACGGGCTTCCTCGAGGCCGGCTACCGCCGCTTCATCGAGCGGCGTCTGCGTGAAGAGTTCAACTTCGACGGCAGCCCGATCCGCGTATCCGTCCGAGTGCGCGAGAAGCGTGACCGCAAGGGCCGCTGATTCTGCGTCCAAATCGGTACCGAAAAGGCTCTGACCAGCCGATTGGTACTTCGGCCCGTCCCTGATGTAATCTTTCCAAGCGCCCGAAACAAGGGCGTGGGACGGGCTGTGGCGCAGCTTGGTAGCGCACTTGACTGGGGGTCAAGTGGTCGCAGGTTCAAATCCTGTCAGCCCGACCGAAGATAGATCGAAAAGGCAGTTTCTCAGAAATGAGAAACTGCCTTTTTGTTTGTGCTTCAGAGGTGCGGAAACGATAGCCAGGATTTTCATCCTTCTATCTCGATGTGGCGGTCAGAAGATCCCGACGTAGGGGCGAGTGTTGGGGAGTGGGAATTCGCTGGTGAATGCTCGTCCGAAGCGGTACTTCGTGCTTCACTCGGTCCAGGTGGATCTGCAACCACTTTCGTCGCACACGACGCCGTCGGTCTCGGTGATGCCGCAAGCGTGGCCAGACTCGCAGACGAACTCGGTCGGCCCTGAATCCTGGATAATCTGGCTTTGGAGAAACGCGTCGCGAACCGTCTGACAATAGTCGGAGTATCCGGTTACAGTGCCGTCCGACCAGGTCGTCTCGATCGAATTGTACCCCGATTGACAACCGATGATTGTCGCTGGCGTGGGTGTTTCGAGTGTGGTCTCCAACAGTGTGTTCGGTGCTGACAGCGTGGCTGTCGCGCTTGTGAGTGGTGGAGTCGTGGATGTGGATGTGGATGTGGATGTGGGGGAAGGGGAAGGGGGAGGGTCTGAGGTGTCTGACGCGGCACTACAAGCGGACAAAATCAGGGAAAGCACTCCGACAGATACAGCGGCGACTCTGATTCTCATATCTTTACTTTCATTCGGTGTGGCGGATTCCCCCGACTTCGATGAAGTTAACGAACGGGGTCTTGAGTGCTGAATGCCTTGACGATCGCGCTCCAGAACGGGGCCTGGTCCTATTGTTCTACATTTCCCAGTCGAGGCAAAGCCTCCGAGATTGATCGGGGCAGAAGTGGACGCCGACTAAACGGTGTAGCTCAAGTCCGACACTGCAACGTCGACTGCTTCTGCAGTCCGATCGATACAGCATGCTTGCAAGCTATCTCAGGCTTATCCGACGATAAGGGATATGTGACTGTTTTTATCATGCCGCCTGCATCCATCCTCTGAGCTTGACCGAAGGCGATGTAAGTCGAATTTTCAGAAGCTGGTACCTGCGCTTCAATTGTGCCCCAGAGGATCGGTAACCGATCTCCCGGAAAGTCCTGCGTTAATTGGATCTCCGCGACGGATTCGTCGTCGATCTCGTACGTTATGCCTGCCGTAGTGAAGTGTGGCGTGGACGCAGTATCGAGCGGGCCGAGAACGGTCATTCTCGGAAACTGGGTGAGGATCGACCTCGGCACTTTTCTCGAACGAAAGCTTGTCGAGAACACTGTGATGGGCTTTCGGCTCACCACGACAAACACACTCGGTTTCGCGCTCATCAGAATGTCCGCCGGAAATACGTACCGGATCTCGTCATCTGGATCCAAGTGAGACCGAAGGCGCTCGCGAACATCCGCAGAAACCGGCATGGGCGGAAGGCCAGCTCAGGTTCGCCGACGGAGGCGAATATTGTGGACGGCAACGGTTGCTCCGAAGAGCGCGATCAGAATGGCGGTAAAGATTGCTGCCAACCACCACGGCGCCGAACCTGCTGTATTCAGCCAGATGGTCAGTGCACCGAAAATTGTAGTCGTAATGCCGACAGCACGAGAGACGTCGACGTTCCTCGGATTGACCGGCGGCGTTCTCCACCAATGAAGGCGATGCCCTCGATTCTCGCGCAGCATTCGCAGGATGGACCAGACAGTAAGCGGCAGACCAATCGCGAGGACGATCATCCCGGCAATCACTGCCGCGGTGGACCCGTCTCGGAAGTACGTCACGGCAGCGCCTACAACACCTGCAAAACCGATGGCTGTGAACACTTTCCAAGCCGGGGTGATCGACTGTGCCTGCGGTTGTGTGTCCATACAAGGACCCTCCCACAAATTACGGCCGAAAACTTCAAGCCTGTTGCGACCTGCGTATGTGCATCACGGTGACAATCAAACTCGGCAGGCCGTTAACTGCTCCGAGTACCGCGACCGCAATACCTGCACTCAAAAGAGGTGCTGTCTCCCAATAGTCGTTCACGATGGCGGATGCTCCGAGCAAGCTCAATACCCAGCCCGCGAGCTGAGCACGCCGAACTTGTTGTGCCATTCGCGTCGAGAATTGGTCCGACGCGAGAGGCGATCTCCGCCCATAGTTTCCCTGAGCTGCGAGGCTAGCACCGTAGATATGGACAGCAACAGCGAGCATCAGTGCACCGCATGCGATCAACATCGGTTGATCCCTTCTTTGATGTTCGGTGACGGTATCGCCCTTCCTCGCATTTCGAGCTGTAATCGCTTTCTGCTCCTGGGCGTTTTTTCGTTCCTGGCATGATCTCGTCGTATGACGGGGATTCGGATCGCGTGGGTTGTATTGGCGGTCGCCACAGGGATTCTGGGATCCGCGGCGGCACAGTGGCCGCTGTATGAGATCACCAATTGCGAAATAGATCTCGGCCCACTCAGTTCGGCAGATTGTTACCGCTCGATTCACGACTACTTCGGACGAGATCTCTTCTTGGTGCTCGCATTGCCGGTGGCTCTGTGCGTCATTCCAGCTGTTATCCCGCGACCATTCGTGTCCTGGATCGTCTCGGCGACAATGCTTTGTGCTGCAGTGCTGGGTTTCTTTACGGCTTTCGGCTCTGATATGCCGTCCCTGATGTCGATGGTGGGGAGCCTCCCTGCGGCAGTGCTGGCATTGGCACTTGCGGCGGTGCATCAGGCGATCGTTCTGCGCAACGGCGCCATTGTCAGGGCTCGCGGTGGGGTCCGCGATACGCAGCCGAGTGAGTGATCAGTCGGGGCTGAAGAACAGTTCCATCGAGATCCAGAACCACGCCACCATTGCTGCCACAGAAAGGAACGCGAGCACCAATGGCAACGCGAATTGCCTGCCGGTGCGGCTGGGAATAGTCATAAGTCCTAGAATGACGAACACGGCGGCAGGCGCCGCCCAACTTATCCAGTAGGTGAGCGGTGGCGGGTTGGGGCCGAACGACGTGAACGAACGGTTCGGATAAAGCTGCGGCTGCGGGACATCTGCGAAATGTTGCCACAGGAGTACCAACGGCAGATAGCCGAACAGCCCGAGCAGAAGGCCGACGACGAGTCCCGCGAAGATTCGCTCGCCCCTCATCTCGATGCGCCCGTCGGAATCAATCGTTCCACCGCCTATGTCACTTCTGGAAAGTCACGAGCCTGCATCCGTAGTGCCCACGCCCGGGCCGCAACGAACGTCACGGCCAATACGAGCACCACCAGCAGTACGACTGCAATCCAGGTGGGAGCGGCGGTGGAGAAGCCCAGCTTCCACGCAGTACCGACACCCGCAGCAGTCGCCGCCAACGCCCCTACCGGAAGCATCGCCGCGACCGCTCGCGTCGTGCGAACAGTAAGTCGATCCCCGGCAGCGCGAAGAACTCCGAACACGGCGGCGACCGAAAGGCCATAGGCCAGAAGACCGCTGACGGCGTAGACCAGGAGCGGGGACCATCCCATATCAACCGACCCGGTGAATGCCATGCCGATCAAGACCAACAGGGGCGTCAGCCCAAGCGTGACGCCTGCGATGCCTGCCACCACAGTTCGAACCAGTCGATTGTCTTGGCTTCCGGAGATTCGCACGCCCGCGAGGCGGAGCACGAACCCGGTCAGCGCGCCCAGAAGGGCGCCGATCACCGCAGCCTCGATGGGCCAGGTCCATTGCGATTCACCCGCGAAGCCCGAGATTGTGGTGCCACCCGAAAAGAGGGTGATCGTGGCGGACGCCTGTGCCGATCCCTGTGTCAGCGCCGCCGTGACGATGGCAACGGTCGCACCGAACAAAGCAAACCCGAGTGCCTGTTTCCACATCTAGCCATCTTGACCCATCCCGCGGGAGAATTCGGCACAACGGCAGTCTCGTCCGGATGCCTTCTCACTGTGCAGATTGGGGGGCGCAGCCGACTTCGGCGATAATTGTGTGAAGGGGCTGGTGGTGACACCCTCGTCGTATCACCACCAGCCACGTTCGACACTCACGACCTGCTGTCACGCACGCAATCGGCGACGTGCTGCCAGTGCTGCCGGAAATCCGAGATCTGCATCGATCACTTCACCGGAGAGACGTTCCGAGATTTCGATCAGTCGACTGCATCCGGTCTCTCCGATCGCCTCGTACGGATACGACCCCAGCACATCGGTCTGATGCTCAACCCGCTTCCGGCGATCGCGACCCACCTCGTTCAGGTGAAGCTCGGGGCCGTCTTCGAGCCATCCACGCGCCCGCACACCTTCGACGCCTTCCGCCCGCTGATCGTTGTCCCATGCCCGGCTCATTTGCAGAGCAGCAGCAGGAACATCACCGGTTGCGGCGTGGACTACCAACGCTTCGACACCGTTGAGTCCCTCGGCGTGAAGAAGTGCGACATGAGAATCTCCGCGAAACTCCCGGAGCAAGGATTGGGCATGCCACAACACGAGATGAGGCTCTTCAGGCCACGGCAACGACGCGTGTCCACCGAACAGGGGTCGCCCTTGTGGTCTGTTGCATGCGCGTTCCGCAGCTCGACGCGCGAGTTCGGCAGCTTCTCGTACCTCCTCGCCGTCGACATGCTCGCCCCATGCCTTGCGCAGCGAACGGTCGACAGCGTCGAGTCGAGCGGCGAGGATCTGTTCGGGGGTGGCGATGGTCCAGGCTTCCGGCAGTACCGCGTGTACCAGTGCCGGATTGAAGTTGAAGAAGGTAGCGATGGTGACTTCTGCTGCTACAGCACCCATGGGTGCGGACCGCGAAGCGAAGTACCCCATCCGAGGATGTGTAAAACCCAGAGCGGCATATGCTTCCGCGCCGTAGGGGGTGAAGTAGATCATGCCGTGTATCGGTTCGGCTCCACGGAAGACGCGGCGCGCGGTGTCTGGTGCGATCGGGGTCATCGGTAATCCTTCATATGGGTGATGTGGTGGTCGAGAATCAGGCTGGGTAGGGGATCTTCGTGAGCTATCTCCCTCTGACATACATGCGGTCTCGGACGGCATCACCCACTCGGTAGACGGCCAAGACGACCAGTGAAATCAGAATGCCGGAGGGGAGAATCTGTTGTGGCGCGCTCAAGATATGCAAGTACGCATCTGACAAGTCGCCGCCCCAACTCGGAGTGGGCGGCTGTATCCCCAACCCGAGGAACGAGAGGGCGGCCTGCGCGAGAAAGGTCAGACCGGTGAGCACAGTTACCTGAACGACAACCGGACCCATGGCGTGTGGAAGGAGATGACGCAAAAGCACTACGTGCGGTGGACATCCCGAGAGTCGCGCGCTCAGGACGAAGTCTCGGTTCCTCGTTTCGCTGACCCCGGCAGCCAGAATTCGTGCAATCGTGGGTGCGTAGACGACTCCGAGGGCGGACATCGACGTAATCAGGCTCGGCCCCAGAACGCCCGTAATTGCCACTGCAAGAACCAAACCGGGGAATGCCAGTAATGCGTCTGCCACCCGGAGGAGCGACGCACCGATCCAGCGTGGCCAGTATCCGGCGATCAGTCCCCACGGAATGCCTAAGAGCAGACTGACAGCGACCGCAATCGCAACGCCGAAGAAGGCAGAGCGTCCTCCCCAGATCAGCCGGCTGAGCACGTCGCGGCCGAAGCCGTCAGTGCCCAGTAGGTGTTGTGCACTCGGGCCGGCGAACGTGTTGGTCAGGTTCTGATCGGTCGGACTGTACGGAGCCACGAACGAGGCCAAGGCGGACGCCGCGATGAGTGTTCCCAGAAAGCCGTAGCTGATCCACAGACCGGGCGTCAGTCGGCGGCGAGGCGGTTTGGAACGCGTCTCGCCTGCAGTGGTCACCACGAGTTGGCTCACGAGATCGTTCCCTTCCTCAATTGCGGGCTGATCATGTTGTTGACGATGTCGACCAGGATGTTCACGAGAAGCACGATCACGACGAACAGCAACACGATGCCTTGAAGCATCGGATAGTCCCGCGTGTCGATTGCAATGACCAGAGCGCTGCCGAGGCCCGGCAGCACGAAGATCTGCTCGAGGATGACCGTGGCACCCAACATCGCCACGGCGAGCAATCCGTAGACAGTGACAATGGTGGGGACGATGTTTCGTAACGCATAGCGCCACAAGATTTTCCGCTCGTCGATGCCCATCGCGCGCGCGGCTCGCACGTAGTCACCGGAGAGTGTCTCGATCATCGCGGCCCTGGTCTGCCGGACCGCGATCGATGCTGCGCCGGCGGCAAGCGCCATTGCTGGTAGGACGAGGTGGCTCAGGTTGGCGATCACATCGTCCCCGAGTGGCACCCAGCCGAGCACCGGAAGCACTCCCAGCCCGAGGGCGAAGACGTCGACCAGCACGATAGCGAGGAAGAAGTCCGGCACCGCGAGTCCGATCCCAGAAATCGTGCGGGTCAGGCCATCGCTGCGTCGACCCTGACGCGTCGCGGTCCACACTCCGAGAGGTATGGCCACGACGGCGGACAGTAAGAGAGCGAGAACAACGAGTTCCGCGCTCGCCGGCAGACGGGCAAAGATCTGAGGTCCGACGGGGGCGCTGTTCTGCAACGAGGTTCCCAGATCTCCGTGCAGCGCCGACACCACCCAGTTCCAGTACTGGACCAGCAGCGGTTGATTCAATCCAAGGCGCTCGTTGAGTGCAGCGATCGATTCGTCGCTACCGTTCGGACCGAGTAGTGCCTCGGCTGGACCGCCTGGAATGATCCGGACGAGGGCAAAGGTTAAGAAACTGGCGATAACCGCCGTGGGAATCATCTGCGCGAACCTGACGGCGATCATCCGCACGTAAGGATTGACGGGCGATCGGTGAGGGTTTCGAGTCGGAATGCTCTCAGCCTCTGGAGTCACAGCATTCTCGTGCGATACGACGGTCGCCGTCATGACTTCGAGAGGTAGGTGAGATTGGGCGATCCGTTCAGTGCTGGAACCGCGCCGTGGACGTTCTTCGTGTAGGCGACCACGTCGGGAGTGAAGTACAACGGTACGTACTCGGCCGACTTGATCACGACTTGATTGATTTGTTTGACGATGTCGAGCTGAGCGGATTCGTCATATGTGTTGTTCAACAATGCGATCAGCTTCTCCAACTCTTCGTTGGGGACGGAATTCTGCCGGAAGTACGACCGCGAACCCAGTGAGGCTTCGAAGTTGAGCGGTGCGGATGCTCGCGTGGGCCATCCCACGCTGAAGACGTCCGCACTGTTGTGTGCCACGAACTCTGTAATCGCTTGTGGTCCACTCATTTCGACGAAGTCGACCTTGATGCCGACTTTCTCCCATTGTTCTCTCACAAGGACGGCGTTGGTTGAGTACGGCGGTAGATTGCCTGCCAATCCGCGCACGGTGACCCCGTTCGGGTACCCGGCCTCGGTCAGCAGCGATTTCGCCTTTTCCGGGTCGTACGGCCACGCATCTTCAGTCTCCTCGTCGTAGAACTGCGAACCGGGAGGATATTGACCGAACGCCGCAGTTCCTTCCGAGCTGTCCAGCGCGGCTCGCGCAATTGCCTTGCGGTCGAGCGCATACTGCATCGCCAGACGAACCCGGACGTCGTTAACCACAGGGTTCTTGTTGTTGATCACGACGAGCGCAACTCCGAGTCTCGGGTCGTGACTGACGTTCAGGTTGGGATTCCGTTCGAGGATCGGAGCACTCGACGGTGTGAGCCCGTATGCAAAATCCGCAGCGTTCGATGTCAGGGCATTTGTCAGCGCTGTGGGATTGGAGATCACCTGGATCTGGATCTTGGCGAGCTGGGGGCTGGGTGGACCTGCCGGTTTGTAATCGTCGAATCGACTGAATGTGTATGAACTGTTCGGGACTGCGCTGGTGAATGTGTACGGCCCTGCGCCTACAGGCTTGTTGGCGAAGTCTGCCCCTGCTGCTGCCAGCGCAGTGGGGGAGACCACCATTCCCAATCTGCCGTTGAGCCAGCCTGGTAAACCGGAGGTAGGTGAACTCAACGAGATCGTGACGTGATCTGGGGACGTTGCTTCGATGCTCTTGATCGTCGGGACGGAAACGATTCCGAGACTCAAGCAGTGTTCCATGCTTGCCTTGACGGCTGCTGCATCGACAGCTGTACCGTCGTGGAAGGTCAAGCCGTTCTGCAACGTCATCTCGAACGTCAGGTTGTCCGGTCCGGAGAAGCCCCACTCGCTGGCGATTCCGGGCCGCAACTTCTGGGTGGCAGGTTCCGCATCGATCAGTGGTGCATACATCAACTGTAAGTAGTCGATGTCGTATCCGATGTTTCCCGCACACGGGTCGAGCGAGGCGGGCACGTGCGATGTCGCGACCTTGAGTTCGGCGTTCGGATCGGCAGGTCCGGTATCGCCGGCGGTACCGGTGGCGCTGCTCGAACAGCCGCTGAGCACAAGAGCAGAAAGTGCAAACGCAGCTACCAGCACACGTGGGCCACTTTTCCCATGATTCTGGAAGCGTGTGATCGGATATCGGGATCGCAAAGACAGACGCGGATTCATATGGTGGACTTTCGCTTTGGTCTTCTCGGAAGGGGGGGAGACTGACGCGGCACGCATTTACTGCGGCGGGTTGGAGATTCCGATCGATGTGGCCGGGGACGATAGATGGCAGGCGGAGCTGTGTGCGGAATTCGAGGCCGCGCGAAGTGACGGCGCTTCCGACGCACAGCGATCCATCGCAAACGGGCAGCGGGTGCGGAATCGACAGCCCGAGGGTGGATTCCGTGGGTCGGGTAACTCGCCCCGCACCAATGCTTTCCGACGACTGCGCCGCTCGAGTTCGATGTGCGGGGCCGCGGCGAGAAGCGCCTGCGTGTAGGGGTGCGATGGAGTCCTCAGGACCGTGGCAACCGGTCCGATCTCGACGATTCGGCCGAGGTACATCACCGCGACGCGATCGGCGATCCGTGCCACCGAACCCAAATCGTGCGAAATGAAGATGTACGTGAGGTCATGTTCTTCTCGGAGATCGGCAAGAAGCTGCAACACCTCTTCCTGAAGCGAAACATCCAGGGAGGCAACCGGTTCGTCGCAGAGAATCAGTGGCGCCTTGGAGGCAAGTGCACGAGCGATGGTCACGCGTTGGCGTTGACCGCCGGAGAGCTGGGTCGGGAGGCGGTCGGCAAGCTCAGCGCCGAGACCGACCCTACGCAACAGCTCGACGGCTTTCGGCCGCAAGTACTGTGGGATGCGCAGACGCCCTGGCGCCATCGGCTCGGCTACGCAAGCCCATGAGGCCATCCGATTGTTCAAGGCCGACGTAGGGTTTTGAAAAATGAGATGGGAAGATCCACCCTTGCCGAACGCCGGGTCGTCGAGATTCATAGTGATGGAGCCTGCGGCCGTAGCCACCAGACCCGCGAGAGCGTGAGCCGTCGAGGATTTTCCCGATCCGGATTCACCGATTATCGCAAGGGTTTCGCCCCTCTGTACGGAGAAGCTGACGTCGTCGACCGCGCGAAGAGCTTTGCGTCCGCGTCCGTACTCGACTGCCAGATTCCGAACGTCGACGATGACGTCGGTGTTGCTCATCAGCTCACCAGTCCGAGCAACTCGAGTTCGTCGCTGCGGTGACATCTTGTTGCCGATTCCGGTGATCCGATCAGAAGTGGATGATCGGATATGCAGAGCTCCTCGGAGTAGTTGCACCGGGCGACGTATCGGCAACCCACGCCGTCAGCAGGGGCTTTGCTGGTGAAATCGCCTCGCGCCTTGGGTGATTGGGAGGAGACTTCTTCGAATGTCGAGCGTGCCGCCTCGAGAAGGCTGAACGTGTAGGGATGCGCGGGCCGCCGAAGCAGCACGTCTCGTGGCGCGACGTCGACGATCTCGCCGCGAAACATGGTGATGACTCGATCCGCGACCTCGGCGACAACCGCGAGGTCGTGACTGATCAACAACACGGCAAGATCGCGCTGTTCGGCCAGTTCTCGAAGGAGATCGACAATCTGAGCTTGGATGGTGACGTCGAGCGCTGTTGTCGGTTCGTCCGCGATCAGCAACTTCGGACCGCATGCCAGGGCCATCGCGATCATCACCCGCTGACACATCCCGCCGGAAAGCTCGTACCCGTACGACTTCAAGGTTCTGCTCGGGTCGGCCAGACCGACCTGGTGGAGAAGATTTGTAGCCACGTCCTCCGCATCGACTTTCGTGATGTCGCGGTGGGCCTTCAACACATCGACGATCTGGCGACCGATGCTGACGGAGGGGTTGAGAGCCGAACTCGGGTCCTGGAAGACCATACTGACGTCGCGACCGCGTATTTTCCTCAACTCGGCGGCGGGCAGACCCACAAGTTCCTGTCCTTCCAAACGGATGCTCCCGCTGATTGTTGCCGTACGGGGCAAGAGACCGAGCAGAGCGAGTCCGGTCAGTGTCTTTCCGCTCCCGCTCTCTCCTACGAGGCCGGTGATTTCGCCCGACCCCAACTCGAAGCTCACTCGGTCGAGGAGTCTGTTCGAAATCGATTCTGTCCCAATGTCAACCGTGAGGTCTCGTACTTGCAGAAGTGGGCTCATCGTCGGGTCGTCCACGTGTGATCGTTCATCGCATTCCTCCGTAAACAACTGAACTGTTGTGACTGGAATCACGTACCGGGGAACCATAAACACTCACCTGCAACAAAGTCAATGAATGTTGCAACGATTGCCGTCGATGGCGCCGTCTGATCGCCTCCGGCTACCGACCAGCACGTCGTCAGCGATACATTCACTCCATGGCCGAGACACGTGACATCCGCGCGGAAGCGTTGAGTGCCGCCCGACGACAGTTCGCAGCCGGAAAACCGCTCGATGTGAACGCTTTGGCCACCGAGTTGGGGGTGGATCGGACCACCTTGTTCCGGCGTGCAGGGAATCGCGACACAATTACCGGTGACGTGCTCGATTCGCTGGCGCGCCGAACGTGGCGAATGGGCCTCGAGGAGTGCGGTGGAAGCGGAGCGTCAAGGGTTGTCGACGTCCTCACTTACCATGCACGGGCGACAATCGAGACCGAATTCTTCCGGACGTATTTGACTCGGGAACCGCAAAAGGCGTTGTGCATACTCACAACTGGACTGGGGCCGATTCAGGGCACGATGGTCGAATCCGTGCGAAGGCTGATCGAAGCTGAAATACCGGAGCAGATTCGGCCAGACCTGCCCGTCGAGGACATGGCATATCTGCTGGTTCGCGTGGGTGAGTCGTTCATCTACAACGATTTGCTCACTGGTGGCACTCCGGATACGGAGAAGGCTCGCTTGGCGTTCCGGCTCATCCTCTCGCGTGACTAGTGTGCCGAGTTTCCGTTTTCTCAGTTTTCGTGAAAGCGCTTCGAATGCAAGCTATTTCATAGCTATGCCTGGTTGTATGACCCAATCAGGCTGGTGGGATCGGCACAAAGCTCCGCATCTCGTCCCGTCCGGGCCGGATGACGCCTGCGGCGGATTCGGGAACCTCGTTCCAGGCGCCGGGAAGGTCACGTAGTGGCTCGGAGACGACGATTCGGGTCTCCTCACTCAGATGGTGCAGGGCATCCACCTCAGGATGGAGCTTGCGCAACGTGGAAATCTCGGTGGAGAAGAACAACGACCTCGACTGGTGCTCGCTGGAATAGCGAAAGATCCAGGTGGAGATGCCATCCGACGTGGCGACGGTCATCTGAACCGGATTGTCGATTCCCTGCGAGCGGGCCGTGTGCTCGACGAATCCGACGGCCCTCGCGACACCTTCGAACGGATCGTCGGTCAGGCCGAACGTCAGCGCGAGGAAGAACAAGGTTTCCGAGTCCGTCGATCCTTCGAGATCCGGAAAGAGCGACGGATCAATGGCAGTCACCAATTCCCGTTTCATGTCGTGGAATCCGTGTAGTGAACCGTTGTGCATCCACAACCATTGCCGGTGCCGGAACGGGTGACAGTTGCTGCGCTGCACTGCAGTTCCCGTCGAGGCGCGGATGTGAGCGAACAGCAGAGGGGTGCGCAATTGGGAGGTGACTTCGCGCAGGTTCGAGTCGTTCCACGCGGGTTCGATGCTCTTGAAAACTGCCGGTTGGGGGCCTTCCCCGTACCAGCCGATTCCGAAGCCGTCGCCATTTGTCGTCGTGGCCCCGAGTTGAGAATGCAGGCTCTGGTCGATCAGCGAGTGCTGTGGCCTGAACAGCAAGTCATGGGCCAGTATCGGCTCTCCGGAATACGCCATCCACCTACACATACTTTCAACTCAAGCAGATCGAGTCGGCGTTGACGGTGCATGCGTAGCGGCGTGCGTCGTCTGGGTGGGCTTCCATGTCGACACAGCCCAGATCACGACGATGTTCAGCGCGATGATGAGAGTCGACCACCAGGGGTAGTACGGCAGCCACAAGAAGTTCGCGATGATCGAGATCGCGCAGATCACCACTGCCGACACCCGCGCCCAGGCCGCTCCGGTGAACAGTGCAAGCCCGACGAGAGCGACGAGCGCGCCCAACACGAGATGGATCCAACCCCACGTCGTCAGGTCGAACTGATAGACGTAGTCGATCCCGACTACGAACACTTCGTTTTCGGCGACGGCAGCGAGTCCTTGGAAGAACTGCACGATGCCGACCGTCACCAAGATGACGGCTGCCCCGATCGATGTTCCTACCGCGAAACCCTGCTTGACTGATGTTGTATCCGACATGACGGTTTCCCTTGATTCGGTGGGGGGCGACCGGACACGTGCCCGGCACGCTCGTTGTAGTGATCGTTGTTCCACCGGCTGACCGCTATGAAACGGAAATGCCTGTCCAATGCGGTGAGAAATCAGTGCGATCTGCTCCGATGTGCGGGCGAAATGTAACTTCTGACCCCTGTTGATCCGATGTACCCCTTGCCGGAACGCGTGTGCGGAGAAATTGCTCGTAACCGAAGTTCACAGAAAACAAGAGGAATTCGGCACGGAATTCGACCTATTTGTCCAGCTGTACTGGTATTTTGACTGAATTGACCGGAAGCTACGGTCCGCGGAAAAAGGTAGCGAGAGAATGACGATCTTCGGCAGGCGTACCGCGGGCATCACCGCGACGGCCTTCGTCTTGGCGACCGTTGTGTCGACAGCACTCCCCGCAGTGGGATCGGCTGCCCCCGTTTCGCTCACCCGCGCGTGCAACTCGGAAATCAACGAAAATTCGATGTCACTCGATCCGGCCGTGATCGACGGTTGGTACGACATCTCGACTGGATCGCCTGGAACGAAAATCAACTCGATCGAGGCGTGGCGGACAGTGCCGGGAGACATCCTCGAGTTTCGCGCATCGGTGACGATCAGAGCCCACGGAAGTCCCGTCCGAGGGACCCTTCGGATCGACGGCGCCGGCTTGACCGGAGATCAGGATTTGATCTCCAGAATGACGTTGACCCAAGATCTCGGCCGGTCAGGGTCAACGGTCACCGACGCTGACGACGGTTCGGTCATCCCCGTACGTGCCAAGCTCGCATTCGACGTCACAACTCCTGGACAAGTCGCGCAGAACCAGACGGTCAACCTCTCGGCAGTCAAGATTGTCTTGGCAGGCGACACCACCGATCCGGGAGGTGAGTGCCCCGGCCCCGGCCCCGGCGGCGGGGGGAATGGAAGCGGTGGCGGAAACGGCAGCGGTGGTGACGGTTCCGGTGGGAACGGTGGGGATTCCGGTGACGCACTTCCCGGTCGTGACGTCGGAAACCGAGTACCAATTTCCCAGATTCCGTCCGGCCCGACTTCTCGTCCGTGACAGCGGCACCTGGATCCACGGCCAGCCGAACGTGGGCCGCTGCAGTAGTGGCGACGATGCTCTTGATCGGCGGATGTTCCGACGACGGTGACTCGCCGACCCGCGTCCTCGCGACCGGCCAACAAGATTTGCCGCCAGAGATTCGCGCGGTGGTCGACGGTCCGGATGTCCCGACCACGCTGCGCACAGGCAACAGCACCGCTGACATCCTGCCGATCAAGACGACGACGGACGGCTCGCTCATTCCGCCCGAGGATGTCAGTGAGATCGGATGGTGGGCAGATTCGGCATTTCCCGGCTCCGGCGCGGGCACCGTGGTGATCACCGGACACATCAACGACATCTATCAGGGTGACGGTTTCGGAAAGAAGTTCTCGACACTGGAAATCGGCTCGGTCGTGACCGTGGCGGGCGCCGGGGGACAGACCTGGAACTACCGTATCGATGCGGTCGATCACTACGGCAAGGACGGAGAGCTGCCGGTCGAGCGATTGAACAGCCTCGACGGACCCGAAACCCTCGCGCTGATCACCTGCGGCGGCGAGTTCGTCGGTCCGCCGTTCGGATACGAGGACAACGACGTCGCGTGGGGAAGTCCGGTGCCCGCATAGCCGAAAACCAGACGTCGGAACGGTTGATAAACTGGGTCCCGCGTTCGTGGCCATCCACGCACGTTTCGAAAGTCCGAAGAAGGAGATTGTGCTGTGGTTGACCTCGCCTATGTCATCGCTGGGTCCGAAGCGACTGGCGGTGCCGGCCTGCAGGTCGACCTGAAGACGTTCCAGGCATTGGACGTCTACGGCGTAGCGACCACCACATGTATCGTCTCGTTCGATCCCAAGAACAACTGGGGTCATCGCTTCGTACCGATCGCTCCTGACGTGATCGCTGATCAGATCGAGGCTGCGACTGCGGCTCACGATCTGGACGTCGTCAAGATCGGCATGTTGGGCACGCCCGCCACCATCGAGGTTGTGGCAGAGGGCCTGCGTCGGCAGTCCTGGCGCCACGTCGTCCTCGACCCGGTCCTGATCTGCAAGGGCCAGGAGCCCGGCGCGGCTCTCGATACCGATACAGCACTTCGTGATTCGATCCTCCCGCTCGCCACAGTCGTCACACCCAACCTGTTCGAGGCACGCACCCTCGCCGGAATGGACAGCATCGAAAGCGTCGACGACCTCATCGAGGCCGCACGTCGTATCCACGACCTCGGACCCAAGTACGTGCTCGCAAAGGGCGGTGTCGAACTCGCCGGTGGCGACGCCGTCGACGTGTTGTTCGACGGGACCGACGTGACTGTTCTCTCCGCCCCCAAGGTCGGCGAAGAGCGCGTCTCGGGTGCCGGTTGCACGCTGGCCGCCGCAGTGACCGCGGAGCTGGCAAAAGGCGCCGACGTGGGAGAAGCCGTCGCTCTGGCAAAGAAGTTCGTCACGGCGGGCATCGAAGGCCGCGTCTCGGCACACACGCCGTTCGACACCGTCTGGCAGGGCGCGTTCAAGGGATAGGCGCACGGCGGCTCACATCGCCGCGCGCGGCCTGGCAGGATCGAGTGCGTGAGTACTGCGAACCTGAATCGAAGCGAAGTCGCCGAACGATCTCGAGCCATCTCCGTCGCCGGTTACCGGGTGGAGTTGGATCTGCGATCGGCGGTCGACTCCGCCGTGAAGACCTTTTCGACGGTCACGACAATTGATCTGACGTCCTCGGTGGAGTCCACGTGGCTCGATTTCATCGGTGCTGCAGTCGATTCCGTGGACGTCGACGGTGCGTCGATTCCGGTGGAGTACGACGGATCCCGGATCGGGCTGCGCGGACTCGGCGGATCGAACGTCGTTCGGGTGGCAGCTCACGGCAACTACAGCCGTTCCGGTGAAGGGCTGCACCGATTTGTCGACGACGCTGACGATCAGACGTATCTGTACACGCAATACGAGCCTGCCGATGCCAGGCGTGTTTTCGCCTGCTTCGAGCAGCCGGACCTCAAGGCGCCCTTCACATTCGAGGTGACAGCACCTGACGGCTGGGAAGTCCTGTCGAATCAGCCCGCGACCCAGACTCTCTCCGTGGACGGTGCACAACGCGTCACTTTCGCCCCGACGCTGCCGATCTCGACCTACATCACCGCGATCGCGGCCGGGCCGTATCACCGCGTGGCGTCGTCGTGGAGTCGCGGCGAACTCACTGTCGAGTTGGGTGCGCTGTGCCGGGCGTCGTTGGCTCCACACCTCGATGCGGACAACGTTTTCGACATCACCAGTCAGGGGTTGGACTTCTACGCCGAGTACTTCGACTACCCGTATCCGTTCGGCAAGTACGACCAGATCTTTGTCCCCGAGTACAACCTCGGCGCCATGGAGAACCCGGGACTGGTGACCTTCACCGAGGCATACGTGTTCCGCGGCTCCGCAACCGACGAGCAGCATCAGCGCCGCGCCAACACGATCCTGCACGAAATGGCGCACATGTGGTTCGGCGATCTCGTGACCATGGTCTGGTGGGACGACTTGTGGCTCAAGGAATCCTTCGCCGACTTCATGGGATCGCTGGTCAGCGCCGAAGCTACTCGCTTCACCGATGCCTGGGTAGCATTTGCCATCAAGCGAAAAGCGTGGGCGTACCTCCAAGATCAGCTGCCGACCACGCATCCTATCGTCGCCGACATCGTCGATCTCGAAGCTGCGAAGCTGAACTTCGACGGAATCACCTACGCCAAGGGCGCCAGTGTCCTCAAGCAACTCGTGGCGTTCGTCGGCCGTGACGCGTTCTTCGAAGCGGCACGACGGTACTTCAAGGCCCACGCCTTCGGGAACACCACGCTGGTTGATCTGCTCGACGTGCTCGCGGAGACTTCCGGACGTGATGTGCGCGAATGGGCCCGAATCTGGTTGCAGACCACCGGAGTGTCCACGCTGTCGCTCGACGGAACAGACCTGGTCCAGACGGACCCGAGGCCGCATCGGCTCGCAGTCGGAATCTACGACTACAACGAGTCCGGAGACCTTGTTCGCACCGAACGCGTCGAACTCGACATCACCGAATCACGCACGTCGGTCGACCTTCCGCCCGGAGCACTCACACTGCTCAACGACGAAGACCTCACCTACGCCAAGGTGCGATTGGACGCGGAATCTCTGTCCACTGTCGAGGCATCCCTGGACCGCGTGAGCGATCCGCTTGCGCGCGGGGTGATCTGGTCGTCGCTGTGGAACTCGGTGCGTGATGCGCAGCTCTCGGTGTTCCGGTACCTCGACATGGTGGAACGATTCGCTCCCGCGGAGACAGATCTTGCGATTCTCAGCTCGATCCTGACCGATGCCCAATACGCGGTTCTTCACTACGTTCCGAAAAGCTTGCGGCCCAATGTAAGTGCAGGCTGGTTGGAAACGACCTGGAAGGCGGTGTTCGAAGCCGAACCGGAGTCCGGAAGACAGCTGGCATGGGCACGGGCTCTGTCGGCCGCTGCAGCGGTCAACGATGCTCGCGCCGACGAGGTGCGGTCGATACTCGACGGCACCTGCCCGGGGCCGGTCGGACTGGCTCTCGATCCTGATCTGCGGTGGGCATTGTGGATCGCCCTGTCGGCGACCGGCCATGCGAGTGTGAGCGACTTCGACGGTGAGCTGAGCAAGGACAGCACGTCAGCGGGTCGAACGGCGTACGTCCGCGCCGCGGCGTCGATTCCCGATGCCGAGACCAAGGCGGCTGCCTGGGCGTCGGCGACCACTGACGGCTCACTCTCGAACGACCGCCTGGATGCGACGATCGCCGGATTCCGTTCGGGCACGGACCCGTCGTTGATCGAGGGATATGCGGCAGAGTACTTCTCGTCCCTGGGGAAGTGGTGGTCCGAACGCAGCATCGAGATCGCCCGACGGTTGGTGAACGGACTCTTCCCGGCAGCTGAAGACACCTCTGCTGTCGATTCCTGGATCCAGGCCAATGCGGAGGCGCCCGCGTCGCTGCGGAGGCTTGTTCTCGAGCGTCGGGATCACCTGGCCCGAGACCTACGTGCCCAGGCGTCGAACGCGGTGATCTGACGCCATCAGCTCCGAAATGTCCTGTTCTTGGATATTGTCTAAACAGGGCTGCGACGGGAGACGACGTGCACACGATCACGGATCTGTCGCTGGTCACGGGCCCGGTTCCGCCCGTGGTGACGGTGCTCGGAATTCTGGCACTTCTGTGGCTGATCTTCTCGAGATCGAGGCGTCACGTCCTGATCTCGATTCCGGTCTGCATCGTCGCGGCAATCGCGATCACTCTCGTGCTGTACTGGCTGATCGAGAAGGTGTGGCACCCGTTCCCCGATCCGATTGCCCGTCCGGTCTACGTGTGGATCGGGTTGGGCATTCTCGGCGTGCTGCTGGGTGTTTCGCGGGTATTTGCGGCGACGCGGATCGACGGTCGCGTGCTCACCGTGGTCTCCGTGCTCCTGGTGGTCGTGTCGAGCGCGGCTCACGTGAATCTGCAGTTCCAGTCGTATCCGACGTTGGGAACAGCGCTGGGACTCTCGGACGCGGAGAAGGTTTCACTCGCAGACCTGGACGACGGCAAGGACGGGGCGGTACCGGTTTCGCAATGGAAGGCTCCCACGGACATGCCGTCGGCGGGCAAGGTCAGCACGGTCACGATTGCGGGGACGGTCTCCGGATTCAGCGCCCGCGACGCCGAGATCTTACTACCGCCCGCGTATTTCACCAACCCACGACCGGAGTTGCCCGTGTTGGTCCTGCTAGCCGGCCAACCAGGCGCGCCCGAGGACTGGCTACAGGGCGGACGTCTCGTCCAGACCATGGACACCTACGCCGCTGCGCATTCGGGCTTGGCTCCCGTTGTCGTCGTTGCTGACGGGACCGGGTCGGAACTGGCGAATCCGCTCTGCGTCGATTCCCAACTCGGGAACGTCGCGACGTACCTTTCGCGCGATGTTCCCGACTGGGTGCGCGGGAACCTCCAGGTGGATCCCGACCCGAGGAAGTGGGCGATCGGGGGACTTTCCTACGGCGGCACCTGCGCGTTCCAGATGGCAACGAACTTCCCCGCGGTATATCCGACGTTCCTGGATCTGTCCGGTCAGATCGAACCCACACTCGGCGATCGCAAGCAGACGGTCGATGCAGCGTTCGGCGGCAATGACGCCGCGTTCGTGGCAGTGAATCCGCAGGATCTGCTCCGGGAGAAGAAGTTCCCCGACAGCGCCGGGGTGTTCGTGGTCGGCAAACAGGACAACGACTACCGCCCAGGTCTTCAAACGCTCTACGAAGCCGCAAAGGCCGCAGGGATGGACGTCCAGTACGCCGAGGTCGACGGAGGGCACAGCTTCCAGGTGTGGTCGGCTGGATTGGCGAGTCAATTAGGTTGGCTGGGAACGCGACTCGGTCTGCCCGGATGAACGATCGTCCGGAAGTTCCGAAGACCCGATGATCAGCGGGTGAATTCTTCCGGTCGCCCCGGCTTCGGAGCCCAATCCCTGCGGATCCGCCACACTCGCGAGCCGAAGGTCGAGTGCGCCGGTCCATTCTCGGGTCAATTGCGCATCGAGTGCGTCGACGCGCTCGAGTAGCGGAGGGTGCTGGTCCGGCGGGCAGGCTTCGAGCAAGGTCGCGAATACCGCGCGCAGACGACGCTGGACCTGCGCGGAATTGGTACTGAAGTGCCGGATCTCGTCGGTGGCGACGGACACGTAATCGGTCCAGGTGCGTTGCTGCCCTCGGATCAGCGTGAGATCCGAGGTTGACGTGTCGAAGCGGACCCGCGGGGCGAGAAGTACCAGAAGATCTTCGATGTGGTCGAGAGCCTGGACGGCTCGGCCCGGGTCGTTGATGGCGGGTGACAGTGCCTTGAGCGCGATGTCCACGATCGACTGAAGCGCTGCACCGGGGCTGACGACCGGGCTGTGCGTGTCACCGAAGATCAAGCACGACATCAAAGTGTCCGGGCGTACCTTCAGCGAGGGTCCGCGTACCTCGAAGAGGGGCGCGTTCTGGGCGACGAACTCGCCGATGCTGGGGACGACTTCGACCGAGACGTCCCAGCGGCCGGCCAACCGCTGCAGTCGTGCGAGGTCGATCGCCAGCAGAATCCGGCCGTCGGGTGAGAGGTGGCGCAGGCGAATCACCAGTGCGTCGGCGCTCTCGGAGTTCTCGGACTCGCGCGGTTGGGGTAGGGGGAGCGGCTGACTGGGTTTCGGTGCGCCAGAGGGCAGGTCCTCGTACAGCGGATAGGCACGAATCGTCGCGCTCCGGCCCTGGGCCGCTATCCAACGCAGCAACCGACTGGAATTGAGAATCGACCCGACCTTCGCCACCAACGCGATGAACAGGATCGCACTGGCCAATGCCAGAAGCAGTGCGATCGCCGTGGAGATGGTCGGTGAGGAATTCTCCGAATCGAGCGCCAGATCGAGCGCAATGATCAAGGAGAAGACGAACGTGGCCAGAAACATGCCGATCGACCACCGCATCACTCGCTGTTGCGCAAGCATCGGGACCACCCGCACCGAAATCTGCGAGGCGCCGAACTGCATTGCGAGGGTGATGGCGGTGAACACCAGACCGGTGAGAGTGATCATCCCGCCGGCGATGACGCTGAGCAGCGTCGCGGTGGCCCCGGCGTCGACGCCCTCGGAAATGGTACCGACGTCGCCGTCGCTGACCAGGTCTCCGTCGATCCCGACGAGGATGTTCGCGGTGACGACGGACAGGACGACGAGGATCACGGGGAGACGCCAGACCGGGACTGTTCGTAGTCGTCGGCGAGTTCGACGCCAGCGAATTCTGTCCGAGAGCCGCCGCGACAATCCGACCTTCGACGTGGGGGTTGCGGTGTCGACGACGGGGAGCGGTGGTGGGGGCGGGGGAGTGGAACCGAAACTTCCCGACACCGTTTCCTGAACGTAGATCTTCGCGTGGATCATCGGCTCGCGATAACGCTGTTCACGGGCCACTGCCCGGCTCATCTTCGCCGGCTTGTCGCGGTAACGCGAGCGCGCCCACGGCGCACCCGGGCGACTCAACCGAATTGCTCCGATCAACAGAAGTGGGGTGAAGAACAGCCCGATCAGGCCGGTCCAGAGTTTGCCCTTCATCAACGTGATCACGGCGAGTCCGAGTTGGATCACGATCGCGACGACAACGCCGATCAACGTCGCCAGGCTGCGGTCCTGCTCGTACGGGTCGAACTCTCCCGCGAACCCGATCGGGTGGACCCCGAGAAGGAAAAGGAACGAGATCGCGATGGCAACGAACACTGCGTCGATGGACGAGCGACCTTCCTCGGCCCAGTAGACATCGCGCAGATGCAACACGAGCGCGTACTCGTCGAGGACCAACGCGCTGCCGATGCCGAACACCGACGCGAGAACACAATTGGCGATCGGGGTGTGATAGTCGGCCAGAGCGATGAAGGCGAAGCCGGACACGAGCATCATCATCAAACCGAAAACCATGTGGTGGATGTGCATTCCACCGGGCGTGACATTGCCTGGCCACCACGAGACCTCGGCCCGGATCATCCGGACGCTGAAGCGGATGAACAGGAACGTCAGGACAAAGGCGAGTAGGAGGAAGAACAGCGGGAGCCTGCCGGTGTCGACGACCGTGTGCTCGAACCAGGACCGCACGGCGTCAACTCTTGCTGGTGGCGAGCTTGATCAGCTGAGGAGCCGTTGCGTCGGGCAGGTAGGCACGCGTCAGTGCGATTCCGATCCGAGGCAGGTCGGCCTCGTCGCGGAAACACAGGAAAACGGGTTCGTACCTCGGCTTGAACTTCTTCTTGAACGCGTGAAGAGACCGGAAGCCGTACAGCGGTTCCATCGCGGCTCCGAGCATGTCCAGCAGGCGGTCCATCGATGCGGCGTCGGCGCCGTCGTCGCTGCGGGCGAGTGGTGCTCCGGACAGTGAGACGAATTGGGCACCTTGTTCTTTGAATTCGAGAGCCGACGATGCGATGAGGAATTCGACCACGGGGCGGAACCCGTCCGGGCGTCGACGCATGACGTCGAGCGTCCAACCCCGGACGACGCCGCCCTCGCCGTACACCGGCAACCACGAGGTGACGCCGTGAATGCTTCCCGTCGGGTCGACGGCCAAGCCGACCCGGACGTCGCGATCGAGCGCCTCCTCGACGCTGCCGAGAGTGAACCCCATCTCGGGTAGTCCCTTGTCGCCCACCCATTCCTCCGAGATGGCGCGTACCTGAGCCAACACGGAGAACGGTTCGTCTGCCAGTGTTGTCATCCGGAAGGTGATGTCGTCCTTTTTCGCCTTGTTGAGCGCCGAGCGGATGTCCTGCCAGGACTTCCCGGTGAACTGCAATTCCGGCAGGTCGACGATCGTGTCCTCGGCGACCTGAACGGTGCGCCACCCGCGCCGTGTGGCGGCATCGGCCGTCTCCCTTCCTACGGAGAACAGGCAAGGAGTGAGGCCGTTGGCTTCGGACATCGTCGTGAATTCGTCGACCGCCGCGGCAAGCCTGTCGGGGCTCGCTATCGGATCGGCCAGAACGACGACGACACCGACATGTCGTTGGAATGCAACGACGCTCTCACCCGACTCACCGAAGTAGTAATTGTTGCCGTCCCACGTCGTCATCCACGACATGGTTCCGCCGCCGTGCTGTTTGAGCAGTTCCCGAGCAGCGGCGCGAGGATCGTTCCCGGACAGCGGCCCGCCTCGAATCTTGCGCCGCATCGGCACGTGAAAAGCGTGACGGCCCTTGATCAACAAGATGAGTTCGAGAAGCCAGAGCAGCGCGGTACCGACCGTGACGGCGCCGGCGCTTTCGTAGTCGAAGAAGATGACCGAACCGAGGACGAGGGCGGTGGCCAAAACCGTCAGAGAACCGAAGACCACAGCAACCCACCAGGCCCAGCGGCGACCTCGTCGCAACTGATCCGCGATCAGGGCAACGATGATCACGTCGACCAATGCGGTCCAGCCCGAACCGGTTTCGGCTTCCGTCGGCCCGAACGGTCCGCTTCCGGGGAACAACCAGACGGCGATCTCGACCACGCCGATCAGGAGCAGGCCGATGAATCCGAGCAGACGGATCTCACGTCGGGTTCGGGGGATGAACCCACGCTCTCCGTCGCCGAAGAACTTCTCGCCCACCGGGAGGAAGATCGCGACCGCGATGAGGTGCTGTACGTCGGCGAGGCGGCCTTCGAAGAGAAATGCGATGGCGATGTACGCACACAGGATGGCGCGCACTCGCATTCGCCAGGGTGAGCGCAGAGTTGCGGTGGTTGCGGCGAGTGCGGCGATGATGGCGGTGGTGACACCGACGTCGCGGTGGGTGGCGAGGTTGCGGGCCCAATCCCAGTCGGTGTGGCTGCCGGCCCAGAGGAGGAGCGATGCACCCAGTTCGCCCGCCAACTGACCGCTGATCGTGACGATGGCCGCGTTCTTGGTGCCCAGGCGCCACTCGCACCAGCCGACCGCGAAGGCGAAGACGACGATGATCGAAACATACTGACCTGGCGTCAATCCGAAGAACCACCCCGTGACGAGAGTCCACCACTTGCCTTCCTGCAAGGCAGGGACTCCGTAGGCGATGTCGTCGAACCACGAGTAGGTACGGACGTGATTCCACAACGCACCGGTGGCGATCCCGACGACGGTGATGGTGAGCACGACGATCGCGGTGAACGGCACGCGCCGCAGGACACTGAGCGCTTCGGAGGCGAAGTGGGAGGCCCGATTCGGCGCGCCCGGCGCGCTCTGGTCGGTCTGCGGGGTGGGGGTCTGGGACTGCTCAGCCATCGACGTTCTCTTCTCGCCATGCCGCTCGGTGGATTCTGCCTGTTCAGCATGACAGGAATACAGACCGATAATCAGGCGAAGCGGTCAAAATGGACCAGACTGGCTGGGGGTCTCAGTCTCGTGGCGCTAGTGTCGAGCCATGGTGAACGGAGATTTACTGAATCGGGACCACGTGGTCGCCTCACTAGCCGCCTTCGAACCTCGGTCGGTCGAACTGGACGGAAGGCGCTCGGCGTCGGTGGTCATCGTCGTCATGCGGACTGCGGACGGAACACCGGTGTTCCCGGTGACGAAGCGGCCGAGCAAGATGCGCGCCCACCCCGGTCAGTTCGCGTTGCCGGGCGGAAGCGTCGACCCGGGCGAGTCGTCCGAACAAGCAGCGGTTCGGGAACTGTCCGAAGAGTTGGGCGTCGACGTCCCTGAGTCGAACATCATCGGCCGGCTCGACGACTACGTCACCCGTTCGGGATTTGTGATCCGACCGTTCGTCGTCTGGTCCGGTGAGGACATCGGGGGACTGGTACCCAATCCCGACGAGGTGGCCCAGGTGTATGCCGTGACGTCGGAAGAGCTCGACGTGGACTCGCGATTCGTCACCATCGAGGAGTCACCGAACCCGGTGATTCAATGGCCGTTCCGAACGAGCTTGATCCATGCGCCGACCGGAGCCGTCATCTATCAGTTCCGCGAAGTTCTGAACGGACGGACCACGCGCATCGACAACCTCGAGCAACCGGTGTTCGCCTGGCGATAAGACCAGCTCGACACGCTCGGGACAGTTCGGGCTACGGCGCCTCGGCGAATAGTCCGTCGTGCTGTGGAAAGCTGGCCGCACGGCAATCGAACGACGCGAGGTGTGTGCAGTGAACTCTGGCGAACAAGAACTGGTCCCCACGGATCGGATTCTCACTGTTCCCAACGTGCTCAGTATCGTGCGTCTACTCGCTCTGCCGCTGTTCGCCTATCTTCTGCTCGTCACGCACTCGGACGGCTGGGCATTGGCACTGTTGATGCTCAGCGGGTTCACCGACTGGCTCGACGGCAAGTTGGCCAGAGTGCTCGGACAAACCTCCCGTCTGGGAGCGCTTCTCGACCCGCTCGTCGACCGTCTCTACGTCGTCACGACACTCGTCACCTTCGTCGCCCGCGATTTCATTCCATGGTGGGTCGCGGCGATATTGATCGGACGTGATCTTCTACTCGCGTTGACGTTGCCGATCTACCGGCGGCGTGGACTGCCGCCGCCCGAGGTCGTCTATCTCGGTAAGGCCGCGACCTTCCTGCTGATGTTCGCGCTGCCGTTGATTCTTGCCGGACACGGAGACTGGGCCATCGGACCGTTCACCCATGCCTTCGGTTTCGCTTTCCTGATCTGGGGAACCGTCCTGTACGTGTGGACTGCCGTGATCTACGTGCTCAAGGCCGTCGACGTGGCGCGAACACACGAGGTCGTGCCCCGATGAAGTCGACCGGGGAGGACGTCCGTCGTAACCCGGTACCGTCGCTGCTTCGGTCGCTCATGACCGAACATCTCGATCCGGGCTACGAAGCAACGGCATTCGAACGTCAACACGAGCACACCAAGAACAGATCCTCGAAAACCGGGCCGTGGCTGGCTCTCGGCGCACTGTTGATCGGGTTCATCGTCACGGTGTCCGCAGTGCAGGCCACCAAACAGGTGACCGGTACCGAGGAGGTTCGAAGCGAGTTGGTGGCCAAGGTCCGTGACGCCGAGGATCGTATCGATTCGCTGGCCGCGTCCCGCGATTCACTCGGCGGTGACGTGGATGCCGCGCGCGGCGTGGCGCTCGAAGGCGATGCACGCGGCAGCGCGGTCCTCGATCAACTGCGAGCGGTCGAATCCGGTGCAGGAGCCGAAGCTGTTCACGGGGAAGGTCTGGTCGTGACCCTGACGGACCCGGCCGGACGCCCGAACCTCACCGACGCGTCCCAGCGCAGCGTCGGCGGTAAGACCGTTGTCCTCGATCGCGATCTGCAGACCGTCGTCAACGCCCTGTGGGCGGGCGGAGCGGAGGCAATTGCCGTCGGCGGCGTGCGAATCGGGCCGACGGTGACCATCCGTCAGGCGGGCGGCGCGATGCTCGTCGACAACCAACCTGTCTTCTCGCCGTACCGCGTCGAGGCGATCGGCGACACGCGCGCGCTGCAGAGAGAGTTCGTCGTCAGCGACGCCTACGTGAGAATGTCGAGCGTCTCGCAATTGTACGGAGTCGGTTTCGCGGTGGCCGAGGACGATTCGTTGACACTGCCGCCTGCAACGCCTCGCGCGGTCCGGGTGGCAACAGAACCCACAGAGCCCAAGTGACAGAAGGAGTTCGATGAAGGCCGGTTCCGCCCTGTACGGACTCGCAGCACTGGTCGTCGGTATCGTCTTGGGCGTTGTTTTCAGCCCGCAGGTGCCCGACGTCATCCAGCCCTATCTTCCGATCGCTGTCGTTGCAGCGCTCGACGCCGTCTTCGGCGGACTTCGCGCGTATCTGGACGAGATCTTCGACGCGAAGGTGTTCGTGGTCTCCTTCGTCTTCAACGTGCTCGTCGCGTCGTTGATCGTCTGGCTCGGCGATCAGTTGGGTGTGGGTACTCAACTCTCGACGGCAATCGTCGTCGTACTGGGTATCCGGATCTTCGGGAACGCAGCGGCCTTGCGACGACGACTGTTCGGAGCGTGAGCCATGTCCGACCACGTCACGACTGACCCCGAAGAACCAACCGTCACGACCACGGGTGAAGGTCGTCACGAGTTGCGTTCACCGTCGAAACACCGCACCAACGTCGTCTTCGCCATCCTCGCGGCCGTGCTCCTGGGCGTGCTCGGCGTTGCGATTGCGACACAGGTACGCAGCACAGTGGCCGGAGATTCACTCGACGCCGCGCGCCCTGCAGACCTCTTGGTGGTTCTCGACAACCTGAATCGTCGCGAAGCCGCGCTGCGGCAGGAAGTCGCGAATCTTCAGGAATCGCTTGCCACTTTGGAAGCCGGCGGAAACACGGGAGCAGCGCTTGACGAGGCGCGGGCGCGGCTGACCTCGCTCTCCATTCAAGTGGGGACCGCTCCCGCTACCGGACCGGGTGTGACGATGACCCTGACAGATCCAGCAGGCGGCGTCGGATCGGAAGTGATTCTCGATCTCATCCAGGAACTGCGTGCTGCCGGTGCCGAGGCCATCTCGATTGCCGGTGCGAACGGCGAACCCATTCGTATCGGCGTGAACTCGTGGGTGAGTGGGCGCGGCGGCGAGATCGAATTGGACGGAACCCGGATCGAGCAGCCGTACACTGTGACCGCGATCGGGGATCCGCCGACATTGGCGGCAGCGTTGAACATTCCCGGAGGCGTCTTCGACAATGTCGCACGCAACGGCGGAACGTCGTCCGTCGAGCAATCGCAGCAGGTCACGATCTCCGTCTTGCGACAATTGAATCCGCGCCAATACGCTCAACCCGGAAATTGATCTTTTTGCGTCCGACTTTCGGACGGCCTGTGAAAGGAAGCCACTGTGAGTGAGCTCGATACACCTACCGATCTGCGCTACACCGCGGAGCACGAGTGGGTGAAGCGAACCGGCCCGACCTCAGTTCGAGTCGGTATCACCGACTTTGCTCAGTCGCAGCTCGGTGACGTCGTGTTCGTCCAGCTTCCCGCTGTCGACGAGGACGTGACCGCCGGTGAATCGCTCGGTGAGGTCGAGTCGACCAAGAGCGTCTCCGACATCTTTGCTCCGTTCACTGCGAAAGTTCTTGCAGCCAACGGTGAATTGGACGGACAGCCTGACCTCGTCAACACCGATCCGTACGACACGGGTTGGTTGGTCGAGCTCGAGGTTGCCGACGAGGCCACACTCGACGCCGCTCTGGCGGCAACTCTGGACGCGGAGGCATACAAGGGGCTCACGTCCGAGTAGAAAACCTGCGCGTGGACTGGCCAACTCGTGTTGTGTCGCGGCCTGTCTCGCTGCACACGGCGGTCTGCGCAGGGTACGGTCGTTAGGTACGCATGTGCCGAGTCGGGGCGCAGGGCCGTATCGAACGTGACTGTGAAAGATGCTCGTGAAGAAAGTGCACTGCGTAGTCCAGTGATTCATGATCTGGATGATTGACCCAGGAGGAGAAACAGTGAGCGAGAACGGTAACGACGCGGGCTATGGGGAGTCGCCGGCGGAGACCACTTCGGTTTTCCGTGCGGACTTCCTCAATGAGCTCGACAACACCTCCTCTGCAGCACCGGCCGCCGAGCAGCCGGTTTCGGGCGTGGAAGGCCTTCCCGCCGGAGCCGCACTTCTGGTGGTCAAGCGGGGACCGAATGCAGGATCCCGCTTCTTGCTCGATCAGCCGACGACGTCGGCAGGTCGACACCCGGACAGCGACATCTTCCTCGACGACGTGACCGTCAGCCGTCGTCACGCCGAGTTCCGTCAGGAAGATGCAGATTTCCACGTCGTCGACGTCGGAAGCCTCAACGGCACCTACGTCAACCGTGAGCCTGTCGATTCGGCAGTTCTCGCGAACGGTGACGAGGTTCAGATCGGCAAGTTCCGTCTGGTGTTCCTCACGGGCCCTCGTGCCGGTGGTTCGCAGGTCGGCGAGTCGTCAGCAGGTGCGGGTAGCTAATGACGGCAGTGCGGCAGCAGAGCCAGCCCGGAATGTCGATTGGTTCCGTGCTGGATCGGTTGCGTCCAGATTTTCCCGATGTGACGATTTCGAAGATCCGTTTCCTCGAGTCCGAGGGCTTGATCAGCCCACAACGGACACCGTCGGGATACCGCAGATTCTCTGTCGAGGACTGCGAGCGTCTTCGCTTCGTGCTGACCGCTCAACGCGATCAGTACCTGCCGCTCAAAGTGATCAAAGAACAACTCGAAGCGATCGACAGTGGCGCAGCGACGGTGAGTGCAGAAGTTCCTGCGCCTCGTCGTGCCCGCGTCCTGTCGATCGCTACGGGCGATGTCTCACCCGAGGCTTTTCGAGTCGATCGCGAAGTTCGGGTCGGTCGTCAGGATCTTCTCGCGCGCGCCGACATCGACGATCGGTTTCTGACCGATCTGATCCGCACCGGTTTGGTCGTTCCCGGCGCGGCAGGCTTCTTCGACGAGGACGCCGTGACATTGGCGCGCACCGCGAAGGCGATGTCCGAGTACGGCTTGGAGGTTCGCCATCTACGGGCGTTCAAGTTGGCTGCCGATCGCGAAGCGGGACTGGTGACCCAGATCGCCGGACCGGTTGCCAAGGGTCGTGACGCCGGAGCGCGTGATCGCGCCGAGGAAATGGTCCGGGAACTGGCCGCGCTGTCGTTGACTCTGCACACGTGTCTGGTCAAATCGGCGGTTCGGGGAAGTCTCGATCGCTGAGTTCCTCGATCAGCGGGGCACACTCGAATAGAATTTCAGTACGACCGCATCGGAGCCGGTCGGCTGGATCACGTCAGGTTGGAGGCAAGCTCGATGGGCGAAATGCGTGTGATCGGAGTTCGTGTCGAGCAGCCTCAGAATCAGCCGGTCCTGTTGCTGCGAGAGTCCGACGGCGATCGGTACCTGCCGATCTGGATCGGGCAAACCGAAGCTACCGCGATTGTTCTCGAACAACAGGGAGTCGAGCCGGCGCGGCCGCTGACTCACGACCTGATCAAGATCTTGATCGAGTCTTTCGGCCGGAGCCTCAAGGAAGTACGGATCGTGGACCTGCAAGAGGGCACGTTCTATGCGGATCTCGTCTTCGACGAGCAGACTACTGTCTCGGCACGTCCGTCGGACTCGATTGCATTGGCACTGCGCATCGGCGTTCCGATTTTCGCGTCGGAAGCCGTTCTCGCCGAAGCCGGCCTGGTCATTCCCGACGAGCGCGAAGACGAAGTCGAGAAGTTCAAGGAATTCCTCGACACCATCTCGCCGGACGACTTCAAGGCAACTGACGGTTAGTCCTGTTTGTCCGTAATCAGGCTTTAGTCTTCAACTCTCAAGTAGAGGTTGAGTCTCGGTCGGCGTGTTGCGTTGACCGAGCACCCTCGTGGTCTTACCGTTGCGTGCGGTGGAGATCTTCTCGCCTTGTCGATCGAGGCGTACTCTGGGTAAGTCCACTCATGGAATTACCTGCCTTGGATTCACATCTGAAAGTTCGGTCGGCACGGGATTCTCGTGACTGCTGATAGCACAGGTTGGTTACATGATGGCGAAGCGAGAGGGAGACGGCAGTGGAAGAACAGTCGAATGAGCGCGGAACGGGCATAGCCGATAGTGCCGAGCCGACTGCAGAAATGTCTTCCGAAGAGCTGCAGCCGGGCCTGTTCCCGGATGATTCCATCCCCGACGACCTCGTCGGATATCGAGTGCCCAGCGCGTGCCAGATCGCTGGGATCACGTACCGCCAACTCGACTACTGGGCACGAACGTCGTTGGTTGTTCCGTCCATCCGTGGCGCTGCCGGATCAGGTAGCCAGCGTCTGTACTCCTTCAAGGACATCCTCGTCCTGAAAATCGTCAAGCGTCTACTCGATACCGGCATCTCACTGCAGAACATCCGCGTTGCCGTCGACCACCTGCGCAAGCGCGGCGTGCGCGATCTCGCGAACATCACACTCTTCTCCGACGGCACCACCGTCTACGAATGCACGTCTCCCGAAGAGGTCGTCGACCTCCTCCAGGGTGGGCAGGGCGTATTCGGCATCGCAGTCAGTGGCGCGATGCGTGAACTCACCGGAACGATCGCCGACTTCCCCGCCGAGCGGGCTGACGGCGGCGAAAGTGATCCCAATCCGGAAGACGAGTTGGCTTCGCGACGCAAGAATCGCGCCAGCCGCAAAACCGGATAACGTACGTCACATCTCTTTGGAGGATGCCACGGTGCAGGTAGGCGTCTCGGTCAACTAGACTGGGCCTGCGTCGCCGGCGTACGGGAGAGCCTCGGATACCGATTCACCGAACTTGTCTTTGCTGCAGTCTTTGTTGCAGAGCCCAGTGGTGAGCGGGATCAGGGCGCCGAAGGAGCAATACCTCCCCGTCAATCTCTCAGGCACCAAGGACCGTACGGGCTCCGACGCCTCTGGAAAGCGGTGGGACAACCCACCCGCCGACGGGGAAAGGCTGTGGCTTCCGTCAATCGGCGGATCACTACCGAATCTCTCAGGCGCTCGGGAATCGAGCATGCGACAGAGGGGGAGGAACACACCGCAGTTCGGTGTGTGTCCTGATCCTCCGATCTGTCTGGGAGTTGTCGTGATCGACGCTGCAAGCCGTATATTTGCCGACCGCCATGTCGGTCCGAACGCCGCGGAACTCGCGCGCATCCTCGAACTTGTCGGGGTCGATTCTCTGGACGAACTGGCAACCAAGGCCGTTCCCTCCGTCATCCTCGACGCTGCCCCGAACGGCATCGCGGCCGGACTCGACGCTCTGCCGCTTCCGGTCGGAGAGCACGAGGCACTTGCCGAACTGACTGCACTCGCAGCCCAGAACACCGTCGCGACGTCGATGATCGGCCTCGGCTACTTCGACACGTTGACGCCGCCGGTCTTGTTGCGCAACATCATCGAAAACCCGGCCTGGTACACCGCGTACACCCCGTACCAGCCCGAGATCAGCCAGGGCCGCCTCGAAGCCCTCCTCAACTTCCAGACCATGGTTGCCGATCTCTCCGGCATGGAACTGGCCAACTCGTCGATGCTCGACGAGGCCACCGCCGCTGCCGAAGCCATGACGCTTCTGCGTCGCGCGAACCGCAGCAAGTCTCCGCGATTTGTCGTCGACGCGGATCTGTACCCGCAGACACTCGCCGTCATCGAGACACGCGCCGAGCCGCTCGGCATCGAGATCGTCTCCGCGGACCTCACTGCCGGTCTTCCGGAAGGCGACTTCTTCGGCGTCATCGCCCAGATCCCCGGAGCCTCGGGACGAGTCGTCGACTACACCGCGATCATCGCGGAAGCTCACGAGCGCGGCGCTTTGGTTGCCGTCGGCGCCGACCTTCTTGCGATGACGCTCATCACCTCGCCGGGTGAACTCGGTGCGGACGCGTGCTTCGGCACCACCCAGCGCTTCGGTGTTCCCATGGGTTACGGCGGACCGCACGCCGGTTACCTGGCGGTGCACTCGAAGCACGCGCGTCAGCTGCCCGGCCGCTTGGTCGGCGTCTCCATCGACGCCGACGGAGACAAGGCATACCGCCTGGCGCTGCAGACACGAGAGCAGCACATTCGCCGTGAAAAGGCGACGTCCAACATCTGTACCGCGCAGGTACTCCTCGCCATCCTCGCAGCGATGTACGCGAGCTACCACGGCGCCGAGGGACTCAAGGCGATTGCGTTGCGCGTCGCTGCCCGCGCACACGCATTGGCAAACGGCCTGCGCGAGGGTGGCGTGACCGTAGTCCACGATTCGTTCTTCGACACCGTGCTGGCTCAGGTTCCGGACAAGGCGGCCGACGTCGTCGCTGCGGCGAAGGAATCCGGGATCAACCTGCGCCTGGTCGACGCGGATCATGTCGGCATCTCGTGCGACGAGGCCACCACAGCCGATCACGTCCTCGCCGTGCTCGACGCGTTCGGTATCGAAGACGCAGTCGTCGCTATCGAAGCAGAGGGCAACGCGGTTCCCGCTGCTCAGGAGCGCACCTCCGACTACCTGCAGCACGAAGCCTTCACCCGTTACCGTACGGAAACAGCAATGCTCCGCTACCTGCGCGCGCTCTCCGACAAGGACATCGCGCTCGATCGCAGCATGATTCCGCTGGGTTCGTGCACCATGAAGCTCAACGCCACCGCCGAGATGGAATCCATCACCTGGCCTGCGTTCAACGCGATCCATCCGTTCGCGCCGACGTCGGATGCGCCCGGTCTGCTGAAGATCATCGAGGATCTCGAAGACTGGTTGGTTGCGGTCACCGGCTACGACAACGTCAGCCTCCAGCCCAACGCCGGCAGCCAGGGGGAGTACGCGGGCCTGCTCGCGATTCGTAATTACCACCTCAGTCGGGGCGACGACCACCGCGACACCTGCCTCATCCCGTCGAGTGCTCACGGCACCAACGCGGCGTCCGCCGTCATGGCCGGGATGCGCGTCGAGGTTGTCGCCTGCCGTCCCAACGGTGACGTCGACGTCGACGATCTGCGTGCGAAGATCGCCGATCACGCCGAGCGTCTCGCCGCGATCATGATCACCTACCCGTCCACCCACGGTGTCTACGAGCACGAGATCTCCGACATCTGCGCAGCGGTACACGACGCCGGCGGCCAGGTGTACGTTGACGGCGCCAACCTCAACGCGCTTGTCGGCCTTGCCCGTCCGGGACGATTCGGCGGCGACGTCAGCCACCTGAACCTGCACAAGACGTTCTGCATCCCGCACGGCGGCGGCGGACCCGGCGTCGGACCGATCGGTGTGCGCTCACACCTCGCGCCGTTCCTTCCCGGTCACCCGATGGCCCCCGAACTCGGTGGCAGAGGCACGATCTCGGCAGCGCCGTACGGCAGTGCATCCATCCTGCCCATCACCTGGACCTACATTCGGATGATGGGTGCGCAGGGTCTTCGCCGTGCCAGCCTGACCGCCATCGCGTCGGCAAACTACATCGCGCGTCGACTCGACGAGTACTTCCCGGTTCTCTACACCGGTGAGAACGGCATGGTCGCGCACGAGTGCATCCTCGACCTCCGTGGGTTGACCAAGGACACCGGAGTTACCGTCGACGACGTCGCAAAGCGTTTGGCGGACTACGGGTTCCACGCTCCGACCATGAGCTTCCCCGTGGTCGGGACACTGATGGTCGAGCCCACCGAGAGCGAGAACCTCGAAGAGATCGACGAGTTCTGCGAGGCGATGATTGCCATTCGCGGCGAAATCGATCGCGTCGGCGCCGGCGAGTGGACGGTGGAGGACAACCCGCTTCGGGGTGCTCCCCACACCGCCGGAAGCATTGCAGCGCAGTGGGATCACCCGTACTCGCGTGAGATCGCCGTCTTCCCGCGCGGCAAGGCTCGCCCGAAGGTGTGGCCGTCCGTGCGTCGTATCGACGGTGCACACGGCGACCGCAACCTGGTCTGCTCCTGCCCGCCGATCGAAGCGTTCGCAGGCAACTAGAGCGTGTGCCCGCCGGAGATCATCACCTCTCGCGCACGAGTTCGAGAACGGTGATCTCCGGTGGTGCGCCGACACGTACCGGCGGGCCCCACGCCCCGGCGCCACGCGTCGTGTACAGCACGGTGTTTCCGATCTTGTCCAAGCCCTGCACCGAAGGCTGCTGCAGCGGAACGAGGTAGCGCAGCGGCCACATCTGTCCGCCGTGAGTGTGCCCGGACAGTTGCAGATCGATACCCATCTCGGATGCCTCGATCGCTTGGCGCGGTTCGTGTGCGAGAAGCAAGGCGAAAGTATTCGGATCGCGGCCTGCGAGCGCGGCCGTCAGGTTCGGCTCGTACGGGGCCGGTGACGTGTAGTCGTGGATGCCCACGACGTCGATGGTGTCGCCGTCATGCTGGATCGAGGCGCGACTGTTGCGAAGCGTCGTGATCCCCAGTGATTCCCAGACATCGAGCCATTTGCCGCCGTCGTCGGCATAGAACTCGTGGTTTCCGCTGACTCCGAAGATTCCGTCCCGCGCCTTAAGATCGGCGAGCGGAGCAAGGTCGGGAGCAACTTTCGCGACGGTGCCGTCCACGAGGTCGCCGCCGATCGCGATCAGATCGACGTTCTGTGCGTTGACGATCTCGACCACCTTGCGGGTGAAGTCGACCCCTCGGGCCGGTCCCACGTGCAGGTCGGTGATCAAGGCGATCCGGTATCCGTTGAAGCCCTCAGGTATGCGAGCGAGCGGCACGCGGACGCGGGAAATCTTGGGGCCCGACGCCTCGTAGACGCCGTAGCCGGCGGTGCCGATCGCCGCGAGAGTGACTGCTGCTGTAGCCAACTGCAACGTACGACGCTTGGCTGGGTCGACTTCGGTCGTGGTATCCGTGTGGCGTGCACGTAGTCGACCGATCCCGGCGAACAGGCCGATCACGAGCAGTCCGGGAATCAGATACAGCCACGAAGCCAGCCAGACCCATCCGACGAATCCGATCGGTCGCGCCCACGACGTCGGAAAGACTTCGCCACTGCCGACCCCGATGAGCGTCGAGACCGCCAAGACGACAAGCACAGTATCGGCAAGACGAGCCCATCGCCTCGGGATGCCGGTGGCGCGAACGAGTCGGCGGTGCAGGAACCAGGTCAGAAGGGCGAGAAGGACTGCAAAAACCGCGACGCGCCCCATCAGGACAGCATCTTGGTCACTGCGGCCGCGAGAGCGGGGTCGGATGTCGAATCGACGCGAACCAAAGTTCCCCCCGTCCGATCCGAGACGTCTTGGAGAGTGGAGACGTCGTCACCCGTACCGACGACGATCACGTCGACCTGCACCGGACGCGACGGATTGCCCGCTGCCGCGATCGCGCTGAGCAGTTCGGCTCGCGTCGTGGTGGATTCGTCAGGTGTGCTCGAAGTGATCAGCAGCACCGAGTTGACTCGTCCCGCGTCGAAACCGTCCACCGCAGCTTTGTACGAGCTGGCAAGCGCCGGGTACTTGGACGTCTTTCCGCCGGCTCGGAGTCCGTTGAGGAAATCGGTGATGGTGGCACGCCGATTCGGTTCGGACAGTGAACCGCCCGGAACCAGGATGCGCTCGGACGGTTTTCCGTCGGTGCCCGTGCTGAACTCGCGGAGGCCGATGTCGGAAGCGTCAGGGCTGCGACCCAATTGAGTGTTCACTGCCGCAGCAACGTTCGCCAAGCGGGTAGTGCCACCGTCGTCGGTACCCATCGACGCCGACGTGTCCATCAGGATGGTGGCACTGCGCGGAGAGACCGGATTGGCGACGATGTCACCGAGCGCAGCTGCGGTTTCGGCCGACGCGGGAATCAACGTGGACGAGACCTTGGCCGGGGACACCGCACCGAGATCGGGAAGGTCTTGGCCCTCGACCCGGAAACCGGCGCCGACGAACAACTGTGACTGATTCGGCTCACGCATGAAATCGGCAAACTGAGCCGCTGCGCGCGAAGCGGTTTCGTCGATCCCGCTGCCCGAGATGATGACCGCCGGATAATCAGCAACTGGCGTTGCGCCGGCGGGGGAGTACGTCGTCATCGCAGCGTTCGCGCTCTGCGCTATCGACTGTTCCGTGGCCGGAACGGCTTTCACCGAATCCGGTGTTCCGGCGCTCAGTGCCCCGAGGGCTTCGGCAGTGGACGTGGGGGGAGTCGGCAAGGATTGGAACTGCAACGCCCGCGCACTGAGCGCAGCGTTGACCTGCGCGGACTTCGCCTGATCTGTCGTGACCGGACCGGCACCCGCATCGGCGACGTCGGCAGCGATTGCCTGTGCCGCCATGGAAGTTTCGGTACTTCCGACTGGCAGGGCAACCGTCAGATCCGAAGGCAACGACTTCCAACTCGATGCTGCGCCGGCTAATGCTGCCGCGGTCTCGGGGCCGACTGCCAGAACGATCGGAGAACTCGCGAGCGAGCGAGGATCACCGTTGATCACGGCCTTGCCCGCCAGCGGCGCGAGTTCGAAAGAACTCGTCGGGATCCACAGGGAGGGGCGCGGTCCCAATGCTGCGTCGTCCCAGGGCGCCGCCGGACCGGCTTCGAGTGCCGTCGACACTGCCGCGGACGGTGCACCGTGCACCGCGACGGCGATGCAGTGATCACGAACCACCGGCGAGGTCTGGGTGTACCGCTTGGCCAGTTCCTCCACCTGTGGGGCGATGGACGGATCAGCGGTGACGTCGAGTGTCTTGTTGCCTTCGACGCACGTGCCTGCCGCTTGTTGCCCCTGATCGTCGATGCGACTGCTGAGGGCTTTCCACCCGAAGAAGCCTGCCACGATCAAGGCGATCAGCACGACGACGAGAATCGGCCCCTTGCTGATACCTCTGGCGCCTGACCCGCCGCGATGTTCGCCCACGTACCTTGCCCTACCTCGGTCACTCGAAGAATGTCTGTCGAACGGACTGTGTCCTCGGCCAGTCTAGTGACGAATCTTCGGGGCCTACGCGAACAGCCTCGGCACCGGGAGCGGCGCCGAGGCTGTTCGGGTTCAGCTTCGAGTTCGAAGAAGGTGAAATCAGGCGTTGGCAGCCTTGTACTCGCGGCGGCGGCGATGCAGGATCGGCTCCGTGTACCCGCTGGGCTGCTTCGCGCCTTCGAGGATGAGTTCCTTGGCAGCCTGGAACGCGATGTTGGAATCGAAATCAGGTGCCATGTTGCGGTACTCGGCGTCGCCCTCGTTCTGACGGTCGACAACCGGGGCCATCCGCTCGAGCGCGCTCACGACGTCACTCTCGCTGACGATGCCGTGACGCAGCCAGTTGGCGAGCAACTGGCTCGAGATGCGGAGCGTGGCGCGGTCCTCCATGAGCGCGACATCGTGGATGTCGGGAACCTTGGAGCAGCCGACGCCTGCGTCGATCCAGCGGACGACGTATCCGAGGATGGACTGGCAGTTGTTGTCGAGCTCTTCCTTCTTCTCCGCGTCCGTCCAGTCTGTGCTGGGCGCGAGCGGGATGGTCAGGATGTCGTCGACGCTCGCGCGAGGCTTGCCCTTCAGACCATCCTGAACTGCGAACACGTCGACGCGATGGTAGTGCGTCGCGTGCAGCGTTGCGCCGGTCGGCGACGGAACCCACGCGGTGTTGGCACCGGCCTTGGGGTGGCCGATCTTCTGCTCGAGCATGTCCGCCATCAGCTCGGTCATGGCCCACATGCCCTTGCCGATCTGCGCCTTACCCTGCAGACCGCAGGCCAGTCCGGTGTCGACGTTCCAGTCTTCGTAGGCACCGATCCACTTCTGCTTCTTCATCTCGGCCTTGCGCACCATCGCGCCGGCCTCCATGGAGGTGTGGATTTCGTCGCCGGTGCGGTCGAGGAAGCCGGTGTTGATGAACACGACGCGGTCGCTGGCTTCCTTGATGCACGCAGCGAGGTTGACCGTCGTACGACGCTCCTCGTCCATGATGCCGACCTTGAGCGTGTTCTCCGGAAGGCCGAGGACCTGCTCGACACGGCCGAACAGTTCGGTCGTGAAGGCAACTTCCTCGGGGCCGTGCTGCTTGGGCTTGACGATGTAGATCGAGCCGGTGCGGCTGTTGTCGAGCGGGCCGTTCGCGTCACTGATCGAGAGGCCGTGCACAGCGCAGGCGCTGGTGATCAAGGCGTCGAGGATGCCCTCGGGGACCTCGTTGCCGTCGGCGTCGAGGATCGCGGGGTTGGTCATGAGGTGACCGACGTTGCGGACGAACAGGAGCGAACGACCGTGCAGGCTGAGTTCGCTGCCGTCGACGGCGGTGTACTTACGGTCGCCGTTGAGCGTGCGGGTGAAGGACTTGGCGCCCTTCTTGATCTCCTCGGACAGATCACCGCGGTTGAGACCCAACCAGTTTCGGTAACCGACAACCTTGTCGTCGGCGTCGACTGCGGCGACCGAGTCCTCGAAGTCCATGATCGTGGTGACGGCGGATTCGAGAACGACGTCCTTGACGCCGGCGGCGTCGGTGCTCCCGATCGGGGACGAGGCGTCGATCTGGATCTCGGCATGCAGGCCGTTGTTGAGCAGCAGGATGCTCGTCGGTGCGTCCTTCTCACCGAGGTAGCCGACGAACTTCTCCGGCTGGGCGAGCGTGGTGACCGTACCGTCTGCCAACGTGATCTTCAGTTCACTGCCGTCGACAACGTACTTGGTTGAATCGGCATGCGATCCCGACGCGAGAGGTGCTGCCGCATCGAGGAATTCACGCGCCCAGGCGATGACTTTGTCGCCGCGGACCTTGTTGTAGCCGGAACCCTTCTCGGCCCCGTTCTCCTCCGAGATGGCGTTCGTGCCGTACAGCGCGTCGTACAACGAACCCCAGCGGGCGTTGGACGCGTTGAGTGCGAAGCGCGCGTTGAGGATCGGCACGACCAACTGCGGGCCGGCCGTCGAGGTGATCTCCGTGTCGACGTTCGCGGTGGTGACCGAGAATTCGGCAGGCGTCGGCAGGAGGTAGCCGATTTCCTGCAGGAATGCCTTGTACGCTGCGGCGTCGATGGGAGCGCCGGCGTGATCGCGATGCCACTGATCGATCTGAGCCTGCAGATCGTCACGCTTGGCAAGCAAGTCACGGTTCTTCGGTGCGAGCTCGGTGATGACCTTGTCGGCGCCGGCCCAGAACGTCTCGCCATCTACACCGGTGCCGGGAAGAGCCTCCTCGACCACGAAGTCGTAGAGAACCTTGGCAACCTGAAGACTGCCGACCTGAACGCGCTCAGTCATGAATAGCCTCACTTTTCCGAAAGCGGAGCACCACATATGGATGCCATGAACCAACATCAATGTTACCTGGGAGTATTCCCACCGCTGTCCGCGCCCTGAGCTGCGATAATCGGGCGCGAAGAGCTGAAACGATCAAGTGAAATTCGTTCTGTCTAGAGTTTTCGCGCGGAAATCTCGAAACCAGCCGCGCGTAGGCGCTCGACCAGGACGCCGCCGAGCGCTGTCGCCGGGGTCAAAACGCCGGTGGCCGGGGGGAGATCCTTGTGGTCCTTCGCCAACGACAACGCAGATTCGCCGAGCATTACCGCCGTTGCGCTGTATCCCGGGTCGCCCTTCGCCTTCACTCGTGATGTGTATCGAGCGCCGGTCGTGGTCGTGGTGAACACGTCGAGCGTGAAATGACCCTTCTTCTGGGTGCTCTCGCTCGGACCTTCGCCGGGAGCCGGCAATACCTTGTCGAGAAGAAAGCGCGTCGGGGGAAGGGCGAGTCCGGCGACCAGCGCACCGAGGCCGACCGCCACGCCGCCCGCGATGAGCGGTGACACCACCGAAGAACCGACACTCATCACCTCGCTGTACTTGAACTTCTTGCCGTACGCCCACTCTCGGAGCGCATTGCTGCGACGAACGACTCGTGTGTTGTACGACGCCATCACGAACGGTGCCTTCCACCCCTTCAACGAAGGATCGATCTTCTTGCCGTCGACCACGCTCACGTCGCTCTGACGTCCGAGGTCGGGCTCCCTGTCACGATCGGGGCTCAGCGAATACGGCGAGGCAGCGAGTTTCCGCAGGCGCACATCGTCTTTCGACACGTCGATCTGGTTGCGAAGCGAATCGATGGTGCCACCGCTCACGCCGCCGCGCAGCGCCGTGACCACCAGGGTTGTGTCGGTGAGCTCACCGGCGCCGTCGGCAGTGACCTTCTCGTGGAGGACGTGAACTCCGAGATCGGAAGGGATGGAATCGAATCCGCAGGAATGGACGATCTTTGCGCCGGTCGAGACCGCGAGCTCGTGATTGGCGTCGATGCTCTCGCGATGGAAGAGCACCTCACCGGTGAGGTCGACGTAATGAGTTCCCGCGGAAGCGCATTCGTGAACAAGGGTGTGGCCGTACTTGGCGTACGGGCCGACCGTGGTGGCGACGACCCGGGTTCGTTGCGCGAGCGCCTTCAACGCCGTGGCGTCGTCGGCGTCGGCGATGATCAGGGGGAGATCGGCGGCGGCGGTACCCAGATCGGCGCGAGTGGCTGCCAACTTCTCGAGGGAACGGCCACCGAGGCCGATCTTCGTACCTTCGGGAGCGTGTTTGACGAGGTAGTCGGCGAGTAGCTTTCCGACGAAGCCGCTCGCTCCGTAGACGATGATGTCGAGTTCTCGGGCGGGCGAGGTTCCAGTCATGGAGCCAGCCTACAAACGAGTACCCGAAAGTGATGTGACCGAGGTCACTCGGCAGGGAGGGCCTCCTTGACGACGAGGATCGGAGCCTCCACTTCGAGCAGAAGTCGCTGCAGCGGGCGTTCGAGCAGGAACTTGCCGATGGGGGACATCCGGCGTGTTCCGACGACCAGGAGATCGACACCCGCGCCGTGGACCAGGTTGACGAGCGCGGTCACCGGATCGCCGTCGTGCTCGGTGGTGCGCAGATCCCACTTCGTCTCCGAGAATCCACCGGCATCGAGAGCTGACTGAATCTCGCCGCGAAGAGCGGCCCGATCGTCCTCGGTGTCTCCGGTGTTGACCGTGTCCCCGATGTTGACGTCGTCCAGGACGTGCAGAACCAGCAGTTCATCGCTTCGACCCACGGATTCCCGTGCGGCGGCCACGATTGCGGCGCGGCCTTCCGGGCTGTCCTTGTGTACGACGGCGATCGTCATGGTTCCTCCGAGTCGGTGAGCAGGTTCGCAGTCCATTATCGCCTGCAATGCTGTGCCCTACCTGAAATGAGCTACTCGACACGGGGGTTTGGCGGTGACGAAATCGCCACATTGGGGCGCCTAGGTGCTGCCTGTCACCACTGCGGGGTGCCGCCCATCACCACGGTGACGGTTTGTAGTCCTTGAGGAAGCAGCCGTGCAGGTCGACGCCCAGCTCGCCCTGAACGATGGGGTCGTAGACGCGGGCGGCGCCGTCGACGAGGTCGAGTGGTGCGTGGAAACCTTCGTCGGCCAGACGCATCTTCGTGAAGTGCGGGCGTTCGTCGGTGATCCAGCCGGTGTCGACGGCGGTCATGAGGATGCCGTCGTCGAGCATTTCCTTGGAGCTGGTGCGGGTCAGCATGTTCAGTGCCGCCTTGGCCATGTTGGTGTGCGGGTGGCCGGGGCCCTTGTACGCGCGGCTGAACTGACCTTCCATGGCCGAGACGTTCACGACGTACTTGCGTCGCGCAGCTGCTGCGGCCATGGACGGGCGCAAGCGCGAAACGAGGATGAAGGGCGCGACCGAGTTACAGAGCTGGACTTCGAGAAGCTCGATCGGATCGACCTCTTCGACGGTCTGGACCCAGCTGTTGGTGTGTGCGAGGTCGGGGAGCAGTCCGCCGGCGTCGATGGCGATGCCTTGCTCGATGCGATCGGGTGAAGCGGACTTGGCGACGAGTGCGAGTGAACTGACCGCGTCGGCGGAGAGATTTCCGGAGGTGATGCTTGCGACGTCCGACAGCGATCCGGCCAGAGCCGCGGGGTGAGCGTCACTCGTCTTGCCGAAGGTCAGCACATCGGGCAGCTCGCCTGCGGGCAGTGCTCCGGACTCGGCGTCCACCAGAGCGCCGTAGGCACCGGGGGAGCGTCGGACGGTTTGCGCGGCGTTGTTGATGAGGATGTCGAGTGGACCCTGTGCGGCAACGGAATCCGCGAGTGCAACAACCTGGGCGGGGTCGCGGAGGTCGATGCCGACGATGCGCAGACGGTGTATCCAGTCGTTGCTGTCTTCCATCGCCTTGAATCGGCGGATCGCGTCGTTGGGGAATCGTGTCGTGATGGTCAGGTGCGCGCCGTCACGCAGCAGGCGCAGCGCGATGTACATGCCGATCTTCGCGCGGCCGCCGGTCAGGAGTGCGCGTCGGCCGGTGAGATCGGTGCTCGCATCACGTTTGCTGCGGCTGGTGGCAGCGCAATCGGGGCACAGTTGGTGGTAGAAGGCGTCGACTGCGGTGTAGCGCTGCTTGCAGATGTAGCACGGCCGCGCCTTGATGAGCGTGCCGGCGGAGGCGCCGGCGGTGTTCGACTTGATCGGAATGCCTGCGGTCTCGTCGTCGATGCGATCGGGTGAACCGGTGGCAGTCGCGGCGACAACTTGGCGGTCGGCTTCGTTGACCGCTGCGCGCGAGGCGAGGCGACGCTTCTTTTTGAGCCGCTTGAACAGATGTCCGACAGCGCGCTGCATGGTGATCGAGTCGGGATGCTCGTCGTCGAGTTCAGCGGCTTCGGAAAGGACCTTCAGGCAGATTTCGAGTTCTGCGGGGTCGAGTCCGGTGAGTTCGGCTCGAGCAGATTCTGAATCGGCTGTTTCCAGCGAATCTGCCTGCAGTGCATCCGACTTCTTGGTGTCTGTATCCACTTCGAACTTCTGTTCCATCTCGATCGCCGCTCGCGCGGACTGTTCCCTGGTGCGGGAACTTCGCCAATTACGAGAAAAGCTCCGGTTCGATGAACCGGAGCTTTTCCTGTCTGTCTCAACACAGAGTGTCCGAGGGGGGACTTGAACCCCCACGTCCGTTAATAGGACACTAGCACCTCAAGCTAGCGCGTCTGCCATTCCGCCACTCGGACTCGGCTCCGATTTCTCGGTGCTGGGAAAGAGTATCCGATGGCATCGTCAGGTCCCAAATCGCCCCACTACTGTGCGCCTTTATTAACCGCCGGGGGTTAATAAAGGCGCACAGCAAAAAGACCCCAACCTGATCAGGTTGGGGTCTTTCTGCTGTATTCGAGTGTCCGAGGGGGGACTTGAACCCCCACGTCCGTTAATAGGACACTAGCACCTCAAGCTAGCGCGTCTGCCATTCCGCCACTCGGACTCGGCCCCGATTTCTCGGTGCTGGGAAAGAGTATCCGATTCGGTGAGCTGCCCCAAATCGCCAGGTTGCGGGGCATTCCGGTCGCCCGCGTCGTTTGATTCGATGGTAGGAAAGTGGAATGACCACAACCCCGAATAATCCGAATCCGAGCAGAGCCGAAGCAGAAGTAGTCGAACTGGTCAGTTCTCTCATCCGCTTCGACACCTCGAACACGGGAGAACTCGAAACCACAAAAGGTGAGCGTGCGTGCGCGGAGTGGGTTGCCGCGCAGCTTCAAGAAGTCGGCTACGAGACGGAATACGTCGAGTCCGGTGCACCCGGCCGCGGGAATGTCTTTGCCCGATTGAAGGGAGCTGAGTCGGGTCGAGGTGCGTTGATGCTTCACGGTCACCTCGACGTCGTCCCGGCCGAGCCCGCCGACTGGAGCGTCCATCCCTTTGCCGGCACCGTCCAGGACGGCTACGTGTGGGGGCGCGGCGCCGTGGACATGAAGGACATGGTCGGGATGATCCTGGCTCTTGCCAGGCAGTTCAAGGCGGAAGGCGTCGTGCCGCCGCGCGATCTGGTGTTCGCCTTCGTGGCAGACGAGGAAGCGGGCGGAAAGTACGGATGCCAATGGTTGGTCGAGCATCGCCCGGATTTGTTCGAGGGAGTGACCGAGGCCGTCGGTGAGGTAGGCGGTTTCTCGCTGACGGTTCCGCGGCCCGACGGAACCGACCGCAGGCTCTACCTCGTGGAGACTGCGGAAAAGGGTCTCGGCTGGATGCGTCTGACTGCCAAGGGACGCGCCGGGCACGGCTCCTTCCTCCACGACGACAATGCGGTCGCGACACTCGCCGGCGCGGTCTCGCGGCTAGCTGCGCATCAGTTCCCGATCGTGATCTCGGATTCGGTCGCCGAGTTCCTCACCGCCGTCGGCGAAGAGACCGGATTGGATTTCGATCCGGGATCACCGGACATCGACGACACCCTCGCAAAGCTGGGGACGATCGCCAACATCATCGGGGCGACGTTCCGTGACACCGCGAACCCGACGATGCTCAAGGCCGGATACAAGGCGAACGTCATTCCGCAGACGGCCGAGGCGGTCTTCGACTGCCGTGTGCTGCCGGGACGGCAGGCCGAATTCGAGCGCACGGTGGACCAACTGATCGGTCCCGACGTGACCCGCGAGTGGATCACCAAGCTGGACTCGTACGAGACGACGTTCGACGGCCATCTCGTCGATGCCATGAACGAGGCGATCCTTGCGCACGATCCGGAAGCTCGCACCGTGCCGTACATGCTCTCCGGCGGAACCGACGCGAAGGCATTCGCGAAACTGGGCATTCGCTGCTTCGGCTTCGCGCCGTTGCAGTTGCCGCCCGAGCTCGATTTCAGTGCGCTGTTCCACGGTGTCGACGAGCGAGTTCCGGTGGACGCACTACTGTTCGGGACACGTGTTCTGGAACATTTCCTGCTCAATTCCTGACGAGCACGTGGATAGATCCGTGAGCTCGACGCACATCGAGCTCTCTTGTCACAGAAAGGATTCGCATGGCGCACGATCCGTACGAACCATTGCCGAAGTTGCCGAGTTTCGAGCTGACCAGTGACGACATCACTGCCGGCCAGCCGCTGAAGCTCGCTCAGGCCAGTGGAGCCTTCGGTGTCCCCGGTGGCGAAGACATCTCACCGCAGCTCTCGTGGTCTGGCTTTCCGGCCGAGACGAAGAGCTTCGTCGTGACGGTGTTCGATCCGGACGCACCGACGGCGTCGGGATTCTGGCACTGGGCCGTGGCGAACATCCCCGCTTCCGTCACCGAACTCCCCGCCGGTGCCGGCGCGGCGGACAGCGATGTCCTGCCCGCCGGAACCGTCACCCTCCGCCACGACGGTGGCGGGTTCGGTTTCATCGGTGCGGGCCCGCCTCCCGGGCACGGTCCGCATCGCTACATCGTCGCGGTGCATGCCCTCGACGTGGAGACGCTCGACGGAGTCACCCCTGACTCGTCGCCGGCGTTCCTCGGTTTCAACGTGTTCCATCACGCGATTGCGCGTGCAACCCTGACCGGGACGTTCGAGGTCGAATAATCACTGTGCTGTGCGCCTTTATTAACCGCCCGCGGTTAATAAAGGCGCACAGCAGTTTTAGCGAGGGTTCTCAGCTCCAACTGCCTGGGCGATCGACGAGAAGCCGGCTGCGCGCACGCGCTTGGCTATGCCTTTGTGGATGCTGCGGGCCCAGAACGGTCCGCCGTAGATGAAGCCCGTGTATCCCTGCACCAGCGTCGCACCGGCGAGGATGCGCTCCCACGCCTGATCGGCTGTCTCGATACCGCCGACCGAGATGATGGTCATCTTGTCGCCGACTCGGGCGTACAGACGCCGAAGCACTTCGAGGGAGCGCTCGGCAACCGGTGCACCGGACAGCCCACCCGCGCCGAGTGCAGCTACCTCGGCGTCCGGGGTCTTCAAACCGTCGCGGCGGATCGTGGTGTTTGTCGCGACGATTCCGGCAAGCCCGAGTTCGACTGCCAGATCGGCGACAGCGTCGACGTCCTCGTCCGAGAGGTCGGGCGCGATCTTCACCAGTACCGGCACGCTGACGGTGTCGAGCACGGCCTGCAGGATCGGGCGCAGTGATTCGACGGCCTGCAGATCACGGAGTCCGGGCGTGTTCGGCGAGCTGACATTCACGACCATGAAGTCGGCCAGCGGACCCAGAAGCTGCGCGCTGGCGGTGTAGTCGGCAGCGGCGTCGGCGGCTTCGACGATCTTGGTCTTGCCGATGTTGGCGCCGATGGGGACCGTGACGCGGCGCTGTCGCAGGAAGTTCGCCGCGTGACCAGCGCCGTGGTTGTTGAAGCCCATCCGGTTGATCAGAGCGCGGTCGGCCGGAAGACGGAACAAACGCGGCGCGGGGTTACCGGGCTGAGCCTGGGCCGTCACTGTTCCGACCTCGGCGAAACCGAATCCCAACGGGCCCCAGGCGTCGACTCCGGTGGCGTCCTTGTCGAATCCTGCGGCGAGGCCGAGAGGTGCCGGGAACGTCAGACCGAAAGCCTGACTCCGCAGTACCGGGTCGTCGACGACTAGGACTTTTGCGACCAGCCAGCGAAGGGGAGCGAACCGTGTCACCAGTTTCATCGCGGTGAAGGCAATGTGGTGGATGCGTTCCGGCGGGATCCGGAACATCAGGCTCAGCAGCAGTTGGTACACGATTCTCCAGCTCTTCGATGGTGTGATTTCGTCAGCGGTTTCGATAGCGGCGGGCTCTGGTTCGTCTGTTGACCGATCAGTGCTGAATGCCGTCCGGATCGGTCACGTGCAGCGGCGTCTTCTTCCGCTTGAGAAGCACACGACGACTGCCGTCGGGGTACAGACGGACCCGGGAGAGTTCCCATCCGCCGAACTCGGCGGAGATCGCCAGACGCATCGACGCGGTGACCCGCGAAACGTTCGGTGGTAGCCGCAGCGGCACATAGTCGAACTTGTCGTCCGACGTTTCCCACTGCGCGGGGATCCCGCGCGTACGCTTTTCCATCAGTTCTCCCGTGACGGGATGACCTGCAGCCCGTCACCGGTTGCCGATCCGACGATCAGATTGCCGTTGGAAGAGTCTACGGCCAACGAATTCGGCTGTCGCACCGTCTTGAACCGTCCGGTCTCCACGGGGATGCCGGACGACAGATCGAAGCCGACCACTTCGTTGGTCGCGGTCAGCGTGACCCACACCCGATCAGCGGTCTCGTCGTAGGCAACGGCGTACGGCGACTCGCCGACAGGGTAGCGCTGGTGCATCAGGAGCGGATCGGCAGTGAAGACGAGCAGTTCGTTGCCGGTGGTGTCGGTGACCAGAATGCGTCCGAAGCGATCGGTGGCCAGATGTGTTGCGCCCTCACCGGCGCGGAGAGCGACGCCGAGTTTGCCGTCTTCGAGATTGATCGCGGTCAGCGAGGTCTGACGGTGATCGAGGGCGCTCAGGTTGTCGCCGGTGACCGCGAGTTCGTCGACGGATGCGAATCCCGAAACCGTCTGTGACTGATCGGTCTTCGGGTCGACGATGTGAACTGAACCATTGTCCGTGCCGATCGCGATACGGCCGTCGTCGAGCTCGACCGCGGAATTCGCCTGGCCGTCGACAGGGGTGGATGTCTGTTCGCCCGAAGTCAGATTCAGCTTCACTACCTGGCGATCCATCGACAGAAGAGCGCTACCGTCAGAGCCGATCGACACGTCGCGTACGTCGGAATCCAGGGCTGTCGGACGACCTGCCGAGGCGGGGTCGGCGCCGGCCAAACCGTCCGAAGGAACGACCAACACCGACCGGGGGTCGTTGGCAACCACGACAGCGCTGCGCGTGACCGGGTCGAATGTGATGGAATCGATCAGACCTGAATACGGGTGAACCACGCCGTCCGGGGTGCTGGTGGTGGCCGGTGAGACCGCTGCCGTAGCGGGATCGATCGTGATGAGGTCGTCTCCGCCATCTCCGGAAGAACATCCTGTGACCAGCAGAACCGCCGCCCCCATTGCTGCTGCAGTGGTGCGGATCCCTAGGCGAGCCATGTGTAGTTCCTCTTTTTCTTGTCATCTGTTCTTCACGCAGTGCGACTGTCATCGATCATCCCTGATCGCAGTCGGGCGCCGTTCATCGCGTCGAGGAACTACCGATCATTCCGCTCACACCTTTGACGCGATACCGTACGAACAGCGATTGCGGTTGACGCTGCAATCACCGAGGAGATCATTGTGATTCCCACAGAACCCACCGATTCCGGCGCACAGCCGCCCGAACCGGCGCGGCCGGGCTTCGAGATCGAGGACCTCACCGTCGGCGCTCATGCACACGGTTTCGGCAGGTCCGACGGTCGAACTTTCGCGTTCCGCGTACGCAAGAGCATGCTGTTCGTCGAGGTATACGGCGAATACTGCGAGCACAGTGTGCCGACCCCGTCGGACGTTGTCGCCACGGCGGAGCGATCGGTGACCGACATCGATCTGACCGACGAGCGAAGCATCGCCGGTGTGGTCCGTGACGCAGTTCTCTCGACCGAGACTGATTGGTCACATCCCGATATCGGTGACGGCGATCGGGAGGGCGACGGACGCAGCCTGCCGACGGTGAGAGCCGTCCTCAACAGACTGGGATCGATCATCGATTCTGTTCGGTGAACTCTCGGCGCGGGATGACCAGCGTCGCTCCGGTTGTCGGATGCGGGAACACCTCGACCGGATAACCGTAGACGCGGGTCAGAAGCTCTTCGTGCAACACCGATTCCGGGGGACCGTCGGCGGCGATGCGACCGTTCTCGAGTACGACGATTCGGTCGGCATACGCCGCTGCCAACGCGAGATCGTGCAACACCACGACGACGGCATCGCCGTCGGCAGCGCGGGCGCGTGCCACGGACATCACCGCTTCCTGGTGTCCGAGATCGAGTGCTGCAGTCGGCTCGTCCAGCAGGATGGTGGACGTTTCCTGTGCCAGTACCCGGGCAAGAGCGACCCGCGCCTGCTCGCCGCCGGACAGGACGGCGAACGGCCGATTGGCGAATCCCTCGACATCGCAGGTCTTCATCGCCGCAGCGATAGCAGCGCCGTCGCGGTCTTCTCGGCCAGTTCCGGCCCAGGGCGAACGTCCCATGCGAACGACCTGGCGAGCGCTGAACGAAAATCCGATGGTGTGTTTCTGGGGGAGCACCGCGCGTCGGCGCGCCATGTCGATCGGCGACCACTGAGTGAGGTCAGTACCTTCGACGTCCACCCGCCCGGCGATGACGGGCTGATCACCGGCCAACGCCGCAAGAAGAGTCGACTTGCCGGCGCCGTTCGGTCCGACGAGGACGACCACTTCTCCCGCCCGGACTTCGATGGACACGCCTTCGAGAATGTGTCGACCACCGCGTTCGACGGTGATGTCGCGCGCCTCGAGCGTGACGTCACCGACGGCTGGGCTCTCCGGTTCGGGAGTGACGCGGCCGAACAGTTCGCGCCAGTTTCGTACGAGGCTGCTCATGCCCACCCGCCCTGTTGCGCGCGGGTGCGTCGGAGAAGCCAGAAGAAGAAGGGTCCGCCGACCAGCGCGGTCAGCATTCCGAGGGGCAGGTCTGCGTTGTCGATCAGCGACCGCGAGCCGAGATCTGCGACCAGCAGAACCAGTGCTCCGGCCAAGGCGCTGGCGGGAATCAACGCGCGATGGCCAGGCCCGACGAGAATGCGCATCAGGTGCGGAACGACCAGCCCGACGAAAAGAATGATGCCGGTGAAGGCAACGCTCGCGGAGACGAGAAGGGCGACGATCAGTACCGCGAACTGGCGCAGTCGTTCGACGTTGACGCCCAGATGACGAGCCGCGTGTTCGCCGAGAGCCAGCAGGTCCAGACGTGGGGCGATCATCATCGTCGCGGCAATCCCGACGACGGCCATCGGAGCCACGATCAGGACGGCGTTCCAGGAAGCGCCGTTGAGTGAGCCGAGTTGCCAGAACACGATCTGATCGCGAGCAGACGGGCTGGCCACGAACGTGAAGAACGCAATGAGGCCGCCCGCGAACGCATTGATCGCAACGCCGGTCAGAACGAGCGTCACCACTTCGGTTCGGCCTTCGTGCCGAGCGAGCAGGTAGACCGCCGCGGTGGTGACGAGCCCGGCGACGAACGCAGCCGCAGCTACGGCCCAGCCGGCCACGAACGTGCCGCCGACAACGATGACAGCACTCGCGCCGACCGCCGCACCCGCGGACACTCCGATCACTCCGGGCTCGGCGAGCGGATTGGAGAACACACCTTGCAGTAGCGCTCCGGAACATCCCAGCGCCGCGCCGACACAGATGGCGAGCACGACGCGGGGGAAGCGAACCTCCCACAAGGTCACTTCACCACTGGGATGGGCGGGCATCGGACCGAGATCGAGGCCGATGCGGTGCAGGATGCTGCCCAAAACCTCGAGCGGCGACGTCGGAACCTGACCGATGCACGCCGACAGCACTGCCACGATCACCAGAGCGAGGGTCAAACTGATCAGAACCGCACTCACCCGCGACCTCGATGCGGGGCCGGATGCCGACTTGTCGGCACCCTTGACGTCGTGTGAATCCTCGGCTCCGGGCCCAGACTTACCTGTCTCTGTCTTGCCTGTTTTTGTACTCACGAATCAGCACTCACGAATCTCTGCTCACGATCCACCAGGCGCGTAGATCGCTTCGGCGAGGGCCGCCATGACACGTCCGGTGTTCGGCCCGAAGCTGAGTAGCACCCCGTCCTCCATGTCGACTACGTTCTTGTTCTTTCCAGCCGGTGTCTGAGCGATGCCGGGGACCTTTTCGAGGCCGTCGATACCGCCGATCGACGCCAACCCATCCGTCATCATGAGGAGAGCGTCCGGCGCGGCGGCGATCAGCGCCTCGCTGGTGATGGGCACGAACTGTTGGGCGATGCCCGAGGCCGTGCCTGCATCGGTGGCACCGAGCGCCTCGATCAAGGAATCGGCTCCGGAACCCTCACCGCCGATCATGGTGATGGCCGATCCTCGCATGTAGAGGAACGCGATCTTCAGTGGATCACCCTCGTCGGGAACCAGGTCGCGAGCTGCAGCGATCTCCGATTCGGTTCGGTCGACAAGCGCGGCGCCCTGAGCGGGAACGCCGAGGGCGTCGGCGACGGCCTGGAGCTGACTCGGCACACCTTCGAGTGTTCGGGTGGGATCGAAGAAGACGACGGGAACACCCGCAGCGCGCAACTGATCCTGGACGCTCTTGGGCCCGATACTCGTGTCGGTGAGTACCACGGTGGGATTCAAATCGAGGATCGCTTCGGTATTGAGCGATTGGCCGCCGACCGTGACAACCGGCACGTCCGCGACTGAAGGGAACTTGGCTGCGGTGTCGCGGCCCACAAGATTGTCACCGAGTCCGAGAGCTACCGTCGTCGTTGCGAGCGTCCCGTAGCGGTCGGCCGCCACGATCCGGCTGTTGTCGGTGATGGTCACGTCGACGCCGTCGAAGCTCTTGACCGTCACGGGCAGAGTCGCGGTCGGGTTGTCGGCCACGGGAACCGGGCTGGAATCTTCGAGTACCGCGGTCCGGGCACCCGGCGAGGTCGTGGAATTGTCGCTGGAGCCGCAAGCGACCAGACCGAACCCCGCTGCTGCGACCAGTGCCGCCGCGGCCAAGCGCTTCATCATTTGACGAGGTAGCTCTCGATGTCGCCTTCGAGATCGGCGAACAGGTCACCGTTGAGGCGGTACGCCAGATTCACCTCGTCGATGAAACGCTGCTGCTCTTCGGCAGGAATCTGCAGTGCATCCAGATTCGAGCGGTAGTCGTCCTTGAAAGGCTTCGGCTTGGGGATGCCTTCGAAGATGTAGAAGCGAAGTCCGTCGGTCTCGAATCCGTAGGCGCGCTCGAGCATCCGGCGGATGATCTGTCCGCCCGAGAGGTCACCCATGTATCGCAGGTAGTGATGTGCGACGAAGCCGGCAGGCCAGTCGAACGCCACCTCCTTCAGGCGGGCGATGTAACGCTCGGTTGCCGGCAAGGCCACGAGTTCGTCGCGCCAGTTCGGTCCGCCGAGGAACTCGAGATCGGCTTCGAGCGAAGCCACCCGCAACAGATCCTCGGACAGGAACGGAGCGACCAACTCGTTGTCGGCGTGTGTGCGGCCGGCCTCTTCGAGGCTCGTGTAGACGAGGTACGTCTGTCCCAGAAGAGCGGCGTAGCCAGCCGTGGTCAGCTCACCGCCGAGAAGCGCGCCTACGAATCGCGACTGCTCCGTCTCGCGGTGTGCTGCGTCCGTCTCGGTCTTGATTCGTTCGGAGAAGGCGGGGCCTGCGTCTGCGGAAAGGCTGTCTACGTCGAGCGTGGTCATTGATTCTCCTGAGGCTGTAGTCAAGCGTTGCCTACTAGGTTAGCCTGCCCTCGCCAAGACGATACCTCCGGTATTTCGATCAGCGGGACGAACTAAGCGCTCACGTCGTCGAGAGCCGCGGCAATCGCTTTCGGCAGTTCCAATTCTTCGGTTGCCAGTACTCCTGTCAACTGGGCGAGATCACGCGTACCGACGACGGCGCTGGCCACCCCGGCACGATCGCGTGCCCAGGCCAGTGCCACCGCCAGTGGAGAAGTACCCAGACCGTCGGCGGCGGTAACGACTGCGTCGACCACCCGGATCGAGGAATCGCTCAGATAGCTCTGCACGTCCTGTGAATGTGCCTCGTCGGCGCCGCGGGAATCGACGGGAATGCCGTCGCGGTACTTGCCGGTCAGAACGCCGCCCGCGAGGGGTACTGCGGCGAACACTCCGACGCCGTGATGGGCCGCCGCTGCGAACAATTCTTCCTCGACGCCGCGCGCCAGCAACGAGTACTCGGCCTGCGTCGCGGCGAGTGTTGTTGCGCCACCGGCTCCGACGGCCGTTGCGAGCTGCCAGCCGAGGTAGCCGCGCACTCCGACATACCGCACCTTGCCGCTCGAGACCGCGTAGTCGAGGGTTGCTGCAACCTCGTCGACAGGCGTGAGCGGATCCCAGGTTGCGACCTGCCACATGTCGAGGAAGTCGGTTCCGAGTTCACGAAGAGTCGCGTCGAGCTGGCGGAGCAATCCGCGCCGCGAGCAGTCGACGCGGTCGGTGCCGATCGGAGTGGGATCGATGCCGGCGCTCGAGCTGATGATGAGTTCGTCACGTGGAACGACGTCGTCGAGCAACTCGGCGAGGATCCGTTGCGCCGCACCGGCGCCGTACGCGGGCGAGGTGTCGACCAGGGTTCCGCCGGCCTCGGCGAACGCGAGTAGCTGCGCAGCGGCCTCGTCGCCGTCCGTGTCGCGTCCCCATGTCAGTGTGCCGAGCCCAAGTCGCGAGACCCGAAGTCCGCTCGTTCCGACAGATCTGTGCTTCATAACCGCCTGCATCTCGCGCCCGACTCGTGTGCGCAAGTGCGGCACCCGAGAGATCTCACCACGTGCAGACTAGTAGGCGCTCGCCTCGAGTCGGGGTATTCGGACACGGACGTGCCGGGCGCGGCGCGGCACGGTGGGCCCCGGTAGCGTGGCGCCGGTGAAACGTGAACCCGACACACGAAACCTGTGTGCAGTAACCCCATTCGAATCAGCCGGGATCGGTGAGTGATGGGCGAAGCGATGACCTGGCTCCAGGCCGTGATCCTGGGCCTCGTGCAGGGATTGACCGAGTTCCTGCCCATCTCGTCTTCCGGACATTTGCGAATCGTGTCGGAGATATTCTTCGGCAGTGACGCCGGTGCGTCGTTCACCGCGGTGACGCAGCTCGGCACCGAGTTGGCGGTCCTGATCTACTTCGCGCGCGACATCGTGAGGATCATCACTGCCTGGTTCCGGGGTGTGTTCAACGCCGAGCACCGGGGAGATCTCGATTACCGGATGGGCTGGTACGTCATCATCGGCACCATCCCGGTCGGCATCCTCGGGTTCTTCTTCAAAGACCAGATCCGTACCGGCGCACGCAATCTGTGGCTGATTGCCACGATGCTGATCGTGTTCGCACTCGTCATCGCCGCTGCCGAGTACTACGGACGCAAGACGCGTCCGATCGAATCGCTCACGGCGCGCGACGGCATCATCATGGGTTCAGCTCAGGCGCTCGCGCTCATCCCGGGTGTCTCACGTTCGGGTGGCACGATCAGTGCCGGTCTCTTCCTCGGGCTCACCCGCGAGGCTGCGGCACGCTACTCGTTCCTGCTGGCAATTCCGGCGGTTCTCGCCTCCGGCCTCTTCAGCCTCCCGGATGCCTTCGAACCTGCCGGTGAGGGTCTGAACGCGAGCGGTCCGCAGTTGCTGGTGGCAACCGTCATCGCCTTCGCGGTCGGTTATGCAGCGATCGCGTGGCTGCTTCGATTTGTTGTCGATCACTCCATGTACTGGTTCGTCGGATACAGAATCGCTCTCGGCGTAGTCGTCCTTGCGTTGCTGGCCACAGGGGTCGTGTCCGCGACATAGTGCCCGTTTCGACGTCGACCACCCGTCCGTGCGGCCACCGCCCCATTAGGGTTGTGGAATGACAGTTGTCCTACTGCGGCACGGGCGGTCGACGTCCAACACTGCCCATACCCTGGCCGGTCGAACGCCGGGTGTGGAACTCGACGACCACGGCCGGAAACAGGCCGAAGGCGTCGTCGATCGGCTGGTCGGTCTGGACATCGCGGAGATCGTCCGCTCGCCGCTGTTGCGGTGCGAGCAGACGGTCGGCCCCATTGCCGTCGACCGTGGTCTGACACCGGTCGTCGAGGATCGCCTCATCGAGGTCGATTACGGCGACTGGACGGGTCGCCCGCTCAAGGAGTTGTTGGAAGAACCGCTCTGGAAAGTGGTGCAGCGCCACGCTTCCGGTGCAGTGTTTCCCGGCGGTGAAGGGCTCGCTCAGGTACAGGCGCGAGCCGTCGCTGCGATCCGAGAGCACGACGCACGGCTGGCCGAAGAACACGGCAAGGACGTCGTCTGGATCGCGTGCACGCACGGTGACGTCATCAAATCGGTTCTCGCCGACGCGTTTGCGATGCACCTCGATTCGTTCCAGCGCATCGTCGCCGAGCCCGCCTCGGTCAGCGTGATTCGCTACACGGCCACACTGCCGTTCGTTCTGCGAGTCAACGACACCGGAGACGTGCTCGCCGCGATCGGTGCAGCGAAGGCCGCGACCAACGGTTCGGCTCCCGCACAGGAGTCAGTCCCCGGCGGAGAGGTCGGTGCGTGAGCTGTGACGGATAATGGGTATTCAGTGATGTTCTGCTCGAACTCGAGGAGGTGCAATGTCGCGCGCGATTCACGTATTTCGCACTCCTGACCGATTTGTCGCAGGAACGGTGGGCGAACCCGGTGACAGGTCTTTCTATCTCCAGGCCGTGCACGAATCACGGGTGGTGAGCGTGCTGCTCGAGAAGCAGCAGGTTCAGGTCCTCGCCGATCGCATGGGCCTTCTCCTCGAAGAGGTGCATCGACGCTTCGGTACCGAGGTTCCGCCGCAGGCCGACGACGTCTCCGATCTCAGCCCACTGGTCACTCCGCTGGACGCGGAGTTCCGGGTCGGCACGATGGGGCTCGGTTGGGACGCCGATGCCGGTGCGGTCGTCGTGGAGCTGCTTGCCGTCAGTGAGACGGAGTTCGACGAATCGGTTGTCCTCGACGACGCCGACGACGGTCCGGACGCTGTCCGTGTGTTCCTGACCCCGGAGCAAGCGCGTGAATTCTCGCTGCGGTCCGAGCGCGTCATCGCGGCGGGACGCGCTCCGTGCCCGCTGTGTGGTGAACCGTTGGCGCCCGAGGGACACGTGTGCATCCGCACCAACGGATACCGTCGCGGCGAGTCCTTCGGTTTTGCGATCGACGACGCAGACGACGAGGTTTGACATCGTGTCCGAACCTGGTGTGCCGGACGTTCTGCTCGAGGGTGATCTGACGCTCATCGGTCAGATCACGACAGCGAGCAACGCCACGCTGGTGTGCGAGTCGACTCTGGGGGAGCAGTCCACCCGTGTGGTCTACAAGCCGGTGCGTGGGGAGCGTCCGCTGTGGGACTTCCCGGACGGCACTCTGGCGGGGCGTGAGGTCGCGTCGTACCGGGTGTCCGAGGCGCTGGGCTGGGGTGTGATTCCGCGAACAGTGTTGCGGGACGGGCCTTTCGGGCCGGGAATGGTGCAGCGTTGGATCGACACCGTCGATCGCCGTGCGGACGGATCTGGCGGACTCGAGATGGTCGACCTGTGCAGTCCCGGCAACGTTCCGCCCGGGTGGTTCGAGGTCCTGCAGGCCTTCGACTCGGAGGGCGAACCCGTCTCGCTGATCCATGCGGACGATCCACGGCTGCAGCGAATGGCCGTTCTGGACGTCCTCATCAACAATGCCGACCGCAAAGGTGGTCACGCGCTCGAAGGCGTCGACGGCTCGGTGTACGGAGTTGATCACGGAATTTGTCTTCACTCGGAGAACAAGTTGCGGACCGTGTTGTGGGGCTGGGCCGGCCAGCCCGTACCCGGTGCCTTGATCGCCGACGTCGCCGAATTCGCGACAACCCTCGACGGGGATCTCGGGGACGAGTTGTCCGAACTGATCACCGAAGAAGAAGTCGTGGCCTTGGCCGTGCGGGCGATGCAGTTCGCCGAGTCCGCGGTGATGCCCGAACCGAACGGCCATCGAACGATTCCCTGGCCGGCTTTCTAGCCGCGCTTTCTACTCGCGCGCAGGTTCTTGCTGTTCGCGAGTTGCCGTCTTCAATCCGGGCGAGCGAACCAACCGCAGTAGTTGTTCGCGCAGCGCGGCGACGTCCCCGACACCGACAGTCAATGCGGCGTCTTCCTTCTCGAGCGTGAGCAGTCGCTCGTAGGTGAGTCGTCCGGCGTCGGTTATCGCGATCACGCGCCGACGTTCGTCGCGCGGATCGGTGTCTCGGGTGACGTAACCCGCTCGTTCGAGGCGATCGATGGTGCGGCTCATCGTTTGATCGGTTACTCGGGCATTCTTTGCGATGTCGCGTTGCGACGCGGGTCCACCGGCGATGGAGTGGAGCACGATCAGTCCGGCGTGCGTCATGTCCTGAGACCGCAGAACCTTCTCCCACGAGTGCTCTACCAGGCGCGCAGCGGTGGACAACAGTCGGCCGGTTGGCCAGTCGTCCAGGCCGTCGCTACTCATGTTCGTGCCTTCCGTTTGCAATTACTCAGCATGCTGAACAAAATAGTCGGCAAGCCCTCTCTGCTGCCGATCCCTGGAGACCCAGTGAGCACACCAGTACAAAATCGTCCTGTTCGTCGCCTTCGATGGATTGTGCCAGCTCTCCTCGTGATCGGCTGGCTGGCCATCGGAGGATTCGGCGGGCCGTTCGCCGGAAAGCTCAGCACGGTGCAGCAGAACGACAACACGTCGTTCCTGCCGGCCTCGGCCGAAGCCACCGAGGTGGCGAAGCTTCAAGAGAGCTTCACGGACACACGTTTCGTGCCGGCCATCGTCGTGGCGGAACGATCCGGAGGACTCGAGCCCACCGACTCCACCTTCCTGTCCCAGGCCGTCGATTCGTTTGTCGGTACCGAGGGATTCGGAGACGCCGCATCGCCGCCGATCCCGTCGGCCGACGGGCAGGCGCTCCAGATGTTCCTGCCCGTCGACAGCACCCTCGAGGTCAAGGACAGCGTGAAAGCGCTGCGCGCGGCGCTGGAGTCGAGCCCCGACGGACTGACAGTCAAGGTCACCGGTCCCGCCGGGCAGGTTGCGGATCTGTCGGCGGCATTCGCCGGTATCGACGGACTGCTGTTGTTAGTTGCCGGATCCGTCGTGATCCTGATCCTGATCGTCGTCTACCGGAGCCCGATCCTGCCGTTCGTGGTGATCTTCTCGGCGATCTTCGCGCTCGGATTGTCGAGCTTGCTCGTGTATCTGCTCGCCGACGCGGACGTCATCGCACTGAACGGTCAGAGCCAGGGCATCCTGTTCATCCTCGTGTTCGGTGCCGCCACCGACTACGCGCTACTTCTGGTCTCTCGCTACCGGGAGGAACTGCGGATCGAGAAGGACAAGTACGCAGCAATGCGCACTGCGTGGCGCGCGACGCTCGAACCAGTTGCAGCATCTGCCGGAACGGTCATCGCGGGCGTTCTGTGCCTGTTGCTCTCCGACCTGAACTCGAACCGCGGGCTCGGTCCGGTGGCCGCCATCGGCATCGCCGCGTCCTTCCTCGCATCGATGACGTTCCTACCTGCTGTCCTCGTTCTGTTCGGAAGGACGGCGTACTGGCCGACCACACCGAAGTTCGACGCCGACCGCGAGCACCACGACGAGGCGAACGATCACCGGTTCTGGGCCGGGCTCGCTGCTCGAATCGGTCGGCATCCGCGCCGCTTCTGGGTGGCGTCGACGCTGGTGCTTGTGATCTTCGCGCTGATGATGCCGCAGTTCAAAGCCAGCGGTGTCTCTTCGTCCGACATCTTCTTGCTCGACGTCGATTCGGTTGCAGGCCAGGAGATTCTCGGTGAGCACTTCGACGCGGGTTCCGGGTCGCCGGCGGTGGTGATCGCCAATGCCGACCAAGCCGATGCCGTCGTCGAAGCGAGTCGCGTCGAAGGTGTCAGCGATGTGAGTGTTGTCCAGAACGGGAGAGCACCTCTGGTGGTCGACGGACGAGTCTCCCTGCAGGCGACGCTGACTGACGCTGCCGATTCGCTCGCGGCCGAAGACACGATTGTTCGGCTACGTGATGCAGTTCACGCCGTCGACGGTGCCGATGCGTTGGTGGGCGGTGTGACCGCGACCGACCTCGACACCAAGACCACCTCGACGCGGGACCGGACACTGATCATTCCCGTGGTGATCATCGTGGTCTTCGTGATTCTCTCGCTGCTGCTGCGCTCGCTGCTCGCACCGCTGCTCCTGATGGGCACCGTTGTGCTCTCGTTTGCTGCGACACTGGGCATTTCGTCGCTGGTGTTCGACCACATCTTCGGCTTCCCGGGCGCGGATCCGGTGGTCCCGCTGTTTGCGTTCGTGTTCCTCGTGGCGCTGGGAATCGACTACAACATCTTCCTCATGACGAGGGTGCGTGAGGAAGCGCTGAAGATCGGCACTCGGGCGGGTGCGCTGCGAGGACTCACCGTGACCGGTGGAGTGATCACCTCTGCCGGAGTTGTTCTGGCAGCAACCTTCTCGGCGTTGGCGGTGATCCCGCTGTTGTTCCTCGCACAGATCGCGTTCATCGTGGCGTTCGGTGTCCTACTCGACGCCCTGATCGTCCGATCCTTGCTGGTCCCGGCCTTGACCTACGATATCGGTCAGAAGATCTGGTGGCCGAGCAAGCTCGCGTCGACGCCCGAACCGGAGCAGGATCAGCCAGCACCTTCCCAGCCCCAGAGCAGTCTCCACTAGGCTCGGCAGCATGCAGTCTTGGTCCGATACCGCACTCCCGTCCGTTCCCGGTCAGGGGCCGCCGTTGCGGCTGTACGACACAGCCGACCGTCAGGTTCGCCCCGTCACTCCGGGCAAGAAGGCGACGATGTACGTCTGCGGCATCACCCCGTACGACGCCACCCACCTCGGCCACGCGGCCACGTACCTCACGTTCGACCTCGTGAACCGCATCTGGCGCGACGCCGGACACGACGTCCACTACGTCCAGAACGTGACTGACGTGGACGATCCGCTGTTCGAGCGCGCCAACCGCGACGGCGAGGACTGGATCGTCCTCGGCATGCGTGAGACGGCCCTCTTCCGCGAGGACATGGAAGCGCTGCGCGTGCTTCCGCCTAAGGACTACATCGGCGCCGTCGAATCGGTGAACGAAGTAGTCGAGTTGGTGGAGAAGTTCGTGGCCTCCGGCGCCGCGTACATCGTCGACGACGCCGAGTTCCCCGACGTCTACTTCCGTGCAGACGCGACCGAGCAGTTCGGTTACGAGTCGGGGTACGACCGCGCGACGATGGAGAAGTTCTTCGCCGAACGCGGCGGAGATCCCGATCGCGTCGGAAAGCGCAATCCGCTCGATGCACTCGTCTGGCGTGCCGAGCGTCCGGGCGAGCCCTCGTGGCCCTCCCCCTTCGGGCCGGGACGCCCCGGTTGGCACATCGAATGCGCTGCCATTGCGCTCAATCGCATCGGCTCCGGATTCGACGTCCAGGGCGGCGGCAGCGACCTGATCTTCCCGCATCACGAGTTCTCGGCAGCACATGCGGAATCGGCAACGGGTGATCGCCGTTTCGCGCGGCACTACGTACATACCGGCATGATCGGCCTCGACGGCGAGAAGATGTCGAAGAGCCGCGGGAACCTGGTCTTCGTCTCCAAGCTGCGCGGCGAAGGGGTGGACCCCGCAGCGATCCGCCTCGGACTGCTCTCCGGTCACTACCGCCAGGATCGCGCCTGGACCGAACAGGTCCTCGAGGATGCGCAGTCACGTCTGAAGCTGTGGCGGGAGGCGGCCGCCCTCGGTTCCGCGCCGTCCGCCACCGACACCGTCGCACGGTTGCGTCAGCACCTGGCCGACGACCTCGACACCCCGAAGGCGCTCGACGCGCTCGACGGCTGGGCACGCCGAGCAATCGAGGGCGGCGGATCCGACGCGCAGGCACCCGGCGAGTTCGCCGATGCAGTCGACGCTTTGCTGGGTATTTCGCTTCGCTGAACCCCTGCTGTGCGCCTTTATTAACCGCCCGCGGTTAATAAAGGCGCACAGCAGTTTCTAGGCGTAGTCCAGCGCACCTTCGGCTGGTGTCGGCACCCGGCGCCGTAGCGGCGAGCCCAACGCCCTCGCCAGATCGGTTCCGTCGTGCTCGGCGAGCAGCTCACCGTTCGACCACACCAGCAGCGCGGCGCTGACTGCCTGCTCGGCCGTGGAGTGCGCGAGATCGTAGTGAGCACACCCCGGGACGTCCGCGTACGTGATCCACAGGTCGTAGCCGGTCATGAAGAGATCCAGGTCGAACTGAACGCTCAAGCCGAGCAGTTCGCTGCGACCGTTGTCGTCGACACCGGCGAACGCCTCGTCCAGTGCCAGCAGACGTGGGGCGTGCGGGTCGGCCGAGTCCAGCATGACGTGCGCCGCGGCGAAGAGCGGAAGGTGCAGTGAAACCGACTGCTCGCCACCGGACAGTGCGCTGTGTCGCGCAACGGTCAGCCGGTCCTCCTTGCCCTCACCGCTGATGAGGGTGAACGAGAACACGCGCCACTGGCGGTAGTCGAGCGCCGACGACAGGATCTCCGGGTACGAACGCTCGGGATGCGCGGCGCGGGCGGTGCGGATCTGGGTCGCGAAATGTGCTCGCAGAGTGGCCAGTTCGTCGACGCCGAGGGCCGACGCATCGCGATCCAGCAGCTTGGAGATCGCCCGCGAGCTGTCGTCGAGATTGTCGGCGAGCACCCAGTGAACTCCGATGGTGTTGCCCGAGGACATACGACGCTCACGCATCTCGGTGCCCATTTGAGCGATCAACTCGCGTGCGTCGACGGTGCGCTCGTGAATCTGCTGAGCCAATCCGGTCAGCAGGGCGTCTTCGAGAATGCGACGCTCGGATTCGGTGAGCAACTGCTCCTGATCGCCGCGAGCATCGTGGATCCGCGTTGCGAATTCACCGATCGACGAATAGCCCTGATCATCCTGCACTCGTACGACGGTCAGTCCGTCCGGTGCATCCCACTGCAGACGGTAGTCCTGTCCGGCCGCTGCGAGTTGGGCGTCGAAGTCCTGCAACGCCGAGGTCAGCGCCGTGCGGGTTGCCTTGCGGGCGCCGTCGGTGACGCGTACCGCCGAGGTCGCAGCCTCGAGCGCTCGGTACAACTTGTCGACGTCTTCGGGCAGGACCGGCGGGTGGGCCGCGTCCTCACTGCGATCTTCGTTCTGGATGCGGTAGACCAACTGATCGGGGCTCATCCACGCCGCCGAACTTGCCGGCCAGCTCAGATGTTCCTTGACGCCCAACAACTCGAGTAGATCCGGACGAGCATAGGGTGCGAGTCGCTCTGCATCACTGCGGGTTTCGGTCAGGGTGTGCCGAAGCGTCTCGACAGCGGTGTTGTACGCACCCTCGGCTGTGCCGATCTGGAGCACCGCGGCGTCGTACGCCTTTCGCGCTGCACGCTGCTCGACCTTGCATTCCTCGATCTTCGCGCGGGCTTTTGCCAGGTCCAGATCGATCTGCTCGGCGCTCGCACCGAGGGTGTCGCGCAGTGTCTCGAGACGCTGCACCTGCTGGAGCAGACTCTCCTCGGCGATCGCGGCTTCCTCGGCGAATTCCTCGGCATTGGCACGTGATTCGTCGAGTCGGTCGCGGGACTCGCGTTCGAGTTCGACTTCCTTGGCATGCTCGCGTCGGCAGCGCAGTGCCAGTTCGCCCTGCTTCTCGAAATGACGGATGGCTGCGGCGAGGGAGTCGAGTTCACGGCCGACGTGCGGGGTCCGGTGCTGCGACGCCGTCGCTCGGAGTTGCTTTTCCTTCGCCGCGAGATCGGCGATCGCCGCATCGAGTTCGCGTTGTGCCGTTTCCGTGGCCTCCGAGCGAGTGCGGAGTGCTCCGGCGGATTCGGTGACGGTCTTGAGTGCGCGCAGGATCGACCCTGTCTTCGGCAATTCCTTTGCCGCAGAGTTGATCCGACTCAGCTGCTCGGTGGTCTGCGCTACCAGTGCCTTGGCCGTATCGACTGCCGCGGCAAGTACTTCCAGAGCCGCATCGATCTCGGTGATCCGAGCTTCGCGTCGACGCGCCCGCGCTGTCGTGCCGATGTACTCGGCGTCGGCCTTGACGTGCCGGCCGCGCGAGACGCCTTGCCAGAAGCGGCCGTCGACGCCGATCGCGACGCTTGCGTCCGTGTCGCCCGGTGCCTCGACGAGACTGATCGACGCGAGAATGTCCTGTACCCGAGCGTCGGGTACGTCGGCATTGCCTTCGACCTCGAGGACGTCGGCCAGCGTGCGTCCCTTCGGGCGCTGCTTGACCGGAAGAGCCGTCAGGAACTGCTCACTGACGTGCTCGGGAATCGTCTCATCCGGGCAGACCCAGCCGTCCAGCAGATTTGCCGCCTGGAGTGCGGATTCGATTCCCGTCGCCACGTCCGGTTCGACGGAGTCGGCGAAGCGCACCAGCTGCCACAGCGGTGCACCACCCAGGTCACTGCGGTTGTCGGTACGTGCGTGGAAGGCAGGCGGAGCGTCGTCGTGTTCCGCCGAGACGGCCTTGCGCTCGGATTTCAGAGCCGCGATCGAGGCGTGTGATGCCGAGATTTCCGCCTCTGCTTCGCGTCGACGCTCGCGTAGCGTCTCGGTGCCTGCCTCGGTGTGCTCGGCGAGCACTGCGGACAACGCCGGAGCGTCCTCGTCGCCGACCTGGGCGAGCGCTGAGTCGAGTGCCTCGAACAGCGATGTGTCGGCGCCGACAGCCGAGAACAAGGAGGAATGATCGGTCCACCAGGCGCGCAGCCCGCTGGCGCACTGACTGCGCGCGAGTTCCACGGCAGCTTCGCCCTCGAGCACAGCGGCCTTGGACGCTTCGAGCAGCTCTTGTCCACGGCGCGAGCTGTTTTCGGCCCGAGAGCGTTCGGTCGCGGCCTTCTCGACGGTCGCCAGAGCGGCGCGGACGACGCGCACGTCACCGTCACGCTCTTCGGCATGTCCACGGACGGCTGCCGTGATCTGGTCGCTGCGTGAGCCGTCGGGTAGGGGAGTCCAGACGATGCCGGCGTCCTCGGCGGCTGCCTGCAGTTCGTCCTCGGCGCGTGAGAGTGCTTCGGCCGCACGCTTGACCGACGATGCGGCCTTGTCGGCTTCGTCGCCGCGCTGCGCCAGTGCGGCCTGCGCTTTCCGCGACTTGTCTGCCTGCTGCTCGGTCGAGAGCTTGAGCGTCGCGACCGCCTGGGCGAGATCGTCGAGTTGCTGTTTGCCTTCGTAGGCGCTCGAGCGTTGCAACGCTTCGACATTGGCGCGCGCATTCTCGAGTGCCTGTTCGGCCTGGTTGAAGCGCTCCTCGGCTGCTGCGCGTGCCTCACGGCTGCGGGTCTGGGCGAGTGACGACTCGTCCATGGCGGCAACACCTCTGGTGACCGCTGCGAGGCGGGTGCTGACCTGTTCGATCTCTCCGCGCGACTGCTGACGCAGGTACTTGGTGTAGACCCCGATGAAACTCTGTGCTGCCTGATCGGCGGCGGCGAGTCCCTCGAGCGCGCGGCCGACCTCCTCCATGTCGCTGAACGAACGCGCAGCTTCGAGGACGAGTTGATCGTCGAGCGGACGGAGGCCGTCGGTGAGCGCCTGCGAAAGGCCCTTCGGATCAAGGTTCTTCGCGAGCTGGGGTCGGCGAAGCGTGAGAATGAGGTTGATCAGCTGGTCGTAACGCTGCACACCGAGACCGAACATCCGCGCGTCGATCGCGGTGCGGTAGTCGAGGGGGCGGTCGGTGATGGAGTCGCTGCCGAGCTGTTCGGCCAGCTGCTTCTTGGTGAGTGGACGATCGTCGTTGCCGATCAGCGAGAAGTCGACCCCGACGCGGCCGTCGGCGACGAAGTACCAGCGGGTGACCTTGTCGTTGGTGCGGGTGGCACGCATGCCGATCCCGACGGTCACCGACTCGGGATCTTCGAGGGAGCCGCGGCAGAACTCCATCCACACGTACGAGTGCGCGCTGTCCTGACCGCGGTAAAGCAGATTGGACTTCATGGTGCGCTCTTCACCGGCGAACGGGTTGAGGCGCCGCGGTTCGATGCGACCGTCGAAGACGAACGGGAACAAGACCTCGAGGGCCTTGGTCTTACCGGATCCGTTGGGCCCTCGTAGAACCAGTCGACCGTCGGCGAACGAGAACTCTTGGTCGCGGTAGTCCCAGAGGTTGATGATTCCAGCCCGAGTAGGTCGGAAGCGGGCGTTGCTCATACGTTCTCTACCTCTGATAGTTCGCCGTTGGGGGAAGATCCGGGGCCGAACTCGTCGACCGGATCCGGTGCGGAGTTGTCCACCGCGAAATCGATGTGAGGGTCTCTTTCACGCACGGAGACCACGACGTCTCGGTACCGGGCCAGCACGGGCAACACCAGTACTCCGCCGTCGACCGCGTGCGTCAGGCGTAGTCGCTGCAACAATCCGAGGGCCTGCTTGCGCAGTCCGTTGTGATCGGCCTGCCACTGCGCCGCGAAGGTTCGTCCGAACTGATCCACCAACTCGGTGACCTTGTCAGCGAGCCAGTCGTCGTCGATTTTCGGGTACGTGACGGGTTCCGGTGGCTCGGCCGGTTCGCCGGCAGGCAGCGCGAATTCGTCGTCCTCGTCTGCGAGGTCTTCGAAGATCCCGGCCTCGGGGATGGCGGCATCGAGTTGTTCGATGAGGTGATCGTCCGACACGTGCGGTATCGGGAGTTTCGGCAGTTCGGGAGCGTCGACGTCGAGTACACGGTCGGCAATCTCGCCGGCGAGGAGTAGCGCCACCTGAGCGATCGTTCCGGTACTCGGGAAGCGGACGTCGGAGAGGCGACCGGTGGGATCGATCATCGCGATCCCCTCGGCACGGCGCTCGGCCACCAACCCCGTCAGGAGTTCGACCTCCGACGCGGTCTTGGGCTGCGCCAACGCGATCAACTCGTGCTGATCGAGTTCGCCGGCCAGTACGACCGGCCGCTCGACGAGAGCCCGGCGGACCCGGCGGCCGATCTCCTTCGCGTCCACGGGAATTCCGTCGTCCTCAGAGGCGCTCGAGGTCTCGGCGGCCAACAGTCCTCGAATGGAGTGCAGGTGCTGCAGGGCACGCGGCGGACGGAAGAGGGCGACGACGACGGAACGATCGATGTCGTAAAGCGCTTCGCCCGCTTCGGGATTGGACGCCCAGCCGTTAGCGTCACCGTCGGCCAGGGCGATGGCGCCCCTGACGCCGAGCCAACCGACGGCGTCGACGAACGCGTCGCGGTCCGACGCACGATCGGTGGACAGTTCGACGCCGTCCACCTGCGCGGCGTCGGCCGCGACGTGATCGGCCAACTCCGACAACGTGATCTGGTTTCCGGCGCGGCCCAACGCGGCCAGGCACAACGCCAGGTACGCGTAGCGCGTGCGATCGAAGGTTCGCTCGGAGGCAGTCCGGGCCGGTGCCGACGGGTTGAGTCGATCCGACACCGTGAACAGGCGCGCGGTGGTCTCTGTCACCTCGAGGCGGTAGCCGAACAGTTCCAGTAGGTCGTCACGCAGCTCGGTGGCCCAACGGCGCAAGAGCGGCAACGCAATTCGATCCGGATACGTCGAGGTGATCAGGTGGTTGGACAGAATGACGCGCGCCGCGCGTTGGTACGAATCGAGGGCAAGGGGCGTGATCTCGCGAGCTCTCATCGAACACTGACCTCGATACCGTCGAGATGCATACGCCCGCGGGCGGTCTTGATGGTGGTCGAACCGTCCGAGGGACTCAGTGTCAGCTTCACCCCGTTCTCGCTACCGGTGGAGCTCTTGACGCGTCCCACCACCGGAACACGCGCGGTCAATGCTGCATTGAGCAGACTCAGCAAAACTTCGGTCTCCTGCTCGTTGAGTTCACGCTGATAGACACCGTTCGACGCGAGAGATTGCGCGGCGGCGCTGCGGGTACGTTGCGCCGCCAACTGTTCTTCGCGCAGTCGGCGGATGCTGCCGTCGTTGCGGGCGACCTTGCTCGGCAATCCGGGTGAGGGCGGACGGCCGGTTTCGGCGAGGGTTCGTGCGATCTCCACCGGCGGCGCCTCCCACCACGATCGCGAGTGAGAAATGATGTCGGCGTCCGGATGCACCATCGAGAGATGGCGTGGACGGCCGAGGTCGAATACTGCCTGGAACAGAGCATGAGCTGCGTCTTCGGACGGCGTGGCGGCAAACCAGCCGGCGAGGTGCCGGAGCTGGCTCTCGCGGCTGACGCCGCCGCGACGGGTCTCCGTGACGCGGCGAAGGAGGGCCAGAACCGCGGCGATCGCACTCATCGTGCCCTCACGGAGGCGTTCGGACTCGCTGATCCCCGATTCCGCGGAGACGAACCAGGCGGTCAATCCTCGCCACCGCGCCGCCCAATCGTCTTCACGTTCGGTGATCGGGACGAACACCCGCTCGTCACTGGCCGCGGCGAGGCGGATCATGCGATCGACACCGGTGGATTCGACGTGCTCGATCGCTTCCTTGAGCTTGGGGGCGTAGCGCGCCAGGTCGGAACTGAACTCGCGCATGTGAGTCAGCAGAGCGTCCTTGTGCGTGAGGAAAGCCTGCGGAGTGATCTCCGTGGTACGTACCAGGTCGCCCAGTGTCAGATAGAAGTGCGCGGCTCGATCAGCCATGTCGGAGAGCGTCGAGTCCAGGCGCTTGAGCTTGCGGAAGATCAGGTCGCCGTCGGAACTGCGGTTGGCTTCGGCAAGTTCGGACATGTCTGCGAGCAGATCCGCCAAGGCGAGACGCGAAAGCGACGCCGAGTCCAGGCGGGCGGCAAGAACGTCCTCGACCGATCGATAGACCTGATATCCGGCCTGACCGAACTGGTAGACGAAGTGGCGATTACGGTACTCGGCCAGCGTGGCCGCGCGAGTGCCGTCGTAGCTGCGCTCGAGGATCTCCCAGACGTGAAGCTGATCCAACAGGGGAGTGACCTCCGCCGCCGACAGATCGGCCGCCGGATCCGAGCCACCGATCTTCTCGAGGATTTGCGCGACGGTTCCGGCATGCAGCAGCACTGTGTAGTTGGCGCGAGCATGGTCGAAGGCGCGGAGCACCCAGAGGTACTCGGCCCGTTTTTCCGCGATCGTGAACGAAAACAGCTTCAGTCGATTGGTGTCGGCGTACGCGGCGTAATCGGGCGCACTCGTTTCTTCCACCATGACAGGGTAGGCGAGAGACGGCCCCTCTTTTTCCTACGGGCGATCCGTAGCAGGGGATGCGGCGCGTCGCCACTGCGATTCGTTCTCGATCATCCATGTGAGCAGGTGCTCGGCTGCCGCCTCGTCGGAGTCCGGACCGACCAGCAGATCGGCGAACGCCTGGCTGGGTGCGACGATGCGAATGCCGTCGCGAGTGAGCAATCGGTCGAACGCGGACGGTGAGAGGGGAGCGGTGATCCACACGTCACCGCCGGATTCCACTCGCCGCAGGCCGAGAGCGTCGGCGAACTGATCGACGTTGTCGGCATGGAAGTGAGCACGTCGGGTGGGCGCATACCGAGCAAAGGGCGCAGCGGCCACCGAGGCGGTACCGGCATAGATGTGACCGCTGAGTTGACGCAGTTGATCGAAGAGAGCCTCCAGACCGTCCGGTGCGTGAAAGCCGTGAGGCGTCGGCGCTTTGGCGCCGGCTTCAGCTGCCCATTCCCGAAGCATCTTCGGCCAGCGGACGTCGCCGATCCCACCGCGGGGGAGCCTGGTCACCAGTTCACGATCCGACAGTGTCTGAACCACCCGATAGGTTGCTCCCGTCGACGCACCGGCCAGGCGCACCAAGGCGGTGATCGCCAGCGGCGCCGCGAAATCGGCAAGCGCTCGCACGACGCGAGCTGACGGATCGCCCGTCAGCTGTCCGGAAGGACGTCCGGGCCCCCGCCACGGGTCGGCGTCGGCTCCGCGTCCACGCACCCAGACTGCGGGTCGATCAGCGGTCAACGACACGTTGCCCGTGGCATCTGCGTACGAGATCGCGTGGGAATCGAGCTGCCGGCGCACGGGCTCGGACAGATATTTTGCGCACACGAAGCCCGATTGACCGGTGGGGAAGCGATCGGCGATACCGGGAACGTCGCTGCTCAGGACACCGTGCGCGGCGTAGACGCCGAATTTTGCCACCGCGCCGTCAGGGGAGCGGAGGTCGAGTCGGAGCGGGGCCTCGGACAGGTCGGGGGAGCGCTGCGTCGACAAAGACCAGGTAGGAGGCAAATTTTCTTCGATGACGGCAACCGATCGTCGAAAAATGTCGATCGGCCGTTCCGGTTCCGATTCAGATTCGCTCATGTTCCAATGGTATCAATATCTGTCGTTGACGGAAACACATGATTTTCCGAATATTGATCGGTCGCGCCATCACGCACAACGGTGGTCACTTTCACCGGCGAACTTCACCGTCCGCACAACTCGAATTCCGAAAATGGCAAAGACCGATCAGCGTTGCTTCGGCATGACCAGGGGAGCGACGACGGCGAGCAGTAGTGCAGGGATCAGGAAGCTCGCGACAGGCGAGGAGTCGTAGATCGGGGTCAACGCCAGGGGAGCGAGGGCAGCGCCGCCGAAGCGCATTGCTTGCACGACCGACACGGCGCCGCCGCGGTTGGGCCCCTCGGAGCCGAGTACCGCCGCGTTGACGCCGACCAGCACGAACTGGCTCGCGACACCTGCGACGAACCATGCGATCGCGATCACAGGCACCAGGCCGGCGAGGCCGACGATGGAGACCAGGACAGCACCGCCCAGGGCGCCGATCATCACCGATGAACGTGCGCCGATGCGATCGATGAGGATTCCGATGCGCCGGGCCGAGAGGATGCCGGCCACACCGAAGACGGTGAGCAGTAGGCCGCGGACAGTGGGGGACAGCCCGAACTCGTCTTCGAAGCGGAAGGCGAGCAGGAAGCTCAGCCCACCGAGAGCGCCCCAGCCGAGCAGTGCAGCGATGCCGATGCGGAGCACTTCCGGGCGAAGTGCATCACGCAGGCGTGCGGGAGCAGTCGCTGTCGGGGTTTCGGACTTCGGGAGTCCGACGGCACCCAGGATGCCTGCGACCACTGCAATGACGAGAAAGGCAAGACGCCAGTCGAATTCAGCCGCCAGACCGCCGATCAGTGGAGCCGACGACTGCCCTGCGGCCTGGAAGGCACCGAAGGCGCCGAGGGCCCGACCCAGTCGGGCCTGCGGTGTTGCGGCCGCCAGAGAGGCAAGCAGTAGCGGTGTGGTGAATGCGTTCGCGGAGCCCTGCAGTACCCGGGCGGCCAGAAAGATTTCGAGAGTCGGGGCCAGGAAGCATGCCAACGACGCGAAAACGTAGACCCCGTATGCGATCCGTACCGTCCGGACTTTGCCCCAGCGTGTTCCGAGCGTCCCCGACACCAACATCAGAGCGGCGAAGGGGAGCAGGTACGCGGTGAGCGAAGAGGCTGCCGCCGATGGTCCGACCCCGAGATCGTCACCGATCTCGGGGAGGATGGAAGCAACCACACCGCCGCCGAACGGGCCGAGGAACCCGCCGGCGTACAGGGCGATCAGTTGCAGCCGGAGGCGCAGTGGACGCTGTGGACTCCCGCCGTCGCCTCCTGGGGTGTTCTTGCTCACAGTCCGAAGCTGCCGGGGCCTCGCCGTCTGAGGTAGCGCTCGAATTCCGCGGCGATGGCGTCGCCGTCGATCTTGGAGATCGCTTCACTGATGTCGGTCTCGGCGTCCCCCCGTTCCTCGAGAGTGCGCACGTACTCGCCGATTTCCTCGTCGTCCGCGGTCATTTCGTTGACCGCTTCCTCCCAATCCTCCGATTGAGCCGGGAGTTCCCCGAGGGGGACCTCGATGTCGAGCACATCCTCGACCCGTTGAAGGAGGGCCACGGTGGCCTTCGGGTTGGGTGGCTGCGACACGTAGTGCGGAACCGCCGCCCAGAACGAAATAGCGGGTACACCAGCACGAACACACTCGTCCTGAAGGACTCCGGTGATGCCCGTCGGCCCTTCGTAGCGGGTCTGTTCGAGGTTGAATCGTGCAGCGGATTCGCTGCTGTACGCCGTGCCCGTGACCGGTACCGGGCGGGTGTGCGGAGTGTCGGCGAGCAGGGCGCCGAGGATGACCACGGTCTTGACGTTCAGTTGGTCGATCAGCTCGAGCAGATCCTCGCAGAAACTGCGCCACCGCATGTTGGGTTCGATCCCGCGAAGCAGGACGATGTCGCTCTCACTACCCGGAGGTGAACAGACCGACAAACGTGTTGCCGGCCAGACGATTTCGCGGGTCACTCCGTCGACCTGACGGACCGTGGGACGGTTGACCTGATAGTCGTAGTAGTCCTCGGAATCGAGTTCGGCGAGCGGCTGGGCGTCCCAGATCAGCTCGAGATGTTCGACCGCACCACTGGCCGCGTCACCGGCGTCGTTCCAGCCCTCGAAAGCTGCAACGAGGATGGGATCACGAAGGACAGGGATGTCGCCTTCAAGGCGGTCGCTGCTGTCGACGGCAAAGCCGTCAGGACTCTCGAAGGCCGCGGAATCGTCGAAATCGACCGGGCCGTCGGGAGTGACGGGGAACTCACTTGGACTCACCCACCCAGCCTACGGCCAGAGCTTGTCGGTGCGCCCACTACTCTGGACGGCATGTCTGCCCCATTTAACTCTGCCCTGCTTGATGCGCTGAAACAGCGCGTTGTCATCGGCGACGGAGCGATGGGCACCATGTTGCAGGCCGCGGACCTCACCCTGGACGACTTCCTCGGCCTCGAGGGGTGCAATGAGATCCTCAACGACACCCGTCCCGACGTGCTCAAAGACATCCACCGTGCGTACTTCGCCGCTGGTGCCGATGCCGTCGAGACCAACACCTTCGGTTGCAACCTGCCCAACCTCGCCGACTACGACATCTCTCACCGGATCCGCGAGCTCGCGGAAAAAGGCACTGCTCTCGCCCGCGAAGTAGCGGACGAGATGGGACCCGGCCGCGACGGCATGGCCCGTTTCGTACTCGGCTCGATGGGACCGGGAACCAAGCTCCCCAGTCTCGGACACGCACCGTATGCAGTCCTTCGTGATGCGTACACCGAAGCTGCGCTCGGCATGATCGACGGTGGCGCCGACGCCATCCTCGTCGAAACCTGCCAGGACCTGCTTCAGGTGAAGGCCGCGATCCTCGGCAGTCAGCGTGCGATGGAGCAACTCGGACTGCGGCTGCCGATCATCACGCACGTGACGGTCGAGACAACCGGAACGATGCTCCTGGGCAGTGAGATCGGTGCAGCATTGACGGCACTCGAGCCTCTCGGGATCGACATGATCGGCCTGAATTGCGCCACGGGGCCGGCCGAGATGAGCGAACATCTCCGACATCTCTCCAAGTACTCGACGCTGCCGGTGTCGGTCATGCCCAACGCCGGTCTGCCGCAGCTCGGCCCCAAGGGCGCCGAGTACCCGCTGACCGCCGACGAATTGGCCGAAGCGCTCAGTGGTTTCGTCTCCGAGTTCGGACTCGGTCTCGTCGGTGGATGCTGTGGTACGACACCCGAGCACATCAGCGCCGTCGCCGACGCGGTTCGTCAGGTCGAGAAGGCCCAGCGCACTCCGATCCACGAGCCGAGCACCTCTTCGCTGTACTCGGCGGTGCCGTTCGAGCAGGACGCCAGCATCCTGATGATCGGTGAACGCACGAACTCCAACGGCTCCAAGGCTTTCCG
>NZ_JBEUOQ010000020.1:0-96595 GCF_040489275.1 Rhodococcus baikonurensis | reverse complement strand
TGCTCACGCGCAGGTCACGAGGCCAGTCGGGCACTACGGGCGAGGGGCAGTTCGGGGAGGGGTCGAGTTCGCACAATCTACAACTCGGCATCGTTTACTTGACATAATGTAGATTATCGGCAAATTGACGACCTGGGGATATCAGCCCATGGTTCGTTTCCCGCATCCTTGTCGGACGTCACCTTCGTAGGTCGATCCGTAGGTGTATTTGCACACTGCTCACGTGCTTCCGTCCTGACTTGCCGGCCACCTTGCGTGAGTTGATCATCTCGAGTCGGCTGCCCGCCGGCAAGCTGCCTTGGATTGCTACTGACCTCAGGTGGCCGCTTGGTGGCTGCCCAGTAACCTTGTCGCTCAGGTGGCAAGACCACTCGACAAGCCGTCTGATGCGGATTGATGACGATGAACGAGTCTGGGCCACCTCCAGCCACACCACCTCAATACGTCACTGTGACGTATTGAGTTCGAATCGCTGGAGGCGGCGCAGGTTCATTGTCATCGCCGCGGACTACTATCGCCGCATGCGTTGTATTCGACCGGCCGCTCATTGCCGGTGGCCACGATGAACGGCACCGACAAGGCTGTCCAACGCTGGCTCGCAGTGCCAGACCAATTTGACCGATTCACACGATTCCTGCGCGACAACGGAATTCTGATGCCGACTCGGATAGGCATCGGCGTGTTGGTGTTCCTCCTGGGCGTCACGATTCTTCTCAAGCGTCTGGGCACACACTCGGTACAAGCCATCGGATTTCCGTTGGACGTCGTCGTCGCAGTGCTCGTGATGATCGGCGGTACAGCGTTGCCGTTCACCGCGACCACCCGGGAACGGTCGTATCTTTTCGTCATCGCGGGCGACTTCGCTGTCGCGGTGATCGTGCTGGCGGAGGCCAATCCGGATCAAAGGCTGCTGGGATGCCTCGTCTTCGGACTCGTCGGATCGTACATAGCGTTCTTTCACAATCTTCGAGCTCAGCTGTGGCACTTGCTGTTTTCCGGGGCGGTCATCGTTGTTGCGAGCATCGGCGTATTCACCGATGTACCTTCCGGCCTCTCAGACGTCCTGGGACGCATTGCCTTTGCCATTCCTGTCATCACCGTCATACCGGTGGTCACGCAGATTGCTCTGGCGCTCCTGAGCAACGACGCTCAAAGCTCCGAACTTGATCCGTTGACGGACCTGTTGAATCGACGCGGACTCTCACGGCGGACTTCCGAACTCCTGCAAGCGAAATCCGGCCTCGACCAGTCCTTGCTGGTGGTGGTGATCGACATCGACAATTTCAAGCACTTCAACGACACCTACGGTCACGACGTCGGCGACCGCGTCATACTGCGCACGGCCTATCGACTTCACGACTGGGCAAGATCGGACGCAGCAATCGCTCGCGTCGGCGGTGACGAGTTCGTCGTCGTGCAGATGATGCCGTTGCCGTACGTCGGCGATTTACTGGCACGAATTGCCCCCATCATGAACTCCCCCACAGGCGAACCACTCTCGACGACGAGCATCGGCATAGCCATACACAACGGCGCCTGGCCGGACGTGCAAGCAGCAGAAAGCGGCCTTCGCGACCTCCATCGCCTAGCCGATTCGGCGATGTACGAAAGCAAGCGAATGGGCGGAAACCGCGTCCATTCCATCGTTCTCACCGATCAGCAGCCACAGCAGCCACAACGGTCAGACGGACGCTCAGTCCTCTGAGTCGTCGATCAGATGCATCGCGGCTTCCTCCGCCGATGCTGCGCCGCCGTCGATTCCGACGTCTCCGGCAACGAGTTCGCTTTCCTCGTCCTCGTATCGGCCTTCGTCTTCGGCAACGAGACGCCCGACGCGGCGATTTCCGACTTCGTCACCGTTCGGGAATTCTTCCTCTCGTTCGAATTCGTCGGCATCTGCCAGATCCTTCAGGGGATCTCCCAGCGACGCGTACGGATCTGGTTCTTCTTCGGCAAGTCGCTCGTCGAGGGTCTCCCCCGCCGATTCCTCGCTGCCGGTCAACCCATGAGCGTCCAGTCCGAGTGGGCGCTCGGGTGGTGAGATTCCCTCGTCGAGAATGTCGTCCACGCCTCGATCGATCAGGGTGTCTTCGGGTTGAAGTTGGTCGTCGGGATCGAGACTGTAATCGCCATTGCCGGCCGCGCCGGTGTCATCCGTGTCGCTCATACGATCAACGATGCCACGGGCACACCGAGTTGGCCATGTGCCGCGCCTGCCCGATACATCACTCCGGAGACATTCAGCACGAACGTGGGGCCGGCACTCCGTCGAACCGGTCCTGCAGGTACTCGAATGCGGTGGGCAGACCGAGGACCGCAGTGGTGAGGTGGTCCGGGCTGGGGAACAGTTGAGATTGAACCGTGGCTCCGGCGGCGCAGTATCGCGAAATCGTGTTGACCACGGAATCGATGGGGATCAGAACGTCGTCGGGCGTGTGCCATTCGAATACCGGGGCAGTCGGCACACCCGGATAGAGTTCGACGCTGTTGTCGTCCATCACCTTTCGCACTTCAGGACTGGACAACAGGGAAGTCGACGTCGACACCTGAGAGGCGCTGCGCCCGGCACCGACCCTCAAGATGTCGTTGGTGCACGCGTTGGTGAGTTCGGCCCGCATCGACCGACCGAGGTCGTTGAGCTGGTTGCTCAGCGGAAGAAGGTCAGGATACTCGCGTTCGAGGCCCATTGCTGCGGCGAACGCGAGGCCGAATGCCGGGTGCGGATCCTGTCCGAGGCCGTTGGCCATCTTGGACAGATTCATCGGAACGCCGCCTTCGGCTACGCCGACGAGGTTGACCTCGGGTGCGTAGCTCGGGGCCAGTGCGGCCGCCCACGCGGTGGCCATACCACCGCCGGAGTAACCGGCAATACCGACCGGGCTGGCGCCACTACGCAATTCGGGGACTTTCTGAACGGCGCGGATACCGTCGAGCGTGACCTGTCCGCCCAGGCGCGCGGCGCCGTACGCGCTGTTGGGTCCGAGATGGTCGGGAAGGGCAATGGTCCATCCACGTTGAAGCGCGACGTTGAGGATGGGCGCTTCGCGGATGACGATGTTGGGATCCGACGCGTAAAGCGCGCGAGATGGCGCACATCCCGTTCCGAGTGCGTTGACGATGTGCTGATAGGAGAGCAACGGTCCGTCTTGCGCTTGATTCGGCGGGACCAGGATCGTACTGACCGCGGCAATCGGCTTGTTCTCGGAGTTCGTGGACCGATAACTGACCTGCCAGATCGCGACACCAGGGAAAGTCATCAGGTCAGGGGCCCGGCGCACGGAGATCGGCGTGCCGGCGACCCCCTCGGCCGCTGCTTGCGAATAGAACGGGTCCGGGTCAGGTGCCGGATATGCGGGATCTGCCTGTGCAGTCCCTCCGGAGAGCAGTGCGGCAGTCAGTGCAGCGGCAGTCAGCATCGATCCGGTAAACATGCGTCTGGTTCGCAGTTTCAACGTTTTCCCCTCGTCCGGACCCACCCGGGGTCCATCACCCTGTGTGTTTCACTCATACCCATGTCGAACCTGGTTCAGACACCCCACTGAGCGATAACTTCTCGCAATCGTACAGCTATGGTTGCCGCCGGGCCCGGTTCGATCATCTGGTTGTGTTCACAATCGACTTCCGTGACTCGGATGTCGCCGTGTACGAACCGTCGCCATTCGGCCACGTCGTGTCCGTTCTCCGTAGATCTTCCGGCTACGAAGAACTCGACGTCTCCACGGTGGACAGGCGGTTGGTGCCGATTCGTCAATTCGACGGAGTGGGAGTAACCGCGACTGATCCGCGCTAGATGCTCCGCTTCGATTCCGATTCCGGCGCCAAGGGTCTGCTCCAGCAATTCCGCCGCTTCTTCGAAGCTCTCGACGGCCTTGGATCCCGCGGGCATCGCGAGCCCTGCCAGTAGTTCGGAGACCGAGAGTTCTGCGGGCTGATCGGAATCCGACGACGGATAGCTGTCGAGGATCGACAGCGTCACGTCACGGCCGGTGCGAGTAAGGCTGTGCGCCACGGCGTGTGCGATGACGCCGCCGAGCGACCAGCCGGCCAGATGGATCGGGCCGGTCGATGCCACGGCCGCAATGCGATTCGCGTAGTCGTCGGCGAGTTCGGTCAGAGAGTCGAAGCTGGGCCCGCCGCTCAGGGACGGTAGCTGAAGACCGTATACGGGTTGATCCAGCTCGAGGTGCTTGACGAATTCTGCATAACCCCAGGACAATCCGATACCCGGATGGACGAAGAACAGTGGTGCACGATCGGATCCGGCACGCAGCGTGATCATCGGGGCGAGCAGATCCGACGAATCGTCCGGCGAGTGTGCGTCCATTCCGTCGGCCGCGCGGGCGACACCGGCAGGGGTCGGGTCCAGGAAAAGCGATTGCAACGGCACGCGCATCCCGAGTCGCTTCTCGAGTTCGATGGTGATGCGAGTGGCCACGATCGACGTTCCACCCAGTTCGAAGAAGTCGTCGTCGACGCCGATGTGCTCGTGGCCGAGCACGGTCTCGAAGATGTCGACGACCGTCCGTTCGGTGTCGTTTGTCGGCGGTGCGTACGGGACCGTGCGACGCTCGAAGCTCGGGGTCGGCAGTGCCTTGCGGTCGAGCTTGCCGACCGGTGTCACCGGAATGCGGTCGACGACGACGATCGCGCCGGGAACCATGTGCGCGGGCAGGCGAGACGACAGGTGGCGTCGAAGTTCCCAGTCGTCGACGGTCTGTCCGTCCACGGGCTGGATGTAGGAGGCGATCATCGTCTCCCCCGACGGCGCTTCGTGCCCAAGTGTCGCGGCGAAGTAGACGGATGGGTGCGCCATCAGGACGGAGTCGATTTCGCCGAGCTCGATGCGGAATCCGCGGACCTTGATCTGGAAGTCGCTGCGGCCGAGGTATTCGAGGGTGCTGTCGGAGCGCCAGCGCACCAGGTCGCCCGTGCGGTACATGCGCTGGCCCGGGTCGCCGAACGGATCGGCGACAAATCGGTCAGCGGTGAGATCGGGACGATTGTGGTAGCCGCGGGCGAGTCCGGGGCCGGTCACGTACAGCTCCCCGATGACTCCCACTGGCACGGGCTTGAGGTGCCCGTCGAGGACCAGTCCGGCAAAGCCGATGGCCGGTCGTCCGATGTTGATGTCCTTGCCCGGCCGCATGGGTTCACTGACGCTGGCCTGGATGGTGGATTCGGTGGGTCCGTATCCGTTGAACATGCGACGGTCGCGGCCCCAGATGTCCACGAGTTCGGGTGGGCAGGCTTCGCCACCGACGGCGAGCACGCGGAGTTCGGGCAGCGCGGAACTTTCGATGGAGCTGAGTGCGGTCGGCGTGATGAACGCGTGTGAGACGTGTTCGTCGGCAAAGATTTCGGCCAACTCGGATCCGCCGAAGACCGTGGGTGGGATGACGACCAAGCAGGCACCGCTGCCGAACGCCATCATGAGTTCGAAGACGGAGGCGTCGAAGCTCGGTGATGCCAAGTGAGAGATCCGCGAATAGGGCTGAACGTTGAACCTCTGATGTTCTTCGGCGTTGAGGTTGGACAACCCGAGGTGGGTGACGATGACGCCCTTCGGCTTCCCGGTCGAACCCGAGGTGTAGATCAGGTAAGCGGGGTGGCCGTGATGCAGAGGAATCGTCCGGTCGCGATCGGTGATCGCGGCGGCGCTCTGGTGCTCGATCTCGTCGACGGTCTCGGCTGCATCGAGGACCATCCACTCGACCGTGTCGGGAAGTTGACTGCGGTGAGCGTCGTCGGTGATGCCGAGTACGGCCCGCGAATCGTCGAGCATGTGGTTGATGCGGTCGTCGGGATAGTTCGGGTCTACGGGCAGGAATGCCGCTCCGGTCTTCGTGACCGCCCAGATGGCGATGATCTCCGCCGTGGACCGCGGCAGACCCAGAGCCACGAAGTCTTCGGGTCCGACACCGCGCCGGCACAGCGCTCGTGCCAGCTTCGTCGATTCGTCGTCGAGTTCGCGGTAGGTCATCGACCTCTCTCGACTCGAGAGGGCCGGCGCATCCGGGTTGGACGCGACTGCCTCGGCGAGGATCTCCGGCCACACCCGTGCTCGAGTCGCGGCTGCACCGGATGCCGGCACCAGAGCCGCTGTTTCGTCGGCGGCGAGGATGCCGATGTCAGCGATGCGTGTCGCGGGTTCGCGTCCGACCGCGCCCAGGATCAGGCGAAGTCGGTCGGCAAACCGCCGAATGGTGGCGGGTTCGAAGAGATCGGTTGCGAAGTCGAAGGCTGCGGACATCCCGGCCGGGATGCCGAACTCGTCGAACTTCTCGTCGACGATCAGTTCGAGGTCCTCCTTCGCGAATTTGGTTTCCACGGTCAGGCCTTCGATGTCGAGGCCCGGTAGGTGGAAATGTGCGGGTTCGTTGTTCTGAAGTTCGAGGGCGACCTGGAACAACGGTGAGTACGACGTGGATCTGGTGGGGTTGATGACGTCGACGAGCCGTTCGAATGGCAGGTCCGAGTTCTGGAATGCGGCCAGGTCGATTTCCCGGACGTGCTCCACCAGTTCGGCGAACGTGATGTCGGGATCGACGCTGGTTCGCAGGACCAGCGTGTTGACGAACATTCCGACGAGATGGTCGAGTGCTGCCTGACCTCGGCCGGCGATCGGTGTGCCGATGGTGACTTCGTCGGCGCCCGACAGCTTGGACATCAGCACGGCCAGCGCGCCGTGCAGTGCCATGAACATCGTGACACCGTTTGCCCTGGTGAGGTCCGCGAGGGCGCGGTGGGTGTTCGCGTCGATGTCGAAGGTGAATCGGTCACCGTGGAAGGTCTGTTGCACGGGCCGCGGGTGGTCGGTGGGCAGTGCGATGACGTCGTCGAGTCCGGCGAGTTGCTCGCTCCAGTAGCGCAATTGGCGACTGATGACAGATTCCGGGTCGTCTTCCGATCCGAGGATGCGATGCTGCCACAACGTGAAGTCTGCGTACTGCACTTCGAGTGGCGCCCACGTGGGCTCGGTCCCAGCCGTACGCGCCAGGTAGGCCGTCATCACGTCGCGTGCGAGCGGCGCCATCGACGAACCGTCGGCGCAGATGTGATGGACAACGACAAACAGAATGTGAACGGGTTCACCGGTGTCGAGTCGGAAGAGTGCCACGCGTAGCGGCAGGTCCACCGACACGTCGAAGCCGGTCGTGGCGAGTCGTTGCATGCGCTCTGAGAGTTCGTGCTCCCCCACGGTCATGTCACGGACCGGCGGTACTGCCTCGTCGGCGGTGAGCACTTTCTGAATCGGATCGCCGCCGACGGCGGGGAACACGGTCCGCAGTGTTTCGTGCCGCTCGACGACGTCGGCGATCGCCTGTTGCATGGCGGTGACGTCGAGGTCACCGGTCAGGCGAACAGCTAGTGGGATGTTGTACGCGGCTGAGCGTGTGTCGAATTGGTTGAGGAACCACATACGCTTCTGCGCCAACGAGAGCGGGACGTTTCCGTCGCGCTCCATGGGAGTGAGCGGCACAGCGCCGACGGCAGTGACAGCGCTGGAGAGCCGTTCGGCGAGCTGCGCTGTCGTCGGTGCCTCGAACAGCACGCGCACCCCGACGTCGATGTTCAGTGCGGAGTTGAGCCGCGAGACCACGCGAGTGGCGATCAGCGAGTTGCCGCCGAGCTCGAAGAAATTGTCGTCGACGCCGACCCGTTCGACGCCGAGTACGTCGATGAACGCATCGGCGATCCGACGTTCGAGGCTGGTGCCGGGCGCCCGGAATTCCACACCGGTTCCGGTGAACTCCGGCGTCGGCAACGCTTTTCGATCGAGCTTGCCGACCGCGGTGCGCGGTAGCTCGTCGACGATCATGATGCTGGCCGGAACCATGTGCGAGGGAACACGTCCGGCGAGGTGCGCGGTGATCTCTGCCCCGGTCAGCGTCGATCCTTCCTCGACGGTGAGGTAGGACGCGAGAACTGTGGCGCCGGCCGGTCCGTCGACGCCGAGTGTCACGCAATTCGTGACACTCGCCATTGCGGTGATCTGGGCGTCGACCTCGCCGAGCTCGATGCGGAATCCGCGAATCTTGACCTGGAAGTCGCTGCGCCCGACGTATTCGATGGTGTGATCGCTTCGCCAGGAGACGATGTCGCCCGTGCGGTACATCCGGTCGCCTGGCTTGCCGAAGGGGTCGGCGACAAATCGCTCGCTGGTCAGGCCGGGACGCCGGTGGTATCCGCGAGCCAGGCCGATGCCGGCGATGTACAGCTCACCGGGAGCTCCGACGGGTACGGGTTGCAGGCGCGAATCGAGGATCATCTCGTGCACGCCGCGGATCGGTCCACCGATCGTGATGGGTGCGCCCACTGTCATGGGTTCGCTGATGTCTGCCATGACGGTTGTCTCGGTCGGGCCGTAGGCGTTGACGAATTCTCGTCCGGGAGCCCAGAGGCCGACGAGATGCGGCGGTAGTGTCTCTCCCCCGACGACGACGTGCCGGAACTCGTCCAGGCCGGCCGGGTCGACGGTGGCGAGCGCTGCCGTGGTGACGAACGCGTGAGTGACGTGTTCGCGGCGGATGAGACTTGCCAGTTCGGCGCCGCCGTAGATGTCGGTCGGGACGATCACCATGGTGGCTCCGACACCGAATGCCTGCAGGTACTCGAAGACGGCTCCGTCGAAGCTGGGGGTGGCGAAGTGCAGGGTTCGAGAGTGGTGATCTGCGTGGAATCGACGCTGCTGGTCGAGTGCGAAGCTGTCGAGTCCGGTGTGGGTGACGACAACTCCCTTGGGTCGGCCGGTGGATCCCGAGGTGTAGACCACGTAGGCGGCGTTGTCCATGACCACCGGTGCACGCCGTTCGTCCTGGGTGATCGGCAGCGTGCAACTGGTGGCGACGTCGTCGTCGAATGCCTCTTCTCCGAGCACCAACCAGGACACGATGGGTGGAAGTGTGTCGATGGCGTCGACGACGGTCAACCCGAACAACACCTCGGAGTCGCTGAGCATGTGTTCGATTCGGTCAGCCGGATAGGTGGGGTCGACGGGGACGAACGCTGCGCCGGTCTTGGCCACCGCCCACACCGCGAGTACGGATTCGACGGACCTTTCGATGCCGATGGCAACCGACGTCTCGGGCCCGGCGCCGCGGCGAATCATGGCTCTGGCCAGCTGGTTCGAGCGCCGGTCCAGTTCGGCGTAGGTCATGGAACGGCTGCCGGCCGAGAGCGCGATGCGGTCGGGATAGGTGGCAGAGACGTCGGCGAGAATCTCTGGGAGCGTTCGCGCGGAGCGCCCCGGGGAGCCGAAGACCGGCGCAAGATCACGGCTCTCGAACTCCGTGAGAACCTGCAGACGGGCCAGCGGCTGATCCGGTGCCGAGGCGAGTTGCCCGAGGACGATGCCCACGCGCTCGGTGATCTTGGCGACTTCGCGGGCGGAGAAGTGCGTCGGCAAGTACTCCATCTTCAGATTCAGCGTGTCACTTTCGGACGCCACCACGGCAATCGGATAGTGCGCCGAGTCGCGTCCGTCGATGCCGAGAACGTGCATTCCCGCGATGTCGGTTTCGGCGGTCAGGGCTGCCTCGTCGACGGGATACGACTCGAATACCGTCAGGGTGTCGAAGGAACCGGCGGCGCCGACTGCTCCGGCGATGTCCGACAGTCCGATGTGGTGGTGGTCGAGCAATGACGCTTGCTCGGATTGGACGCGAATGGCCATTTCGGCGAGGGTTTCTCGGGCGTCGAGGCGGACTCGGACAGGCACCGTGTTGATGAACAGGCCGACTATCGATTCCACGCCGGGCACCTGTGGTGGGCGTCCTGAGACCGTTCCGCCGAAGACGACGTCGTCGCGTCCGAGAAGTTCGGCGAGCACGATTCCCCATGCCACCTGTACCAGGGTCGCCATGGTCAGACCGCGGCTTCGCGCGAACGCCCGAAGAGTCTCGGCTCGTTCGGTCGGCAGCGAGTACGAGTGGATTTCACTTGCCACGGTTTCGGCGGCGGTGTCTGCCCTCGAGAGGTGGGTGGACGTGTCGACGCCCCGTAGCGCTTCTTGCCACGCCCGTAGCGAAGTCTCGGGTTCTTGCTTCGAGATCCAGGAGAGATAGTCGCGATACGACTGAACTCGGGGCAGAATCTCGGGGTCACCGTCGGTTGCGTAGAGAGTGAGCAGGTCTCGAAGCAACAGCGGGGTGGACCAGCCGTCGAGCAGGATGTGGTGGTTCGTCACGACGAGGCGTGCTGTGTCCGGTCCGATTCGCACGAGCATGAAGCGGATCAGCGGGGCTGTTTCCATGTCGAAACGATGAGCGCGATCGCGTTCGAGCAGTTGACCGAACGCGACTTCACTGTCTTCGGCCCCGGACAGGTCGATCTCGGCCCAGCCGATGTCGGCACCGGAACGGATCACCTGCAGTGCCCGCCCTCCCGGTGCGGAGACAAATCCCGCGCGCAGGCTCGGATGACGATCAACCAAGGCCTGCGCGGCGCGGCGCAGGCGCGGCGCCTCCACCCGACCCCCGAGCTCGAGGGTCAGTTGCACCATGTACGGGTCGATTTCGGTTTCGTCGAACTGGGCGTGGAAGAGCATGCCCGACTGCAGAGGTGACAGTGACCAGATGTCGGTCAGGTCGGGGAATCTGCGCTCGAGCTGTTCGATGCTCTGTTGATCCGCGGTGACGAGATCGAGATCGGTGGGCGTGAGCTCGCGCTCGGAGTGTTCCTCCACGTATTCACTCAGTGCGCCCAGTGCTCGGGTCCAGAGCTCCGCCAGTTCGGTGACTTCGGCCTCGCTGAGAATGCCGCGGGGGAAGGACCACGTAGCGCGCAGAATCGGACCGTGTGCGGTATCGGTCGTGACGGCGTTGATGTCGAGCACCGACGCGGCGGCCAATTCGCCGCTGTGCGCTTCGTCGAGGGTCACTTCCGAGATCGGCAGCCACGGCACTTCGCCGTGCTCGGGATCCGAGCCGGCAAATCGTCCGAGGTAGTTGAACGAGATCTGCGGCGTGGGCAGCTCACGAAGTTCCTCGTTTCGATCGAGGTACTTCAGGATGCCGAACCCGATTCCGTTGTCGGGCAGGCCGAGCAGCGTTTCCTTGACGAGTTTCACGGCGGAGGCGGCGGTTGATCCACCGGACAGCGCGTCGACGACGTCGAGCCCCGTCAGGTCGATTCGCACCGGGAACAGGGTGGTGAACCAGCCGACCGTGCGCGAGAGGTCGGCGCCCGGTGCAGCGTTCTCCTCACGTCCGTGTCCTTCGAGATTGACGAGCACTTCCCCGCTGCGCTGTCCGCGCGATCGACGCCAGGCGGTGACGGCAATCGCGAGAGCTGCGAGCAGTCCGTCGTTCACCGAGCCACCGAAATGCTGCGGCACGGTCGAGATGATGTTTTCGGTCACCGAGGTCGGTACGTCGACGCTGATGCGGTCGACTGTCGCTCCGACGTCGACGGCGGGGTCGAGCCCGCGCGTCCCGAGCAGGGGTTCGTCGGTCCGCATCTTCGACCACAGGTCGACCTCGTCGCGTCGATCCGCGGCGGTCTCGGCGAGCGCTGTCGCCCAGCGACGAATCGAGGTTCCGCCAGGCGGAAGTATCGGAGTGTCGCCCTCGAACGCCGAAGCATATGCGGTGACCAGGCCGGGGACGATCATTCGCCAGGACACACCGTCGACCGCGAGGTGGTGGAGGACCAGGAGCAACCGTCCCGCCTCGGGCCCGTTGCCGTTCGCGCTGACGGGATCCAACCAGACTGCGCTGATCATCGTGCCGTGCTCGGGATCGAGTCGGCTGGACGCGTCCTGCATCGCGGCTTCTGCTGCGCGGACGAATTCGTTCCCGCTGGTGGACACGACAGGGGTTCGGCGCAGGACGTCCGAGGCTGCGACGGTGCCGGGTTCGCGGATCTCGAGTTGGTGAGTGGCGGCGTCCAGGCGAGCCCGCAGCACGTCGTGGCGATCGAGGATCGTCTGCAGTGCTCGCTCCAGCGCGGGGCCGGACACGTCTGACGGCAGTGCGATCAGTGCGCTCTGGCTGTAACTGCGGATCGTGCTCAGGTCACCGCGACCGCGTTCGACGAGCCACTCCATGATCGGAGTGAGCGGTAGCATACCGACTCCCCCGCCCGGCAGTTCCGTGAGAACCGGTGTGGTTTCCGATGATTCGACAAGGAGCACCTTGGTGAGTCCGGCAACTGTCTTCGCTTCGAAGACGTCCCGCGGAGTGAAGACGAGACCTGCGGACTTCGCCCGTGAGACGAGTTGAATCGACATGATCGAATCGCCGCCGAGACCGAAGAACGAATCGTCCACTCCGATATTGCCCCGCCCCAGTACTTCCGCGAAGAGGTCGGCAAGGACAGCTTCGGTAGCGGTGGCTGGTGCTCGCGTCGCCTCCGCTGTTCCGGTCACTGTGAAGTCCGGAGCCGGGAGGCTTCGTCGGTCGAGCTTTCCGTTGACTGTCAGCGGAAGCGACTCGAGGACGACGATCGCGGTGGGCACCATGTACTCCGCAAGTTCGGCGGCGACGAAGTCGGTCACCGTCGCTGAATCGACGGTACTGCCTGTTTCGGCGACCACGTACCCGACGATCCGCGGTGACGCTCCCTCCGTGCGAACAAGTGCCACCGAGGCCGCGACGCCGGGGCAGCGGAGCATTGCGGCTTCGATCTCTCCGAGTTCGATGCGGAAACCGCGCACCTTCACCTGGAAATCACTACGGCCCACGTACTCCAACTGCCCCGCGTCGTTCCACCTCGCCAGGTCCCCGCTCCGATACATTCGATCCCCCGAACTACCGAATGGATCGGGAAGGAACCGCACCGAAGTCAATGCGGGTTTCCCGAGGTATCCCCGAGTCACCTGATCGCCGGCGACGTACATTTCACCGACGACGCCTGGTGGTACCAAGTTCAGTCGCCGGTCGAGTACGTAGATGGACAATCCTGGTACGGCTCGCCCGATGATGCTCGCCGATGCATGCTCACTGTCGTTGCGGTCGAGCGCGATTCGACTGACATGCACTGTCGTCTCGGTGATCCCGTACATGTTGACCAGCGTCGGCGCTGTGTCCGCGCGACGGTCGTACCACTTGCGCAATTGCCCGAGATCGAGCGCTTCTCCACCGAAGACGACGTAACGCAGTGCAAGGTCGGGGTCCGTACCGTTCGGTGAGTATGCGCGATCGGCTTCGGCGAGTTGGTAGAAGGCGGTGGGTGTTTGGTTCAGCACCGTCACTCGCTCACGGCGGAGCAGTTCGTGGAACATGTCCGGCGATCTGGTCGTGTAGTAGTCGACGACGACCAACCGACCACCGTGCAGTAGCGGACCCCACAGCTCCCAGACGGAGAAGTCGAATGCGTACGAGTGGAACATCGTCCACACGTCCGTGTTGTCGAATCCGAACGTCGGGGATGTGTTGTCCATCAGGGTCAGCACGTTCCGGTGGCTGACCTGGACGCCTTTGGGGCGCCCGGTGGATCCGGAGGTGTAGATGATGTACGCGATCGAGTCGGGCAGAAGTGGTGTGGTCCGGTCCGCGTCGGTGATGCGATGGGGCGCGGAGTGATCGAGGCGTACCGCGATCTCCGGCGATCCGAGTTCGACGACGTCGATGCCGGATTCGACGATCTCCGAAGGAAGGTCGCTTCGGAAGTCTCCGGTCGTGACCAGGCATACCGGCCGCGCGTCGTCGAAGAGGAAGCGCATGCGCTCGGCCGGGTAGGTGATGTCGACCGGCAGGTATGCCGCACCGGTCTTGATGACGGCGACGAGCGCGAGCACGAGATCGGTGGTTCTGGGCATCGCGACGGCAACCACGGATTCCGGACCGATACCGCGGCCGATCAGTAGCCGCGCCAGGCGGTTCGCGCGCCCGTCCAGTTCGGCGTACGTCATCGCAGCGTCGCTGTCGTTGACGGCGGTCGACGACGGATGTGCTGCAACAGCTTCGAAGAATCGGTCCGCGATGTTGTCGGCCGGAGCCGGTTCGGCGTGAGTGTTCCACTCGGTCAGCATCTGTCGACGCTCGGCGGCGCCCACGACGTCGATGTCACCGGTAGGAGTCGACGGCTCTCGGGAGACCACCTCGAGGAGGGTGAGCAGTCTGCGTGAGAACGATTCGATCAATTCACCGTCGAACAGGTCTGTGGCGTAGATGAATTCGGCGTCGATTCCAGCGGTTCCGCCATCCGCGTCGTAACGCTCGGTGACCGAGAGTTGCAGATCGAACTTGGCGACGGGTAGGTCGAACTCGACTCCCGAGACCGACAGCCCTGGCAGTTCGAGTTTCGGTAGCGCGTTGTTGCGGAACTCGATGAGGATCTGGAACAACGGAGTGTGTGACGTCGAGCGTTCCGGGTCGAGCGCGTCGACCAACCGTTCGAAGGGCAAGTCTGCGTGCTGGAACGCACCGAGATCGCCCTCGCGAACCTGGGCGAGTACGTCCTCGAACGTCGCGGCGGGCTCGATCTGTGTCCGCAGCACGAGAGTGTTGACGAACATTCCGACCAGGTGATCGAGTTCGGCCTCTCCGCGTCCGGCGACGGGTGTACCGATGGCGATGTCCTCGGTATCAGCCAGGCGCGCTGCGAGTACTGCCAGGGCCGCGTGCATGACCATGAACATGGTGCTGCCGTGCTCGCGGGCCAGATCGGTCAGCGCTCGATGGATCTGCGGCGATACAGCGAACCGGTGGACCGAGCCCACCATCGTCGGCTTCGCCGGACGTGCGGACGAGGTCGGCAGCGCGATCGGCTCGCCCAGTCCCGCGAGGCGGTCCTTCCAGTAGTCGAGCTGACGGGTCAGGGCGGAGTCCGGATCGTCCTCGGAGCCGAGCACTTCGTGCTGCCACACAGCGAAGTCGCCGTACTGCACGGCCAGTTCCGACCAGTTCGGCGCACTGCCGGCGCTACGGGCCGCATAGGCCGCTGCCACGTCCGCTGCCAGGGGGTTCATCGAGAACCCGTCGGCGACGATGTGGTGGACGACGATAACGAGTACGTGCCTGCGTGGGTCCCCCTCGACGCGCAGGACCGCGCAGCGGATCGGAACTTCGGCCGAGGCGTCGAAGCCTGCCGAGGCCAGTTCGAGGATTCGATCGGACACTCGTGCAGCAGTGACGATTTCCGGCTGCAGGATCGGCACGACCTCCTCGCTGGACATCACCTGCTGCACCGGCTGTCCGTCGATCGAGGGGAACTTCGTCCGCAAGCTTTCGTGGCGACCCAGTACGTCCGCTACCGCGTCCTGCAATGCGGCGAAGTCCAGGTCGCCGTCGAGGCGTACAGCCAGGGGAACGTTGTAGGCAGGGGACGTCACGTCGAACTGGTTGAGGAACCACATCCGCTTCTGTGCCAACGACACGGGCAGTGGGTCCGGGCGAGATCGCCGAGTCAACGGTGGTCTGGGATGCTCGCCGCGGCCGACGCTCTCCGCCAGACGCGACAGCTGCCGAACTGTCGGGGATTCGAACAATCCTCGAACGCCGATGTCGGTGCCGAGGAGTGCGTTGACGCGGGCGATGACGCGGGTCGCGGTCAGGGAGTTTCCACCGACGTCGAAGAAGTGGGTGTCGACGCCGATCGGGGACACGCCGAGCACGTCCTCGAAAACGCCCACCACCAGCCGTTCGAGCTCGGTGGCAGGTGCGGTGAGTGTTTCGGCATCGGTGTCGAAACGAGGCGCGGGAAGTGCAGCCCGATCGACCTTGCCGACGCCGGTCAGTGGTAGTTCGTCGAGCACGACGACGCTCGCGGGCACCATGTGTGCCGGCAGTACTTCCCGTGCCGCTGCTCGGATGTCCTCGGCGCTCACCGGGCGTTCGTCGTCACAGACGACGTATGCCGCCAGAGCCTGCTCGTCGGAGGGTCCGCGCACCGCCAACGTGACCGCGTACTCGACGCCCGGCAGCTGACCCAACGCCGTGTCGACCTCACCGAGTTCGATACGGAATCCGCGGATCTTGACCTGGAAGTCGCTGCGTCCGAGGTATTCGATGGTGCGGTCACTGCGCCAGCGCACCACGTCGCCGGTGCGGTACATCCGCTCCCCCGGCTCGCCGTACGGGTTCGCGACGAATCGTTCGCTCGTCAGCGGTGAGCGCCCGTGATAGCCGCGCGCGAGTCCGACTCCGGCGACATACAGTTCGCCGGGAACTCCGACGGACACCGGTTGAAGTCTGCGATCGAGGACGACCTCACTGAATCCGCGGTTCGGCGGCCCGAGATACACATTCTCGCCGGCCGGAATCGGGTCGCTGAGGTTGCAGGAGATGGTCGTTTCGGTGGGTCCGTAGACGTTGACGAACGATCTTCCCGGCGCCCAGGTGCGCACCAGGTCTGCCGAGGGCGCCTCGCCGCCCACCGTGATGGTGGTCAGTTCGTCGATTCCCTGGGGATCCACCGACGTCAGCGCTGCGGGCGTGACGAACGCGTGGGTGACATGTCCCTCACGGAGAACGTCGGCCAGTTCGGTTCCTCCGTAGACGGTGGTGGGAGCCACGACCAGTTCGCCGCCGACGGCGAAGGCGAGCAGATACTCGAGGACGGAGGCGTCGAAGCTCGGCGAGGCGAAGTGCAGTGCGCGCGAATGCTCCGTGAGGCCGTAGCGATGACGCTGTTCGTCGGCGAAGTTCTCGAGTCCGGTATGGGTGACGACGACGCCCTTGGGTCGTCCGGTCGAGCCCGAGGTGTAGATGAGGTAGGCGGTGTTCTCCAGCCGTGGGGTTCCTCGGCGCTCGTCCGCACGTAGCGGCGCCGTGGAGATGCCGGCGAAGCGAGTGACATTGTTCGGGTCGTCGAGTGCAATCCACCTCGTCGCACCGCCGTTGCCAGGTATGTGGGCTGCAGTGGTCAATCCGAGCGCGGATGCCGAATCCTCGAGCATGAACGAGATCCGGTCACTCGGGTAGCGAGGATCGATCGGCACGAAGGCGGCGCCGGTCTTGGTGATAGCCCAGACCGCCGCGACGGATTCGAAGGACCGCTCCACACAGATCGCTATCCGTGAATCCGGGCCGGCGCCTTCCGCGATCAGCACGCGCGCCCACTGATTCGACGCCTCGTCCAGTTCTCGGTACGTCATCTTTCTCTCACCACAGGACAGTGCGACCCGTTCGGGGAATCTGCCGGCGGTGTCGGTGAAGATGCGATCGAGGGTCCTGATCGAGCGGCCTTGCTGTCCTCGCGCGGGAACCAATTGCTGCACTTGCGAATCCGGCATCAGGCGCAGTTTCGCCAGCGGGAGATCCGGTTGTGCGGTGATCAACTCGAGAGTGCGCAGCAACCGGTCCGCGATCGCGTCGATGTCGTGATCGCCCAGGACCCCCGGGAAGTACTCGAACTTGAGTCGCAAGCGCCCGTCTGCCGCGGAGGCAACGATCGCGAGTGGATAGTGCGCGGCGTCCTCGGCGTCGTGGACGTCGAGAACGTGCATTCCGGCGATGTCGGTGCCGGAGGAGAGTCCACCGCGGTCGACGGGATACGACTCGAAGACAGTCAGGGTGTCGAACGATGCAGCGGCCCCCACTGCCGAAGTGATGTGCGAAAGCCCCACATGATGGTGATCGGACAACCGCGCCTGTTCCGCTTGGACGCGAATGCACAGCGCTGCCAGTGACTCTCGCGGGTCGAGACGAACTCGGACGGGGACGGTGTTGATGAACAAACCCACCATCGACTCGACGCCCGACACCTGGGGTGGCCTTCCGGAGACGGTTCCACCGAAGACTACGTCGTCGCGGCCGAGGAGTTCGGCGAGCACGATTCCCCAGGCCACCTGGATCAGGGAGGCTGTCGTCAGGCCACGGGAGCGGACGAATCCCCGCAGAAGTTCCGTCTCACGTTCTCCGAGGGCTGTGGTGGTCGAGCGTGAGGTAGCGCCGTCCTCGTCGACGGCGTGAGTTCCGGTGAGCAGTGTCGGGTCGTCGAGTCCGCGGAGTGCTTCGCCCCAGGCTTCGATCGACACGCTGTCGTCGCGAGTGCTGATCCAGCTCAGGTAGTCCCGGTAGGGGTGTACGCGTGGGATGGCACTGTGATCACTGTCGGTGGCGTAGAGGGTCAGCAGGTCACGGACCAGCAATGGCATCGACCATCCGTCGAGGAGGATGTGGTGGTTGGTCAGGATCAACCGGTACGCGTCGTCGCCGGTGCGCAGAAGCAGGAACCGCAGCAAGGGCGGCGTAGCCATGTCGAAGCCTCGCACCCGATCCGCATGGAGGAGTTCGCGTATCTCGGTTGCCTGTTCGGTGGGAGCGAGCGGAGAGATGTCGATCTCGGTCCACGGCACGTCCACGTCGGCGCTGATCACCTGCACCGATCGCCCACCGATATCGGTCGTGAAGGCCGCGCGCAAGTTCTCGTGTCTGTCGAGCAACGCCTGTGCGGCGCGGTGCAACCGGGACGCGTCGACGCCGTCGAGTTCGAGCGCCAGTTGGACGGTGTACGCGTCGACTGTGTGTTCTGCGTAGCGCGCATGGAACAGCAGTCCGGATTGCAGAGGTGAGAGGGACCAGACGTCGGTCAGCGTCGGGAACTCGCGTTCGAGGCGGTCGATGGACTCCTGGTCCAGGTCGATCAGGTCGATGTCCGACGGTGTGAGGCCGCCGCGTTCGCTCTGCTCGGCGAACGTGGCCAGAGCGCGCAACGCCTGCACCCAGAGTTCGGCGATGGCGCGAGCATCGCGCTCTGCCAGCACGCCAGTGGGATAGGCGATAGTGGCACCGATGTGTGGTGCACCCGAGATTTCGGTGGTAACGACATTGACGTCCAGTACCGAGCCCACGGGCATGTCGGACTGTGCTGCCCCTTCCAGGTCGACGTCACGGGCCAGTGCCCAGTCCCCCAGCGACTCTCCTGGTTCGGTGCCGGAAAAACGACCGAGATAGTTGAACGAGATCTGCGGTTGGCGGAGGTGTTCGAGATCCGCTCGACCCACCTCGTCGAGGTAACGCAGTACTCCGTACCCGATGCCGCTGTCCGGAACTCCCAACAGTTCTTCCTTGACACGCTTGAGCACCACCGCTGCCTCGGGGCCGCTGCGCATCACGTTCGAGATGTCGATGTCGGCGAGGTCGATCCGCATCGGGAAGACACTCGTGAACCAGCCGACCGTGTGCAGGACGTCCGCACCGGGCACCACGTGAGCTTCGCGTCCGTGACCCTCCATCGAGACGAGTACGTTGTCGGTTCGTGTGCCCCTTGCCTGTCGCCACTGCGTCAGTGCCAGTGCGAGCGCAGCAACGAGACCGTCGTTGACCGATCCACCGAAGAGCGCTGGGAGGGTTGTCAGGACCGTGTCGGACAGTTCGGTGGGCACCTCGGCGACGACTCTGCCGACCGAGTGGAAGGTGTCGAGCCGCGGGTCGAGTGGGCGGGTTCCGATCAGTGGATCGTCACCTTCGAGGATCGAACGCCACCGGGGCAATTCGACTCTTCGGGCTGGCGCGATGTCACGGAGCGCATACGACCAACGACGGACCGACGTACCCGGGTACGACGGCTCAGGCTCCTCACCGGCATCGATGCGGTGGAATGCCGACGCAAGTTCCGGTACGAGCACGCGCCAGGACACGCCGTCCACCGCGAGGTGGTGGATCACCAGGAGCAACCGGCCGGTGTTGCGTACGCCGGACAACCAGACGACCCGCACCATCTCGCCCCGGACGGGGTCGAGTTCTCGACGTGCATCACCCAGGACAGCGACGATCGCCGCGTCGAACACTGCGGTGCCCGGCTCGGCCTCGACCTCGACTACCCGGCAGATGTCTTCGGCTGCAACCGATCCCGGATCGCCGACAACGAGCCCGCGCTCGCCGTCGAATTCGAGGCGCGCGCGAAGGATGTCGTGACGATCGAGAACGACTTGAAGCGCTGCGATCAACTGCTCCACGCTGTGCAGCCCGTGCGGCGCATTGAGAAGAGTCGCTTGGGAGAACGAATCGAGACCCTGGAGATCGGAGCCGAGCCGGTCGAGCCACCACTGAGCCACCGGCAACAACGGCACGTGGCCAACCCCGCCTCCGGGAAGTTCCTCGAGCACCTCGGGTTCGTCGTCCTTGGTCGATGCCAGCAAAACCGCAAGACCGGCGACCGATTTCACCTCGAAGACGTCACGCGGGGTGAACACGAGCCCGGCGTCGCGGGCACGGGCGACGAGCTGAATCGACATGATCGAATCGCCGCCCATCGAGAAGAACGAGTCGTCGACGCCGATCGATTCGACACCGAGGACATCGACGAACAAGGCGGCCAGCGTGCGCTCGGTATCGGATTCGGCAGCCCGCGAGCGTGCCTGGGTTGCTCGCAGGTCGGGAACCGGCAGGGCTCGGCGGTCGAGCTTTCCGTTGGCAGTCATCGGCAGTTCGTCGAGCACGACCACCGCCGCAGGAACCATGTACGGGGCCAGAGCCGAGCCCGCGAACGCGATGACGGCCTCGGGATCCACAGTCTGAGCATCGTTGGCGGGTACGACGTATCCGACGATTCGCGCGGCGCCTCCGTCACGTTCGAGCGTGGTCACCACGGAATGCGCGACCCCGGGGTAACGAGCCAGAACTGCTTCGATCTCGCCGAGTTCGATGCGGAATCCACGAATCTTGACCTGGAAATCGCCTCTGCCCTGGTACTCGAGTTCGCCGTTCTTGTTCCACCTGGCGAGGTCGCCGGTGCGGTACATCCGCGAGCCGGCACTGCCCGCGGGATTGGGCACGAATCGTTCGGCGGTGGTGCCGGCGCGGTTGCGGTAACCGCGGGCGAGTCCGTCGCCGCTGACGTACAGCTCCCCCGTGACTCCGACCGGGACGCGGTGTAGGCGATTGTCGAGGACCCACGCCGTGATGCCTGTCGACGGGCGACCGATCGTCACTCGATCGGCCGGGGACATCGGCTCGGTGATGCTGGCGACGACCGTCGATTCGGTCGGTCCGTAGGCATTGATCATGATCCGGTGATCACCGACCCAGGCGGCGACGAGATCGGGCGGGCAGACGTCGCCACCGGTTCCGATGCAGACCAGCTCGTTCAGTTCGCTCGGATCGACTGTGGCGAGAGCAGCGGGGGTGATGAAGGCGTGCGTGATGTGCTGGTCGGCGATCAGGCTCGTCAGTTCGGTTCCGCCGATGATGCTCGGTGGAGCGATGACCATCGTGGCCCCGGCACCAACGGCCATCAGGAGTTCGAGAATCGAGGCGTCGAAGCTCGGTGAGCTGAAATGCAGCGTGCGCGAGGTCGATTCCACCCCGAATCGAGTACGTTCCTGTTCGGCGAGTGCCGAAAGCCCACGGTGAGTGACCATGACGCCTTTGGGGACGCCGGTGGAACCGGAGGTGTAGATGACATAGGCAGGATTGTCGAGAGAGACCGTTCCCGACAGTTCCGAGGTCTCCAGCCGCTGATCTCCGAACTGTTCGAGGGTTGCCAGTGTCTCGGCCTGATCGAGCAGAACTGCGTCTGCCTCGTCGGGGACGACACCCACATGCTCGGCGGTGGTGAGGACGACGCCCGCTCCCGAGTCGTTGATCATGTGATGTACGCGGTCGACGGGGTACGCCGGGTCGACGGGTACGAATGCGGCGCCGGTCCGAGCAACCGCCCAGATCGCGACCACGGAGTCCAGTGAGCGTGGCAATGCCAGGGCGACAACGGATTCCGGACCTGCCCCGCGGCCGATCAACAGTCGTGCAAGCCGATTGGCGCGGCGGTCCAGATCGGAGTACGTCAGATGTCGGTCGCCGAAAATCAGTGCAGTTCTCTGCGGTTCGTCGACGTACTTCCGCTCGAGCAACGTCGAGAAGTGAACCTGGTCGGGAAGTTCCGGTGCAGACACGACGCTGATCGTGTCGGTGTCGACCACGAGATCGATGTCGCCGACCGGCGTGTGCGGCGATTCGGTCACCGCACCGAGGATCCGAATCAGATATCGAGCGAAACCTTCGACGGTCGACTCGTCGAACAGGGCGCTCGCATAGGTGAACCCGGCCTCGATTCCCGCGGGCCTGCCTGCCTCGTCGAACTTCTCGGCAAGCGTGAGTTGCAGATCGAAATTCGAGACGGCGGATTCGAGTTCGAGGACCTCGACGTCGAGGTCCGTCAGACGAACCGCTGGTCGACTGGTGTTCTTGAACTCCAGCATCACCTGGAACAACGGTGAATGCGAAGTCGACCGCTCCGGAGCCAGCGCATCGACGACGCGCTCGAAGGGGACGTCTGCATGAGCGAAGGCGTCGAGGTCGGTGCTGCGAACTCTGGCCAACAGATCGGTGAACGAGGCTGCGGGGTCGACGTCGGCGCGAAGCACCAATGTGCCGACGAACATACCGACCATCGGATCGAGGAGGGCATTTCCGCGCCCGGCGATCGGTGAGCCGATCGTGATGTCTTCCATGCCGGACAACCTCGCCACGAGCACTGCGTATGCGGCGTGTATCGCCATGAACATACTGCTTCGGTGTTCGATCGCGGTTTCGCTCAGACGACGGTGGATGCCGGCATCGATGTCGAATCGAACGACGCCGCCCGAGAGATCCTGTACACGCGGCCGCGGTCGATCTACGGGGAGCGCAAGAAGTTCGGGAACACTCGCCAGTTGACGTGTCCAGTACTCGAGCTGACCGGCAAGAGTGCTGTCCGCTTCGTCGATCCGACCGAGAGCCCTCTCCTGCCAGATAGCGAAGTCCGCGTACTGGACTGGAAGGGGAGACCAGTCGGGCGCCTCACCTCGATGCCGTGCCGAGTACGCGGTCATCACGTCGAACGCCAACGGTGCCATCGAGAATCCGTCGGCGCAGATGTGATGGACGACCACAGTCAGGACGTGATCTTCTGGGTCGACCTCGATCAGTTCCGCCCTGATCGGCGGGGCCTGCGTCACGTCGAAGCCCCTCGAGGCGACACGTTCGATCTCCCCGAGCACCGCTTCGGTGTTCGCGGCCACCACCGGCAGCGCACCCAACGCTTCACCGGGTTCCACGATCACCTGCGCCGGCACTCCCTCGATCATGGGAAACAGCGTGCGCAGCGATTCGTGGCGAGTAAGCACGTCGGTGATCGCGCCCTCCAACGCGGCAACGTCCAACCGGCCTCTCAGCCTGATCGCAATGGCGACGTTGTACGCCGCGGACGTGACGTCGAATTGATTGACGAACCACATGCGCTTTTGTGCCAGCGACAGCGGGATCGTCTGTGGCCGCGGCAAGGCCTCGAGCGGAAGGACTACCGGTCCCCCTCGCGCCGTGGCGCACTCGACCGCCAACTGTGCAACGGTCGGCGCGTCGAACAACTCTCTGATCGACAGGTTCAACGACAGCGAATCGTTCACGCGCGCCACCGCGCGGGCAGCGACGAGACTGTTTCCGCCGATCTCGAAGAAGTTGTCGTGAACACCGACTGCCCCGGATTCCAGAAGCTCTTCGAAGATCGCCGCCAATTGCGCTTCGAGCGGTGTTCGCGGCGCCAGATACGTCTGCGAGCTGTCGAAGCTGGGCGCGGGCAGAGCTTTCCGATCGAGCTTGCCGGTCGAGCCGAGCGGGAACACGTCGAGGGCGATGACCACTGCAGGGACCATGTAGGCCGGAAGGAGACCTCTCAACTCGGTGCGTAGGCCGTCCGTGTCGATCGAAGTGCCGGTCGCGGCGATGACGTAGCCGACCAAGCTGTCACCGACGACGTCGTCGTGATGGACGAGAGCAGCAGCTTGCGCGACGCCGGGCAGCCTGAGCAACGCTGCTTCGACCTCGGCGAGTTCGATGCGCTGGCCGCGGATCTTGACCTGGAAATCGCGTCGACCGACGTAGTCGAGCAGCCCGTCGGCGCGCCACCGGACGACATCACCGGTGCGGTACATCCGGGTGCCCGACGGGCCGTACGGATCGGCCACGAATCTGTCTGCGGTCAGATCGCTGCGCCCGAGGTATCCGCGCGCGAGTTGTACTCCCGCCAGGTACAGCTCGCCGTGAACGCCGACCGGAACGGGATGCAGCCGCCCGTCGAGGACATAGAGCTGGGTGTTCCACACGGGCGCACCGATGGGAATGGTGACGGTCATGTCTGGGGTGAATTCGGCGGCGCTGACGTCGACGGCAGCCTCCGTGGGGCCGTACAGGTTGAACAATCCTGCAGAACTCAGACGGGTGAACGCCTCCGCAGTGGTCGGCGCAAGAGCTTCACCGCTGCAGAACACCTGACGCAGGGTCGCGCACTGCCCGGCAGTCGCGACAGCGACGAATTCCGCGAGCATCGACGGAACGAAGTGCGCCGTCGTGACGCCCTTTTTCGCGATCAACGCCGACAGGTATCCGGGATCTCGGTGCCCCTCCGGTTCCGCGATCACCAACTGCGCGCCGGTCTGCAGGGGCCAGAACAGTTCCCACACCGAGACGTCGAAGGTCACCGGAGTCTTGTGCAGCACCACGTCCGACGTGTGAAGTGGGTAGGTGTCCTGCATCCACAGCAGGCGATTGACGATCGAACGGTGCGATACTGCAACACCTTTCGGCCGACCCGTCGATCCGGACGTGAAGATCACGTAAGCAGCATTGTCCGGGTGGAGGGGTCCGACCCGATCAGCGTGGGTGATCGGCGCCGTCGTGGACACCTGACGATCGAGATCGACGTCGACGATCGGGACTCGCGAGGGAAGAGCTCCGTGGTCCTGGGGCCTGCTCAGCACGCAGACGGGTTCCGCGATGTCGAAGACGTACGCGATGCGTTCGGCGGGATGATCGGGGTCCACCGGGACGTATGCCGCACCGGCACGGATCACGGCGTGGACCGCGACGAGTAGTTCCGGAGACCGGCGAATCGACACCGCGACGCGCATGTCCGGGCCGACGCCTCGGCCGATGAGGGTTCTGGCGAGATCGCTCACCCTCGCGTCGAACTCCGCATACGTCAGCGTTCGCTCACCGAAGATCAGCGCGGCCTTCTCGGGTGTCCGGGCTGCCTGCTCTGCCGACAGGTCGGCCAGGGTAGTGATCGGTACCGCGTGCTCGGTGGCATTCCACCGCTCGAGGACCAGTTCTGCCTCGCCCGGAGCTGTGAGGTCGACGTCGCCGACGACGGAGTCCGGATGGGCCGCTACCGCGTCGAGCAGCATCGTGAAACGATCGGCCAGGCCCGACATGGTGTCCGAGTCGAAAAGTTGACTGGCGTAGTTCATCTGGCCGTCGAGATGGTCGCCGCGATCGGTGAGGATGACCTGAAGATCGAACTTTGCCGCGCCCGTGGACAGTTCGTCGACCGTGACCTCGAGCTCGGGCAAAGTGACCTCGGTGGGAGCGGCGCCCTGCATCACCAGCATCACCTGGAACAGCGGCGTCTGGCGCTCTGCGAGGGATTCGACGAGTACGTCGTACGGGACTTCGGTGTGCTGCAAGGCCGCCACGTCGACGTCGCGGACACGGGTGAGAACTTCACCGAAGGTGAGCCCGCCGTCGAGAACGGTCCTGAGCACCACGGTGTTGACGAACATCCCGACGACGTCGTCGAGGGCGCGCTCACTCCGCCCGGCCACCGGAGTGCCGATCGTGATGTCGTTCGCTCCGCATTCTCGGCTGAGCAGGACGGCCAGTGCGGCGTGGATCACCATGAACGTGCTGACATCGCTGCGCGCCGCGATCTGGGCGACGCGGCGGTACGTCGCGGAGTCGATCCGGAAATCGAGATTGCCCCCGCGCAGTGAGACGCCCGCCGGCCGCGGATGATCCATCGGAAGTTCCGCGAGTTCCCCGCGGTCGGTGAGGGCGTGCGACCAGAACCGCAACTGCTCGGCCAGAATCGAATCCGGGTCGGACGCTTCGCCGAGCGCTCCGCGTTGCCACTCGCTGAAATCGCCGTACTGCACTTCGAGTGGCAGCCACGCCGGAACGCGTCCGCTCGCCCTCGAGGCGTACGCGACCATGACGTCACGAGCCAGCGGCGCCATCGACAGGCCGTCCGCTGCAATGTGGTGCACGACGAGGACCAGGGTGTGCTCACGTTCGTTCACTTCGAGCAGAGTGGCGCGGATCGGCACCGATTCACTGACGTCGAATCCCTCTCGCGCAAGTTCACTCGCCCGCGCTGCGGCCGCTGCGGCCGGCACCGTTTCGACCTCGAGATGATCGAACATCTCGTCCACACCGAGAACGTGCTGTACCGGTCCACGAGCGCTCTCGGGGAAAACGGTCCGCAAGACTTCGTGCCGAACGATCACGTCCCGCAGTGCGGTGAACAGTGCGTCGACGTCGAGGTCGCCGGTCATCGAAACCGCGATCGGAATGTTGTACGCCGGCGAACTCGGATCGAGTTGATTGGTCAGCCACATTCGTTGCTGCGCCAGAGATACCGGTATCCGGTCAGGGCGATCGATACGCGTCAATGCGGGGGCACGTGTGTTCCGCGAGTCCGCGAGGTCGGCACGTGCAGCGAGAGCGGAGACGGTCGGCGCCTCGAAGAGGTCGAGAACGCTCAGCGTCGTTCCGAGCGCTCCGTTCACCCGCGACACGACGCGGGTCGCGATCAACGAGTCACCGCCGAGGTCGAAGAAACTGTCGTCTGCTCCTGCGCGGGTGATGCCGAGCAGATCGCAGAACACCGCCGAAATGCGCTTCTCGGTCGAGGTTTCGGGGGCACGGTATTCGGCCGAGCCGCCCGCCGAGTCGATGTCCGGTAACGCTTTCCTGTCGATCTTTCCTGCCGGAGTCAGCGGAATGGAATCGAGGACGACGATCCTCGACGGAACCATGTGGGGAGCCAACGAGGATCTCGCGTGGGCGATCAACTCGGAGTTGTCGATGTGTGTGCCCGCAACCGCTGTGACGTACGCGGCCAACAGTGTTTCCCCACTCGGGCCCGCAACTCCGGCGGTGACGGCCTGCGCGACGCTCGGGTGGCGGCGCAGTACGTCGTCGATCTCGCCGAGCTCGACGCGGAAACCGCGGATCTTGATCTGGAAGTCGCTCCGGCCGAGGTACTCCAGCTCACCGTCGCCGTTCCACCGCGCGAGGTCACCCGTGCGGTACATGCGCTCTCCTGCAGCGCCGTTGGGGTCGGCCACGAATCGTTCGGCCGTGATCGTGGCACGCGCGTGGTATCCGCGCGCCAAGCCGACACCGCTCACGTAGAGCTCTCCGGCGACACCGATCGGCACCGGCTGAAGCCGCGAGTCCAGGAGGACGGCTGCGGCGCCGCGCATCGGCTTTCCGATGGTGACGGGAACATCGCTGCTCAATGGTCCGGTCAGGGTGGCGACGACGGTGGTTTCGGTCGGTCCGTACGCGTTGAACATCGAGCGTCCGTGTGACCATTGATCTACCAGCGCGGGTGAGCAGGCGTCGCCGCCGGTCACGACCACTCGTAGATCCGGTAGGCCGGCGGGATCGACTGTAGCCAGCGCGGCCGGGGTGACGAAGGCGTGGGTGACCCGGCCGACGCGCATCACCTGGGCCAGTTCGTCGCCGCCGTACACGGTGGGCGGCGCTATCACCATCGTCGCCGCGCCGCCGAAGGCAAGGAGAAGTTCGAGTACCGAGGCGTCGAAACTCGGCGAAGAGAAATGCAGGGTGCGGTCCCCTGGTTCGACTCCGAACCTGACTCGTTCTTCGTCGGCGAAGCTGCTCAGCCCACGGTGACTGACCACGACGCCTTTGGGGACGCCGGTAGATCCCGAGGTGTAGATCAGGTACGCCGGGTCGTCGTAGCGCACGCGGGAGCGACGTTCGGAGTCGTCGACCGGTGCATCCGAGCGGTATGTGTTCGGTTCGTCGGTGTTGAATTCGTCCAGAAGCAGCCAGTCCACCGAATCGGCGAGCCCTGCATGGTGCTCCCCCACGCTGATTCCGACAACAGCTCCCGAATCGGTGAGCATGTGCCGAATACGATCTTCGGGGTAGTGCGGATCTATCGGAAGGAAGGCACCGCCGGTCTTCGCCACCGCCCACGTCGCGGTCACGGATTCGATCGACCTCGACAGCGCAAGGGCGACATAGGTGCCGGGGCCGACTCCCCTGTCGATCAGTTCGCGGGCGAGTTTGTTCGACTCGGCGTCGAGTTCCCGGTAGCTCATCTCACGATCACCGAAAACGAGCGCTGGGGTATCGGGGTTCACAGCCGCGGCCCGGCGGAGGATGTCGGGAAGGGTCAACGGGGCGGACGCGGTCGCTCCCCGTGCCGGTACCAAGGACTCACGCTCGAACTCGTCGAGAAGATCGAGGTCTCCGACCGGCGTTCGCGGGGCTGCTGCTGCGCCGGCAAGGATGCGCACCAGTCGCGAGAGGAAGGCTCGGACCGTGGATTCGGCGTAGTGCTGCGTGGAGTATGCAACCTCGAGGGCGCCGGTATCCGCGTGGACCCCGATCGCCACATCGATGCCGGTAATCGCTGTCTCCTGCGAGCCGTCGTCGAGATGGACGTGCAACTCGGGCAGCTCGGGGACACCTGCTGCCGATCGAAGAACCAACGTTTCGCGTTCTCGAGCGAGAGAACTCACGAACTCGTCGAAAAACGCTTCCGGATCGACCTCGCAGCGCAGAGGCAAAGTCCCCCACTCGGTCCTCGTTCCGATCAACACGTCACGGCGCTCGGTCGATCTCGACAACAATGCCGCAAATGCCGCGTGGACAACGGCAAAGAGTGAAACACCTTCCGTACGCGCGAATGTGGCGACCGCGGGATCGAGCGGGACGCTCAGCCGAGTCGCGCCGGTGGGCTCCGATTCTGCGTCGATTCGCTCGAGCCCCAGGATGGAGCCCTCGTCGGCGTCCCCCAGATATCCAGCCCAGAACCTTTCGTTTTCCCTCCGCCGCGCGCTGCGTGCCCCGGCCTCGGCGCTTGCCGGATGAATTCGGCTCATCGGCGTGCCGGCCGGTGCTGCTGACAGTTCTGCGACCAACTCGGTGAACGCCCGGTGATGTTCGGCCAGTTCGTCGTGACCGTAGCGATTGGGGTTTCCGCGAAAGTCGATCAACGTCTGCGCCGGATCGCCGCTCTGGTACACGTTGACCAGCAGATCCTCGACCGGACCCGACGTGACGATGTGATATTCACCGGTCAGCGGCCCCAGGGTTATCTCTTGCCGGAAGAGCATCACATTCATCATCGGACCGGACAGACGCGCGTCGCCGACGGTCAGACCGGCATCACGTCGAATGTCCTCGAGGCTGCATCGCTGATGACGAAGCGCACCGAGAAGTTCGAGTTGGACCCGCCCGACCAGATCGTCGACGCTTTCGTCGGGGTCGACGTGGATGTGAAGTGGCGCGACGTTGACCAGCATGCCGCCGGACCGTTGCAGCGGGGCCGTCGTCCTCGCGGAAACCGGCAAGTTGATCAGAACGTCGCCGTAGCCGGTGTTGCGAGACAGGTAGCACGCCAGTGCCGAAATCAGTACCGCCGCCGGAGTCGCCCCGGAACGCGAGTTCCATTCGTCCAACGCGGCAAGGCTTTCCGTCGACATCGAGGCGCTGACGAGCTCACTCCGAGCGGTCGGGGGTCCCTCGCGGGTCGCCAACGTCGAACCGTGTTCGACGCCCGCCACTCGCTGGGCCCAGTACTCGCGGTCGGCTTCGAACCGACTCGATTCTCGGTACTTCTGATCGAGTTCGGACAGCGTCATGACGTCGAGTGCCTTGTTCACCGCAGGCTCTCGACCTTCGACGGCTGCGGTGTAGATCGCCGCAATCCGATTGACGATCGTCATTCCGCTGTATCCGTCGAGAGCGACGTGATGAATTCTGGTGTACCACAGGTAATCCCGATCACCAGTTTGGAGAATTGTCATCTCGACGAGACGATCGCGAGTCAGATCGAGCGTCGTCGCGTAATCGTTGTCCATCCACTCCGACGCAGCCTGCCGAGGGTTCTCACGCTCGCGGAAGTCGAAGTAGTCGATGCCCGGGTCGATCGTGAAGTCCACGATCTGGCACGGCTCCCCGTCCGGGTACATCAACCGCAGAAACGGCGATTCGAACTCGTGGGCAGCCTCCACTGCGGCGCGACTGAGCAGTTGCATGTCCAGATCGCCGTGGAACTCGATGTACTGCGCGATGAAGTACGGGACAGTCGGGTGAAGTTGCTGCGCGAACCACATACTGCGCTGCACCGCTGACAGTGGGAACGCTCCCGCCGGCAGGCTTCGCGATCCGGTCAGCGGATCGATCCTCTTGTCGGTATCCATCACGACCACCCCCACACAGCGTTGTGACGGTCAGCGCCGGGAACTGTGGCTCGGGGATTGAAGAGAAACATCGCACCGCCTCGATATCGAGTGGAAACCATGTGGCGATCCTGCGAGAGCGCAGCCGAAGGTCATCGACCTCGACGAAGGGTCGCTTCGAAGTCCGAACCTCCCCGAAGGTCCGAACTCAGGATCAAAATTTGTCGTCGTCAGGCGTCAGGAGCACCGCAGTGCTGCAGTGCTCGACGCAAGGCTAGAAACCGGTTGCCCACACCTGCTTCACCGGAAACGTTCGGCTTCACGGGCAAGTTCGGTCAACCGTTCACATAACTGCGTGAGCTCGGAACTCTGGGCGCCCTCGGCGACAGCTGTCGCTACATCTTCGGCGGCGCAGCGAACCTCGAACATTCGATCCACCAGTTCGACAGCCTCGATTGCGGTCAAGATGACGGCATCAGCCGGGATGGACGTGCCCTTGACGGCGTTGCGCTGCTCGTATGCGCGCTGGCGACAGGACTGGCTGCAGTACCGGCGTCGTCGACCCACTCCCGTGACCGCAACCTCGCGGCCACACCACGCACACGGATTTCCGGAACGCGCAGTCTGCGGTGATCCGACGCGTGTGCTTTCAGCCATGAGTCGACACTGTACTCGAGATTCGGACGCCTTCGATGAACGCGCACGGCACCCGGTAAGATGGAGAGGTTGCGTCTTCTCGCCACACGGGAACCAATCGGGTGCTCGTGGCGTTGTAGATGAGTGTGAGCGTCTACTCCCCAAGTCAGGGCGCCCACCAGCGGTGACGAACGAAGAGAGGACACCACCATGGCAGATCGCGTACTTCGAGGTAGCCGTCTCGGAGCTGTGAGCTACGAGACCGACCGTGACCATGACCTCGCGCCCCGTCGTATGGCCAAGTACAAGTGCGAGAACGGCGAGATCTTCGACATCCCGTTCGCGGACGAAGCCGAGATCCCCGGCACCTGGTTGTGCCGTAACGGACTCGAAGGCACCCTCATGGAGGGAACTGCTCCCGAAGCCAAGAAGGTCAAGCCTCCCCGCACCCACTGGGACATGCTGCTCGAGCGTCGCTCGGTCGAGGAACTCGAAGAGCTCCTCAAAGAGCGTCTCGATTTGCTGAAGGCCAAGCGTCGCGGCGCATGAACTAGCACTTCGATCAAGACCGTCCGGTTCTACACCGGGCGGTCTTTCTCGTTCTTCGGGGAGTGATCGTTCACAAGTCGACGTCATACTTCGGCCCTTCTTCGACGTGGCAACTCCAGGATGCCTCGCCGTAGTGAAAAATGTTTCAGCACAGCGTCATTCAGCATCCAGGCGCACTCACGGGCCGACAGTGCGCAAATCCCGGATTCGCGCTGGAGAACCATCGGCACTGCTTCGTGCACCAGTGTGAGCTGTATCCCCCACCCTGCGACACACCAAACTTCCAGCTGTCGAGCGGCGTCCGAATTCGACTGCCCCGAATGTTCGCGGACTAGTCGACGGTGAACCTTCGCATCGCCAGATGCCCGAATACGCCGACCAGAATCAACGTGACGCCCGCGGTCACGGAAACCGAGTCGGTCACCAGCCCCGCAATACCGGTCACGGCTACGAACACCGGCAGAAAGTCGAACAGCCTGAAAATCGACTGCGGGGGGTCGGTTTCGCGACCCTGCGCCTGAGCAGCCTTGTTCGGCGCGTACTCGGGATACCACTCGGTGAACGAGATCGCGAAGAACGTTCCGAGCAACTGCAGAATCCATCCGGTCCAGAAGTTGTCACCGTCGTGCAGCCTTGCATCTCCGAACAGGCCCACCGCAGCCGACCAGGTGAAGGCGAGAGCCCACACTGCCGTGATGACGTAGTTGATGCGCAAGAACAGTGGCGTCGTCCAATACTCTTCGGGCGTCGACTCTTTCGCGTACTGCAACGTAAACGGATTACGAAGCAGGATCGACCCGAACGCAAAGACCACCAGTGCGATGTTGGTCAGTTCCCCGCCCCAGAGTTCGAACCACCGAATCGTGTTCGCCGACGCGAGGAGCCCGATGGATGCCAGAACGCCGAAGAACACGACGTCGAAGACCTCCAACAGCTTCACGGTACCGCCGCGCCGGTGACTGGCCGCCAAGATCAGCAGCGACAACCCGAGCGCAGCGGCCGCGGATTCCTCGAACCTTCCCGGCCCGGAGAGCAAAGACAGCAGGATCCACGGTGACAGACCGGCGAGAGGTGACTGCAGAACCGCGTCGACGACACTGGTCTTGCGAACTGCAGTCTGGGGCTCGGTCTTCTCAGGCTCGGTCTTGTCTGGCTCGGTCACGGGAGGCCGCCTTTACGCAGGAACGGGTGGCACAGCGAGTACCCGCGTAGGTGCCCCTCGGAACATCGAGTGCCCGATATCCGTTGCTCGGCTCAGACTGCCGCAGTCTCCTCGGGTGATTGCTCAGCCTGATCTCGGCGCCGGGCTACCACGGCCATGGCAATCGCGCCGACCGCGATGATGCCGAGCACGATCTCCGGCGCCGGGCCTACTCGAGTGGCGAGAGTGGAGCTGGTCGAGAGTGGCACCTTCGCCACCAGTGCCGCCGGCACGAACAGGTCGGTCTGCGAAGTCACTACACCATCGGGACCGATGATGGCACTGACACCACTGGTTGCGGCGACAACGACGGCGCGGCCGTGCTCGACTGCCCGCACACGAGACATTGCCAGCTGTTGATACGTCATCTCGGTGTCCCCGAAGGTGGCGTTGTTGGTCGGTACCGCCAGCAGTTGCGCACCGTTGCGCACCGATTCCTGGAACGCTCGGTCGAACGCCACCTCGTAGCAGGTCGCGACGCCGATCGGCACACCCGCTGCGTGGACGACACCGTTGCCCTCGCCGGGTACGAAATTACCCGCACGATCGGCGTACGAGGAGAAGTTCCGGAAGAAGCTTCGGTAGGGCAGGTATTCGCCGAACGGCTGAATGATCTTCTTGTCGTGCTGTTCCTGAGGACCGTTGGCGCCGTCCCACACGATCACCGAATTGGTGGTCGTACGATCGGCATTCACGAGTACGGTGCCGACAAGAATCGGCGCTCCGATGGCTTCGGAGGCTCGGGTGATGTCGGCCGCGGCATCGGCGTTCCGCAGGGGGTCGATGTCCGAGGCGTTCTCCGGCCAGATCACGACGTCAGGCTGATCGACGCGGCCTGCGTCGACCTCGGCAGCAAGTTTCACGGTTTCGGTGACGTGGTTGTCGAGGACCTGCTTGCGTTGCGAATTGAAGTCCAAGCCCAACCGCGGAACGCTTCCCTGAATGGCGGCGACGGTGATCGTTCGGTCTCCGGAATCCATGGTGGACAGGAACGGCGACATCACAAGAGCAACGATCACGGGCACGAGTACGGCGGCAACAGCTCCGAAGAATCCGCGGTCCCATCGTTTGGCCGCGACAGCAACGGCTACTGCTGCCAAGCCGGTACCGGTCAGGGCCACCGCGAAGCTGAGCAGCGGCGCACCGCCGACACTCGCGAGTGGGAGGAGCCACCCTTCGGATTGGCCGAATGCGAGCCTGCCCCAGGGAAATCCACCGAAAGGAACGCTGGAACGAAGCCACTCGGTCAGCGTCCAGGTCGCGGCAATCCACAACGGCGCCCACGGCAATCTCGCCACCAGGACCGCAAGCAACCCGAACAGTCCGATGAACAACGACTCCACGGCAGCCAACGCGATCCACGGGACCGCGCCCACGAACACACCGATCCACGGAAGCAACGGCACCAGGAAACCGAGACCGGCCAGATACCCGTAACCGAATCCGACACGAAGGCGCAGTCCGCCACGACCGAAGTTCGTCAACACGCATGTCAGAAGAGCGATCCCGACGGGCGCCAGAAACCACAGGGGGCGGGGTGGGAATCCGGCGAAGATCAGGAATCCACCTGCGGCTGCGTACAGCGAACGTAGCCAGGCGGAACCGGTGAGCACCGCATTCACGCGTGAGCGGTCACCGACGGGCGCCTGGGCGCCGGCCTCACTCACTCGTCGCGCCGCGCTGATAGACAACGCGTCCACGATGAACCGACTTGATGCAGACCGGAATCGGCGCATCTTCCGCCAACCTCGGCAGAGCGGGTACTCGCGAGCGCGGATCGGTAGACCATCGCTGAACCGAATCGGCCGGTGCGCTCACTTCGAGTTCGCCTGCCTCCCACAACACGTAGGAGGCCGGTGCGCCCGGATTGAGGGTTCCCGCTGCGCCGTCCCGCACTCCGCCCGCGCGCCAGGCTCCGCGTGTTGCCGCGGAGAAGGCCGCACGCGGCGAGATTCCACTTCCGTCGGTGCGGTGCTGGACAGCGGCGCGCAGCATCGCCCACGGCTCGATGGGGGTGACCGGGGCATCAGAGCTGAATGCGAGCGAGACACCCTTACCGGCAGCGGGTGCAAACGGATTCAACGCTGCTGCGCGGTCGACTCCCAGGCGTGTGGCGTACAGACCGTCGGTGCCACCCCACAGTGCGTCGAACACCGGTTGGACGCTCGCAATGACGCCCAACGCCGCGAAGGTCTCCGCGTCGGCCATCGACATCATTTCCGCGTGCTCGAGACGGTGACCCAGCGCAGCGACCTTGGGGCCACCCAGTTCGTCGGCGACCTTGCGGAACGCGGCAGCTGCCGACGAGACGGCGCCGTCACCGATGGCGTGGAACCCGGCCTGGACTCCTGCAAGCGTGCAGGCCCGGATGTGTGCGGCGATCGCGTCGACGTCGAGATAAGCATTACCCGTCGAATCTGGTTGGTCTGCATAGGGTTCGAGCAACCATGCGGTATGCGAACCGAGCGAGCCGTCGATGAAGAGATCCCCGCCGAGTCCGTGCGCTCCGGTTTTGTCGAGGAGTGCCCGAGCATCCGACTCGCTGTCTACGCGCTCACCCCAATAGCCCCGAACCTCCACGCCGTGGTCGTGGGCCAGCAGTTCCTGGAAGTCGGTCAATCCCGAGATGTCCGGTCCTCCGCACTCGTGCACGGCAACGATCCCGCGGGAGGCGCACAGATCGAGCGCCGCGGTGCGGGCAGACGCGCGCTGATCTTCGGTCAGCAGGTTCCGAGCGGCATTGCGCGCGAGGTGGTGTGCGTCGAAGGTCAACGGGCCGTCGGCCGAGTATCCGGCAGTCTCGGCGAGGCCGGAGATCCCGTCGCGCAATGCGCTCGAGCAAGCGGCCGAGTGAACATCGATCCGCGAGAGATACACCTTGCGGCCAGGGGCGGCCGCGTCGAGATCTTCGGTCGACGGCGGCGTCTGATCGGCCCACTCGGTGTCGTCCCAACCGTGTCCCCAGATGACTGCGTCGGGATGGGCGGTTTCGGGGTTTGCCGCTGCGAATGTTCGTACTCGCGAGAGGCATTCGTCCAGTGAGTTCGCGCCCACGAGATCCAGACCGACGAGATTGAGGCCCAGTGCAGTGATGTGGACGTGGGTGTCGACGAATCCCGGAGTGACAAACGCACCGCCCAGGTCTTCGACCTCCGCGGCGGGATGCAACGCCCGTCCGGCGCGCTCGTCGCCGACCCACACGACGGTGCCGTCGGTGATGGCGATCGAGGTCGCATCAGGTGCAAATGAACTGTAGATCCGGCCGTTGACCAGCAGACGAGTAGTCACGAGCACCCAGTCTGCCTGTTAGTACTGCGGCCCCCGCGAACGGGTGGGTGTATCCGTGTCCAGAATCTCACCCTCGAGGACCAGTTCCTTGCCGTTGCTGGCGACGTACTCGGTGGTTTCGGGTGTCTCGACGATGATCTCTCCGTCGATCACCTCGCCGTTTCCGCGCATGCGTGACGCATAGCCGACGGTTCCGGCGAAGGCGTCACCGCCGGCGGCAAATGCTGCTGCACGCTTGCCTGCCAAGAGGACCGCCAGTGGGCGGAGCGCCCAGCGGGTCGGTGGAATCAGAAGGAGAAGTCCCAGAACGGAAGTCACGAGTCCGGGCACGAACATCAAGGCGGAACCCGCAGCCACCAAGGCGCCGTCGGCGACCGCAAGCGACGGCGACCCCTCACCTCGCGTGGCCTTGCGGAAGCCGTCCATGACTCGTCGCCACTGCGAACGCATGAGGATCAATCCGACAAGCGAACCGGCGAGAAACAGCAGCACTGTCCAGGCGACACCGATGGCGTTGCCCACGATGACCAAGGCTGCGATCTCGACGATCACGTAGAGGAGGAATACGGCGGCGATCATGACGTCCCCTTTCAGACGGTCTATTCGTTCAACGCTCGGGGGGCCGGTTTTTCTCCCGACAACGACGCAGAGGGGCAAAAACAGTGGGGTGCCGTGAGTCACACGGGCCTCCCGTCGCTCACGTGCGACTTGCCTGGCGTTAACTAACGCTCCGCTAACGATTCTAAACCTCAAGTTGACGTTGAGACTATGCGCATGGTCAAGTCACTTCGGGCCGCATTTCCCGGCCTCATGAAATGAAGGAGCCCGACATGAGCCGACTCCCCGGCAAGACACTCGCCCGACGCATTCCCGCTGCCATCGCCGGCACTGCCGCCGTCGTGGCACTCACCGCCGGCAGCGCGATGATCAGCGCGGGAACCGCGGCCGCAGAACCGGTAGTACCCGAAGGGATTGCCGCACTGATCGCGCAGGCCGCAGCCATCTCGCCCGAAGCCTCTGCTGCTGTTCAGCAGTTGATCGGCACGGCAGGCGCTGATCAGATCACGGCCGCCCTCGATCTGCCGGACATCGGCGTCACGAAGCCGCAGTCGTTCATGTACCCCGCGCCGACGGTCGGGTGTGGCGTGGCCGGTGAACCCGTCACCGTCACCCTCAGCTCCGCACAGGCCGGTCCGAACTTCCCGTTGCCGCCGTGGGTCGAGGCCGACCACCTTCGGTTCCAGGCAATCCCGGGTTACGTGGGCATTCCCAAGACCTCAGGGTTGAGTGTCGCCTGGATCAACATCGGCACGTTCAAGGGTGGCATCGTTCCGTTGGACGAGAAGTTGCCGGTACTCGATACGCCGTTGCTCTCGAAGGTTGTCGACACCGGTGACGGCAAGGTGTTTGCCGCCCTGTTCGGCAACGTCGACTACGCGGACGGTAAGACCTGCATCGTGCTGCCCACAGTGGGCGCATTCGATGCCTGAGCAGAGCCAAGCGCTCGCGGCCTGACCGGCGGCCGGCCTACGCGCCCGGAGTCACCAGTCCGGTCTCGTAGGCCAGCACCACCGCCTGCACACGATCACGCAGGTCGAGTTTGGTGAGAATCCGTCCGACGTGCGATTTGATCGTCGATTCGGACAGGTACAGCTGCTGTGCGATCTCGATGTTGGACAGTCCCGTGGCGACGTGTCCGAGGACTTCGCGTTCGCGTTCGGTGAGGACGTCGAGGACCACCGGATCGCGTCGCGGTGCCGGCCCGTCGACGATGAATCTCGACAGCAGCCGACGAGTCACCTTCGGGGAAACAACCGCGTCACCGGCCGCCACGCTGCGGATGGCCGACACCAGATCCTCGGGCGGGGTGTCCTTGAGAAGAAACCCGCTGGCTCCGGCGCGCAGGGCGCCGAGCGCGTGTTCGTCCAGGTCGAACGTCGTCATCACCAGGACCCTGGATTCGATCCCGGACGCGAGAATCTGCTCCGTCGCTTTCACTCCGTCGACAATCGGCATCCGCACGTCCATCAACACGACGTCAGGCTTCAACGCCACCGCCGCGGCGACCGCCGCGGCTCCGTCACCGGCCTCGCCGATGACCGAAATGTCCTTATGCGCTTCGAGCACCATGTTCAGGCCCATCCGCATGAGTTCCTGGTCGTCGACTAGCAGCACGGTGATGGGCACGGCGTAAACCTATCGGGCCTGAGACGTCGGTGCCAACGCGATTGATCCCGGCCGGTATCAATCGTGGATCTCGAGCGGCAGCTCTGCGTACACACGCCAACTGCCGTCGGGGCGTCGTCCGGTCTCGAGCGTTCCGTGCAGTACCGCCACCCGCTCACGCATGCCCACCAGTCCGTTGCCCGAGCCGTGCGCGAAGGTCGAACTCGACGTTCCGTTGTCTACGACCTCGAGCAGTACCGCGGTCTCGGTGCGGCGCACAGTGACTCGGGCCTTCGGGTTTGCGCCGGCGTGCCGGAGAACATTGGTCAGCGATTCCTGGACGAGGCGGTGAATGCCCAGGCTGACCGATGGACTGACGTCGTCGAGTTCACCGGTCAGCTCGAGGCGCACGCCGAGCCCCGCGGCACGCATCATCTCGACGACCTTGGCGATACCGGCTGTTCCGTGTTGCGGCATCGCGTCGCTGCTGACCTCGGTGCGCAGAAGGGAGACGGTACGGCGAAGCTCGGCAAGGGCGTCGCGTCCGGTGCTGGAGATGTTGCCGAGCGCCTTCTTGGTCAACGCCGGATTGGAATCGACCGCGTACGAGGCGCCATCTGCTTGCACGATCATCACACTGACCGCGTGGGCGACGACGTCGTGGAGTTCGCGGGCGATTCGGGTTCTTTCCGTGGCCACCGCGTCCTCGGCGCGTCGATCCCGTTCGTACTCGGCCACTTCGAGTCTGGCGGCCACTTCCTCGTCGTAGGCGCGGCGCGCGCTCAAGAACTCGGCGGTGATCCAGGCGAGTGCATACAGCAGTGTCGCGATGATGATCGTGAGGATCACGTCTTCGCGGATCACGAGCAACGAGAGAGTCATGTCCAGGGCCAGGAAACAGGCGAAGATCGCCCCGGTACGTCGATCGACATAGGCAACGAGGGTGTAGAGCGAGACCCCGAGAGCCAGCAGGCCTGGATGTTCCGCAGCCGGATCCCCCGTCGCCCACATCACCAGGGTTGCGAAGTACGACATGGACAAGATGGACGCTGCCGAGGTACGCGGAAATTTGCGGCGCCACACGACCGGCAGACAGATCAGAAACCCGACGACGAGCTGAGGCCATCTCTCCTCGCGGGGCGAGCTGACGAACGTGACAACTTCGAGCGCGAAGAACACGAGCGCCAGAGCGCTGTCCGCGATCATCGGCTTTCCTCGCAGCCACAGGCTGAACCTCCGCATGTGCTCAAGAGTGTCACAGCTGTGAAAGAGTCACCGCCGTGGATATTGCTGATTGGGGACTGCTGATGACGGCAGCGACGGCGGCGGGTTGGGTGGACGCCGTCGTCGGCGGAGGCGGATTGATTCTGTTGCCCGCACTCTTTCTGGTCGCCCCGCAATTGACCCCGCAAGCGGCGCTGGCCACCAACAAACTCACGGCGTTCACCGGGACAAGTGCCGCGGTGTACACGTTCTCGCGTCGAATCCCGATGGAGTGGCGGCAGATGGCGCCGGCAGCCGCGTTGGCTGCGGTGACGGCCGCGTGCGGAGCGGCTGCCGTTTCACTGATCGACAAGAAGTACTTCATTCCGATCGTGATGGTGGTCCTCGTCGCTGTCGCCGTCTTCGTGACACTGCGTCCGACGCTGGGGACCACGATCGCCACTCATCGTCCGACGCAGCGCAAGACCGTCCTCGTCCTGCTGCTCTCCGCCGGGCTCATCGGCCTCTACGACGGTCTGCTCGGACCCGGTACGGGCACGTTCCTCATCATCAGCTTCGCCACCTTCCTCGGAACCGAATTCGTTCGGAGCGCAGCGATGGCGAAGGTGATCAATCTCGGCTCCAATTTCGGCGCGCTCGCGTACTTCGCCGTCACCGGACATGTCTGGTGGAGTTTGGGTTTGGCGATGGCAGTCTGCAACGTTCTCGGCGCGGTCATCGGTTCGCGGATGGCGTTGAGCAAGGGATCCGGGTTCGTCCGGATCACGCTGTTGGTTGTCGTGATCGCCATGGTGATTCGCCTCGGATGGCGGCAGTTCGGCTGAGATCGGCGGTCGTCGACTAGCGTCGTGTGCGTGACCGTCACCCGAGATGTCGATGCAGATTTCCTCGCCCTCCCGTTGCGAGCTGTCGCTGATGCGGCGCTGTCGGCGGCGAAAACAGCCGGTGCCCAGCACGCCGATGTTCGTGTCCACCGCGTGCTCACACAGTCGATCCGGTTGCGCGACGGCGTAGTTCAGGCCGTGTCGGACGGAGACGAGATCGGGGTCGCCGTCCGCGTGATCGTCGACGGCACGTGGGGATTCGCCTCGCACGCCGAGGTGTCCCCTGCCGTCGCGGCTGCGCTGGCACGCCAAGCGGTCGAGGTCGCGAAGGCATTGCGCTCGCTCAATCGGGATCCGGTCACCCTCGCCGACGAGCCCGTCTACGCCGACGCGACGTGGGTGTCCCCGTATCTCGAAGATCCCTTCGCGGTGCCGACGGCCGACAAGGTAGCCCTGCTGGTCGACTACTCCGGACGGCTTCAAGCCGCTGACGGCGTGGACCACGTCACGGCGAGTGTCCTCCAGGTCAAGGAGCAGACTTACTACGCGGATCTGGCCGGTTCGTCGATCACCCAGCAACGGGTGCGTCTGCACCCCGAACTCGAGGCGACTGCCGTCGACAAGTCTGCCGGCAGCTTCGAATCGATGCGTACCTTGGCGCCGCCGGTAGGGCGCGGATGGGAGTACCTCGGAGCGGAAAGCACGTGGAACTGGGGTGACGAGCTCGCGCAGATCCCGGAGTGGCTGGCCGAGAAGACCAAGGCGCCCACTGTCGATGCAGGTCCGACCGATCTCGTGATCGATCCGACCAATCTGTGGCTCACGATCCACGAATCCGTCGGGCACGCCACCGAATACGACCGCGCAATCGGCTACGAAGCGGCTTACGCGGGTACGTCGTTCGCGACGCCGGACAAGCTGGGAACGCTGAAATACGGAACGCCACTCATGCACGTGACCGCCGATCGTAACGAAGCGCACGGCCTGGCCAGCGTCGGATTCGACGACGACGGAGTCGCCTCACAACGGTGGGATCTGGTCGCCGACGGAACACTGGTCGGATATCAACTCGATCGTGTGTTCGCGCCGAGACTGGGACTGACGCGTTCCAACGGCTGCTCGTATGCCGACTCCGCACATCACGTTCCCATCCAGCGTATGGCCAACGTCTCGCTCTCCCCCGATCCCCATACGGACACCTCGACCGCAGACCTGATCTCGCGCGTCGAGAACGGCATCTACGTCGTCGGAGACAAGTCCTGGTCGATCGACATGCAGCGCTACAACTTCCAGTTCACCGGTCAGCGGTTCTTCAAGATCCGCGACGGAAAGCTCGACGGCCAGGTGCGTGACGTGGCATATCAGGCGACGACGACGGACTTCTGGGGCTCGATGGAAGCCGTCGGCGGTGAGTCGACCTGGCGCCTGCAAGGCGCATTCAACTGCGGCAAGGCGCAACCCGGCCAGGTTGCGGCGGTCAGCCACGGCTGCCCGTCCGCTCTGTTCCGCGGAGTCAACATCCTCAACACTCGTTCGGAGGCTCAGCAGTGATCGATCCGCAGCAAGTCGTCGAGCGTGCATTGGCCGCGAGGACGGTAGACGAATCGTTGGTGATCGTGACCGATGCGAGTGAGGCGTCGCTGCGGTGGGCCAACAATTCGATGACCACCAACGGAGTGTCGCTGTCCCGGACGTGGACGGTGATCTCGATCGTGCGCGAGGGAGACATCGCGAAGGTGGGCACTGTCAGTTCCAGCAGTGTCGATCCGGAGCAGATTTCTGCACTCGTGAAAGCAAGCGAACAAGCTGCGCGCACAGCAACTCCCGCCGACGACGCGTCCGACCTGATCACCCAGTCGGCGGCCGAGACCGACTGGGACCTGCCGCCCGCCCTGACCGACATCGGTGTCTTCGCGCAGTTGGCTGCCGACCTGTCCACGGCCTTCGACGGCGGTGACCAGCTGTTCGGGTTCGCCCACCACCAGATGCACACCACTTGGCTCGGATCTTCGACTGGCGTGCGACGCAGAACGGCTCAAGCGACCGGCTCCGTGGAGATCAACGGTAAGCGCGGCGACGCCAGCGCTTGGGTCGGATCGGGGACCGTCGATTTCAGCGATATCTCGATACCGAACCTGTTGTCGCAATTGACCACTCGACTCGACTGGGCGGGCAATACCGTCAGCCTGCCTGCCGGCCGCTACGAGACGATTCTTCCGCCGTCGGCTGTGGCGGACCTGATGATCTATCTGATGTGGACCATGGAGGGCCGCGGCGCCGAAGAGGGGCACACCGCACTTTCCTCCACCGGCGCCACGCGGATCGGTGAGAAACTGGGTGCCTTGCCACTCACGCTGACCTCCGACCCCGGCGCCGAGGGCTTGCAGTCCGCGCCGTTCGTGATCACGACGTCGTCGAGCGAATCCGTCTCACTGTTCGACAACGGCATGGAGATCGAACCCGTCGACTGGGTCCGAGACGGGGTCGTCAATGCGCTGGCGTACCCACGCCACGCTGCACGAGAATTCGGTCGACCTGTCGCAGTTCCCGGCGACAATCTCATCCTGACCGGTGGTGACGACACCTCGATCGAGGACATGATCGCAGGTACCGAGAAGGGTCTACTGCTCACAACCCTCTGGTACATCCGTGAGGTGGATCCGACGACGCTGCTGTTGACCGGACTTACCCGTGACGGGGTGTATTTGATCGAGGACGGCAAGATCGTCGGCGCCGTCAACAACTTCCGTTTCAACGAGAGCCCGCTCGATCTGCTGCGGCGGGTCACCGAGGCTGGACGCACCGAGATCACACTCCCGCGCGAGTGGAAAGACTGGTTCACTCGGACAGCGATGCCGCCGATGCGCATTCCCGATTTCCACATGTCCTCGGTCAGTCAGGCGCAGTGATGGCGAAGGTCGTGATCGCCGGTGGCACCGGTGCTCTCGGCCGCCGGATCAGCGACGATCTCGCCGACCGTGGGTATGACGTCGTGGTCCTGACTCGATCACCGAAACCCGGTCGGCACAGGCAGGTTCAGTGGGACGGTGTCACGGTCGGCGACTGGGCAGGAGAACTCGACGGCGCCGCGGTGATCAACCTTGCCGGCGAGTTGGTCGATCGCCGACCCACCCCGGCAAACATCGCACTGCTCACCAGCTCCCGAGTCGATCCGACGCGCGCGCTGGTCGAAGCGTCGAAACTACTGGCGAACCCGGTTCCGGTGTGGATCCAGGCGAGCACGCTCGCGATCTACGGCGATGCGGGTGAGACCCGATTGGACGAGGCTTCTCCTCTCGCTGACGGGCCGCCTCAGATGACCGACGTCGCAAAGGACTGGGAGGCAGCGGTCGAGGGCGCAAACACGTCACGAGTAGTGATCCTGCGAACCAGCGTCGTGTTGGAGAAGGGCACACCGGCGCTCGAGCGACTCCTGTTGCTCGTGCGTCTCGGGCTGGGTGGACGCGTGGCCTCGGGTAGTCAATGGACCAGTTGGATTCACATCGACGACTGGCTGTCGATCGTGCGGTGGGCCCTGGAACCCGATTCAGCTGCCTCGGGCGTGGTCATCGCGACTGCTCCGGATCCCGTCCGAAACTCAGAACTGATGGCCGGGCTGCGCAAGCACCTTCATCGCCCACCTGCGCCGCCGACGCCCGCATTCATGGTCAGAATCGGCGCGTTCCTTTTGCGCAGTGACGCTGCCCTGGGCCTGACGGGTCGTCATGCCGTGTCGAAAGTGTTGGCGGACAACGGCTTCTCGTTCACCTATCCGCGGTTCGATTCAGCGTTGGACGATCTGCTCGGCAACTGATGCGCGGTCAGGCTGCAGTGATGGCAAGTCCGATCGTTCCGGTCTTGCCGCGGCGCAGGAGACTGCCTTTCATGGTGATCCAGCCCAGGATTCCGTAGCGACGCGCGATCGCGTCGCGAGCATGATCGGTGCCCGGTCCGTCGAGGATCTCGGCGACGGCGGCAACCGGTTCACCCTTCGGATTTCCCCGAGCGTCACACGCAGCCACGGTGACTGACGGGTTTCGCCTGATGCGCTTGACCTTGTAGGAATCTGTGACGGTCCACATCAGGAGCTTGTCGCCGTCCGGTGCGGCCCAGAGCGGAGTCGCCACCGGCGTTCCGTCCTTGCGGAAGGTCGTGAGTAGGACGTATTTGGCCTCGGAGACACGCTTGAAGTCGGGGTTCACTCCTCGAGGATAGGTGTGAGCGCCTCCCGCTGAACACAGACCGACTTCCGCGACTATCTGGCGACCGCTCAACCTCGGCTGAAACATGCCACTTATGCACGTTTTATCCGGTTCCCTGAGGCATTGAAGACGTCGTTTCGTCCACAAACTCCACCTCGAGTTATTCTGAGGCAAATCGTCGAACTGGGGAGTCGAACAAACACATGCAGCGTCGTGACTTTTTCAAAGCGGCCGGGATGGGCGCAGCCGTTGCAGCCGCGACACCGCTCATGTCGACCTCGATCAGCCACGCCGCCCCCGCGCCTCTGCGTGAGCTACCGATGGGTGCCGATCACTACCGCGCACTCGTCCCCGAGTTGTTCGCACCCTCGCCTACTCCCCCGGAGCATTCCGAGGCCATAGTCGTCGGTTCAGGTTTCGGCGCCAGCGCCACCGCTCTCCGGTTGGCGCAGAGCGGCACGCAGGTCACGATCCTCGAGCGCGGGCTTCGCTGGCCGCATGATCCGCAGCGGGAGATTCACACCTCCGACATGCTGGCCGACGGCCGCGGAGTGTTCCGGCGAACATCGTTCACCAACCTCACTGGGCTTCCTGTGGTGTGCGACTACTTCAGCGGCGTCCTCGATGCCACCGACTACGAACACATCTCGGTCTGGCGCGGCGCTGCCGTCGGCGGTGGTTCCATCATCTTCACCGGCGTGATGATTGCGCCCGAGCGCCGATTCTTCGAAGCAGTCTTCGGCAATTCCCTCGACTACGACGAGATGGCGTCCACCTGGTACCCCAAGGTGCGCCAGATGTTGCGTCTGAGCCCGTTGCCCGAAGACATCTACCAAACCCCGAACTTCGGCCACTCCCGTCGTTGGGATCAGGACGCTCGTCGTGCCGGCTTCGATCCGCAACGCATCGACGGGATCTGGAACTGGGACGTGGTGCGCTCAGAACTCGACGGCCGAACCCGAGCCTCGGCCACCGTCGGGGACAGCAACATGGGTAACTCCAACGGCGCGAAGTTCGACCTCACGCAGAACTACATTCCCGCCGCCGAAGCCACCGGACGAGCCACCGTCTGTTACGGGCATCAGGTGCTCGCGATCAGTCGCGAACGTGATGGACGTTACGTCGTCGATGTCGAATCGACGGATCCGACGGGTGCCGTTCTGGCCCGGAAGACACTCACCTGTGACCGTCTGTTCCTCGGAGCAGGCTCGATCGGCACGTCCGAGCTGCTGGTACGCGCCCAGGCGACGGGCGCGCTGCCGAACCTCAACGAACACATCGGTAAGGGCTGGGGAACGAACGGCGACGCCGGGATGGTGCGCTCGTTCGGCTTCAGTGACGGCACTGCGCAAGCCGCACCGTCGGCATCACGCATCGTCGACGAGTCGGGAATGCCACTCTCCCTGGAAAACTGGTACGTCCCCGGCCTACCCGTCAACATCGGCATGCTCGGAACCCTGGGTATGACTCTCGACTCGCAACGCGCCGACTTCGCATATGACGGCGGCTCCGATCGGGTTGTGCTGAACTGGCCGAAGAACGGCAACGACGCCACCGTCGAGGCCCTGCGCGCCGTCCAGAACAAGATGGCCTTCGCCGGCACCACGCTGCCGTCCGCCCTGCCGTTCGCGAAAGACGTCAATTCCTCGTTCACCGCGCATCCCCTCGGCGGTGCGGTTCTGGGCAAGGCCACTGACGGCTACGGGCGAGTCAAGGGCTACGACGGCCTGTACGTGATGGACGGCGCTGCCATTCCGGGCAGCACCGGCACCGTCAATCCGTCACTGACCATCACTGCTCTGGCGGAGCGGAACATCGCTCAGATCATCAAGTCCGGACGCTGAAACACTTCAGCGCCCGGACCTGCCGGTAATGCTCGAGGTTTACTCCCCCTCGAGTTCGCCTTCGGTTTCGAGGTACACCTGACGCAAGCCGTCGAGTGTCTTCTGCTCGGGGTGCTCCCACATGTTGCGCTCGGCGGCTTCGAGGAGCCGCTCGGCGATTCCGTGCAAGGCCCACGGATTGGATTGCGTCATGAACTTCTGGTTCTGCTCGTCCAGAACGTAGGTCTCGGCGAGCTTTTCGTACATCCAGTCCGCGACCACGTTGGTGGTGGCGTCGTACCCGAAGAGGTAGTCGACCGTGGCTGCCATCTCGAAGGCACCCTTGTACCCATGACGGCGCATCGCGTCGAGCCAGCGGGGATTGACCACGCGCGCCCGGAAGACACGTGCGGTCTCTTCCGAAAGTGTGCGTGTGCGAACCGATTCCGGCCGAGTGCTGTCGCCGATATATGCCTCGGGCGACTTTCCGGTCAGCGCGCGCACGGTGGCAACCATGCCGCCGTGGTACTGGAAGTAGTCGTCCGAATCGGCGATGTCGTGCTCACGCGTGTCGGTGTTCTTGGCCGCCACGTTGATTCGACGGTATGCACTGCGCATGTCGTCGGCTGCCGGGATTCCGTCGAGCCCACGTCCGTACGCGAAGCCGCCCCAATTGGTGTACACCTCGGCGAGGTCGTCGTCACCGCGCCAGGTCTTGGAGTCGATGAGTTGCAGCAGGCCGGCGCCGTAGGTTCCAGGTTTCGAACCGAAGATACGGGTGGTCGCACGCCTGGCGTCGCCGTGCTCGGCCAGGTCGGCCTGTGCGTGGGCGCGCACGTAGTTCTGCTCGTCCGTCTCGTCCAGTGCCGCGACCAGCTGAACGGCGTCGTCGAGCAGTGCGAGCACATGCGGGAATGCGTCACGGAAGAATCCGGAGATGCGGACGGTGACGTCGATGCGCGGGCGGCCGAGTTCTTCGAGATCGATCACTTCGAGGTTGACGACGCGTCGGCTTGCCTCGTCCCAGACGGGGCGAACACCGAGGAGCGCGAACACTTCGGCGATGTCGTCGCCGGAGGTACGCATGGCGGCGGTTCCCCACACCGACAGACCCACCGAGCGCGGGTACTCGCCGTGATCGGCGAGATAGCGAGCGGCGAGCGACTCGGCCATCGCCTGACCGGTCTCCCACGCAAGGCGTGAAGGAACTGCCTTGGGGTCGACGGAGTAGAAGTTACGACCGGTGGGAAGAACGTTGATGAGGCCGCGCAGCGGTGACCCGCTCGGGCCGGCGGCGATGAATCCGCCGTCGAGCGCGTGCAGGACCTGCTTGATCTCGTTGTCCGTCTGCCGCAGACGCGGAACCACTTCGGTTGCGGCGAACTGCAGGATCTTCACGACGGTCTCGTCGTCGCTGAGGTCTTCGGCGGCAGCGGGGTTCCAGTCGGCGTCGTACATGCCGCGAACCAGTGCGTGCGCCTTTTCCTCGACGTCGTCGACACGGGTGCGCGACTCGTCGCCGTCTTCGCTGAGCCCGAGTGCTTCACGCAAACCGGGAACGCTCTGTTCACCGCCCCACATCTGACGGGCACGCAGCATGGCGAGGACCAGTTCGATTTCGGCGTCGCCCTGGGGTGCGCGGCCGAGAATGTGCAGACCGTCGCGGATCTGGACGTCCTTGATCTCGCACAGCCAACCGTCGACGTGCAGGAGCATGTCGTCGAACACGTCTTCTTCGGGCCGCTCGGCGAGGCCGAGGTCGTGGTCCATCTTGGCGGCACGCATCAGTGTCCAGATCTGCTGGCGAATGGCCGGGAGCTTGGACGGGTCGAGTGCGGAGATGTTGGAGTGTTCGTCGAGCAGCTGCTCGAGGCGGGAGATGTCGCCGTAACTTTCGGCGCGGGCCATCGGCGGGATCAGGTGATCGACGAGCGTCGCGTGAGCACGCCGCTTTGCCTGTGTTCCCTCGCCCGGGTCGTTGACCAGGAACGGGTAAATCAGAGGCAGGTCACCGAGCGCTGCGTCGGTGCCGCAGTTGCTGGACATGCCGAGCGTCTTGCCCGGCAACCATTCGAGGTTGCCGTGCTTGCCGAGGTGAACGACGGCGTCGGCGCCGAATCCGCCGTTGTCCGGTGTCGCGGCGATCCAGCGGTATGCCGCGAGGTAATGATGGCTCGGCGGCAGATCCGGGTCGTGGTAGATCGCGACGGGCTTCTCACCGAATCCGCGGGGCGGCTGGACCATGAGGACGATGTTGTTGAATCGCAGTGCCGCGATGACGATTTCGCCGTCCGGATCCTGCGATCGGTCGACGTACAGCTCGCCGGGCGCTGCGCCCCAGTGTTCCTCGACCCCACTGCGCAGTTCTTCGGGCAACGTGGCGAACCATTCGCGGTATTTTGCTGCGGAGATTCGGATCGGATTGCCCTCGAGCTGCTCGGCGGTGAGCCAGTCGGGATCCTGGCCACCGGCCGCGATCAGGGCGTGGATCAGCGCGTCGCCGTCCTTCGCCGCCAGGCCGGGTACTGCGTCAGGGCCGTCGACGGGTCCGAGGTCGTAACCGGCAGAACGCATTTCAGTGAGAAGGTCGATTGCGCTCGCCGGAGTATCGAGGCCGACGGCGTTGCCGATACGAGCGTGCTTGGTCGGGTAGGCCGAGAGCATGAGTGCAACGCGACGCTCGGTGGTGGGAATGTGGCGCAGCTTGCCATGGCGGACTGCGATACCGGCGACACGGGCAGCGCGCTCGACGTCGGGGACGTACGTGGACAATCCGTCGGAGTCGATTTCCTTGAAGGAGAACGGGACGGTGATGATGCGACCGTCGAACTCCGGCACCGCCACCTGCGTCGCGACGTCGAGAGGCGACAGTCCGTCGTCGTTCTCGTCCCAGGTGGCGCGGCTACTGGTCAGGCACAGGCCCTGCAGGATCGGGACGTCGAGTGCAGCGAGTGCAGCGACGTCCCAGGCTTCGTCGTCGCCACCGGCGGAGGCGGTCGCGGGCTTGGTGCCGCCGGCAGCAAGAACTGTGACGACCATGGCGTCGGCGCGGCGGAGTGTGCTCAGAAGTTCGGCTTCTGCGGTTCGCAGAGATGCGCAGTAGATCGGGAGCGCGGTGCCACCGGCCTCGGCGACGGCGTCACACAACGCCTGGATGTACCGGGTGTTTCCGGCCAGATGCTGGGCGCGGTAGTACAGAACTGCGATGACGGGACCGGTCGCCGAGTCGAGGTCGGGCGCGAAATCAGCGATTCCCCAGGAAGGCAGGTGAGCCGGCGGCTCGAAACCGTGGCCGGTGAGCAGAACGGTGTCGGAAAGGAAGTGGTGCAGTTGTGCCAGATTCTGCGCGCCACCCTCGGCCAGGTAATTGTGGGCCTCGGCAGCAACGCCGGCGGAGACCGTCGAGCACTCCATGAGGTCGGCGTCCGGCGCATGCTCACCACCGAGGACGACTACGGGGAGTCCGGAGGCGAGGACCATGTCCAAGCCGTCTTCCCAGCTGCGACGGCTGCCGAGGATGCGAACGATCACGAGGTCGACGCCGTCGAGCAAAGGCGGCAAGTCTTCCGAGACCAGCAAGCGTGAGGGGTTGGCCCAGCGGTAGGAAACTCCGTCGCCGGCTTCCCGGCTGGCGCGGGCGCTCAGCAGATCGGTGTCGGACGTGGAGAGCAGAAGAATCACGGGTGAAGCCTTCCTGGGGTTTCGCGCCCCGTGGCACAGATCTGTCATCGACGGCGGTTGAGGGTCTGACTCGTGTTTCCGAGCGGAAACGCGTCCCGCTCGAGCAACACTCACAGTGGCGCGACCGCACCGGACTTTCACCGGTTTCCTCAACTGCCGTCACTGGTGGTGGTGATGCTACCGGTCCGCAGAAGGCACTCATGACAGGTCGTACCCTGGAGCCATGCCCACGGACCGTTCACAGCCAGACGCGTGCCCGGGTGCACTGCAAGTTCACCACGCCGCCGACGGCGCACTGGCACGCGTGCGCCTACCCGGCGGACTCCTCACCCCCGCCCAATTGCAGACGCTCGCCGACGCAGCGCGCGATCTGGGCAACGGCCAGATGGAACTCACCTCGAGGGGCAACGTCCAACTGCGTTCGGTCTCGGACCCCGAAGCCTTCGCAGCGCGAATCGCGTCGGCCGGTCTGCTGCCGTCCGCGACGCACGAGCGAGTGCGCAACATCCTCGCGTCCCCACTGTCCGGCCGTATCGGGGGCGTCGCCGATATTCGTGAACTGGTCCACCGGCTCGATTCCGCCATCCAAGCGGATCAGGCATTGGCGGGCCTGCCCGGGCGAACCCTGTTCACCCTTGACGACGGGCGCGGAGACATCACCGGGCTACGGGGCGATTTCGGACTCCACGCGCGCAGTGCCACCGAACATTCACTGGTGCTCGCGGGTCACCACACCACTCACCTCGTACAGGCGGACGACGCCGTCGAATTGCTCCTCGAGGCGGCTCGATCGTTCCTCGACGTCCGCGACAAGCATTGGCGCCTGGCTGAAGTTCCGGACGGAATCGAGCGCACCCTCGAGCAGTTGGGTCTGAGCGCCGAGTCCACCGGTGCGGCAGATCTCACGGCGGATGCACGGCCCACCATCGGTTGGCTCGAGCAGCGAGACGGAACGGTCGCCCTGGGCGGCGGCCTGCGATTCGGGCTGCTCGACGCTCGGCTGACCGAGTTCCTCGCCGCCGTCGACAAACCCGTTGTCGTGACGCCGTGGCGATCGGTGCATATCTTCGACCTCGACGAATGGGCTGCCGAGCAGGTAGTCCGGGTGTTGGCGCCGATGGGGTTGATCTTCGACGAGAACTCACCGTGGCTCGACGTCACCGCCTGCACCGGAAGCCCGGGATGCGAGAAGTCGCTCGCCGATGTGCGCACCGACGCGATCACCGCCGTCGAGCAGGCAGAACTGCCCGTCGTCGGGCGCCAGCACTGGGCCGGGTGCCACCGCAGCTGCGGACGTCCCCGCGGGGACGTAGCGGATGTGATTGCGACGGGTGACGGTTACCGGGTGAATCCGGCCGATCGGTGATGCCTCTATCGTGTGGCACATGATCGAGTACATCCGTGACGGCGCGGAAATCTATCGCCAGTCCTTTGCCACCATTCGGGCCGAAGCCGACCTGAGCCGTTTCCCGGCGGATGTCTCGCAAGCTGTAGTGCGCATGATTCATGCAAGTGGCCAGGTCGATCTCGTCGACGACGTCGCCTTCACTCCCGGTGTCGTCTCGGCTGCGCGTGCCGCTCTGCGCGACGGCGCGCCGATTTTCTGCGACGCCCAGATGGTGGCTGCCGGGATCACGCGCAAGCGTCTGCCCGCCGGTAACGACGTCATCTGCACCCTCGGCGATCCGCGGGTTCCCGTGCTGGCGTCGACCATCGACAACACTCGTTCGGCGGCTGCTCTCGAACTGTGGGGAGCCAAGCTCGAGGGCGCTGTTGTCGCGATCGGAAACGCACCCACCGCACTGTTCCATCTCCTGAACCTCATCGAAGCCGGCGCGCCCCGTCCGGCCGCCATCGTCGGAGGCCCGGTCGGCTTCATCGGCGCTGCCGAGTCGAAGGAAGCCCTCATCGAACACGCCAGCGGGATCGATCATCTCGTGCTCCGCGGCCGACGCGGTGGCAGCGCGATCACTGCGGCCGTCGTCAACGCGATTGCGAGCGAAGTCGAATGAGCGCAGGCAAGCTCTGGGGTGTCGGCATCGGCCCCGGCGATCCCGAATTGGTGACCGTCAAGGCAGCCCGCGTCATCGGCGAGGCCGATGTGATCGCATTCCACTCCGCGAGGCACGGCAAGAGCATCTCCCGAGCAGTTGCAGCGCCGTACATGCGCGAAGGACAGATCGAAGAACACCTCGTCTACCCCGTGACCACCGAGACCGTTGATCATCCCGGCGGATATCAGGGCGCGATGGACGAATTCTACGAAGCGGCTGCCGAACGGCTGGCAGTTCACCTCGCGGCCGGTCGAACCGTCGCGTTGCTCGCCGCCGGCGATCCGCTCTTCTACAGCTCCTACATGCACATGCACAAGAGGCTGGCCGATCGCTTCGACGCCGAAGTGATTCCCGGTGTCACCTCCGTCAGCGCGGCCTCTGCTGCCCTTGGAAAACCGCTGGTCGAGGGTGAAGAAATCCTCACGATCCTGCCCGGAACATTGCCGCAGGCTGAGCTGACCAGGCGGCTCAAGGAAACCGACGCCGCAGCCATTCTCAAGCTCGGACGCACGTTCCCGCCGGTCCTGCAATCGCTCGAGGATTCCGGCCGCCTGGGCGAAGCGCACTACGTCGAACGCGCGAGCACCACACGTCAACGCGTCGAATCCGCTGCCGAGGTCGACCCCGACGGAGTTCCGTACTTCTCGATCGCCATCGTTCCGAGCCCGTCGAACAACCCTCGACCTGCAACCGAGTCGCGCGGCGAAGTGGTCGTGGTCGGACTCGGACCGGGCGACACCGCGTGGACCACACCCGAAGTGGCGCATGAGCTTTCGTTGGCCACCGACCTCGTCGGCTACGGCCCCTACGTCGATCGAGTGCCGACGCGTCCAGGCCAGCGGCGCCATTCCAGCGACAACCGCGTCGAAGCCGAACGCGCCGCAATGGCGTTGGACCTGGCGAAGAACGGCGCCCGTGTAGCTGTGGTCTCGTCGGGAGATCCCGGCGTATTCGCCATGGCTGCAGCAGTTCTCGAAGTTGCCGCCGAAGACCAGTGGCGCGGCGTGCCGGTCCGCATCCTTCCCGGCATGACGGCGGCAAACGCTGTCGCCAGTCGCGTCGGCGCTCCCCTCGGGCACGACTACGCGGTGCTCTCCCTCTCCGATCGCCTCAAGCCGTGGGATGTCGTCGCGCGCCGTATCTCGGCAGTTGCAGCCGCAGACATGGCGTTTGCGGTCTACAACCCGGCATCGAAGTCCCGGACGTGGCAGGTCCAGGCCATGAAGGACCTCGTGCTCGAGCACCGCTCCCCCGAGACTCCTGTTGTCATCGGGCGCGATGTTGCCGGCGCCGAGGAATCTGTTCGCGTCGTGCCCCTCGGTGAGCTCGAGCCTTCCGAGATCGACATGCGGACTCTGCTGATCGTCGGCTCCTCGATGACGACGGTCGTCGAAACCGGTTCGGGCCGTCAGGTGTTCACCCCGCGGCGCTACCCGGAGTGACGTCCACGCAGCGATAGCATGGCGTCATGCCCGTCAACCGGACCCGGAAAGCCAGATACGCGCGCAAGCGCAAACGCCGAATGGATCTGGTGGAGCACGACCTGTCCGCCGAGCAATGGTCCGCGCTCAAAGCCGCCTGGGGTGGATGCGCGTACTGCGGTGAGCCGGACGAGTCGCCGCAACGTGACTGCGTGCTGGCGATCTCCCGCGGTGGGCGCTACACCCTCGACAACATCGCACCGGCATGCCGCTCGTGCAATGCGAGCAAATGCAACAGCGAGGTCACTCTCTGGTTGCGGCGCAAGGGGTATGACGAGAAGGCCTTCCTCCTGCGCCACGCGGAGATCGGCATCGAGATGAGGGCTCAGTTCTCGGAGCAGTCGTGACGACCCCGCACGAGTTGCGCCCGATCCTCGACGAGTTGATGGAGTTCGAACCTCTGTTTCACCGAACTCAAGTAGCGATGTCACGAGACGAGTTCGATGCGGTCGTCGACCCGGAGTTCCGGGAGATCGGAGCCTCCGGCGCTCGATACACCCGCGACTACGTGCAGTCGGTAGTTGAGCGCCGACGCCTCCGCGGCGAGGTGAACGACGCCGCCGAACTCGGGTGGAGGGTTGACCGGCCAGCACTGAGCAGGATCGCGCCTGACACGTATCTGGTGACGTACCGGCTGGCGCAGGCGCATCGTGTCACCGAGCGATCATCCATCTGGCGGTTCGCCGAGAATCGATGGAGCGTGTTGTTTCATCAAGGCACAGTCGTAGAAAGTGGTCTGGAAGCGTGAACAGCTCCCGACTCCGCCTCGGGAGAGAGAATTGCACGGTGTGGGCACTTACACCTTGCGCCCTCCGCTGACCCACAGTGATACTAGATGCAGTATCAATATTGCATGGGGAAGAGAGACAAGCTGCTCGCGCAAATGCGGACCGCGCCGCAGAACGTCACCTACGACGAACTGTTCGCACTCTGCATCGATGTCTTCGGTCAGGCCAGGCAGAACGCCGGGTCTCTCGCCAAGTTCCAGACGCCGTGGCCGGGACCACGCATCAACATTCAAAAGGGTTCGGGCGGTAAGGCCAAGCAGTACCAGGTAGGGCAAGTTCTGGCAGCAATCGAACGCATGGAAGGAGAATCGCCGTGATCCCCGCAGTGGAGCACTACACATACCGAGTCGAGTGGTACGAACCCGACGGAGAGTTCCTGGGAACCTGCACGGAGTTCCGTGGCCTGTCGTGGCTCGCGGATACTCAAGCAGCCGCCCTCGACGGCATCCGTACAGCGGTGGCCGAGACGCTCGCGGACATGGCAGAGACAGGTGAGCGGATCCCCGAACCGCTGAGCGAGCGCGGATATTCGGGCAAGTTCCAGGTCCGAATCACCCCGACTTTGCACCGCAAGCTGGCACGAGCAGCCGCCGAGGAAGGGGTTTCCCTCAACGCGTTGGTCTCCGAACGTCTCGCGTCCGCGTAATCAACGGGGCACCGAGGGAACGTCGATCTCGCAGTAAGCCCAAGCGCTGGAGCGCGTTGTTCCAATCAAGTCACAGCGGTTGAAAGGGATTTGTAAGCGTGAACGAATCGATCCACAACCCCACCATTCCACTTTGGGTGGACATCACCTTCACCGTCTTCGTTCTTGCCTGGATCTTCATCACGATTAGCGCGCTCGTGGCGATCGTGCGCACCGACTTCGACCGCTCGGGCGGCAAATTCTGGTGGTCGGCACTGGTGATCGCGGTGCCTGTACTCGGTGCGCTCGTCTGGTTACTGTTCGGTCGACCCCCGCGTGACTCCAGGTCCCGAACCTGATCTACACCGACGGCCCGGCATTAGTCTGAGTACGGTCCGGTGCTGTCACTCTGCGCGTATCAGGGGAGAACAACGAGATGAGACCACTTCGATACTCGATCAACGTCACCCTCGACGGCTGCTGCCATCACGAGGCGGGGCTTCCACCCGACGAGGAGTCGATGCGCTACTGGACCGCTCAGATGGAACGAGCCGATGCTTTGCTGTTCGGCCGGGTGACCTACGAGATGATGGAGTCGGCGTGGCGGCGGCCCGCAACGGGGGCGTGGCCTGACTGGATGGACGAGTGGGAGATCCCGTTCGCCGAGGCAATGGACCGGGCTAAGAAGTACGTCGTGTCGAGCACGCTGAGCGGGGTCGATTGGAATGCCGAACTCGTGCAAGGCGACTTGGGGTCAGCGATTCAACGGCTCAAGGAGCAGCCCGGCGAAGGTCTGTGGGTTGGCGGCGTGACACTCCCCCTGGCATTGGTAGACCTGGGGCTGATCGACGAGTACGAGTTCGTTGTGCAACCGGTCCTTGCCGGACACGGACCGACGTTGCTCGCCGGTCTGCACGAGCGCATCCAGCTTGAGCTCGTCGACCGCCACGAGTTCCAGTCGGGTGCAGTCGCCGTGCGATATCGGCCCACTCAAATACCGACTTGATGTGACCGACTAATGCGAACATTCTGCTCCCACCACCGGAATCAAGTGGTGAGGCATCGCGGCGTCGACCTTGGTCGTGTTGGGAGGTTTGTGGTGGAGAAAGACCAACGCAGTCACCGCGACTGCGTTGGTGCAGGGTCCAGCATCGAACCGGTCCGCGCACCTGACTGCTCGACGAGCCAAGATCTAATCAGCAACGTGACGTCCCCGATGGCGTATCCCTGCCTTCCGAACGCCTCGCACGGGACCTCGGTGGTTATGCCTCCGGACACGTCATCGCCTCAGTTCGATCGCGAGAAGAGTTACTAGCGGGCTTGTTCGGTGTTCGGTATTGACCGAACACTCGGCAACGCAAGAACATTAGCCACCGAGTTCTCCGGAAAAGGCTCGACGACAGGTCACCACGTTGCACCGTGTCCTACGCTCGGCTGCCTTTCCTGCCGAACCTAAAGACCAGGGCTTAATTCGCTCATCTGAACTAGACAAATGCTACGTCCCTCAACAGTCCTGACAACCGATCCCCCAAGATCGCCGACAGGGCTGTCCCAACATCACCGAGACACACAACGCCAGAGCAGGCTCACCGAATGCCACCCGATCACTGGTTCATACCCCACCTTTCGCGCACTCCTGAACAGGTCGCGAGCCACAACAAACCCAAGGGCCGAGCATCTTCCGCGCCAAGGCTGCAGACCGTCCTGACATGCTGTATTTGTCGCTAGCCGGTGAATGAGTAACTCCGTCGGCTTCTGGCTCGAGCTTCTGTTGATCGACTCGCGAAAGAACCTGCCTCTCGCGGTGTCGTAGGTCGACCTCATACTGTGCTCATGCGGCCTGAGCTCACCGACCTTCTGTCGATGTCCCATCCTGTTGTAGTGGTCACCGGTGACTCCGGAACTGGAAAGTCATCGCTCCTCGTCGACCATCAGATCGAACTCTCGCGTGGCGCGACCATCGCGCCACCACCGGTCACATGCGCGTTCGACAGCGGAGCGTTGCAGGTCGCCATCCTGGATGGCCTCGTCTCAGCTCTGGTCATCTCGATGGCGGATCGAACAGCGTGGCGCTCAATCCAGAACCGGCTCGACACAGCCGGCAAAGAAATGGTCGCCAAGGTCGGTAAGAGTCTGGCCACAGCTGTAACCCAGGAAGTCATGGCCCAGGTAAAGGCCCGACTCGGCGAACATGCTGGGGAAGGGATCGCGGCGTTCTTCAAAGGCCTACGCCAAGATACGACTGCTGATCTACGCCGGGATCTCCAGTCACGAAGCGACACCAATGTCGTCAAACTCCTTGTACGCCTGTGCGACGAAGTCGCTGCTGTCCTCAAACGCGACGTGATTCTGGCCATCGACGAGTGCCAACGGCTAACCGAGGACGACCAACGAGCGTTGGCCAGCCTTTCTCTAGCGCCGCCGAAACGCGCACGATTCGTGATCGCCTGGTCGTCTGCAGCACACGAGACTCGTACCGGGCTCACCAGACTTCGCGACACCGGGTGCGGGGAACTTGTCGTCGGCGGACTCAGCCGAGCCGATGTCGAAACCATGCTCAGCCGAGCCGGCATCACAAACGCTCACACGGACCGGGTCCACTTCCTGAGTAACGGATTCCCGATCATCGTCGAAGGTTTGATCGGTCAGCTCCGCAGCGGCGGCACATTGGATGAATACACACCCCCCACCGCCTTCATCCGGTCCCTCGAAGACGCGCTGACCCGACTCCCCACCGAGACGAACATCGCCGCACGCCAACTGTCGGTCTTCGAACTGCCGCCATCGGAATCGACGATCATTTCCTACCTTGATCTCACTTCGACCCAGTGGGGCGTGTTGAGGCAGTCACTCGAGCGAGAGAACATCCTCAGCATAAATCGCAACGGACAACTCTGGTTTCACGAAAGCCGCAGATCACATCTGTGGACCCGCATGCTCAGCGAGGGCGAGCGGTTCGAAATTGGCCAACCGGCCTACTCGGCCCTTCTGGCTCAGTACCGCGACGAAATGACCTCCTCGACCGGTTTGATGGTGCCGCTCGCTCACACTGCTCGGTTTGCCCGCGACAGCCAGTCCTCCAACCCACAACTCGCGCGGATCCTCGAGCTGACATCGGCGCAGTTGGCTGTCCTGGCGTCGATAATCGAGCTCGAGATCACTCATCCGACAGACGATGATCGTCGGTGGACACCACCGGAGACAGCACTCATATACGCGCACAACACCTTCGGCGCGGATCGCGGGGAAGCACTCGAAGCACTTCCGGTCCTACTCGAACGAGAATTCGTTCAAACCGTGAACCAAGCGGAACAGGGTAGCGCCGACCCCGAAGTCGCTGCCACGGTCAGCGCCGACCCGACCGACGAATGCCACATCGTGCTGCACGGACAGTTCCAGGACGTTCTCGGGAAAACCATCATCCCACAGATCACCGGGCGCATCGTGTACGAGCACTTCGAGGCACTCCGATTGGAATCGACGCTCGTGCTCACCGATCCCGACCGATCAGATGCAATCGAGGTCATTCGTAGGACAGAAAATTACCCTCTCCACCGGTTCGATCCGCTACGCAGAACCGTTTGTCCGATGATGGCTGTGTGGGTCGACTACGGCGGCCAGCCCATCAGCATGGGTGCGATCTTCAATCGAGACTCCAACCGGAAAATCGCGAAAAGGGCCGCGCTCGCCGTGGACGAAGTGTCCTACGGCCGCCGCGTGAAAACTGTTCGCACCTTCGAGGACCAGATGACGACCATTCCGTCGATGCGACTGTTCAAAGCCGTGTACTTGGCCACGGGACGCCCGGTGGAAGGCGACCGCGAAGGAACGAGAAACTGGCAGATGGCCAACGACGGACCACCCCTGCCGATCCGCGAGTACGCCCACCGCCAAATCACCTTCACCGACATACTGCGGACGCGCCTCGACAACCTCGAGCACGAAATCTACGCACTACGAGAACCACGCGGCGCCGCCGTCGGACAAGCACCAGACGACACCTACTTCTTCGTGGAACTACGCGGAAGCACGCGCGTCATCGAAATGACACCTGCACAAATTGCGCTACTCCAAGACCAGCTCCCCTTCCGATTCGCGCGACTCGAACACCAGCTCATGCTTCGCCCCGGAGAGCGAACCCACCACATCACCGGACGAACACAATCCGTCGGTCTGATCGACGATCCCGTAGTCAAAATGTTGAACGACTTCTGGGAGGCCGCAAGGGAGTTCAACAAGCATCAGCCCCGCCGCCGCATCAAAATGCACAAGGGGTCCCTGACCCAACTTGTGCGTGACGCTCACATCCGAGACACATCACTCGCACGAACACTGTCGGAGCAATTGACCATCGGCGGCGCACGAGGGCACAGACCACAACACGCGTTGCGAGTTGCCGTCCATCCCGGAAACGCGAGCGTTCCACCCCTCGTCGCATACACACAACCCATCGGCAACCCCACCGACGTACAAGTGCGGTTCGCCCCGCGCCCCACCCACCCCACGGACGTGGACGAGTTGCATTCCCAGATGTTCGGAGAGGAAAGCGAAGAAACAATTTACGGCGACACAGCCCAATCAGGCATCGCAGGTCTCCTCGGATTCGCCACCGACGAAATCGAACTGATCGAGTAAGTCACGCCGCAATCGCCACAGGAAATGAGCTAGTCCCGCAAACCATAGGGCCGACAGGGTCTTCTCGAATGCAGCGCCGACCAGGGGCGATCCGGTCCACTGCCGCACTCTTGTGAGGATGTTTCAGCTCATTGGAACGGACGGCAGTGCGGGAGTTGGGCCCGAGTGTGGGCGAAGGCTCGTTGCGTCGGAATATCTGCGGGCTGCGAATGACCTCGCATTGGTGACCGTCTCTCAGGACAACTGAGGTTGCTGGAGTTCGATAGTCGTTGAAGTCAGATCGAATTCGGGATATGCCACTGTGATCCACAATGGCCCTAGCGGGGGTGGGCTGAGGATGTATTCGCCGCCAGTTGCGATGCCGTACAGGTTCTCGGCGATGCCGCGCCATGAACGGCCGCCGTGCAACCAAGGCTCGTTCGGGTCGTCGGGGTAGTCACCGGGGTGGGTCGAGTTCGCGAGAATCGGCCCGGTGATGGTGTCGACAATGAGTCGAATTCTGTGCGGTTCACCGGGTTTGATCCGGGATCCGAAATTCATCTGTTCATTGCTCGGCTGGTTCAGGGATGGCATCTGTTCGACTGTTGCTTCATGGGCCACGACATGAAAAGCCAGCCCGGTGCGAAACAATCGCAGGCTTTTCAATCGGAGATCGACGGCTGAGTTGGTCTTGAACGGCAGAGCTATGTCGAATGACACGCGGAGTTCGGAATCGCCCTGAGGGATCCTTCGGTAGTCGGGGAGATCGCGGCTACGAATCAGTTGTTCGGTGCGGGATCGTTGAGGACGGTTCAGGGCGTCAAGTTGCGTTGCCAGTCTCGGATCCGGGATGTCGTCGCCGGCGAGCCGAAGAACCTGTCCGCTGCGCAGTAAATGCGCATCCCACCGCGGAGTGGACCGTAAGTAGGCGAAATTGATGCGTTCCGACATTCGTAATCCTCTCGGTACCCCGGATCCGCTCCAGATCGGTCCCGTCTCTGGACTATCTGCACGCTACGATACCGTCCGTCGAGCTAAGCGGTCGCTGGAACTTCCGAAGCCGCACATCAGCCGTTCAAAGCGCCGGTCTTCGAACCGGATCCGAGGTAACTCAGGTTTTGATTGCTTCCATATCTTCACCGCTCGTGGATCCGTTCAAATCACTGCCTCTGTCGAGTCGTTTGTGGGCTGCGGGAATGCGAAGTTGCGTAAGTTCATCGATAACTGACCGCGGCGGTGATCTGCTGCGGCCTCGCTGATTTGGCCAGTTCTCTCCCAGTTGGTCAGCGCGTCGTGGGGTCCGAACTGGCGCGCACCATTGGTCGACAACGTATCGACGTCCGACCCAGGCCGGACGCCGATACGTGTTCACGTCAGCTCACAGGAGCGCCACCGCTCCCGCCGAGGTGGCGAGCGAAGAACCGAGCCGAACTGTCGCGCTCGTAGTCGGGCACCGGATAGTGCCTGCCTGAATAAGCGTGCAGCGTCTTCTCCTTCGAACCGAAGGCATCGAACAACACCACTCCTGCCGTGCGGTCGTAATCCTTGTCGTCCCAAGGGATCCGGTACTCGACCGGGACGGCGAGCTTTCGTGCCGCCTCGACGAGGGAGTCGTCCACAAAGACTCCCCCGAAGCTCACGGCAGCGATCCTGGACTCGACCGGGGCCAACATCAGCCCGGTCACGACTCCTAGCGACACGCCGCCGAAGCCGATCGGAGCGTCGGCGTCGACGTCGGGCAGCGTTTGCAGCGCGTCGATGGTCGCCTGCCATTCCGGCACTGCACGCTCCGCCAACGATCGGTTGTACTCGACGACGATCGGGGCGATCGGCTCGTGGGCCGCCCGGGCCTGGTGGATCGCCTCGACCCACTGGTCGTTCTGGGCGTTCCGCGGCCGGTCGCCATGTCCGGGCGCATCGATCGCAGCGACCGTGAACCCGTGGGAGCTCACGCTGTGGAGCGCGCTCGCAACCAGTCCCGGTGCTTTCTTGTGCATGCCGCCGGAGTGCCCGGACAGCAGAAGTGGTGATCCGACGGATCCGGATGCGGGTGACCAGAGGACACCGGTGATGTCGTCTACAACGAAATGCCGTTCGACGACACCGTTCGATGTTGTCTCGGAAGTGAATTCGATGGTCTGAGAATGAGATTGCATGGTGCTACCTTTCGGGATTGCCTAGTCGAGGCGCTCCCGGCGACACCTACGTCAATCGCCGATCCGTGAACACGAGTGGGAGCACCCACATGGTTACTGCGTTCATGGGTCTCACCTCCTGGCGTGTTGTCACGGTCTCGCACAAGCTATCAATCCGAACCGGACCTCGTCCAATCAATTTCTCGCCCGCTGATCCGACAGACGGCTCAGCCACTTCTACGATCATGTGTAGTAGATTCCAAATGACAACCAACCGGTCGTTATGGGGAGTCGAATGTCGGTCGATCCAGTTCTCGCGCAGTACAGCGACTACGCTTTCGCGTCGTCTTTCGCGATTTACGTTCTCGCCCTGGTTCTTTCCGTTGTCGACTTCTCCAACACACCCCTCTCGACCGCAGTGCGACCGGCACTCGTATGTGTCGGAAGCGCATCGAATCCAGCATTGCCCGGTCGGATCGCTTTGCCGCCGAATCGAACCCGTGCGCATCGTGCGGGTCGCGCTGCCGTGTCTCTCACCGTCGTCGCCCTGGTTCTCAACGTCACCGCGCTTGCACTTCGCGGCATCTCGACGCACCGATGGCCTCTCGGAAATCTCTATGAGTACGCGCTCTTTCTCAGCGCGGCATTGGTGGCATGCTGGCTGGTCATCCTGCGGCGGTACCCGATTCGCTCGTTGACCATCTTCGTTCTGGCCCCCACCGTCGTGCTTCTGTTCGTCGCTGCTGCAAGCATGTACGCGGAGGCAGCGCCTGTCGTTCCCGCTCTTCGTTCGTACTGGATCGGCGTACATGTCACGATCATCGTTGCCGCCTCCGGCATCCTTACGTTCGCAAGTGCGGTCAGCGCGCTTTTCATTATTGCCGAAGTAGGTCCGCAGGCGAAGAATCCCGCGTTGCGTTGGATTGCGGCCAGGCTGCCGTCATCCGAATTGCTTGACCGCGTGGCTTACCGAACAACGATCGTCGGGTTCCCGCTGTTCAGCATCGGCGTGATCTGCGGGGCAATCTGGGCGGAAGCCGCGTGGGGACGTTTCTGGGGCTGGGATCCCAAGGAGACGGTCTCGTTCATCTCCTGGGTCCTCTATGCCGCGTACCTCCATGCGCGCGCCACCGCCGGGTTCAAGAACATGCGTGCAGCATGGATCAATGTCGCTGCACTCGCAACAATGCTCTTCAATATGTTTGCAATCAACTACGTCGTGTCGGGATTGCATTCGTACGCTGGGTTGAATTGACACCGACAACGGGTCATACCCGCGATCGGTCGACGCTCTCGCGGACGGCGCGGATGTAGCGGCGCGTGACAAACGCTTGCACTCGATGTCCGATCGGAGCGCCGAGACGCACCCACCACGTTCCCGGCTTGGAGAACGCGATGATCTCGATGCGAACCGCTGTACTGGTCTCGTCGAACTGGACGACAAACAGCTCCTCCCCACATTCGGGGTGGCCGGCGCGGGTTCCGTATGCGAAGCCCTTGCGATTGGGTTCGTCGACGACGTAGACGATCCGAACTGGGATAGTCACCGGACCGAGTCCGAAGGTCGCATCGTGACCCGCCATGGCGGTCGGGTCCGCCGTACGGACGGTCAGACCGGCTCCGCGGTGCATTCCCCAATTCAGGACGGTACGAGCGGCAACCTCGAAATCCTCACGTCCGGATCCGACAGTCGCGCTCTCGTGAACGTGGTGATAGCCGGCGGGGAGAACGCCGGACGTTGCGCCCACCTCGAGGTACGTCAGCCCGCCCGGGCCGGACGCCATCACGGCTCGCGTCGGTGGCTGAGGATGTTGATCACGTGACCGTCGGGGTCGGCAGCGAAGAACCTGCGCACACCCCACGGCTCCTCCGTGACGGGATAAACGATGGTGTCGCCGCGCTGCACCGCGGCCTCGTACGCTGCGTCGAGATCGTCCACCTCGACGGAGACGTCGGGAACCACGGGCGCATGAGCGTCGTGCGTCATGACGCTGATCTGCAAGGACGGATCCGTCGGCGAAGCCAACGTCACGATCCACCCGTGATCCATGACAACTTCGAGGCCCAGCACTTCGGTGTAGAAGCGCTGCGCGGCCTCGAGCGAACTACTCGACAGATCCGAAACTATCCGCGTGACGGCCATGTCCCGCAGGTTACGCCGCCGCCGGAGTCCACCGCGACTTGACGAGCCGTTCGATGTCACCGGAAAGTTCGTCGCTGACGATTCCTGGAAGCAGGATCTGCCACATCTCGTCGACACGATCCGGAAGATCCGAGCGTCGGGTGAGAACGTTCGAAACCAGCTGTACCCCGGTGAATGCCGAGGGCATGAACCTGCCGAACGATTCTGCGCTGACCGATTTTCGGATTTCACCTTTCGCCTGAGCTCTGGCGGTGAGATCGGTGATTGCCGAGATCCATTCGGCGTACGGTTCCACCGGCCCCTCGTACGTGCTCAATTCCAACGTGAGGCGAATGCCCGCGCGAACGATCGGCTCGTCGACAATCTGGCGTGCCATTTCGTGCGTGAGCATGATCATCTGTTCCAACGGGTCCTTACCCGTCGCGGAAATCGCCTGCACCGATTCGATCGAGAGCCGATGCTGTTCGGCAATGATGAATTGGGCGAGCTCGTCCTTCGACGCGAAATGGAAGTACAACGCGCCCTTGGTAGTACCGGCCCCCGAGACTATGTCGGCCATGCTGGTGCTGCCGTAACCAGTCTTCTCGAACTGCGCGGCCGCGCCGGCAACGATTTGCTGCCGAGTCAGCTCGGCGCGTGCTTGCTTGACCACTGAATCCCTCTCGTCCTCCCAAGGCCCCCGCCCAGCAAACCCCACGGTTCGCGCCACACTTCAGCTATACCCAAAAACTTCACAATTGCCCCACATTACCAGCGCTCCTTCCATTGCTTCAATTACGAATGCAACAAAGTCGCTGGTCAGACGTCCGATTTAGAGGGAATCTCCTCTCCCCAACGTGCTTTCGTCAACCCGCGCACGATCTACCAACTCTCCGACGAGGAGCGTCAATTCCATCATCTGGTCCGTGATTTCCTCACGCAACTGCGCGGCATCTGCCTCGGAAATCGCCCCGGACTTGGTATCGAAGGACATCAACAACTCGATATTGGTACGCAGTGCAGTGAGCGGAGCCAGAAGGTCCTGGCCCGCTTCGGTGATGAGACTTCGCTGGCGCGCTCGCGATTCCGACAACGTCCCGAGCATCCGATTGAAACTGACTGTCAACGACGCCAACTCGTCGTCACCGGTCACAGGGATCGGCGCGAGATCATCCGTTTCGGCAACTCGCCGCGTCGCCGCAGTGAGTCGCGAAATCGGCCGTAATCCTGTGCGTGCCACAGCATCTCCGGCCGCGTAGGCAAGGGCGATACCGGCCGCCCCGAGAGCCGCCAACACCACTGCGAGTCGCTTGAGGACCGAACGCGTCGGCCCCAGGGACTGGGCGACAACCAAAGTTTGGCCCGCAACCGAGGGTTCGACAAGAATTCGATACGCATCGACGGTTGCGATCGTCTGCGACGAATTGCCGTCTGCGATCGACCTGATGGCGTCTGCACTGGTGCTGAACGGCGGCAGACCGGGTGTCGCCGTCACCAAGGCGCCGTCGGCAGTGAGAAGCCCCACCGCCTGGATGACCGCGGTATCCGCGCCGGCCGTCAATCCCAGAACCGGTGTGACACCGCCGAAATTGACGGTGTCGGTGATCGCGTCACTCGTGCGCTCGAGTTGCCGATCGACGTTGCCTTGCAAATAGGCGTTGAACACGATGTACACCGCCGACGCCGACACGATCACTGCGATAGCCACCAGGCCTGCAGTCAGCAACTTCACGCGTGCATGGAGCGTCCGAACGTGAATTCCCGTTGGTTTTCGACGGCTCATTCCGGGAACCGACACTCTCATGCGCGGTCCCGCAGTGCGGCGTCGAAAGATCCCAACATCCCTCCAGTATGGTCACGGAACCTTAGACGAACCTGAAGCGAACGCCCTGTCGGCCTCACGGCGCCGTTCCACGACCGAAAGCCGTGAGCCAGTCCACGGCCCCGGCTTCGGTGTCGAATGCCTCGACCGCCTCGGGGGCCGGTGGTCGCTCGACGACGATCACCGGGATCGACAGCTGCCTGGCCGCAGCGATCTTTGCGTACGTCTGTTCGCCGCCACTGTTCTTGGTGATCACGACGTCGATGCCGTGAGCCCGCATCAGATCGACTTCTGCTTCGACGTCGAATGGGCCACGTGCGAGTAGCAATTGCGAGTGAGGCGGCAACGTCCCGGACGGCGGATCGATCGAGCGCACGAGAAACGAGACGTCCTTCACACGGTCGAACGCCGCAACTCCTTGCCTCCCGATCGTCAAGAATGCGTGGGAGCCGACCCTCGGCACCAAGTCTGCGGCGTGATCGAGATCGCGTACCGGAAGCCAGGTGTCGCCGGGTTGCTCACGCCACGGCGGGCGTCGGTACATGGCATACGGCACGGAATTCGCGACGCACGCCTCGAATGCATTCTTGGTGATGCGAGCGGCGAACGGATGCGTGGCGTCGAGCACTGCACGAATGTCGTTGTCCGACAACCACTCCGAGAGCCCTTCCGCCCCCCCGAACCCGCCGATGCGCACTTCCCCCTCGGGCCACCGAGGATCGCGAACCCGGCCGGCCAGTGAGGTGACAACTTCGAGGTCTGCTGAACCTGCCAACCGAGACGCGATCACTCGGCCTTCGCCCGTGCCTCCGAGTAGGAGTACGCGACGACGGACAACTGACGAGGTCAGTGTGTGCTTCTCTCACGCGCTGCCGAGTAGAGGTAGCTGTCCGGAAATCCCTCCGCAGTCAACACTCGGCCGACGATCACAACGGCCGTCTTCGTGATGCCGGCTGCATGGACAAGTTCGACGATCGTGTTCAAAGTGCCTCGAACAACGATCTCCTCGGGCCGTGAGGCAAAGGCGACCACCGCCACGGGGCAGTCTTCGCCGTAATTTTCGGCCAACTCGGATGCGATCTGTTCGATGCGATGAGCGCCGAGATGAACCACCATCGTGGCGCCGCTGCGGCCCAGGGACCGCAGATCCTCACCCTCCGGCATTGCCGTCGACAAGGTGGAGACACGGGTGAGAACAATGGTCTGGGAGACGCCTGGAACGGTCAGCTCGCGCCCCAGCGCGGCTGCTGCCGCGGTAAATGCAGGAACTCCGGGAACCATGTCGAAATCGACGCCCGCGGCGTCCAGACGGCGGGCCTGCTCGGCCACAGCGCTGAAGATCGACGGATCACCGGAATGCAGGCGCGCGACGTCCAGCCCGGCCGAGTGCGCTTCGACAAGGATCGCGGTGATCTCGTCCAGGCTCAGGCGAGCGGTATCCACGACCTGTGCGCCGACCGGGCACCACTCGAGCAATTCCGCCGGAACAAGGCTGCCGGCGTACAGGCACACGGGGCTCGCGGCGATGATGCGCTGCGCGCGGACAGTGATCAGATCGGCCGCACCGGGACCCGCACCGATGAAATGAACGGTCATTGTGAGGATTCCTCCGGCGTATCGGTGTCCGCGTCTGCAGACGGCTGACTTTTTGTGACGGACCATTGGACCACCGGAAGTTGCGGGCGCCAAACGTTGAACGTGCCCAGTGGCTCGGCGCGCTGAACCTGGAAGCGTCGCAGCGTCCCTCCATGTCGGCCCATCCAGCCGAGCAGCAACGATTCGGATTCGGCGGTCACGGCGTTGGCGACAAGACGTCCACCCACGCTCAGCTGCTCCCAGCACGCATCGAGCATTCCCGGTTGCGTGACGCCGCCGCCGACGAACACCGCGTCAGGACGACGAGCCTCGTTCGCGAACGCCTCGGGTGCGGTTCCTTTCACCGCCAACGCAGGCACGCCGAGATTGCGCGCATTGGTGCCGATCTGTGAAACACGGCTCGCAACCTTTTCGAATGCTGTTGCGGTGCAACGCGGGTGGGTTCTCATCCACTCGATGGCCACAGTTCCCGACCCGCCGCCGACGTCCCAGAGGTGTTCTCCCGGCGCCGGCGCGAGTGCGCACAACGTCAGCGCACGAATCTCCTGTTTGGTCATCTGACCGTCTCCGACAAACGCTGCATCGGGTAGTCCCGGGATTCGAGTCAGCCTCAACGGATCATCGGCCGCGATGCACTCGACGGCCAGAACGTTCAACGCGTCCACGTCCTCGTCCGCGTGATCCCACTCGTCCGCAACCGTGACGGTCCGCGATTCCTCGGCCCCACCCAGCTGGGCCAGCACAGTCAGGATCGATCGACCGAATCCCGCGCCGGACAAGAGACGAGCCACCTCCCCCGGTGTCGCGCGGCCGTTGCTCAAAACCAGCAGGCGCGCACCGTCGGCCACTGCCGCCAACACGGTCGCCGAGTCTCGGTTCACCAGGCTCACGACTTCGATGTCGGCCGACGCCCATCCCATTCGCGCGCTCGCCAATGCCACCGACGACGGGTGGGAGATCACTCGCACGTTGTCCACGCCGAGCAGCCGAACCAACGTGACGCCGAGGCCGTGGAACATCGGGTCACCGCTCGCGAGTACACATACTCGCCGATCGGCGCTCTCGGCGAACATCGACGGCAACGCCGGGATCATCGGAGTCGGCCAGGTCAGCCGGGTGGGCGCACGTCGCGCCCCGAGGTGTGTCGCCGGGACCAAGTCCAACTGTCGCGACGACCCCATCAGGACCTCCGCGCCGAGGATTGCGCCCTTTGCACTTTCGGACAGCCCGTCCCAGCCGTCGGCACCGATGCCGACGATCACCACCGGGTGTGCGGTCATCGCGGCATCCGGCGCCAGATCGTCTGAGGCAGAAGCCGCATGACGAAGAACACCGGCTGCAGGATTCGCGGTACCCACACACGCGTCGCCCCGGAGTTCAGTCCCCGTACGACGGCGTCGGCGACCTGCGACGGGGTGCTCGACATCGGGGCGGGCGACATCCCTTCCGTCATCGTGCCGACGACGAATCCCGGCCGTACCAGCATCAATTGGACGCCCGAACCGTGCAGTGCGTCGCCCAGACCGCTGGCAAATCCATCCAAGCCGGCCTTTGCGCTTCCGTAGACGTAGTTGGCGCGGCGAACCCGAACGCCGGCGACTGACGAGAACACCACGATCTTGCCGGTTCCCTGTCGGCGCATGATCTCCGCGAGGTGCGTGAGGATACTGATCTGAGCCACGTAGTCGGTGTGCACCACCGCGACCGCGTGCGCCGCGTCGGTTTCGGCACGCGCCTGATCGCCGAGAATTCCGAAGGCCAGCACTGCAACCGAAATCCGACCGTGCTTGGCGACCACGGTGTCGAGGAGGTCTCCGTGCGTGTCCACGGCGTCGGCATCGAACTCGACGGTGGAGACGCCGACCGCTCCGGCGTTCCTGAGTATCTGCTCCTGCTCCGACAGCTCGCCGCTGCGCCTGGCAGCCAGAACGATGTTGCGGCCCGGCGCGAGCCTGACCGCGATCTCGAGGCCGATCTCACTTCGTCCGCCGAGGAGCAGTACCGTCTCGACGTCATTCACGTTCGCACCCGCAGTCACCGCTCCAGTGTCCTGGATTACCGTCATGGCATGACGCTCACCCCCTCCACCACACCATCGTCACGGCAGACTCTCACCGAAGACGGGCTGAAGTTCGTCGGTGAGTACCACCTCGCGACACTCACGACTTTGCGTCCGAACGGCACCCCACACGTCGTGGCCGTCGGATTCACCTGGGACCAGGAAGCCGGAAAGGCGCGCGTGATCACCAGCGGTGGTTCGCAGAAGGCGATCAACGCAGCGCGCGGTGGATACGCCGCAGTCAGTTCGGTCGACGGCGGCCGCTGGCTCACGCTCGAGGGGCCGGCACGCGTGCTCACCGACGCGGACTCCGTGGCCGACGCCGTCCGGCGCTATGCCGAGCGGTACCGCCAGCCACGGGTCAACCCCGCGCGCGTGGTCATCGAAATCGACGTCACACGCATACTCGGGTCCGCGGCGTTCAAGGAAAGCTGATCAGTCGAGGACAGTCAGTCCGTGCGGACGGTTGTTGAACGACTCGCAACCGTCCGCGGTCACGACGACGATGTCCTCGATACGGGCGCCCCAATTTCCGCGGAAGTAGATTCCCGGTTCGATACTGAAGGCCATACCTTCGACGAGTTCGATGGTGTTGCCCTCGACGATGTACGGCTCCTCGTGCACGGACAGCCCGATACCGTGGCCGGTGCGGTGAACGAACACCTCCGCAAGGCCCTGTGCGGCAAGAACTTCACGGGCGGCAACGTCCACCGATTCTGCGGATACACCTGGCCGCACCGAATCGACAGCAGCCTGTTGCGCCGCCTCGAGTACCGCGAACTGTGCTGCAACCTCCGCCGACGGCTGTCCCATGCTGTACGTGCGGGTGGAGTCCGAGTTGTATCCGGGCTCGACCGGTCCGCCGATGTCGATCACCACGACATCGCCGCTCTCGATCACCCGGTCCGAGACCTCGTGGTGCGGGTCGGCTCCGTGTGGGCCCGATCCGACGATCACAAACGCAGCCTCGGTGTGCCCTTCTTCGAGAATCGCCGCCGAAATCGCTTCGCCCACTTCGGCTTCCGTACGACCGACGATCAAGAACTCGGCCATGCGGGCGTGAACACGGTCGATCGCCGCACCGGCCCGTCGCAGCGCCTCGATCTCGGCGTCGTCCTTGACCATCCGCAATTCGCGCAAGACGCCGGTGGCGAGAATCGGCAACGCACCCAACGTGTCTGCCAGGGGGATCAAATGCAGCGCGGGCATCGCGTCCGTCACTGCAACCTTGGCGCCGGCCGGGAGTTGAGCCGCCACAATGGCATACGGATCAACACCGTCGACCCAGTCGAGGACGGTCAACCCGAGATCGCCCACTGCCGATTCCTTCAACGACGCCAACTCCAACCGAGGAAGTACGACGGAGGCCTTCGCGGTCTCCGCAGCGATGACCAACGCGGTCAAGCGCTCGAACGAGTCAGCCCGAGAACCCGTCAGGTACCGCAGATCCGGACCGGGAGTCACCACCAGACCGTCGAGTCCTGCTGATCGAGCCAACTCGGCGGCGCGAGCGATACGTGCGCCGTACACGGCGCTGGAGAATCGGGAATCCTGTTCGGCTGGAGACGTCATGGCTTACAGGTTAGTGCCGACTGGCAGGATGGTGACCATGAGTGGGCCATTGCTTCTCCTCGACGGTGCCAGCCTGTGGTTTCGTGCGTTCTACGCGCTGCCCGAGTCATTCGTCGACCCCGACGGAAGACCTGTCAACGCGGTGCGCGGTTTCACCGACATGGTGGCGTCCCTGATCACCAAACACCAGCCGAGTCGTCTCGCCGTATGCCTCGACTTGGATTGGCGACCGCAGTTCCGCGTCGACGCCGTCCCGACGTACAAAGCGCATCGCGTCGAAGAAGGATCTGACGGTTCCTCCGAAGAAGTTCCGGACACGTTGACACCTCAAGTCGACATGATCATGGACGTACTCGCAGCAGCGGGTATCGCGACGGCGGGTGCTGTCGGACTCGAAGCCGACGACGTGCTGGGCACGCTTGCCGCCACCGAGCGCGAAGATCTCACCGTCGTCGTCAGTGGTGACCGCGATCTACTGCAGGTTGTCACCGACGAGTACGTGCCCGTTCGTGTCCTCTACGTGGGCCGTGGCCTGTCCAAGGCAGAACTGTTCGGACCGGTCGAGGTTGCCGAGAAGTACGGAGTGCCCGGAGACCGCGCGGGTGAGGCCTACGCCGAACTCGCGGTACTGCGAGGAGACGCCTCCGACGGTCTACCCGGCATCAAAGGTGTCGGTGAGAAGACTGCGTCGACGCTGATGCTCCGCTACGGCTCGTTGGCCGGACTTCGGGCGGCCGCGGCTGATCCGGAATCCGACATGGCCAAGGGAATTCGCGCAAAACTCACTTCACCGGAAGCAATGGCTTACCTCGACGCTGCGTTACCCGTCGTTCGGGTGGTTCGCGACGCGGACGTGCAGTTCTCGAAGGACGACCAACTCCCGGCGACCCCCGTCGATCCCGCACGATTCGAGGAAGTGGCGGCCTCGCTGAACATCGAACGCTCGGCCGGCCGGCTTGCCGCCGCGCTGAAGGCTGCGGCGGCAAGCCGTTCCGATCAGTAGAGCGTCAGCTCGGGCGGCTTACCTCGTATGTGCCGTTGTCGTCGACAAACGTCACGGTCACGTTCGACTTCACGCCCGCGATCGAGAGCGTGCAGGTGAACTTGTTGCCTGACTTGACTTCCTGATCCGCGGGGCACTGAACGTTGCTTACGTTCTTTGCCCCGTAGGACTCGGTGACGATCTTCTCGACGCCGGCCTGAGCCGCGCTCTGATCGAGCGTGTTCTTGCCGAAGACACCGAACACCAGGGCTACCACGACCGCCGCCAGAACGACGAGAACACCGATCGCACCGAAGATCAGGGGCTTCTTCGACTTACCCGACTGGTTTCCGGGCGCACCGGGACTCGGGAACGGCTGAGCCTGGTTCCACTGGTTCTGCTGCCCCGGAGTTTGGCCGGGAGTCGCGGCGCCCCACGCCTGCTGCGGTGCGGCGGCAGGAGGCTGACCCCACGCCTGGGTTGCGTCAGGTGCCTGCTGTTGCCCGGGCTGTCCCCACGGCTGACCGGGAGGCTGCTGCTGGGGCTGTCCCCACGGCTGTGGCTGGCCGGGTTGTCCTTGTCCAGGCTGCTGCGGCTGACCGTACGCAGGCTGACCACCCGGTTGCCCGGGCTGCCCGTATGCAGGCTGTCCCCACGGCTGTTGCTGGCCGGGTTGTTGACCGGGCTGCGGTGTCTGACCAGGCTGACCCCACGGCTGTTGCTGGCCGGGCTGCTGACCAGGCTGCTGTTGACCGCCCGGCTGCTGAGGATTCTGCCCCCACTGCTGCTCGTTCGGCTGCTGCTGATCACCAGGACCCCATTGCCGATTCGGATCGTTCGGTCCGTAAGGCCCGCTCATGTTCGCCTCCCACTCGAAATACCAGTCTGCGAATCAAACCACATAGTTGAGGTCATGCTGCGTCGACAGCAACTACCCCGCGACGAATTGCAGCTACCGCCCGCGCCGCAGTCTTCGCTACGTCGGCATCCGTCGAAGTCAGGCGGACCTGATCGAGGAGGTCGATCACCTGACGACACCAGCGAACAAAATCACCCGCAGACAGTGCACGGCCCTGCACTCCGGCCGCGATCAGCGCGTCGACAAGCGAGTTCTCACTCGCCCAGTGATAAACGGCAGTGACGAATCCGAGATCCGGTTCCCGCGTCGGCGGTAGCTTGTGGCGAATCTCGTCCGACCGCAGTTCGCTCCAGAGTCGTTGAGTGTCGTTGAGCGCGTGACGAAGTGCCGCCGTCGGCACCCGGTCAACGGTGTCGCCGTCCCGACGCGATTCGTAGACCACCGAGGACACGACGGCCGCAAGTTCGGCCGGGCTGAGACCCGTCCACGCGCCGGTTCGCAGGCACTCGGCGACCAGAAGGTCGCTTTCCGAGTAGATGCGGCTGAGTCGTCGTCCGGATTCGGTGACTTCGGGGGCTGCTTCGGCAGTCATGTACTCACGCTCTTTGAGTAGCGCGATGATTCGGTCGAACGTCCGCGCCAGCGAGTTGGTGGTGGCCGCAGCCTTTTCCCGCATCGCCTGTGTTTCGCGGGCCAGGCGGTTGTAGCGCTCACCGATCCGGCTCAGATGTTCGCGATCGGGCCAGCTGTGGCACGGATGCGACCGAATCGCGCGACGCAAAGTAGCGACCTCGGCGTCCTCGGACGCGCCCGCTTTGTGGCGCTTCTTCCGCCTGGGCGCACTGATCCCGGTACTTCGCAACGCCGAAGCCAGATCGCGCCGGATCCGGGCGGTGTGGTGATCGACGTGCTTGGGCAGGCGCATCTTCCCCAGGACCTCGGCGGCTTCGGGGAAATCTCCCGACGAAAGACGGCCGGCCCACTGATCGGCAGTCAGAACGAGCGGTCGTGGGTCCTTCGGATCGTTGTCCGGGACGAGGACCACAGCCACTCCGGAATGACGACCGATGGGAACTGCGATGACGTCGCCGCGGGCGAGTGCGCGGAGGGACTCCACCGCATCTCCGCGGCGGTCCTCGCGGCCCTTACGTTCGAGCGCACGCTCGCGCGCACCGAGCCGCTCACGCAACGACGCGTATTCGAAGTACTCGCCGTCTGCACCGCCGAGTTTCTCCTGCAAACCCTTCAGTGCTTCTTCGTTCCGCTCGATGCCACGCACGAGACCGACGACGGAGCGATCGGCCTGGAACTGCGCGAACGAACGCTCGAGCAGCTTGCGTGAATCGGCCGCACCCATGCGCTCGACCAGATTGATCGACATGTTGTAAGAAGGCCGGAACGAGCTGCGGAGCGGGAACGTCCGAGTCGACGCCAGTCCGGCGACGTCCGTCGGCTCGACACCGGGCTGCCACAGGACCACAGCGTGCCCTTCGACGTCGATACCGCGTCGGCCGGCTCGACCTGTCAGCTGCGTGTATTCCCCCGGCGTCAGTTCGGCATGCGATTCGCCGTTGTACTTGACCAGCCGTTCGAGCACCACCGTTCGGGCCGGCATGTTGATCCCGAGGGCCAACGTCTCGGTCGCGAAAACCGCCCGCACGAGACCTTTGACGAACAGTTCTTCGACTGTCTGGCGGAATGCCGGCAGCATGCCGGCATGGTGAGAGGCCAGTCCGCGACGCAACGCCTTGCACCAGTCCCGATATCCGAGAACTTCGAGATCTTCCTCGGGGAGTTCGCCGGTGTGCTTTTCGATGATGGTGTCTATCTCGCGAACCTGCTCCGGGGAAGTCAGGTCCAGCCGGGACCGTAGGCACTGTGAAAGAGCCGCATCACAACCGGCACGGCTGAAGATGAAGGTGATGGCCGGTAGCAGTCCGGACTGATCGAGCTGAGCGATGACGTCAGGTCGCGGCAGGGGCCGGAAATCATTGGAACTCTGGTAGCTGCCACGGCGTCCGCGGCCACGCGGCTGCCAGCTCTCGACGCGTTCGAGAGCCTGACGCTGTTTGACGTGGCGAACCAGATCCTGGTCGACGAGCACGGTCTTCGGCCCAGCGGCAGGGTGACTGCGGCTGTCGAAGAGATCGAAAATTCGTCGACCGACCATGATGTGCTGCCACAGCGGAATCGGCCGCGTTTCGTCCACGACCACAGTGGTATCTCCGCGAACGGTCTCCATCCAGGCGCCGAACTCTTCGGCATTGCTCACAGTGGCCGACAAGCTCACCAGGCGAACATCCTCGGACAGGTGCAGGATCACTTCCTCCCACACCGCCCCGCGGAATCGGTCGGCCAGGTAGTGCACCTCGTCCATGACGACGTGCGAAAGCCCGCGCAGCGCCTCCGAGTTGGCGTAAAGCATGTTCCGCAGAACTTCGGTGGTCATGACGACCACCGGTGCGTCGGAGTTGATACTCGAATCACCCGTCAGCAGGCCGACTTCGCTGGCGCCGTAGCGCTCGACGAGTTCGGCGTACTTCTGATTGCTCAACGCCTTGATCGGCGTCGTGTAGAAGCACTTGCGTCCCGCTGCCAGAGCCAGGTGGACAGCGAACTCGCCGACCACGGTCTTGCCTGCGCCGGTCGGTGCGCAGACAAGGACTCCGTGGCCCGCTTCGAGCGCAACGCATGCCTTCACCTGGAACGGATCGAGTTCGAACTTCAGGCTGGACGCGAACGTGCTCAGTTCACTCTTGTTCATAACCACCTCGTCAGGGTTTCACACGCCGCCGACGTGGTGGCACGGCGCTCAGAGAGTGTCGGTGAAATCCTGGCCGGGCGCGTTGTCGCCGGCAGTGTCGGATTTCTCCGCGACCGAAGCCTTGGACTTGGACTTACGTCCGAACAATCCACTGGATTCGGCCTTGGGTTTGGTCGGATTGTCGAAAGCCTCGTTCAGATCGGACGGAGCCGAGATGGAGGAAGCTTCCTCGTCGGACAGTGCGCCCCAGTCTTCGCCGGCTCGCTTGGCCTTGCGCTTGTCGTTGAGACGAGCGATCTGGACCGCGACCTCGAAGAGAAGCGTGAGAGCCAGAGCGAGCGCCAGCATCGAGAACGGATCCGAACCCGGCGTGGCAACTGCAGCGAATACGAAGAGCCCGAAGATCAATCCTCGACGCCAGGCCTTCAGACGCTCGTACGTCAGAATGCCCGCAAAGTTCAGCACGACCACGAGCAGTGGAATTTCGAAGCTGACACCGAAGATGAGCAGCAGATTGATGATGAAGCCGAAGTACTCCGAACCACTGAGCGCGGTGATCTGGACGTTGTCGCCGATGGTCAGGAGGAAGTGCAAAGCCTTCGCCACGACGAGGTACGCCAGGATTGCGCCGAGAATGAAGAGAGCGGCACCGGCGGTGACGAATCCGACCGCGTATCGACGTTCCTTTGCATAGAGGCCCGGGGTGATGAATGCCCACAGTTGGTAAAGCCACACCGGGCAGGCAAGAACGATGCCGGCGGTGAACGCCACTTTGAATCGCAGCATGAACTGCTCGAACGGACCGGTCGCCAGCAATCGGCACGCGTCGTCGGTGCTGAGGTTGGCGCGACTCTCGGACGGAAGCTCACAGTACGGTCCACGAAGCAGATCGCCCAGACTTTCGAGACCGAGTATCGAGTGTGAGTACCAGAAGAAGCCGAACGCCGTGGTGATGATCACGCCGAGGAATGCGAACAACAAACGAGTCCGCAATTCGTACAGGTGGTCGACCAACGACATGGTGCCGTCTGGGTTGACCTTCCGCTTGCGGTTACGCGGGTCTAACGGAATACGCACTGTGCATCCTGGTCTTGGTCAGCAGACAACCGGGGTGAACGAATATTTCACCCCGGCTAGAACGCAGTGTGTACTAGAGCGGCTTGACTTCGGTCGGCTGCGCAACAGGTGCTGCTGCACCGTTTGCGACCACCGCGGTGTTGGCCGTCGGCAACTGTGCCGGAGCAGGCTGTGCGACCGGCGCGCTTGCGGGCGCCGCATCGTCGTTCTGCATTTCCTTGACTTCGCTCTTGAAGATGCGGAGGGAACGACCCAGACCGCGTGCTGCATCGGGAAGCTTCTTCGACCCGAACAGAATTACGACGACAACAGCGACAATCAGCCAATGCATCGGCTGCATTGCACCCATAACGACCTCCCATGATCAGATTCCTCGATGCTACCGGACACAACCGGCGCTCGGAGGTGTCAAAGCACTTACTTCAGCTACCTTTTACCTGTTTGTTTCCTGCGAACTCACTGAACGTGACGTTTCCCGAAGTTTTACGAACCGATTACGTCATAGGCGTCGAGCGCCGCAACGGCCCGATCATGTACTTCGGAGACCAGTTCCGGCGGATGAAGGACCCGAACTCCTTCACCGAATCCCAACACCAGCCTCGCCATCCATTCCAGTGTTCCGAAACTCATCGTCGCCTCGACCGACCCGTCGTCGTTCACGTGCTCGACGTCCATCGGGTAGTAGTCGAGCATCCACACCCACTCTTTGGTGATGAACAACCGTGCTTCCGGAAGGGAGCCGTCGCCGCTGAACAACTCGAGATTCGAATCCTCCTCGAGGGCCTGCGGCGGCGGGTCGGCCGGCTCGTCGAGTTGGACGGCAGCGTCGATCCGATCGAATCGGAACAACCGCACGCCCTCGGCCTGACGGCACCACGCCTGGAGGTAGCTGTAGTTGTCGACCAACACGATGCGAACGGGGTCGACGATGCGCTCGGAGACCGCGTCACGCGAGGCCGAGTAATACGTCAATCTGAGGGCGGTCTTGTCCGCGAGCGCGGCTCTGACCGTCGCGGCGATCGGGTCTTCGGCGATGTCCGGCGTCGGCGACGTGTCTCGATCTTGACCGATGGCTCGTGCCGCGGCCGATCCGGCGGCGTCCTCGATCTTCGCGATAGCGCGCTGAGCCGAAGACGGATCGACCATCCCCGGCATTTCCACCAACGACCGAAGGGCGATCAGCAATGCCGTCGCTTCCGTGGAGGTGAGGCGCAACGGGCGATCGATCCCGGCCGAGAACGTGACCTCGATACTTTCCTCGGAGAAGGACAGGTCGATGAGATCACCGGGGCCGTAACCGGGCAATCCGCAGACCCACAGTTGATTGAGGTCGGTCATCAGTTGGGTGGTGCTGACGCCGAGTTCCTCGGCGGCCTCGGCGGGACTGATACCAGGATTCGCGATGAAGTACGGCACGAGGTTGAGAAGCCGCGCCAACCGCGACGACAGTCGATTGCTCATCAGTTGTCCCCCTGTCCATTGCTGGTGATCGGGCTCGCTGCGGCGGCGCGCAGCTTCGCGACGACCTCCGCACGCAAATCCGGTGGGTCCAACACCAGCGCATCCAACCCGTGGCCGGCGATCAACCGAGCGGTCCATTCCCAGGATCGGACGGGAATGGCCAGCACGCTGCCGTCACGATCGGTCAACCGCCGATCGGAAGACGACGTCGCAAGCCGGCGAAGCTCATGCGCGCGGCCGTCTGCGACCCACACGGTGGCGGTCCCGGTAACGACGCCCGAACCGGTCACGCGATCGACGACCTCGCGAAGATCGACACCTTCGGGTTTGTGAACCGAACCGGCCGGGCCGAACTCCCTGACGTCGTCACCGATTCGGGAGAGCCGGAAGGTCCTCACCGCATCCCGGTCGACGTCGTGCCCGACCAGATACCACTTGCCGTTGTGCGTGACGACGCCCCACGGTTCGACGGTGCGCTCGGTGAACGGTTCGTTCAATGCCCCGCGGTGCTGAAAATGAACTGCTCGGCCGGCGTCGACGGCTGCAAGCAGCTTGCCGAGCGCGGGCTCCGAACCGCGGGTGCGCGCGGGAATCGCCGTGACCGGCGCGGCACTGACTTCTGAGTCGACCTGGACGCCGGCCGCTCGGAGTTTGAGTAGTGCACTCTGGGCTGCCGAAATCAGTTCCGGCGACTCCCACAACTGCACCGCGACGGCGACCGCAGCAGATTCCTCGCTGGTGAGGTCCACGTCCGGAAGCTCATAAGCGTTGCGATTGATCCGATAACCCTCGACCGTCGAGAACCGTCCTGCCAGACCGGTTTCCAACGGGACACCCAGGTCACGAAGTTCGTTCTTGTCGCGCTCGAACATGCGACTGAACGCTTCGTAGTTCGCGGATTCGTTGTACCCGGCCACACTGTCACGGATTTTCTCCGCCGTGAGGAACTGTCTGGTGGACAGCAATGCGATCACCAGGTTCATCAACCGCTCGATTTTTGATGTCGCCACGCCGAAATCCTAGTGGCTATCCGATAACCGAACGCGCGCCGGACACTTTCGTGCCCGGCGCGTCGCCGCAAAACAGACCTGCCGTGTTGTAAATCGCGAAATTGGGTGACCTACATCGAAGCGATCAAACGCTCGACACGCTCGTCGACGGAACGGAACGGGTCCTTGCAGAGCACCGTTCTCTGTGCCTGATCGTTGAGCTTGAGGTGAACCCAGTCGACCGTGAAGTCCCGGCCTGCTGCCTGGGCTGCGGTGATGAAGTCGCCTCGCAATTTCGCGCGCGTGGTCTGCGGCGGATTCTCGACGGCGTCGTCGATCGTCTCGTCCTCGGTGACCCGCTTGACCAAGCCCTTGCGCTGCAGCACGTCGAAGACGCCCCGGCCGCGTTTGATGTCGTGGTAAGCCAAGTCGAGCTGCGCGATCTTGGGATCGGACAGGTCGAAACCGTGACGGTCCTGGTATCGCTGGAAAAGCTTGCGCTTGATGACCCAGTCGATCTCCGTATCGACCTTCGCGAAATCCTGAGCTTCGACGGCGTCGAGGGTGCGACCCCACAGGTCGACAACCTGCTCCACCTGCGCGTCCGGTTCGCGGTTACGCAGATGTTCGACTGCCTTGGCGTGATACTCGCGTTGAATGTCGAGGGCACTGGCCTGACGACCACCAGCGAGGCGGACAGGCTTCTTGCCGGTCACGTCGTGACTGACCTCGCGGATGGCACGAATCGGATTGTCCAGGGCGAAATCGCGGAACGAAACCCCGGCTTCGATCATCTCGAGCACCAGTGCTGCAGAACCGACCTTGAGCATCGTCGTCGTTTCGGCCATGTTCGAATCGCCGACGATCACGTGCAGTCGACGGTACTTCTCGGCGTCCGCGTGCGGTTCGTCGCGGGTGTTGATGATCGGACGCGAGCGAGTGGTGGCCGACGAGACGCCCTCCCAGATGTGTTCCGCGCGCTGCGAGAGACAGAACGTCGCGGCCTTCGGTGTCTGCAGTACCTTGCCGGCACCGCAGATCAACTGGCGCGTGACGAGGAACGGCAACAATACGTCCGAAATGCGGGAGAACTCACCGGCGCGCGCGACGAGAAAGTTCTCGTGGCAGCCGTACGAGTTTCCGGCCGAGTCGGTGTTGTTCTTGAAGAGGTAGATGTCGCCACCGATCCCCTCCTCGGCAAGTCTCGCCTCGGCGTCGATCAGCAGTTCTTCGAGCACACGCTCACCGGCGCGGTCGTGATTGACCAACTGGATGAGACTGTCGCACTCGGCCGTCGCGTACTCCGGGTGCGAACCCACGTCCAGGTACAAGCGGGCCCCGTTGCGGAGGAAGACGTTGGAGCTGCGGCCCCACGACACGACACGACGGAAGAGGTAACGAGCAACCTCGTCGGGGCTCAGTCGCCTGTGCCCGTGAAAGGTGCAGGTAACGCCGAATTCCGTCTCGATACCCATGATTCGTCTCTGCACACTTCGACACTACAACCAGAATGGGAGGTTCACCCGTGTACTTCGATCGCGTCGTAAGTCACGACTCGACAACGTCGGGCAGCGGCATAGTGTGACGGTGTGAGCCTTATTCGCCGAAAAGTTGTCCGAAGCGACGTCAAAGTCATGGAAAGTACTGGAGCACTGCGCCCTTCCGTGCTCGACCCGACCATGCGGTTTCTCTCCAGAGCCGCCGATCACGGCGTTTTGTGGATGGTTGTCGCCGCCTTGCTCGCGATGATCGGCGGGCGGCCCCGTAGGGCAGCAGCACGCGGGCTGCTCGCACTGGCCGGTTCGAGCGCGCTGGCCAACGGCATTCTCAAGCCCCTCTTTCCCCGCCGACGCCCACCGGCACGCGTCTGGCTGAGCCCCAAGCGAGGAGTCGACATCCCGACCTCGTCCTCGTTCCCCTCCGGCCATTCCTCATCAGCAGCGGCATTCACTGCCGCAGTGGCCATGGAATCCCCGGTTGCGGGAGCTGCGCTGGCACCACTCGCTGCAGCAGTGGCCTATTCACGCGTTCACAACGGAGTCCACTGGCCGTCCGACGTCTTCGCGGGCCTCGCGGTCGGCGGCGCAATCGCTGCCGGCACCCGCCGTTGGTGGGCGGTGCGCGACGAAGAACCCGCCGAACTCGGACCCGAGTGCGTCGTCCCCGCGCTCCTGCGCGGAGAAGGCTTGTTGGTCTTCACCAATCCTGGTTCGGGCTCCGAGGACGACGGGATCGTGGAATCGATTCGAGAACTACTACCGGAGGCGATCGTCTACGAGTTCGACGCGGACATCGACTTCGACATGCAGATCGATGCCAAGATCCCCGAACTCTCACCGAAGGCATTGGGAGTATGCGGGGGCGACGGAACAGTGGTGACGGTCGCGACCGCGGCGACAAAGCACGAGCTACCACTTGCGGTTTTTCCCGGCGGAACGCTTAACCACTTCGCCCGCGACGTCGGGGCGGTGAATGTCGAGGAGACCGCACAGGCAGTCGAGTCGGGGCAGGCGGCATTTGTCGACCATGCGGTGGTGCGCACGGATTCCGGAGTGACTGCACGGTTTCTCAACACCGCAAGCCTCGGCGGATACCCCGACGCTGTGCGTCTGAGGGAAAAGTGGGAACCGCGATTCGGTAAGTGGCCGGCCGCGGGAGCCGCGATGATGCGTGTTCTCGCAGCGGCAGAGCCGATGACGGTCACCATCGACGGGAAGCGGACCACCATCTGGATGCTGTTCGTCGGAAACGGGAGGTATTCCCCCGCTGATCAGGTGCCGATGTCGCGTCCGGAGATGAACCGGGGACTACTCGACGTCCGCTATCTGCGCGCGGACAAGAAATTCTCGCGCTCACGTCTGCTGTTTGCGGCTGCCACAGGAACATTGGGCAGCTCGCGGGTCTACGTTCGCGAACTCGTCTCGTCGATGTCGGTTCGAGTGGCCGATTCACCGGTAGCCATCGCCACCGACGGTGAAGTGGTGGCAGACGCGCGCCGGTTCGATTTCGACACCGAACCGGGCGCGGTAGCCGTCTACAGAATCACGCAGTGATCCCCAGACCTGCAGTGACTCCCAAACCTACACAGTGACTACGAGGGTGCGTCGCCATTTGCCGGCGGCGCATCCTCGGTTGCTGCCGGAGCTGGAAGCATTTCTTCCAACGCCGTCCCCGCGATCCGTTTGAACGCACGGCGTGGACGGTTGCTGTCGAGGACAGCAACCTCGAGTGCACTCACGTCGAGAGTCCGCGGTTCGGCCTCGGCGGTTCCGGCCGGCGCCGGGCCGCCCTTTTGGAGCGCCCCGACCGCGAGCCGCACCGCGGATTCGAGGTCGAGGTCTCGCTGATAGGACTCGCGCATCGCCGTCACGATCGGTTCGGTCGTGCCGCCCATGACCACGAATTCCTGCTCGTCCGCGATGGAACCGTCGTACGTGATCCGGTAGAGCTGGGCCGGCGTACTACTCCCGAAACGGCCGATCTCGGCAACGCAGATCTCGACCTCGTACGGCTTGGGCTGCTCGGTGAAGATCGTTCCCAATGTCTGTGCGTACGCATTGGCGAGCGAACGCCCCGTGACATCCCGACGGTCGTACGAATACCCGCGCATGTCCGCGTGGACGATGCCCGCGCGACGCAGATTCTCGAACTCGTTGTACTTGCCCACCGCCGCAAATCCGAGACGGTCGTACAGTTCACTGACCTTGTGCAGAGCACGCGACGGATTCTCCGCGACAAAGAGCACTCCGTCGCGATAGGTGAGAACGACGACGCTGCGTCCGCGGGCAATTCCCTTGCGCGCCAATTCCGAACGATCGCGCATGATCTGTTCGGCTGATGCGTAATACGGCATCGTCATAGCGCAGACTCCCCTTCCGGACTCGCGGTCGCCGTGCGAGCCGCGACGATCTCCCTGGCGATCTCGGCAGCCTTGGTGGGCGACAACTCCACGGCGCCGGCCGAGGTGATGGTGACCGCTGTCGGATAGATCCCGCGTGTCAGGTCAGGACCACCGGTAGCCGAATCGTCGTCTGCCGCGTCGTACAGCGCCTCGACAGCGAACCGAAGCGCGGTGTCCTCGTCGATTCCCGGTGAATACAGCTTCTTGAGCGCCGATTTCGCGAACAGGGAACCTGATCCGACTGCGTGATAGCCCGCGCGCTCCTCGTATCGTCCACCGACGACGTCGTAGGAGACGATGCGACCGGCGGTCGACGGATCGACCGCGTCGAGGTCGTAACCCACGAGCAGTGGCACGACCGCCAAACCCTGCATCGCTGCTCCGAGATTTCCTCGAACCATCGACGAGAGTCGATTGGCCTTGCCGTCGAACGTGAGGGGGACGCCTTCGATCTTCTCGTAATGTTCGAGCTCGACCGCGAAGAGTCGGACCAGTTCGATTGCGATCCCGGCCGTTCCGGCGATACCCGCAGCCGAGTAGTCGTCGGTGACGTACACCTTCTGCACGTCACGGCTGGCGATGAGGTTGCCCATCGTCGCCCGGCGATCACCAGCGAGCAGAACTCCACCCGCGTAGCTGATCGCGACGATGGTGGTGCCGTGCGGAGCTACGTCTCCCCCGCCCATGACAACACCTCCTGTGTCGGCGAAGCGGTTCTGCGGAAGATGTTCCGGTGCGTGCACCCGAAGGTATTCCGAGAATGACGACAGATTCGAGCCGAAGCTCAACCGTGTGTCCCCGTCTGTGATCCGGGGCGCGCGATCCACCGTCACTGGCCGCCCTTCTGGACGTAGGCACGGACGAAGTCCTCGGCGTTCTCTTCCAACACGTCGTCGATCTCGTCGAGCAGGTCGTCGGTTTCTGCAGCGAGCTTCTCGCGACGTTCCTGGCCGGCACTGCCGTCGCCACCAGTGGTTTCGTCGTCTTCGCCGCCACCGGCACGCTGCGTCTGTTCTTGAGCCATCGCCGTCGACCTCCTTGTGTGAAGGGAGCTCTCGCGAGCATCCTGTTCGGCCCAGCAGAGTCGGTAACTGATCCCGCTCGGACCTTCACCCTACCGAGCGGCACCGTCAGGTGTGGAGAGACGCGACGGCGAGCCGCATCGGCTGATTTCAGTGAGTGAGCTGATCGACCAATTCCGCGGCGCTGTCCACGGAGTCGAGCAATGCTCCGACGTGCGCTTTGGTACCTCGAAGCGGCTCGAGGGTAGGGATGCGGATCAACGATTCGCCGCCGAGATCGAAGATCACCGAATCCCAGCTCGCGGCCGCGATATCGGCACCGAATCGGCGTAAGCACTCGCCGCGGAAGTACGCGCGAGTGTCGGTGGGAGGGTTCGTGACCGCGTCGAGAACCTGCTGTTCGGTGACAAGCCGCTCCATGGAGCCGCGAGCAACCAGGCGGTTGTACAGGCCCTTGTCGAGTCGCACGTCGGAGTACTGCAGATCCACCAGATGCAATCGCGGCGCCGACCACGCGAGTCCCTCACGATTGCGGAAGCCTTCGAGCAGACGCAGTTTGGCCGGCCAGTCGAGGATGTTCGCGCACTCCATGGGATCGCGCTCGAGGAGATCGAGAACCATCGCCCACTTGGCGACGATATCGTCCGCTCGCGGGTCACGATCGGCCTCGCGATCGAGGAACTTCGAGACTCGTTCTAGGTAAATACGTTGCAGCGCAAGCCCAGTCAGTTCGCGACCGTCGGCCAGTGCAACGGTCTTGCGCAGCGTGGGGTCGTGGCTGATGTGGTGGACGGCGGTGACCGGACGTGCCAGTTGCAGATCGGTGAGGTCGACACCCGCCTCGATCAGGTCGAGTACCAGCGCGGTTGTTCCCACCTTGAGATACGTCGACATCTCCGCGAGGTTCGCATCACCGATGATGACGTGCAGACGGCGGTACTTGTCCGCATCCGCGTGCGGTTCGTCGCGGGTGTTGATGATTCCGCGCTTGAGCGTGGTCTCGAGGCCTACTTCGACCTCGATGTAGTCGGATCGCTGCGAAAGCTGGAATCCGGCGTCGTCGCCGGACTGACCGAGACCCACACGACCGGAACCGCAGATCACCTGCCGAGACGCGAAGAACGGCGTCAAGCCGGTGACAATCGAGGCGAACGGGGTGTCACGCGAGCAGAGATAGTTCTCGTGTGTGCCGTACGACGCACCCTTGCCGTCGACGTTGTTCTTGTACAACTGCAACCGTGGGGCACCCGGCACGCTGGAGGCGTGCCGTGCAGCCGCTTCCATCACTCGTTCGCCGGCCTTGTCCCAGATCACGGCATCGAGCGGGTCGGCGACCTCGGGGGCCGAGTACTCCGGATGGGCGTGGTCGACGTACAACCGTGCCCCGTTGGTGAGAATCATGTTCGCGGCGCCGATCTCGTCCGCGTCGATCACCGGTGCGGGACCGCTCATTCGCCCCAGATCGAAGCCTCGGGCATCTCGCAGCGGAGATTCCACTTCGTAATCCCAGCGTGTGCGCTTGGCCCGTGGCACGCCCGCTGCGGCGGCGTAGGCAAGCACCGCCTGCGTTGAAGTGAGAATCGGATTCGCCGACGGCTCACTGGGTGAAGATATTCCGTATTCGACCTCGACACCGATGATCCGCTGCATGACACAAGAGCCTATGTGATTGCGGCGCGGCGCCTACAGGCGTGGCACAGTTGGAGGAATGCACCAACCTCTCACCGCAGACCTGAATCCCGCGGACGAGGTAGTCGCCGTGTACGACCGGACGGGTAATCCGATCGGCCGAGCAACGCGTTCCGTCGTCTACTCGGGGGGGCTCTGGCACGCGAGCGCGGGCGTCCTGGTTCGCAACGGGGACGGCTCTCGCATCTACGTTCATCGCCGAACCGACACGAAAGCGGTGTTCGGGGGCTATCACGACTGTCTTGCCGGAGGTGTCGTGGATCCAGGTGAGACGCCGCAGGAAACTGCGATCCGTGAAGTCGGCGAAGAACTCGGAATCTTCGGAACAGCAGATCAGCCACTCCAACTGACCGAAATCGCTCGAAAATCCTGGGACGGTGAGTGGGAGAACTCTCCGTTGCGCTGTCACCTGTTCGCGTTCGAACTCAGATACGACGGGCCGATGGCACATCAACCCAGCGAGATCGCCGAAGGTTGGTGGTGGACGCCGAAGGAACTCGGCGCCCACCTGCAGGATCCGTCGTGGCCGTTCGTTCCGGACTCACGCGCGCTGCTGGCCGACTATTGCTGGAGCTGAACACCACTGGAGCTTGAACACCACTGGGGCTTGAATACCACCGGGACTGCGATCAGCCCGGGGTGATCGCCGAGAGCCACGCAGCGAACGCGCTGGGGTTGCGGGTCTGTGCGAGCACGCGACCAGGTCCGGTGAAGTCGAAGACAAATCCTTCGCCGGACTTCATCGACTGAATGGTGCGTCCCTGAACGGCGCGCCGCATGTTGAAGTTCATCCCGAGGTCGTAGGCGACCACGTGACCGGTATCGATCGTGACCATCTCGCCTGGCTGCAAGTCGATGACGTCGATCGCGCCGTAGACGGCCAGCACTACTTCACCGTCGCCACTTGCCCGCAGGCCGAAGCCGCCCTCACCGCCGAAGAGGTTGGACATGCCTCCCCACTTGGACTCGACCGTCACACCGTAGGAGTTGGCCAACCAGGTTCCACGGTTGAGGAAGAACGGGCGATCGGACGTGATGGTCAGCGGGATCAGATCACCGGGAAGCACACCGGTCACGTCGACCCAACCACCTTGCGGCGGAGCGGTATACGTCGTGACGAAAAATGATTCGCCGCTCAGCATCGACCGCTTGAGTCCCTGCAGGACGCCGCCCTGCGCCTTCGCTTCGAGAACCACCCCGGCGGAATGCGCGAGCATTGCTCCGCTCTCCACGCGCAGCGGTTCGCCGGGCGCGAGGTAGCAGCGAGCCACAGTGGACGACGGATTGTGTCGAAGATGTATCTGCACGGCGGGACTCTAAACCAGCGCGACCGACCGGTCCAATCGCAGCGGAGGGAACAGCAGCGACGCATCGATCGGGCCGGCAACTCTCGAGGAGTAGCCGGCCCGATCGATGTTCGTATTTCTACAGATACTGGCCCGTGTTCGACTCCGTGTCGATCGCGCGGCTGGCACTGGCGTTCTTGCCCGTGACGAGAGTGCGGATGTAGACGATCCGCTCTCCCTTCTTGCCCGAAATACGTGCCCAGTCGTCAGGATTGGTGGTGTTGGGCAGATCCTCGTTCTCGGCGAACTCGTCGACGATGGAATCGAAGAGGTGCTGCACACGCAAGCCAGGAGCACCGGTGTCGAGTACCGACTTGATCGCGTACTTCTTTGCGCGGTCGACGATGTTCTGGATCATCGCACCCGAGTTGAAGTCCTTGAAGAACAGGACTTCCTTGTCACCGTTGGCGTAGGTGACCTCGAGGAAACGATTCTCTTCGCTCTCCGCGTACATGCGATCGACGACGCGAACGATCATCGCCTTCAAGCATGCAGTGCGATCTCCACCGAACTCGGCGAGGTCGTCCGCGTTGATCGGCAGACCGTCCACCAGGTACTTCGAGAAGATGTCCTGAGCGGATTCCGCGTCGGGACGCTCGATCTTGATCTTCACGTCCAGTCGGCCCGGACGCAGGATGGCAGGGTCGATCATGTCCTCACGGTTGGAAGCACCGATCACGATGACGTTCTCGAGCCCTTCCACGCCGTCGATCTCGCTGAGCAGCTGCGGAACGACCGTTGTCTCCACATCGGAGGAAACTCCCGAACCCCGGGTACGGAAGATCGAGTCCATCTCGTCGAAGAAGACGATCACGGGCGTGCCCTCGGACGCCTTCTCACGAGCACGCTGGAAGATCATCCGAATGTGACGCTCGGTTTCGCCGACGAACTTGTTCAGGAGTTCCGGGCCTTTGATGTTCAGGAAGTAGGACTTGGCGTCCTTGCTGTCCTGGCCGCGGGCTTCGGCGATCTTCTTGGCCAACGAATTGGCGACGGCCTTGGCGATGAGCGTCTTACCGCAACCGGGCGGGCCGTAGAGCAGTACGCCCTTCGGCGGTCGAAGCGAATACTCGTGGAACAGATCCTTGTGCAGGAACGGAAGCTCGACGGCGTCACGGATCTGCTCGATCTGACGACCGAGACCACCGATGTCGTCGTAGTGAACGTCCGGAACTTCCTCCAGAACCAGATCCTCGACCTCGGCCTTCGGGATGCGCTCGAAGGCGTATCCGGCCTTGGTGTCGACGAGCAACGAGTCGCCCGGACGCAGTTTCCTGGTCGGAGAATCGGCGTCGTACGCGATGATGTCGGCCTCGGGGTCGGCGAAGACGGCTGCCAACGGCGCTGCGAGCCAGACGATGCGCTCTTCGTCGGCATGACCGACAACCAGTGCGCGCAAGCCGTCGTCGAGTACCTCACGGAGCGTACTGATCTCGCCGACCTGCTCGTAAGTCCCGGCTTCGACGATGGTGAGTGCCTCGTTGAGACGAACCGTCTGCCCGAGCGCGAGAGTGTCCGTGTCGATATTCGGTGAGCACGTCAATCGCATCTTGCGACCTGACGTGAACACGTCGACGGTCTTGTCCTCGTGTACCGAGAGGAGGACTCCGTAACCGCTCGGCGGTTGACCGAGTCTGTCGACTTCTTCACGAAGTGCGATGAGCTGCTGACGGGCCTCCTTGAGGGTGTCCATCAGCTTGCTGTTTCGGATGGACAACGAGTCCACCTTCGACTCCAGCTCACGCACCTGCTCCGGCGATTGTGCAAGTTGTCGGCGCAGAACTTGTGCTTCCACTCGTAGCGCGTGGAGTTCTTCTGCTGCCGCAACCGAATCCGGGTTCTCTGTCGAGCTCATGTGCGTCTCCTCCCAGTGCGATCCATCAACGCTACCGGCATAAGGGCCCAACTGTCGCCAGACACGGTGCGCGAGTGCGAATTCACACCTGCGCGCGGACCGTGCCGACTGGTCTCGAGCCAGAATTTGGTCATGTTAGCCTTGCCTACAAGATGGAGACAGCGCCTGTCTCTCTTTACAACGAAAGGTAACGCTGTGATCATCCGCAAGACTCTCATCAGCGCTTGTGCCGTCGCTGCCGTCCTGACCATGGGTGCATGCAGCTCGGACGACAACAAGGACTCGACGGCTGCCAGCTCGACTTCCGCCGCCGCCTCGAGCACCACGGCCAAGGCCTCGGCTTCCGCCACGACGTCAGCTGCCGCTGCCGCAGCGGCTCCGACGGCCGAGGAGCTCAACGCTTCGCTCGTCGCTCTGATCGATCCGGCCAAGCCGATCGAGGAGAAGACCGCTCTGGTGGTCGACGGAACCAAGCGTCAGGCCAACATCGAGACGATGAGTGCTGCGCTGGGCGGTAACCCGGCCTACGCGATCACGTTCAACGTGGACAACGTCAAGGTTGACGGTCAGACTGCAACCGCAGACGTCGCCGTCGTCAGCCCGCACGGCGCCGCACCGGCCACCCCGTGGACCTGGGAGCTCGAAGACGGCTCCTGGAAGCTGTCCGACACCTCGGCTTGCGTGCTCCTGGAAATGGGCCGCGCTTCCTGCACCGCATAACTTCCAGCTACAACAAGAGCGGCGATCCAGTATCCGGATCGCCGCTCTTGTTGTTTTCGTCTGGTTACTTGGCCGCGGTGTTCGAGCCCTTGCCCGCACGCCGCTGAGGCTTCGGGGTGACCGTTCCTTCGGCCAGACGACGAGCGCTCACGAGGAACGCGGTGTGGCCTTGCATCCGATGCTCGGGGCGCACCGCCAAACCGACGACGTGCCAGCCGCGAACGATCGATTCCCACGAGCGGGGCTCGGTCCAGCATTCCTGCTCGCGCATCGCTTCGACGACCTTCGAGAGCTGAGTAACGGTCGCGACGTAGACGATCAGAACGCCGCCCGGGACGAGGGCCTTCGAAACGGCGGGTAGAACGTCCCACGGAGCCAACATGTCGAGTACGACGCGATCGACCTTGCCGCCGTGCGCTTCCGGATCGAACTCCGCGAGATCGGCGATGGTCAGTTCCCAGTTCGGCGGACGTTCACCGAAGAAGGTCTCGACGTTGCGAACCGCATGTTCGGCATGATCGTCGCGGACCTCGTAGGAGATGACCTTGCCTTCGGGTCCGACGGCACGCAGTAGTGAACACGTCAATGCGCCGGAGCCGGCTCCGGCTTCGAGCACGCGCGCTCCGGGGAAGACGTCGCCCTCGTGGACGATCTGAGCCGCGTCCTTCGGGTAGATGACCTGGGCACCGCGCGGCATGGAGAGCACGTAGTCCACCAGTAGCGGACGCAGGGCGAGGTAGGGCGTGCCGTTGACGGACTTGACGACGCTGCCCTCGTCGGCGCCGATCAGATCGTTGTGAACGATTCCGCCCTTGTGGGTGTGGTACTCACGGTTCGCCTCGAGGACGATCGTGTAGTGGCGTCCCTTGCCGTCGGTCAGCTGGACTCGGTCACCGACTCGGAAGGGCCCGGAAGGACGCTTTCCCGGCGCAGTGATGTCAGCTTCTGGAAGCTCTTGTTCGGGAATCTCGGCGACAGCGGACTGCACAACCTCATCCACTTCGGTCGTGCCTTCTTCTGGTTGTAGCTCGTTCGCCATGCGCAGATGATCCCTGTTCGTTTGTTTCCGGTGTCCTCGCCACCGGCTCCGACGGAGTTGTCGGACCAACCGCATAGCCTGCCAGGTGTGAGCTCTGTCGAATTGCCAGCCCCCACTCCAACGGGTGCAACATCACAGGAGCGCCCGCGTAGTCGGCCGGCGCTCTCTCCGTCCCGAGCAGGTGACTACAAGCAGTGTCCCCTGCTCTACCGGTTTCGAGCGGTCGACAGAATTCCGGAAACACCTACCAGGGCCCAGGTCAGAGGCACCGTCGTGCACGCTGCGCTGGAAGCTCTGTTTGCACTTCCGACCGGCCATCGGGTGCCGGACCGCGCGGCCGAGCTCGTCCGTCCCGCGTGGGAACGTGTCAGTGCCGAGAGCCCCGAGGCTGCTGATCTGATTCCGGAGGACGAACTGGACGCGTTTCTCGGCGAAGTCGCCAAGCTGGTCGCGACGTACTACACACTCGAAGATCCCACTCGATTCGATGCCGAGGCGTGCGAGGTGTACGTCGAGACCGAATTGGACAACGGCGTTCGACTCCGCGGCTTCGTCGACCGGATCGACGTAGCGCCGACGGGTGAGGTGCGGGTGGTCGACTACAAGACCGGGAAGGCGCCCCGCGAGTTCACCGAATCCAAGGCGCTCTTCCAGATGAAGTTCTACGCGCTCGTACTGTTGCGCACTCGCGGAATCGTTCCCGCGCAACTGCGGCTGATCTATCTGGCCTCCGGCTCGATTCTCACGTACGCCCCGGACCACGACGAGCTGATCAGATTCGAACGGACCCTCTCCGCCATTTGGAAAGCGATCCTCGAAGCAGGTGCGACCGGAGACTTCAGACCCAAGCCTGGCAAACTGTGCGACTGGTGCGATCACAAGTCACTGTGCCCCTCGTTCGGCGGAACACCTCCGCCGTATCCAGGCTGGCCTGATCTGTTGAGCACCGAACCTGTTGTCGCAAAGGAGAATTCATAACATGACGGACAGTTCGTACTACCGCTACCTCGGAACGACGGAGGAAGGGCACGAGCGGTTCGCGAGCACGCAGGCAACTGTCAGCATCTGGGGCCCGACGCTGCAGCACGGCGCTCCCCCGTCGGCGCTGTTGGTTCGAGCCCTCGAGCGGTGCGGTGCGCGCGACGAAACCCGTCTGACGCGCGTTGTCGTCGAGATTCTCGGACCGATTCCGATCGCCGACCTCGAAGTACGGTCCTGGATCGAACGACCCGGTCGCCGAATCGAATTGATCGTTGCCGAGCTGTGGGCAACGACTGCCGACGGATCTGCACGCGCCGTAGCGCGCGGAACGGCCTGGCGGATGGAGACAGTCGATACCGGCGACGTCGTCCACGTTGTCGATCCTCCACTCGAACCCCGCGACAGCGGCACCCCGGGCGTTCTCGAGGGCCTCTGGAGCGTCGGCTATCTCAAGACTCTCGACTGGTCCTGGATTGCTCCGATCGGGTGTGTCGGAACCGGGAAGGTATGGGCGCGCCCCAAGCCCGAGCTGGTCGAGGGCGAGAAGATGTCTGCTCTCGAGCGTTTGTTCGCGGTGGCGGACATCTCCAACGGCGTCGGCGCCAAGCTCGACCCGGAGCACTGGACGTTCCTCAACACCGATCTCACGGTGCATGTCTTCCGTGTGCCCGAGGGCGAGTGGGTCGGTGTCGCCGCCGAAACCACCACCGGTCCGGACGGCGTCGGTATGTGTGCGGGAGTGCTCTACGACGAGCAGGGTGCCGTCGGCCGTATCGCCCAGACTCTGCAGATTCGCGCCCGTTCCTGATTTCCGGGAACGGGCGCGAATGCGCGTAAATCTATTCGGGCAGTGATCAGAAAGCGCGTACCGAGCGGATGTTCGACGCGAGGATGGCCTTGGCGCCGAGTTCCGCCAAGGCATCCATCACCTGGTTGTGCCCCTTGATCGGGACCATTGCGCGAACCGCGACCCAGTCGGGATCGGCCAACGGCGAGAGGGTCGGCGACTCCATACCCGGGGTCATCTTGATGGCGTCGTCGAGGATGGTGCGCGGGCAGTCGTAGTCGATCATCAGATTCTGCTGAGCGAAGACGATTCCGCGTACGCGTTCGATGAGCTGGTTGCGTGCGGGATCGTCCTGCGGAGCGCCGGTGCGCTCGATCAGGACACCTTCGGAATCGCAGAGCGATTCACCGAAAGCAACGAGGTTGTGTTGACGGAGAGTGCGACCCGACCCGACCACGTCGGCGATTGCGTCGGCGACACCGAGCTGAATCGAGATCTCCACGGCGCCGTCGAGACGGATGACGGTGGCGTCGAGTCCACGATCGGTGAGGTCCTTGCGGACGAGGTTCGGGTACGACGTCGCAATGCGCAGGCCGGACAGATCCTCGACCGTCCAATCCTTGCCGGCCGGAGCTGCGTAGCGGAACGACGAACGGCCGAACCCCAGCGACAGACGCTCGGACACGGGAGCTCCCGAGTCGCCGGCGAGGTCGCGACCGGTGATGCCGAGATCGAGCTCACCGGAGCCGACGTAGATCGCAATGTCCTTGGGGCGCAAGAAAAAGAACTCGACCTGGTTGGCAGGATCCAGGACCGTCAGATCACGGGAATCGGTGCGTCGACGGTAGCCGGCCTCGCTGAGAATCTCGGCGGCGGACTCGGACAGTGAGCCTTTGTTGGGAACTGCTACGCGCAGCATGGTGGATGTCCTTTCGGAAGGTGTGGGTGACGTGAGACGACGTGAATCGGAAGCCCTGGACGAGCGAGATGGCGAACATCTCGCTGGTCAGCTCCGATCACAGATGTCGGTACACGTCCTCGAGGGTCAGTCCGCGACCGACCATCAACACCTGCGTCCAGTACAGCAGCTGGGAAATTTCCTCGGCTAGCTGCTCATCGCTCTGGTATTCCGCAGCGATCCACACTTCACCGGCTTCCTCGATGACCTTTTTGCCCTGAGCATGCACACCGGCGTCGAGGGCGGCGACAGTGCCGGACCCCTCGGGGCGAGTAGCAGCACGCTCGGTCAATTCGGCGAACAAGGATTCGAAGGTCTTCACGGGTAGACATTCTTTCACGAGGACGGAAGCGGTTTTCACACCCCCACGAACAGCGGTGTTCACAGGCCTGCGTCGAGGGTGCGCGAACTCACGAATCTGCGGGTCTGCCCGGTGATCGGATCCGGGTACTCGAGTGCCCTCGCCAACAATCGCAATGGCGTGGAGAAGTCGCCGGGCACCGCAGGCAGATACTCGGGGTAGTAATTGTCACCGACGATCGGGACGCCCAGCGAGTTGAGATGCAGGCGAAGCTGATGGGTCCGGCCGGTCCGTGGGAGCAACCTGTATCGCCCGAGAGTCCGGCCGGCCGAGTCGGTGATCACCTCGATCAGGTCGATCGAGGTCTCACTGTTCGGCTCGCCGTCGATCTCGGTAGCCGTCATCTCGCCGTGAACTTTATTGATGCGGCTAAGCACCGTGCGTGGGAAAGTCAGTTCCGGATCGAAGCCTGCGATCGCCTCGTATTCCTTGACGATCCGCTGCTCGGCAAAAAGTTCCTGGTACGGCCGTCGTAGGTCCGGTGTCACCGTGAAGACGATGACACCCGCCGTCATTCGGTCGAGGCGGTGAACGGGCGCAAGATCAGGAAGATCCAAGTCACGACGCAGTCGCACGACGGCGCTTTCGACGATGTGCGCTCCCCGCGGAATGGTCGCCAGGAAGTGCGGCTTGTCGATCACGAGAATCGAGTCGTCGCGGTACAAGATCTCGATCTCGTGCGGTACCGGAATCTCGGGCGCCGGCTCGCGGTAGAAGTACACGAAACGGGTCGGCTGATAGGGCGTTCGGCTCGTGATCTTCCGCCCGTGCTCGTCGACGACGTCCCCGGCGTCGACGAGGCCCGTCCACAGGTCCCGCTCCCCCGGGTGCTCGCCGATCAGGTGTTCGAGGACGGTACGCGCCGACGACTCCGCCGGCATCCGTAGCCGGTCAGGTCCGAGACCGTTTCGGATCGGCAACGGAGCCTTGGACACTGCTCAGTCCTGCTCGAGGTCTGGTGAACAACTCTCGCAGAGCAATTCGAGCGTTCGGCCGTCGCCGTCGATCCGATTGCGGTACCGCGGTGTCGGAGTACCACAATCGACGCACACGCCGAGTGTCTTGGCTTCGGATGAGAACTCGATGTTCATCCGCTTGTCGAACACGTACAGGGAACCGTCCCAGAGACCGCGGTCGCCGAAAGTTTCGCCGTAACGGACGATTCCGCCGTCCAACTGGTAGACCTCGTCGAAGCCACGTGAGCGCATCAGCGAAGACAACACCTCGCATCGCACGCCGCCGGTGCAGTACGTGACTACGGCTTTGCCCTTGAGATGGTCGTATTTGCCGCTGTCGAGTTCGTCGACGAAATCGCGAGTGGTGGCGACGTCCGGAACTATCGCATCTCGGAAACGACCGATCTCGGCTTCGAAGGCATTGCGCCCGTCGAAGAACACGACGTCGTCACCGCGGCTGTCGACGAGTTCGTGTAGTTCCTTGGGTGCCAGGTGAACTCCGCCGCCGACAACACCGTTCTCGTCGACTTGCAGCTCGTCGGGGGCTCCGAACGTCACTATCTCCGAGCGGGCCTTGACGCTGAGACGGGGGAAGTCGTTCCCGAGTCCGTCCGACCACTTGATGTCCGCGGTACGGAAGGGCTCGTAGCCACGCGTACCGCGGACATATCGCTTGACGTCTTCGATGTCTCCACCGACCGTCGCATTGATCCCGTGAGGCGAGACGATGATTCGGCCGGTGAGGTTGTTGGACTCGGCCAGGCTGTGCTGCCACAGCTTGATCGCTTCCGGGTCCGCCAACGGCGTGAACTGGTAGAAGAGAACAATTTTCGGAATAGCCACAGCAAATCCAGCCTAACGTGCCGCGCTCGAGTGAACGTCGTGAAGATCGTGAATGGACAAGTCCACCAGAGACTCTCGAAACACGCGTCCAGGGCCGGCCGGGACATCGACCTCACACGGAACGACGAGCACCGCGCAACCCGCAGCGTCGGCCGACGCCGTGCCGGTCGGCGAGTCCTCGATCGCGAGGCACTGCGACGGCTCGAGCCCGAGTAGGTGCGCGCCGCGCAGGTACGGATCCGCCGCCGGTTTCCCGTTGGGGACCTCGTCGCCGCACACCGAGTGGTCGAAGAACTCACGGCCGAGCATCCCGAGTGCCCGATCGACCAGTACTCGCTCGGTGTTGGTGACCAGTGCGGAACGCAAACCACCGTCACGCACGGTCGACAGTGCATCGCGAGCACCCGGCCGCCAGGTCACGCCGTCCTCGAACAGATCGCCGACGCGGGTGTACATCCAGTCCTTCGCCTCGGCGATGGCATCGGGATGCTTCTCCAAGCCGAGCGCGTCGAACACCGTCGCCAAGGCGAAGGGGCTCGACGCGCCGATGACGGCGACGCGTGTCGCTTCCGTCATCGGTCCGCCCAGGCGTAGGGACAGCTCACGAAGCGCGATGTCCCACAGCTTCTCCGAATCGAGCAGGGTGCCGTCCATGTCCCACAGCACACCACCGAGGGTCGATTCGGATACTTCGGTCAACAACTCAGACATTGAAATACTTTGCTTCCGGGTGGTGCAGGACAAAGGCGTCCGTGGACTGCTCGGGATGCAGCTGCAGTTCCTCGGACAGTTCGACGCCGATTCGCTCGGGTTCGAGCAACGCAACCAACTTGGCACGATCCTCGAGATCCGGGCACGCGCCGTATCCGAACGAGTAACGAGCGCCGCGGTACTCGAGGTCGAAGTAACCGGCGACCTCGGTGGGATCCTGCTCCGCGACGGTGTGACCCTCGGGAAGCACAAGCTCTTCACGAACGCGCCGATGCCAGTACTCGGCCAGAGATTCCGTGAGCTGGACGCCGATTCCGTGAACCTCGAGGTAGTCACGGTACGAGTTCGACGCGAACAATTCATTGGCGAAGTCCGCGATCGGCTGACCCATCGTCACCAACTGGAACGGGAGAACGTCGACCTGACCGGTTGCCTCGGCGTCCTTGCGCGAGCGGACGAAGTCCGCGATGCACAGGAAGCGGTCGCGGTGCTGACGCGGGTAGGTGAAGCGGAATCGTTCGGGTGCATCCGGTTTCGGCTCGGTGAGCACGATGACGTCGTCGCCCTCCGAGATCGCCGGGAAGTACCCGTACACAACGGCGGCGTGCGCGAGGATGCCCTCGGACGTCAACCGATCGAGCCAGTACCGAAGCCTCGGACGGCCTTCCGACTCGACCAGTTCCTCGTACGTCGGACCGTCGCCCTTGCGCTGACCGCGAAGGCCCCACTGGCCGAGGAAAAGAGCGCGCT
>NZ_JBEUOQ010000019.1:0-97274 GCF_040489275.1 Rhodococcus baikonurensis | reverse complement strand
CGGTTGCTCACCGCCGAACAACGCGTCGCGCTGATCGCGAGAGATAAAGGCTGTGCGTTCCCCGGATGCACGTGTGTGCCCGCCTGGACCGATGCACACCATATCCGGCACTGGGCCAACGGCGGCCCGACCGTGATGAACAACCTCGTCCTGCTGTGCCGTTCACATCACCGGCTGATGCACCGCAAATCCGGGTTCGTCGGCAAATGGGAAATCCGGATCGGCGTCGACAACAAACCCTGGTTCATCCCACCGCCCTCGATCGACCCGCAGCGGCACCCGCGGCCGGCGAACACCACATTCACAACCTGAGGACGAACCTCAGGCACAACAGAACACGGCCAGGCTCCGCATCGGACATCAAAACCCGATACGGAGCCCAGAGGCCGTGGAGCGTCCACAACTCACGACGTTCGGGCGGGGCGCAAGACCGATCTGCCCAACAACTCACAAACCTGCAGGGCCAGAGCGAGATCCAACTTGTCTCGGCCCGCAGCGACCGGATCGCCGAGCGCCTTGTTGATGCGATACTTCACCGTATTCCGGTGCAGATTCATATGATTGGCAGTGTGCAGATGGCTTTCTCCGTGGGCGAAGTACACACTCAACGTCGTCCTCAAGGACGCAGCAGAAGGCGTATCGTCCGCCAACGGGCCTAGCACCTCCCAGACCCATGACTTCGTAGAATCGATGTTCTCCGACAGAAGCGAAACCACGGCGACGCCGCGGTCCCCGAAACTCACCACGGGTCGCTGTGGCGTATCCGGGACGGCAGCAACTGAATAGGCGGCAGTGGCTTGTTCGTGAGATCGTTTGAAACCGTCGACCCCCGACCCCGGCAGTCCGATGGCCACCCGCGCTCCACCGTCCAACGGCACTGCGGCCGCGAGAACGTCCGCATCCGGCGCTGGAATCCGGCGACCGAAGGGCAGCCACGCCCACACCGTGCGTCGATCGATGGCGGTGATGATCGGCGGCTTGTCCGCTCCCGCCGCTGCGCCGAGATCACGTACGAGTCGATCCAGCGTGTTGATGCCCATGACGTCCGCATCCCACGTCGACCAGACCACCAAGGCGACGTGGTTTTGACCAAGGCGGTATCCGGTCTCCGCTTCGAAAGCAGCGGTATCTGCGTTGGTACCGGACAGAAGGGCATGGATCGCGGCCGAATGGAGGTTTCCCTGCGCTGCCATCCATCGACTGCGCTCCCGCTCGTACGCGTCGAAGACGTAGAGCGTGATCCAGTCGATGTAGCTGTAGACCACGTCCGAAGTGTGTTTCAGGACAGCCAAAGTCAGTCGCGCCGGAATATCCAGTGTGCTGATCTCGTCGTGACAGATCCGCATCAGATCGCCTTGGCCCATGTGATAGGCCCGAACGAGAGAGTTGGACGGAACGTCTCGCTGCGCCAGACGCAAAGCGTATTCAACTGCGGCAGTAGTCGGTTGGAGATGATCGATCGGAATGTCGTTGGCCAATACGTGGATGATCGTCGTGATGTTTCCCTGCACGCTGGCCTCGAGCATTTCGAGCAATTTGGCGTCTGCATCCAATTGGTCGATTTCGTGAGCCATCATGAAGGCCATCTCACGCGCGATATCGGCGCTGCGCTCGTCGAGTCGTCGCGCCAACTCGGCAACCACGGCAAGCACTTCCGGCTCTGCAGCTGCAGGCACTCGGGCGAGACGCCGCATTGCTCCGGCGCCTCGCTCCTTGTGCGATGGACTACTCACAGAACCTCTGCACCCTTCCGCCGCAGGTACTTCAGTGCCGATTCTGCCGCGTTGTACCCGCACATTCCATGTGCTCCGGCACCCGGCGGGGTCGAGGCCGAGCACAGGTAAGTGCCCTCGATCCCAGTGCTGTACGGATCGACTGCGACGCGCGGACGCAAGACAACCTGCAGTTCGGTGTTCGCACCTCCGATGATGTCGCCTCCTACCTGATTCGGATTGTCTTGTGCCAGATCAGCTGTACCACTGCTCGACGTCGCGACGATCTGATCCCGGAATCCTGGCGCAAACCTCTCGATCTGACGAATGACCGCCTCCGTCGCGTCGCCGCTGTAGCCGTGAGGCACGTGCGCATAGGCGTACAACGGATGGACGTTCCCGGCCGAGCGGGTGGGATCAGCCAGGTATTGCTGACCGAGGAGCACGAACGGTCGGTCCGGCATACGGCCTGAATTCGTCTCACGCTCAGCTGCCACGATTTCGTCGAAACCACCTGCCAGATGGACAGTTCCGGCCCGAGCGCAATCCTGATTGGTCCACGGTACATGACCTTCGATCGCAAAATCGACCTTGAATGCTCCGGGAGCCTGCTTGAACTTTCGATAGGCCTTCGCCACTCGGCCCGGGAGTCGATCGCCCAGGATTTCGAGCGCACCCCCCGGATTGACATCCAGCAGAACAACATCGGCGTCAGGAATCTCGGAGGCCGTACGTATCCGAACGCCGGTGTCGATCTTGCCGCCGTGATCGAGGAGCATCGCGGCCATGGCGTCGGTGATCGAACGCGAACCTCCCTCGGCAACCGGCCAACCGTAGCGGTGACCAGCCGCGGTGATCATCAATCCCACCGCCGATGTAGCCGGACGGTTGAGCGGATAGAAGGCGTGCGCGGCAACCCCGCCGAAGAGAGCCTTTCCTTTGTCGGTCTTCCACAACTTCGCGGTCACCGTAGCCGGAAGCAGCGCTCGCGGACCGAAAGCCGCAAGCCGCAGCGGATGGCGTGGAACGTTGACGATCGGACGCATCAGGTCGGACGCCAGAGCGTCGAACCCCGTCGACAAATCCTCGAACATGCGTTGCCATCGGGGTCCGTCCGCGCCGAGTCCCGCCGCCGTCTGCTCCAGCGAGCGGTACAGAACGCCGGCATCGCCGTTGTCGAGCGGATGCGCACAGTCCACCTCTGCCCAGCGCCAGATCAGCCCGTACCGCTCGAGGTCCAGTTTGGACAGGTACGGCGAGCCGATACCCATCGGGTGAAACGCCGAGCAGTGATCGTGGATCAACCCCGGCACGTCGAGCGGACCGGATCGGGTGCCTCCGCCGATCTGGTCGGCGGCCTCGAGTACCTGCACGTCAACACCACTACGTGCAAGGTGTACCGCGGCAGCGAGCCCATTGGGCCCGCTGCCGACGACTACGGCCTTTGTCACTTACTCACCTCTTGCTCGCTACCGCTGACCCTCGTACGCATCTTCGGCTCGGAGACAACCTGCGGATCTGTTGCCGCGCGGTCGGCCCGTACGTCCAGTGTCCACTGAACGTCGAACGGAATGGGCCCGTTCGGCAACCATGGCTGTTCGGCGACTGCGTCGGCGACCTTGAAAGTACCCCGTTCGATGACACCGAGAGCCGCATCGATCACCTGGTACTCCTGTGTTCCCTTGTGGATGGGCTGCGATTCGATCCAGGTCACCAGGAACTCACCGGGTGCGAAATTGCAGCGACGCTGAATAGCGGCGATCAGTTTCACGTCGTGCAAGTGGCCGTCACCGAAGTTGAATGCGACGATGGAGTTGCACATGAACTCGGCTTCGCGCAGCGAATACGTGTTGATGTCGTCGCCGAGGTGTCTGATCATCAGAGAGAACAGCGCACGCCCTTGGCTGTGCATGGAACGCCAGCCCAACAGCTGATGCAGAACGACGTCGGACACGTCCTCGGGGTACATCGTCATCAACTGATTGCGCGTATCCGGCGACGGACGCTTGATGTACTGGTCGATCTTGGCTTCGGCGCCCGGAGCGAATGCCCACGTCGCGGATGCCCAGTTGCCGGCGTACTGACGCATCGACGGCAGGAAGGACACCAGATCTGGTCGGAGGTTTCCGAGGATCGGGAAGAAGGCAAGGGCTGCAATGATTCCCGCGGTGATCCACGGAGAGGACATAGCGCCGAGGCCGTAGCCGTCCCACGCAGGGAAGCCCAGGAACAGGAAGACCGAGGCGTAGGCGAACAGAAGATTCCATTCGAGCGGAACGGCCAACGGGAAGGTCGACGCGATGAACAGGTGGAATCCGACCATGAGGATCACGGCAAGAATGGTGAGAGTCTTGTTCGTCGAGAACAGCAGTATCAACGGGGTGACGATTTCGACCATCGTTCCGGCCACGTGTGCGACGCCGCCGCCCAGGTGCGAGGGCCGAAGATCTTCCGGGAAGTTCCGGTAATGCGCGCGCTTGATCTTCTTCGACGGGATCCACGGTGTATTGCTGAGCATCGGGGGAACCACCAGCGAGAAATGGCGACCGAACTTCGAGACACCGGCTCCGATCCACACCATGACGATCAGCAGTTTGAGCGCCAGGATCATGTCGACGAAAGGCAGGAACGTGAAGAAGAAGATTGCCGGCAGGTACTGCTCGCTACGTGCAGCGATGAAGGGCACCTTGTCACGCAACCCGAGAATCACCATGAGCACCAGGAAGGAGTACAAGACCGTCGGACGTACGAGTCCGGCACTGTCAGCGAAGGCCGAATCGAGTCCTGTGGTGTGAACTCCCGGAAGAACCGCGGCAACAAGTAGATTGGCGACTGCGGCGACATAGATGAAAACGTCGAACACCGAGCGGGAGTCACCCGAGGTGAGCGGCACTTTGCCCGGCCACGGTGGCAGGCGAATCGTGCCGGGGCGAATCCAGTAGAGAACTCCACCGGTCATCGGCTTGAAGTGGCCGGCGAGCGGTCCCCAGGATCCTGCCAAGCCCAGCATCTCGAGCATCATCGTCCAGATGATGAGTTTCTGGTAGACGATCGGCTGGTTCCACCACGAACCGACGTCGAACCACGAGAGGCCGGAAGTCAAAGTGGCAACGGCTGTTCCAGCTGCCAGGTAGAGGAACAACAATTTCATGATGTAGACGGTGTGGACCATTTTCGGCGTACCGAAGCCGTAATCCACCCAGTGCGTGGACATGTCACGCAGACGCTCGAGAAACGGCTTGTCCATGAACGTTGCCGGATCGACGGGAGGGAAGTTTCCTTCTTTGAATCCCATGATGTGCTCCTGAAATACGGAATGTGGGCATGACGGATCGACTCGACGGACGTCGTCGAGTTGTGCTGGTACTACGGGGAAGTGACTAGTGAGCGGGAGTTGCGCTCAACGCTCGTCTCATTCCGGGTTTGTCGATCTTGCCCACCGGGTTTCGGGGAAGCGCATCGACGACGTAGATCGCCACTGGCACCTTTACTCGGGTGAGCAAGGCCGTGACATGTTCGAGCAGTTCGTCTTCGGTGACGGGTGCATCGGGGTAGGCAACGACATAGGCAACTGGCACCTCTCCGTAGACCTGGTGCGGAGCGCCGATGACGGCGGCCTCGAGCACGGAAGGATGTGTAGCGAGCGAGTTTTCGATCTCCTTCGGGTAGATGTTCTCTCCCCCACGGATGATCATGTCCTTGATGCGGTCGACGAGGGTCAGGTAGCCGTCCTCGTCGAGGACTCCGACGTCACCGGTGTACAACCAACCGTCCCTGACCGCCTTCGCGGTCTCGTCCGGCTTGCCGAGGTAGCCACGCATCACGTTGTCGCCCTTGATGACCACCTCTCCGGCAGTACCGACGGGAGCAAAGGTTCCGTCCTCGGCAAGAATGGCAATCTGCTGGCCCGGCAACGCCGGTCCGACCGTACCGAGTTTGCGCACGCCGTCCACAGGATTGCAGGCCGAAGCGCAAGTCCCCTCGGTAAGTCCGTAACCCTCCACGATCACGAAACCGAAGCGCTGCTCCGCGCGGTCGAGGAGTTCCTTGCTGATCGGCGCCGCACCGCACACGGCAAACCTCAAGGATGACGTGTCGATGGAGGAGTCTTCCGGCTGTGAGGTCAGCATCGCGTAGATTGCCGGCACTGCCGAGAAATACGTGGGGCGAAGCCTCGCAACGTCGTCGAAGAATCTCGAAACCGAGAACTTCCCGGTGACACTGACCTGTCCGCCGACAAGCAAGGGCGTCAAGACGCTGACGCAGATCGCGTTGACGTGGAACAGCGGCAGAATCAACAGACAGTGATCCGCGCCCGTGACTCCGATGTTCTTGCCCATCGACGAAGCCATGAACTGCAGGTTGGCGTGCGTGAGCATCACTCCCTTGGGCCGTCCGGTGGAGCCGCTGGTGTAGATGAGGAGAGCCAGATCGTCTGCTGCAACATCGATTCCGGGCCGAGGGTCCGTCGGCGGCGCTGTCGCAAGATCGTCGACGACCAACACCGCACGGCCACCCGAGGGCGCGTCGGCAGTGGCGGTGATGACCAACTCGGCCCCGGAGTCCGCGATCTGGTAATCCGCTTCGTTCGCGGTGAACATCGGATTGATGGGGGTAGCGGCAGCACCGATACGCCAGGCGGCCATGATCGCGATCAGCAACTCGACGCGATTGGGCAGCATGACCGCCACCACGTCGCCGAGTCCGATTCCGAGTCCGGCCAATTGCGCAGCAACAGCTTCCGTGCGATCTGCGAACTCCTCATACGTGAGTTCGACGTGGTCGTCCCGCAGGCACGGCTTCTTCCCGTACTTCTCTGCAAGATCCCAAGCCAGATATCCGATGTCCGCCACGAGAGTCAGCACCTTTCATTCGTGTGTGACTCAAAACACTATCGGCGTCCTGTGGCCGAAGAAACGGTCCCAGGGGATCAACTTATCCAGGTTCTTTGTTCCCCGAGCACAACACGGCAGGTGCGGTGCTCATCAGCTCGAGGGCTGATGCAACACCTCGTGGGCGCGGCGGGTCACCACCTCGGAGATCCGGCGCAAGACCGGTGACGACAGTTTCCACTGCTGCCAGTACAGCGGAACGTCGTCCACGAAGTCCGGATCGAATCCGATCAGCACCCCGGATCGATCGTCGTCGCCGCGCTGCAGGTCCGGTATCAATCCCCAGCCGTATCCCCGCCTGACGGCGTCCGCGAAGTCTGCCGATGACGGAACAAGATGGCGAGGCGGATCTGCCGGGTGGCCGATCTTTTGATCGAGGTACCGATCCTGCAGCAGATCCTTGCGATTGAACACAACCAGCGGTGCCTCCGAAAGGGATTCGGCCGTAACACCATCTGCGAACCAACGACGGCAGAACTCTGCGCTCGCCATCGGCCGATACCGCATGATGCCCAACCGACTGGAGGTACACCCTTGAATCGGTGACGCGACAGACGTGACGGCAGCCATGACCGAACCGTCGCGTAGCAGTTCGGTGGTGTGGTCTTGATCGTCGAGATGAAAATCGAAACTGACTTCTTGCGTGAACTCCGCGAGGGCCCCGAGAACCCACGTGGACAGCGAATCGGCATTGACCGCGATCGAGACGCGGGCGAAGCTGTTCGAACCGTTTTCCAAACCGAGTTCTCGCACGGTGTCACGCGACAGGGCGTCTATCTGACGGGCAAGCCGCAGGACTTCTCTCCCTGAATCTGTGACCTGGATGGGTTTGGTGCGCTGCACCAGGATCCGGCCAACCGAGGTCTCGAGAGATTTGATTCGTTGACTGACCGCCGAAGGCGTGATGTGTAACTTCCGCGCCGCCGCCTCGAAGGTTCCCTCGTCGACCGCAGCGTGCAATGCCCTCAACTGCTCGAAATCCAACATAATCTGAAGCTACTCTGATGCATCCTAAGAATCATTAGCTGGACTGATTGAAATCTGAGCGGCAGGCTCGACACCATGCTCAGCACCAACGACCCTGCGTCGGCCCTCGTCGGTTTCGGGGTCGGACTGTCCTTGATCGTCGCAATCGGCGCCCAGAATGCGTTTGTTCTTCGCCAAGGCCTGACTCGATCGCATCTACTCCCGATCGTCGCAGTGTGCGCGTTGTCAGACGCAATTCTGATTCTTGCAGGCATCAGCGGAATCGGGACCCTCCTCGAACACGCACCGTCGCTGATCACGTTCGTTCGTATCGCCGGCGCCGTTTTCCTCCTGAGCTATGCGATCTTCGCCGCCAAACGGGCGCTTCGACCCCAGACGTTGGCACCGGATCAACATGGAAACGGGTCGAGGCTTACCGCCGTCACGATGGCATTGGCCCTCACCTGGCTCAATCCACACGTGTACCTGGACACCGTGGTGCTCATGGGTTCAATTGCCAACGGTCGCGGCGAAATCGGACGTTGGTGGTTTGCGGCCGGTGCCATCACGGCAAGTGTGGTCTGGTTCGGCGCCCTCGGTTACGGCGCACGTCTACTCACGCCGCTCTTTGCGAAACCCAACGCCTGGCGGATTCTCGATGCTCTGATCGCCCTGATGATGGCAGTTCTCGGAATCAGCCTGCTTATCGAATTGTGACTCGGCCGCACAACCTCGATCCGACACTGCGGGTAGCGGGATGGGTTACCGTCCAACGTGAGGGAGGCTCAATTCACCTGTCGAGAGTTGTGACCATCAGGTAGGGCTGATCACGATGACCGAGGACGATGTCGGCACCGAACCGCGCGACTCCAACCGCGGACTGGGATTGCTGTGTCTACTCGCTGCGGTCGCCGGTGTCGGGGTCGGATTTGTCGGCGGCGCGTTCCGTTGGTGCCTGATCAGGGCCGACGAACTCCGTCGGACGATCGTCGACTGGGCGCATCACGTTCCGTACGTCGGGTGGCTCGTGCCGGTACTCCTGGTGGCCCTGTGCACCGTGCTTGCCGTACTGATCGTCAGACGAGTTCCCCTCGCGAAGGGAAGCGGTATCCAGCATGTCGAGGCGGTGTCCCGTGGCGAAGCGAAACCTCCGGGTATCAATCTCGTGCCTGCAAGATTCATCGGCGGTCTCTTGGCGATCGGCTCCGGTCTGGTTCTCGGCCGTGAAGGCCCCACCGTCCACATGGGCGCGGCGATCGGTGCAGAAGCGGGACGACGGGCCCGCCTTTCCGAACCGGATGTCGCCATGTTGCAAACATCCGCGGCCGGAGCAGGACTCGCTGTCGCATTCAACGCGCCGATCGCCGGCGCACTGTTCGTCTGCGAGGAAGTGACGCACTCGTTCCGGCTACGCACCGTGCTGCCAACGCTTTTCGGTGTTTCGGTCGCGGTGGGCTGTGCACGAATCGTCATCGGCGATCAGCCTGATTTCGAGGTCGGCACCGTGCCCACACCTCAACTCGCACTACTGCCGCTGTTCGTCGTCTTCGGAATACTGACGGGGTTGCTGGGCATCGCGTACAACCGCTTGATTCTGGGACTACTCGACGTCGTAGCGCGACTCGACAGGATCCCGCCGACCGTCATCGCCGCAACGATCGGCGCGGTCATCGGCCTGACGCTGTTCCTCGACCCGCTGGCCAGTGGAGGCGGCGACGTCCTTGCACAGATGATCGTCGGCGGAAGGACCTTCGTTCTGCCGATTCTGCTGCTGTACTTGGTGGTTCGGTTCTTCACCGGCCCGCTGTCGTACGCCGCCGGGACTCCCGGTGGACTGTTCGCTCCTCTACTCGCACTCGGTGCACTCTGGGGGTCGATCTTCACCGGGCTGTCGAGCTTCGTGCCCGGAGTGGACGCCGGACTCACGATCACCATGGCTACCGTCGGCATGGCTGCCTTCTTCGGCGCCGTAGTACGCGCTCCGTTCACCGGAATCGTGATCGTGGTCGAGATGACTGCGGTGACGTCGACGCTGGTTCCGATGCTCGCGGCCACTGCAGCAGCGGTTTTCGTAGCCACCTTGGCAGGTTCGGCTCCTATCTACGACAGCCTTCGAGAACGAATGTTGGGAACTCGACGTCCACCTCTGCGATGATCACGATCGACATCGTCCCCGACATGTGTGTACGCAGAGGAGCATTCATGACCCCAGGAACCGACGTCGGGGAGGTCCTCGCCCTGGAGCGGGAATTGCAAACTGTCGAATGCAGGCGCAGCAGTGCACGTGTACTTGCATTGCTTGCCGAGGACTTCGTCGAGATAGGCGCGTCGGGTAGCGTCTGGAATGTCGCGTCCACAGTTGAATCACTGCGGAACGAACCCATAGACGAGGGCATCGAAGTTCATAATCTGACCGGTCGAATCATCGACGACGGCTACGTCCTCACCCAGTGGGATTCAGTCCGAGGTAGGCGTCGCGCGCGGCGAACATCTTTGTGGCGTCGAACACCGATCGGATGGCAATTGGTACATCATCAAGGCACCCCGCTCCCCTGATTTCATCCAACTCGACCTGCGAACACCCCTCTACGCCAAGGGCGTTCCGACGTAGTTCTCGGCGATCAACGTTCGCCCGGCGACCGAACGCGTGACCATGTCCAGTTCGGCCAGCTGACGGCGATGCCCGAAACCGGTGTCGTCTGGCAAGCGATGGAGCATCGACGACATCCACCACGAAAAGTGCTGCGTCCGCCACACGCGCGGCAACACCGTTTCGGTATACCGGTCCAACATCTTTCGGTCGGACGAGGTGAAGAATTTGTCCATGGCGTTCGACAGCGCGTAGACGTCGGCGATCGCGAGATTCATACCCTTCGCGCCGGTCGGCGGCACGGTGTGCGCCGCATCGCCTGCAAGAAACAGGTTGCCGTGCTGCATCGGCTCGCACACGAAGCTGCGGAACTGGAGGATCGACTTCTGAAAGATCTTGCCGTCCTTGATCTCCGCCCCCTCACCGTCGACGCGCATGTGCAGCTCGTCCCAGATCCGATCGTCGGACCAGTTGTCCACGGAGTCGTTCGGATCGACCTGGAGGTAGTGACGCTGCACCTGGGGTGTCCGCGTGCTGATCAGCGCAAAGCCACGCTCGTGGTTGGCGTAGATCAATTCTTCCGATGACGGCGGCGCCTCGGCCAGGATGCCGAACCATGCAAAGGGGTACTGCCGGAAATGATCCGTGCGGATCGACGGTTCGGGAATCAGCTTTCGCGTTTCGGTACGTGATCCGTCGCAACCGGCCACCAGGGCGCACTCGAGCTTCTGCTCGGCTCCGTCCGAGTCGACGAAAGTAATACTCGGGCGATCCGATTCGTGATCGTGTACTTGTGCGCCGGACACTCCGAATCGAATGTCCCCGCCGTCAGCGAGGCGTCGCGCAATCAGATCCTTGAGCACCTCGTGTTGCGGATACACCGTGACTGCGCGCCCGTCGGTCAGTTCGTCGAAGGCGATGCGGTGCCCTCGCCCACCGAATCGCAACTCGATTCCGTGATGTTCGAGGCCCTCCCGCTTCAGTCGGTCACCGAGTCCTGTCTCGACCATGAGATCAACGGTGTTCTGTTCGAGCACACCGGCACGAATGGTGCCCTCTACCTCTTCGCGAGTGCGGCATTCCAGGACTACCGAATCGATTCCCTTCAGATGCAACAGATGCGAGAGCATCAACCCGGCGGGACCACCACCGACGATTCCGACCTGGGTGCGCGAAGAAGACATACAGTGAACTCCTGAGGTGAGTGACGATTGAGACCACCCTCGACCACGACCACTCCTCTGAACAGCTGCAATTTCACTCAGTGAAAGACCGAATACGAGCTATCCAAGTCCGCCGCCGCCAAGCCCGCGTGATATTCCACGGGCGGCCGCGACCAAAGCCGGCAGTAAAGGGGCCGGATCCTGCTCCACCGGAACAACTGTCGAGACCGCGGCGACGACATTGCCGCCGGATTCGCGGACCGGAGCGGCAACAGCAAGGGTCCCGACGTTCAGATACTCACGACAGACCACGAATCCGGTGCGTCTGATCTCGTCGAGAGTTGCTCGCAAGATTCGCTCGGAAGTAATGGTTTTGGGAGTGAACGACTCGAGACCGGCACGGAGGACGTCGTCGAGAAGCTCGGTTCCGCCGTGTGCGAGGAGAATCAATCCACCGCTCGACGCGTGCAGCGGCAATCTTCCGCCGGCGCGACCTACAACGGTGACAGCGCTACGCGAGGACAAGCGCTCGAGGTACAGAGCCTCGGTACCTTCACGAACGACCAACTGCACGTTCTCTCGGGTGACTTCGTAGAGGTCTTCGAGAAACGGCAACGCCACCTGCCTGAGCCCATGTGCCCCGGGCGCAAGAGCGCCGATCTCCCACAACCGCACTCCCACCTGGTACTTGCCGTCACTCCGACGCTCGAGTGCGCCCTCAGCCACCAACTGCCCACACAGTCGATGGACGGTGGGCAGTGGCAGATCGGTGCGACGACTGATCTCCGATTGCGTCAACCGCGGCGACGTCGCGTCGAAGGCACCGAGCACGATGAATGCCCGGCCGATCAACGAACGGTCGCCTGATGCCATTCACACAGTGTGACAGGGCAGTGCCACCAAGAATCCACTGTGACTGACATCAGGCGAAACGTGTTCAGGCGGTGCGGAGCTACGCGGAGTGCGCCAATTCCGGTTCGCGTTCGACCGCCGGCGGCGCGGCCTCGATCTTCATCGGCTCCTGCGCGTAGTGGAAGTGCGGACGACGGTGCCCGATGAACGAACCGAACCACGACATCACAGCGACGTACCGGTTGCGGAAGCCCACCAGATACATCACGTGGACGGCCAACCACATGAACCAGGCGATCGTGCCCTTGAACTCGACCTTGCGGACGCGACACACAGCGCTGAATCGGCTGATGATCGACATGCTGCCCTTGTCGAAGTACTTGAAAGGCGTTCCGGCCTTGACCTTTCCGTTCACGATCTTCGCGGCGTGACGGCCACCCTGCATCGCGACGGGCGACTGACCCGGCAGACCGTTCAGCGACGTCATGTCACCGATGGCAAAGACGTTGGCGAATCCGCCGACAGTCAAGTCCGGATTGATGAGCAGACGACCCGCGCGGTCGGTGTCACAACCGGTTGCCTCGCCGAGCACCGCGGCGAAGTCGTTGGCGCGAACACCGGCCGACCAGATGACGGTCTCGGCGTCGATGCGCTTCTCTTCCTTGGTCTTTGCCGAGGACACGGTGACACCGTGCTCGTCGATGGCGGTGACCATGGTGTTGAGGACAACCTCGACACCCGACTTCTCGAGCGAAGCCTGCGTGTACTCACTGAGCTTTCCACCGAAGGCCGGAAGGGCGACGCCGGCGCCTTCGACCATGGTGACCGTGACCTCGTCGGCGCTGATGTTGTTGATGGACTTGGCGAAGTAGCGACGCGCCAGTTCCTTGATCTGTCCGGCGAGCTCGACGCCGGTTGCGCCGGCACCGACGACAACGAAGCTGAGCAGGTTGCGACGAACCAGCGCGTCGTTGGTGGTGTGGGCCTCTTCGAAGCAACGCAGGATCTGCTTACGCAGGACCTCGGCATCCTCGACGGTCTTGAGCTTGTAGGTGACCTTCTCGAACTCGTCATGACCGAAGTACGCCTGCGTGGCACCGGTGGCTGCGATGAGCGAGCGGTACCCGAGCGTATGGCGGGTACCCGAGGCTTCGTAGACGACGGTGTTCTCTTCGGCGTTGACCTCGACGACGCGGCCGAGCCGGACGTCGGCGTTGGGGTACTTCTGCAGGATCGTGCGGATGGGCGGAGCCACCTCGCCTGCCGACAGAACACCCGTCGCCACCTGGTAGAGCAGCGGCTGGAAGAGGTGCTCGGTGGTGGCGGAGATGAGAACGAACGGCGTCTTGGACTTCGCGAGAGTCTTGGCCGCGGCGAGGGCTCCGAAGCCCGAACCGACGATCACTACCTGAGTCTTCTCGTGTCCAGTCGCGTCGATGTCGGCGCGACCCGCAGCTGTTCTATCCACAACAAACTCCTCAACCAAATTGAAAGTATGACTATTACGGTATGGACTGATCATGGGTCGGGTCCAGCTAGCTGGAGTATTCGCAAGACTGTTATCTCGATTGCTCATAAGTAAGCTGTCTTCATGGACTTCCGCCAACTCAAGTACTTCCTCGTCGTGAGCGAGGAACTGAGCTTCAGTCGCGCCGCCGAGCGCTGCTTCATCTCGCAGTCGGCGATCAGCCATCAGGTTGCACGGCTGGAGAAGGAGCTCGGGGCGACGCTCTTCGAACGCTCGACCCGAGCCGTCCGCCTGGCCCCGGCAGGATCGCGTCTGGTGCCCATCGCGCAGCAAGTCCTCAGCCTCGAAACGATGGCGTACTCGGTCGCCCGCGACCCGCGCGCCCGGATCCGGATCACCGGAAACATGAGCTTCGCCGCTCAGACGCTGGACGCCATCGCACACGTGCGCGAACGTCACCCCGACCTGGACGTCGAGTTCGTCATCAAGAGTTTTGCCCACCGCATGGACGCCGTGGCCTCCGGCGACGCGGACATCGCACTGATTCGCGGCGGCGTCGACCGCCCGGGGCTCGAACCACTGGACCTCGGCGTCGAGGACCTGCTGGTCGTCATGTCGAGCCGGCACCCCCTCGCCGGCCAGCAGAGCGTCGACCTCAACGACCTGGCTGCCTATCCCCTGCTCCTGCCGCCGCGCCAAAGCCAGGTGCTCATTCACAAGGTGGTCGAGGACGCGTTCCGCGAGATCGATCGACGCGTACAACTTGGCCCGGCAATTCCGAGCGATCACACCGCCACGCTGGACGTGATCACCAACCCTCGCGCCTGGACCCTGCTGTATTCGATCACCGCCGGCGAATCTCCACGCGCCGGAATCAGCTTCATGCGAGAATCGCACGGCCGCTTGCGAATTCCCGTCTCGGGGGTGACCCGCAGCGGCGCTACTCACTCCACCGAGTTCGCCGATCTGATTCAAGCACTCAAGGACGCCATGAACCCGTCTTTCACTGAGTGAAAGTGTGATGGCGGTCAGCCTCCTCACCGAGCAACGTGGTGGGCAACCATGTGATGCGGCGGGCAGTTGCATCCCTTTATCGAGGAGCGGCCATGACGAGTTTGCTGAACGAACCGGTGTGGGAATCGAAGATCTTCGACGGCGAATGGGTCCCGGGCAGCGCCGAAGATCGTTTGGTCGTCGAGCCGGCCACCGGCAAGCAGTTGACGACGGTCGGCATGGCAACTCCCGAAGACGTGGCCGCCGCTGCAACAAAAGCTACTGCAGCTCAGAAAGATTGGGCGGCACGCCCCTACACCGAACGGGCCGCCGTTCTACGCCGGGCCGGTCAACTGTTCGAGCAGTACGCCGACGAAATCGGCGAATGGGTGATCCGCGAGGCGGGCAGCATCCCCGCCAAGGCCGGGCTGGAAACACATACCGCAGCCGAAGAGTGCTACAACGCTTCGGCATTGGCCGCACACCCCGTCGGTGAGGTACTGCGCTCGGAGCAACCTCGGCTGAGCTTCTCTCGTCGCGTGCCCGTCGGAACCGTCGGCGTCATCGCACCGTTCAACTTCCCGATCATCCTGTCGATTCGTGCAGTCGCTCCCGCACTGGCACTGGGTAATTCGGTAATCCTCAAGCCTGATCCGCGGACGGCGATCTGTGGCGGCGTGGTTCTTGCCCGCATCTTCGAAGAAGCCGGCTTGCCCGCCGGAGTGTTCAGCATGCTCCCGGGTGGCGCTGACGCCGGTGAGGCGCTCGTGGTTCATCCGAGCGTTCGCGTCATCGCATTCACCGGGTCGACACGCGCAGGACGCGCTGTCGGCGAACTGGCAGGTCGCCACCTCAAGCGCGCGCACCTGGAACTCGGCGGCAACAACGCGCTGATCGTCATGGATGACGTCGATCTCGAAAAAGCCGCATCTGTCGGCGCTTTCGGCTCGTTCATGCACCAGGGACAGATCTGCATGACCACCGGCCGTCAACTGGTGCACGAAAGTATTGCCGCCGACTACACCGCACTCCTTGCCGAACACGCCGACAAGCTTCCGGTAGGTGACCCGTTCACCGGTCAGGTGGCACTCGGTCCCATCATCGACGCCAAGCAACGCGACCACATCCACTCGCTGGTCACCGGAAGCATCGCGGCCGGAGCGAAACTGGCTGCCGGTGGCACCTACGAGGATCTCTTCTACCGGCCCACCGTGCTGGCCGACACCCCGCTCACCGCGCCGGCCTTCGCCGACGAGGTCTTCGGGCCGGTCGCGCCGGTGACCTCGTTCGCCACCGTCGAACAAGCCGTCGCCATAGCCAACGATTCCGAGTACGGATTGTCGCTGGGCATTCTCACCTCCGATGCCATGCGCGGACTCGAGCTCGCTCAACAGATCCCCACCGGCCTGGTACACATCAACGACCAGACTGTCGGCGACGAAGCCGTCATCCCGTTCGGCGGCATGGCGTCTTCGGGTAACGGTGGCCGCGTCGGCGGCATCGGCGCAAACCTCGATGCCTTCACCGAAACACAGTGGGTGACCGCGCAGAGCGCACTCCCGGTCTACCCCTTCTAGTCCGAGACTCACCGAACTGGCCCGAACTACACCAAGCACGCTTCAGGGGCTCACTGACCAGCATTGACGGGATCGATCTCGCGGACTTACCATCCAGAGAAAATTACTTCGCCACATTAAGCATTTTCTCTTGTAATTCCCGAGAAGGACCCCCTTGACGAATTCAGTGACGACCGACAGTGCTGCGCAGCCAACCGTCTGCGACACCCCGGATACATCAGTCGTAGTATCACCGCGCCGCGAGGCCGTCATCATCGCGGCCCTCAGCCTGGCCGCGATGATCGTCTCGATGATGCAGACGTTGCCCGTTCCGATTTTGGGACGCATTCAGTCCGATCTGGGCGCATCCTCGGCCGGTATCAGCTGGGTGACCACGGCGACCCTGCTGTCGGCGGCCGTCTTCACTCCCCTGCTCGGCCGCTACGGTGATCAGCACGGCAAGAAGCGCACGCTGGTGGGCGTTCTGATCGTCATGGTGATCGGTTCTGTCGTCGCCGCGGTGGCACACAATCTGCCGCTACTCGTTCTCGGACGCGTCCTGCAAGGAACGGCCACCGCCATCTTCCCGCTGGCTCTGTCGGTACTGCGCGAAGAGGTCCGCCCACACAAGCTTCCCGGCGCGATGGCCTTGGTCAGCGGAACCCTTGCCTTCGGCAGCGGCCTCGCCCTCGTGGCCACCGGGCTGCTCACATCGGCTCCGGATGCCGACTACCGCAACGCCTTCTGGATGGCGACCGGATTCGCGTTGCTTGCCCTCGTCGCGGTCATCACGCTGGTGCCCGCAACCAAACACAAGAGCGGCGGCCGCGTCGACGTCATCGGTGCACTGAGCCTGGGCGCTGCACTCCTTCTACTCCTGTTGTCGATTTCTCAAGGCCACCAATGGGGTTGGTTCTCACCCTTGACCATCGGTGTTTTCCTTGCCTCGATCGTGATGTTCGCAGTGTGGGTCTGGATCGAGAAGATCGTCGACGAACCGCTGGTCGACATGCGGATGTTCGTCCACCGGCCCGTGATGATGGCGAACCTGGCCGGTGTCATGGTGGGCTTCGGGATGTTCGCCAACTTTCTCGGCATCTCCTACCTCGTGCAACTTCCGCGCTCTCTCACGGGATACGGATTCGACGCGAGCATTCTGCGCGCGTCGGTGGAATTCCTCCTGCCGGGAGCGATTGCCTCGCTGATCGCCGCACCGATCGCTGGGCGCCTCATCAGAGTGCGCGGACCACGCTTCGTTCTGGGACTCACCGCGATCTGTGGTGCGGTCCCGTTCGCCTGGCTCGCATACGACCACACGCATACCGCGTCCGTCATCGGTGCGGGCATCGTGATCGGCGCCGCCGTCAGCCTGGGTTACGCGGCCATGCCCGCGATCATCATGTCGAGTGTTCCGCATCGGCAGAGTGGAATAGCCAACGGAATCAACTCGATCTCCCGTTCCACCGGTAGCGCCATGGGCAGTGCCGTGGTGACCACGATTCTCGCCTCGATGACCATCGCCAACCTGCCCGAGGGCACACCCACGTTGCCCAGCGAGTCCGCCTTCACCGTCACGTTCGTCACCGCCGCAGTGGCCTTCGCCCTCGTCGGTTTGGTCGGCTGGCTGGGTCTGCGCCCCGTACCGTCCCCGGCCACCTCGGAACAATCTCCCGCTGCGTGAGATCGAAAGTACCGCAGAGACTTAAGCGCACCGTAGCCTGCGCAGATGGCAGGTGAGACGCTCTACGTGGTCGATCGGATAGTCACGAAACCCGGGTGCGGGAAGAAGTTCGTCGACGAATGGCGCACGGGCTACCTGCCCAACGCCGGCCGTCGAAACCTGACTCTCGACAATGTACTTGTCAGTCCGCCGCTGTGGTCCGAGGACGAGTCGAACGTCGTGACGATCACGTGGGCCGTCGAGGGTACCGCCGGTTGGTGGGCGATGACGCGTTCCAGTCGAGGCGACTCCGCCCTCGGACAATGGTGGGACGCAATGAATCCGCTCATTGCCGAACGAACGCGCACCATGGCTGCCACTGCCGATGACGTCGAGAGTCTTGCCGATGTATAACGTCACACGGGTGGTCTTCACTGCCGATGACACAGAATCGGACGGCTGGGCCGATGCGATGAACACCATTGCAGCAGCGGCGGAATCGTCGGGCGCAGTTCGCCATCTCGTCACCGCCACACTGCCCGGCGTCATCAACGGCGGAGATCTGATCGTGCATCTCCAGTTCGAGGACGAAGCTGCGTGGCAGGCCTCTCGAGGTGCCGTTGACGCCGGGCTTCACCACGCCGCCGTCGGACAAGTTCACGGCGCCGAGTACACGTCCGGGACCGCAGGTCGCTCGCGCGCCACCGGGCCGAACGGGGTGTACCGGGCGCTGCTGATCCGCGTCGCGCCCGATACTCCCGAGGACACGATCGAACGCTTCGAAAGCGACTTGCTGAAGATGCCCGGTCATATCTCCTCGATCGCGGCCTGGCGACTCAGTCGAGTGAGTGCGGCGACGGACGAGTGCCACGCATCCGACGAAGCACCGTGGACCCACGTGTGGGAGCAGGAATTCACCGACCTCGCGTCACTGCAGACCCAGTACCTCGACCATCCGATCCACTGGGGCGTCGTTGATCGATGGTTCGACCCCGAATGCACCGAAGTCATTGCGCGGGACAGGGTCTGCCACACCTTCGGCAAACTGGGCGACGAAGTCCTACCGAGCGGCGGCTGACGCCTCACGGATCATCGCCCAGGCTTTCCGGCGTGCCGGTTCTGTGAGTGACAACGACGGAATGGTGAGGAATCCGTGAAACAGCCCGTCGAAGCGATGATGCTGCACAGGGACGCCGGCCGAGGCAAGCAGTTTCGCGTACTCGTCGCCGGACGAGCACGGCGGGTCCAGCTCGGCTGTCAGAACGACGGCCGCTGGTAGATCCGCGAATGACTCTGCCCGAGTGGGTATCACCCGCGCGTCATCTCGGCGTTCGGGGGCATACTGGTCCCAGTACCACTTCATGGCCGTAGTCGTGTTGTAGTGATCGGTCCCGTAACGGCGGTAGGACTCGGTGTCGAAATCGTCGTCGATCACGGGATAGATGAGAACTTGCGCCGCGACCGCCGGGCCTCCACGATCGCGGGCTGCGATCGCAACTGTCGCAGCAAGATTGCCACCCGCACTGTCGCCGGCAAGCACGATCCGGTTCGGGTCTGCGCCGTACTCTTGCGCGTGCTTCGCCGCCCACTCCAATGCGACATAGACGTCGTCGTGTGCTGCCGGCGCGGGATGCTCAGGGGCCAGACGATAGTCGACGGAGACCACCACAGCGCCGACACCTTCCGCCATGGATCGGCAGAATTCGTCATGGCTGTCCAGGTCACAGAACACGAAGCCTCCGCCATGAGCGAAGACGACCAGCGGCACAGCGTCGGAGGACGTGTGCGGGCGGTAGACGCGGATCGACAGATCTCCCCCGGGTCCGTCGATTGCGAGATCTTCGACAGCACGCATATCGGGAAGCCGTTCCAGCGGGGCTCGTCGATTTCGAAGCAGAGCGCGCAGCTCCGACGGCTCGAAGCTGGTGACGTCCGGGAAAGCAGCGTTGAGCGTGGCCAGCATCGTGATGACTTCCGCGTGAATTGTCATGTGCACTCCTGATCTCGGACGTCGGGCATCCGCCAAGGTAGATCGCCTGCGGTCGAGTGAGAACACACCTTCCCGATCAGTGGTCTGTTTGGCCGCGAGAAGACGCGAGAAACGAAAAGGGAGACCACACCTCGTTGTGTGGTCTCCCTTTCGATTCGGTTCAGCCGATCAGGCGTCAGCCCCTAGTGCGAGCATCGACCTTGTCGTCATCGTCGTCGCGCTCACCGGCCGCGAGCTCGATTCCCGATTTCTCGCCGTCGGCGTCAGTGCCCGCCTTCTCGAGTTCCACCGGTGTGTCACCGGACGCAACCTCTTCGGCGTCAGGTTCCTCCGGTAGTGGTTTCTTGAGGCTCAGGATGATCGAGCCCGCCAACACCACGATGATCACTGCGAGGCTGACCAGCGAGGGGATCTCGGGGATCGACGTGCTGATCACCTTGTGGCTGGCCTGCATGATCAGCTTCACGCCGATGAAGGCGAGAATGATCGACAGACCCTTGGACAGGTAGTGGAACTTCTCGAGCAGACCCGAGAGCAGGAAGTACAGGGCACGCAGACCCAGGATCGCAAACGCGTTGCTGGAGTACACGATGAACGGATCGTCACTCACTGCGAGCACTGCCGGGACACTGTCGACTGCGAACACGAGGTCGGCGGCCTCGATGGCGACGACGACGGCGAACAGCGGTGTTGCGACGCGCTTTCCGGCTTCCTTGACGAAGAACTTGGTTCCTGCGTATTCCTCGCGGACCGGCATGATCTTGCGCAGCAGGCGAACTGCCAGCGAGGTTCCCGGATCGAAGCTCTCGTCGTCGTCCTTGAGCAGCTTGTAAGCGCTGTAGAGCAGGATGGCGGCGAAGACGAACAGTACGGCCGTGAACTTGCTGACCACTGCAACGCCCGCGGCGAGGAAGATACCGCGGAAGATCAGGGCGCCGATGACACCGAAGAACAACACGCGGTGCTGGTACTCACGGGGCACCTTGAAGTATCCGAAGATCAGGGCGAACACGAAGAGGTTGTCGACGGACAGACTCTTCTCCAACAGCCAGGCTGTTGTGAATTCGACGCCCGAGTTCACCCCCAAGGTCAGGGTGACGACCACCGCGAACACGAGAGACAAACCGACCCAGAGCGCACTCCACCAGGCCGCTTCCTTGAAGCCGATGACGTGCGCGCCGCGGTGGGCGAGCAGGTCGATGAGCAACATGACGACGATGACTGCGGCGAACGCGGCCCACGCCCACATGGGAACGTTCATCGCTGACCACCTACCCGAATGGCACTGATGACTGCGGTCACGGGGAGCTCCTTCACTGAGTTCGGACGGCCGTCTCGCCGTCTTCTCCAGTGTTCCTTGCCGACTTATCTCCATCCCGGTCGAAATATCGACGACTTTTGACCATAAAGTTGCCGAAACTCGGCAGTTTGGGCGGTTTGCAGCCGAAACCACTCTTGGAGGGCATCTTGTTCTAGCCTGGCAAGCATGAGCACCTCGTTGTACTACTCCGCCGTCCGCACCACACCGCTGACCGACGACGAGAAGGCCGAAGTCGACCGACTCATCGCCGTTCACAACGAAGAATTTCCGTTCGACGCCGAGGTCCTCGACCTCTACCCGTCGGATATCCCCGACACTCTGCTCAACGGTTCGACGAAGATCTCGAGCGATCCGACCGAGGTGATCCCTTCGCTCGTCTACTGGTTCAACGCTCTGACCGAACTCCGGCGAGCGGTGCCTGACGCCGACTGGGACGTTTCACTCGACGACACCCCCGCCGATTGGGATGACAACTCCGGCTACTCGCTCCCCGGGCTCGACGACATGCAGTAGCGAGTCATGGGTTCGGTAGGACGGCGGCTCCGTAGCTCTCCAGAGCGATGAGGGCCAACTCCGTCGGCAGTCGACGCTGGTCCACGCTGCGGCCTAGTAGTGTTTCGGCCTGATCGAGTCGATACCGCACGGTGTTCTTGTGCAGACCGAGGGCTGCGGCCGTAGCGGCTGCGGTGCAATTGTTCTCGTAGTAGACCCGGACCGTGTTCCGGATCCGCGACGTGACGCCGTCCGTGCCGGCCAAGCCCTTCAGTTCCCGAGCCACCAGCGCACGGAGTTCGTCCAGATCGTCGGTGAGCAGACAGGGAACCTGAACGTCCTCGTAGACGGTGACGCCCGGCGAACCCGTGGAACGGACCGCGACGCGCTGGGCGGCGAGCGCCTCGCGATGACTGCGAGCGAATCCCTCCATCCCGTACCCGCCGGCCCCCACTGCGACACGAAGGTCCGAAATCCGAGCACGATCGAGCGACGCCCACTCACGGCTGTCGAAATGCGCGACCCACGACCACAGCTCGCGTGCGCCCGAAGGCAGAGTGAGAACACGCTCCCCTTTGGATTCGTCCACGAAGGAACGTGCGTACGAGTCCAACCTGGCCAATACGTCCGCGGCCGGGTCGGTGTCGTCCGTCCAGAGAACAAACGCGGTGTGGTGGCGCCGCATCGGGTAGTCCAGAATCCGGGAGGCTTCGTCGGAGTGAAGTGCTTCGCCGGCGACAATCGCGTGCACCGTCTCGGACCGACGTGCAAAAGCGCCGCGCGCCAGGCTCTCCCGCTCCTGCGCATACGTCGCCACCAACAGTTCGGTGGTCACCTCCAGCCACCTCATCGCCGAGCCCCAGACCCGAACCAGAAGGGCGCGTTTGAGTTCGGGACCGATCGGCAGCGCCTCGATCGACTCGTCGACGAAACCCAGCATCGCGAGGCGTCCGGCACCGTAGATCTTGAGAAGGACCCGAAGATCCATACCGCGTCGAGCGACGGTGAGTGCAAGCGCAATCGACTCCGCCGGCGGAGTGACCTCCTCGGAACCGCCCGCGATCGCGGCCACGATGACGCGGAGCTGCGCCGTGGTGCTTGCATCCACATCGCGTCGTAGCTCCCGATCAGCCGCCACCTCGGGATTTGCCGCGGCAATGGCGTCGTCGATGCGTTGGACGAAACCGTCGATCACCTCGGGTTGGAGATAGATGGGCGCGAGATTCGCAATCCAACCATCCAACTCCGAGGTGTCCATGGGCGCCTTTCCGACTGGGATCCAATTTGTGACTTTGTCACAAATCTACCGCTTCGGTTCAGCCAAGGAGCCCTAGCAACCCAGTTTCGGCTGGTCCACAATCACATCTCACCGCAGTTTCGTCACCGCAGTTTCGTCACCGCAGTTTCACGTCACTGCAATCCCATCCCCCTAGTTCTGGAGACCTTCGCGACATGAACAAGCCTTTCGACGGTCAGGTAGTGGTCATCACCGGCGGCGCCCGGGGCATCGGATTCGCCACCGCGAAACGGCTCGTCAGCCTGGGCGCGACAGTCACGATCGGCGATATCGATGAAGCCACTCTCGCGCAGGCGGCGAAGGATTTGGATATCCGGACGTTCGGGCGTCTCGACGTCACCGACCCTGCCTCGTTCTTCGACTTCCTCGACACCGTCGAAGGTGAACTCGGCCCGATCGACGTACTGGTCAACAATGCAGGCATCATGCCGGTGGGCCGGATCGTCGACGAAGACGACACCGTCACCAGACGCATCATCGAGATCGACGTCCTCGGCGTGATCACGGGAACCAAGCTCGCACTGCGCCGGATGCTGCCGCGGGGGCGCGGGCACGTCATCAACATCGCTTCGCTTGCAGGCGAACTCCCGTGCCCCGGTTTGTCGACGTACTGCGGCGCCAAGCATGCGGTCTTGGGATTCACCGATTCGGTTCGCAAGGAAGTTCGTGGCACCGGTGTACACGTCTCGTCCGTACTGCCGACGCTCACCAACACCCAACTCACCTCGGGCACTTCGGGAATGAAGGGATTCCGCGAGGTTCAGCCGGAGGAAATCGCCGAAGCCATAGTCGGATTGATGACCAAACCCCGACCACGCGTGCGCATTACACGAGTGTCCGGGCTACTGGTGCAGGCCCAGGGGTTCTTCCCCCGGCGGCCGTACGAGGCATTGAGTCGACTGTTCGGCGTCGAGACACAGTTTCTCGGCGACGTCGACACCGCAGCCCGCGCTGCCTACGAGGAACGGGCCCGCGCCAGCTGATCAGGTCAGCTCGGTGGCAGGCCAGTCGAGCAGCTTGGCGCCCAGTACCGCCGCGTGGAGGGCGAAGCTGTCATTGGGGTCGTTGACGTTCTGGCCGGTGAGTTCACGGATACGGTCCAAGCGGTACGTCACCGCGCGGACCGACAGATGCAGATCACGGGCGGTCTTCGCGGTATTGCCGCCGGCGGAGAAGTACGCGAGCAATGTGTCGATCATCGGCCCTGCGCCGCCGCGCGCCTCGAGCAGCGGTGTGAGCAGGGTGTGGATCAGATCGGTGACCGCCGGCCTGTCGTTGACCAGAACCCGGTAGACCAGCAGGTCACGAGCATCGATGACCCGCGCGTCCAACGACAGGCGTTGCGCCAGGTCGAGTGCGTCGAGCGCTTCCCGGTACGACGCCACCACGCCGGAAGCAGTGGCGCGCGGACGCCCGACCGCGATCTGCCAGGTGCCGTTCAGCGCGCGTCGCTGCAACTGCACGCGGCCGTCGTCGTCGGTTCCGGGTCCGAGAGCCGATCGAATGCCCGCCAGCACGTGATCGACTGCATCGCGATCCGGCGCCGCGAAAACGACGACAAGTTTTCCGCTCTTGCTGGCAACCAACGCGTCGGCATCGCCTTTGCTGCCCAGGACAGCACGTTCGACGGCCCGCACCAAGGGGTTGTCGTCGGTGAATTCGCGGGCAGCGGTTACCACGGCCACAGCATGCGGCCCGCTGAGGTGGAGTCCGAATCCTGAAGCACGACCCAACAATCCGACGACGTCAGCGCCGCCGGTCAACAGGTCGTCGACGAACTCGCGGCGTGCCGATACCTGCGAGCGGACCAGTGATCGCCTGGCCAACTGAAATCCTTCGGCCAGTTCGGCCACGGCATCGTCGACGGCGCGCAGCATGACTTCACCGGCAGCGACTACGGCAGTCGGATCCGATTGCGCCGCAACAACAGCGGGGAGTTCACGCCACAGGCGCCAGGCCGAGGAGAGATACAGATCGAGCAGGGCTCGCAGGGCGACACCCTGCTGCGCTGCTTCTTCACCGCGGGCGCGGAAACGATGCAGCTGACGACGCTGCAGCGGTTTTCCTTCACAAACCGCGTCGCTGAGCACGTCGAGGAAGTCACCCAGCAGTTCGACGGGTAGGCCACCGGCGTCGTCCGCACCTGCCGCTGCGACCCGGCGTATGGCGTCGTCAGGTACCCCGGTTCGGCTCACGTTCGCATTCTCTCACTGTCAGCGGCATTGCCCGGCGTCAGGAAAGCCGCATCGAACCCGTGTCGATGTACCGCTGATGGAACGAGAATGCCTCGCACAGGAGGTGCGGAGTCTGCCCCGCACCCGGCTGAGCGTCGGCGCGAGCGATGTAATCGTGGAGCAGCGGCCGGAACTCCGGGTGAGCACAGTTGTCGACGATCAGGCGTGCGCGTCGCCGCGGAGACAGACCTCGCAGATCCGCCAATCCCTGCTCGGTCACCAACACCTGAGTGTCGTGCTCGGTGTGATCGACGTGCGGGACCATCGGCACGATCGCCGAGATCTCACCGCCGCGGGCCGTCGACGGGCTCAGGAACATGGACACGTAGCCGTTGCGGGCGAAGTCTCCCGAGCCGCCGATTCCGTTCATGATCTTCGTCCCCATGACGTGCGTCGAGTTCACATTGCCGTAGATGTCGGCCTCGAGCATGCCGTTCATGGCGATGATTCCGAGTCTGCGCACCACCTCGGGGTGGTTGCTGATCTCCTGCGGTCGCAGCGTGATGTGATTGCGATAGAAGTCGATGTTCGCAGTCAGTTCCTCGATGCCTTCTTCGGTGAGCGCCAAAGCCGTCGACGACGCATGCGCGACGGTTCCGTCTTTGATGAGCTTCAGCATCCCGTCCTGGATGACCTCGGAGTAGCAGGTCAACCCTCGGTACGGCCCGCGATCGAGACCTCCGAGCACCGCGTTGGCGACATTGCCGATGCCCGCCTGCAGCGGAAGCAACGTATCGGCAGGCATCCGTCCGGCACGAACCTCGAAGTCGAAGAATTCCAGGACGTGGCCGGCGATCGCCTCGCTGACGGCGTCAGGCGCGGTGAGTGGGCTCGCACTGTCACGGCAGTTGGTCTCGACAACGGCCACAACCTTCGCGGGATCCACCCGGAACGTGGTCTGGCCGATCCGGTCCTCGACACGAATAATCTCGAGCGGCTTGCGATGCGGCGGCAACGCGGTGCCGTAATAGACGTCGTGAATACCTTCCATCGCCTCGGGGACCCATGAGTTGACTTCGAGGATGACCCTGTCGGCTACGTCGAGCCACGTCTTGTTGTTGCCGATCGACGCGGAGGGAATCAGTTCACCCGATTCGGTGATACCCGCGACCTCGACCACAGCGACGTCGACATTGCCGTAGTAGCCCTCCCACACCTGCTGAGCCACGTGGGAGAGATGGATGTCCACGTAGTCCATGCGCCCGTCGTTGATCCGGCGACGTGCGGTGGCCTCGGACTGATACGGCATGCGCAGCGCGATTCCGTCGACCTCCGCGAGCAGTCTCTCGGTCTCGGTGGACACCGAAGCGCCGGTGAGGAGATTGATCGTGAAGTTCGATCCGTTGCCGCGGGTCTGGTGAATGCGCTCGGCGAGAGCCGGGATCACAACCTTGGGTGTACCGGCACTGGCGAAACCACTGATCGCGACGGTGTCACCCGGATGAATGAACTTCACCGCGTCGGCCGCGGACATCACCTTCGACGCAAAGGCTGTGGCGCGAATGCGGTTGGAGTTGGCTTTGTGTCCGGTCTCACCGAGGGATGAACTCACGCCACCAGGATAAACAGGGCACGTCGAAGCGATTTACGGGGATAAGCCAGACAGAATCGCTTCGACGTGCTATGCGCTGAGATCAGCTGACGACCCCGTAAGCGCCTTCGCCTACCAAGCTCGCGATCCGATACTTCTGGATCTTGCCCGACCCTGTCAGTGGAAACGCCTCCGCACTGAACCACTCCTTGGGTGCCTTGTGGCGAGCCAGTCGTTCGGTGCAGAATTCGACCAGTTCAGCGGCGGTCGGTTGGTCGGACTCGTCCTTCCACCGGATCACGGCGACGACCCGCTCACCCCACACCTCGTCGGGGACACCGACAACCGCGACGTCCAGAATCTTCGGGTGCGTGAAGATCACGGACTCGACCTCACGCGGATAGATGTTCTCCCCGCCGCGGATGATCATGTCCTTGAGGCGGCCGGTCACCCGGACGTATCCACGTTGATCCATCGTCCCCAGGTCACCGGTATGCAACCAACCGTCCTCGTCGACAGTGGCGGCCGAGGCCTCCGGATTGCGGAAGTACTCGGTCATGACGAGGTACCCGCGAGCACAGATCTCGCCTTGTTCGCCGAGCGGGACGCTGTCCCCGGTCACGACGTCGGAGATCTTCACCTCGACCTGAGGCAACGCGAGGCCGACCGTCTCCGACTTGTCTTCGGGCGTGTCCGCCGGACTGGTTTGTGTGATCACGGGGCTGGCCTCGGTTTGTCCGTAGACGATGCTGAATCCCGCACCGAGGGCCGACTCCACCGTGCTGACGAGTTCGGGCGGCACCGACGATCCACCGGATACGACCACCGAGCAGGCCGAGAAATCGCGGCCGGCGAAGGTGGCGTCGTTGATCATGGCGATCAGCATCGTCGGCACTCCACTGACCACGTCGGCGTGAAAGCGTTCCGCCGCATCGAGAACCGCAGTCGGATCGAAGTACTGGATCAGGCCGATGGACATTCTTCGCTGTGCCGCGCCGAGAACCAGGATGCCGCACCCGGCGGTGTGGAACAGCGGCATGGCCGAAACCACCGAACCGCGTTCGGGGAATTTGCCTCGCCGACTGACGAAATCGGCATTGTTGACCAAACCTCGGTGGTGCAGCAGCGCCCCCTTGGGCGCGCCGGTGGTCCCCGACGTGTACTGAATCTGCGCATTGTCGTCAGGAGAGACTTCGGGCAGTACGCCCCGTTCGCCCGCCCAACCTCGAACCTGACGATCCCAATCCTCGAAGTTGACTGCGAGAACTTCCTCTCCCGAAATCGAAATCGCCTCGGATGCAACGGCCGCCATATCGCCGCCGCGGAACTTTCCGGTGTGGAAGAGCCCGCGAGACTGGGATTGCGACAAGACGTACGCCAGCTCCTCCGCACCCAACGCAGGATTGGCGGTCACCAGAACCATCCCGGCGAGCCCAGCGCCGTATTGCAGAATCATCCATTCCGGAACGTTCGGTGCCCAAACGGTGATCCGGTCGCCGCGGTCGAACTGCGACAAGAGGTAGTGCGCACATCCCTCCGCTTCCGCCAGAAGTTCGGCGAAGGTCCAGGTGCGATCTGTTTCAGCGGCCCCGGACAGCGAATGCGATTGCGCCGGAACCACTTCTCTGATTGCTGTCAGGTTCGGCGAGTCCGCGGCGCACTCTCGCAGCAGCCCACCCACCGTTTGTTCCGCAATCGGGTCCGACACGTCAGCAGGGAAGTACGACGTTTCGAGAACACTGCTCATCTCACATCCACTTTCTATCGAGGAGGGGTGTCGGATGCGGGGAGCGGCCCGCCTCCGTCTGGAATCTTGCGGCCGGAATCGCGGTACTGCACCGCGGCATGGAATCCGTCACGTTCGGCAAAATCCTTGAACCAGCGCCCTTCTGGAGAGTGACGCGTGATTCCGTCGAACAGAGTTGCCAGCACCTGGGTGCCCTGCAATCCCATGTTGTCGTACGCCTGATTGATCATCATCTTCTGCATTGCCAATTGATTGAGCGGGACACCGGCGATGCGATCCGCCAAGGCCTCCACCGCAGCGTCCAATTCGTCGGCGGGCACCGATTCGAGTGCCAACCCCCAATCGGCGGCGGTGACACCGTCAATGGTGTCTCCCGTCAACAACATTCGCTTGGCACGTTGGGCCCCGAGGCGGTACACCCACATCGCTGTTGTCGGGCAACCCCAGACACGCGCGGGTGGATACCCGATGCGGGCGTCGTCGGCCATGATCAGCATGTCGCAAGACAGCGCGATGTCACTCCCGCCGGCGATCGCGTATCCCTGGACCTTGCAGATCGTCGGCTTGAGCGATCGCCAGAGCGTGAAGAAGTCGTCGGTATTCTGCTTCATCCCGCGAAAGTCCTTGATGGGATCCCACACCGGGCCCTGGTTCCACTTTCCGTCGAGATCGCCCTCGGCAAACTTCTTGAGATCGTATCCGGCACAAAACGCAGTACCCGCACCTTGCAAGATGATCACGCGAACATCGTCGTCGTCATTGGCCGCTGCCACCGCATGCCGAATCTCCGACGGCATGCGGTCGTCGATCGCGTTGAGCCGGTCGGGGCGGTTGAGCGTGATATATGCCTTACCGCTCGAGGTCTCGTATTTCAGAGTCGCAAAATCCGTCATCTTCGGTCCTGTCGACAGAGCGCACCTCGATCGAAACGAGTTGCGCTAGTTCTGGGTGAGGAGCAGGCGAACGACGCCTGCCCATTGACTGATCGAACGACGCGCAGATGCGTCGCTCTTCTGCACTGCCCGGGACAGCGCCAAACCACGGAGCATCAGCACCGTCAGATCTGCAATCTGGGAATAGTTCTCGGAAGCAACAATTTCGGGACCGAAAGCGTCGTGGACAACTCGCCGTAGATCCCGTCCGGCGATTCGCTCCGATTCCCGGAGTACCTCCGCCAAGACCGGATCCGTGCGAGCCGCCGACCACAGTTCGAGTTCCGCTTGAAACGGCGGCTGAGTCAACGCCGAATACAGAGCGGAGATCGAGTTCTCGATCGTGTCCACCGACGAATCCTGCCGAGACATGGCAACTCGTACCGCCGCCTCGTTTCGCACGACGATGTTCGACACCAACGCCGCAGTGAGCTCCTGCATGTTCGGAAAGTGGTGCAGCAGAGCGCCCCGACTGACTCCGGCAGCGGTTTGCACCGACTGCGTCGTCAGCGACGAATACCCGTCCGCTATCAATAAATCCGTTGCCGCATCGAGAATCCGGTGGCGCGTCGCTTCGCGCTGCGCATCGCGCAGGGTCACGGTCTCACCTCCAACTTTCCGAGCGGCATGGCTCACAGTTTCACAGTCCATTCAGACTGTCAATGGTCGAAACCTCCGGCGTACTCTCGATGCACCCGCCCCTCGGATTGATCGGAGCAACAAGTGAGGACCTCACCGCCGACCGTCTCGCTGACGCTCGATCAACTTGCCTCACACGCCGCTTCACTGATCGCCGACGACAGTCGATACATTCTCGGCATCGCGGGAGCCCCTGGAGCCGGGAAATCGACAGCTTCACAGGCAATTTCGCAGAAACTGGACTCACGCTGCACCGTCGTCGAGATGGACGGCTTTCACCTTGCCAATCGGGAACTCGACCGACTCGGCAGGCGTGAACAAAAAGGCGCTCCGGAAACTTTCGACGCCGACGGATACGCGGCGCTTCTACACCGCCTCCGATCGGCAGATTCCATTGTGTACGCGCCCGTCTTCGATCGCGAGATCGACGAATCAATCGGCAGCGCAACCGCTGTCGAGCCTCGAACACCGCTGATCGTCACCGAGGGAAACTATCTCCTCCTACCAAACGGCAGCTGGCCACAAGTACGAGCGGCGATCGACACCGTCTGGTACCTCGAGGTTCCGGAGGCGACACGCACGCAGCGGTTGATGAAACGCCACAGCCGCTTCGGGAGGAGTTCCGAAGCGGCCGCGGACTGGGTGAGACGGGTGGATCAACCGAACGCCGACATGATCGCAGCGGCCAGGTCACGTGCGGATCTGATCGTGGAAATCCGCACGTGACTGCCGAAGTTCGGCAGCTCCCCGTACCCACCCGTCATCCAACTGAACGGCGAAGACTACGGCAGTTTGGATTAAAAGCCCTGTTCAAGTCGAATTCATATCTCCATACATACGTACGTACGGATTATCTTTCGACCATCATCCTCGGGGCAACAAACTCTACCGCTGGTCGCCGCCGTCAGTTTGTCTCCTCAGTGAAACTCGACAGTTGCGCAGCAAACAGATTCAGTACGTTTGCGGTTATTCGTTCAGTGAAAGGATCCCGGTGAATCAGTCCACTGACCCACTCGGTCGTCCCGGCATTGAAAACGGTTCCGAGACCGCGCTGATATGTCGCCACCATTCCCGAACCGTATTCGAACTCGCGCAGATGCTCGGGGAGTTCTCTCCCATAAGCACTTTCGAAGATTCCCGACAACTCGGCGAAGGGCGCAGCAATCGGAACGGTGCCGTTCCAGCTGTCCCGTGACCCCGATACTGCCGGCGCCATTGCGATGATTTCCAGATTCGCTGGTGCACCGTCGGCGCCGGTGGCGTACGGCAGACCCTTCCTGAACGTGTAGTCCGCACCGTCCATTGCGAAGGCAGCAATACAGACCGGCGCGATTCCGAAGTTGTCACCGTAATACAGGTCGGTTCCGTTCAATGCCCAATGATCGGGCCGGTATACAGTAAAGCCGCCGGATGACCTCGGAGTTGTTGCACCGTAACGGTTGTACACCCCCGCCATCGCGGTCAAACCCATCGTCCACGCGCCCGGCCGATCAATCTCGGGGGAATCCCATGCCGTGGTGACGCGGGTGGGATCTACTTCTCGTATGGGATCGTCGAAGGGGTTCTTGTAACAAATCTGCGCGTCACCTTCGATGCGTACCTGCCACAGGAAGTTCCCGCCGAATCGCGCCAGGCCGCCTCCTCCTTCGACAAATACGTCGAGACGATCACGCATTTCCCACGACCAGTACTCGTCGTGACCGACGACGACGGCACACGAATATCCGCGCAGCGCTGAAGGATCCTCATGTAGGTCGTGCTGGGTGATGTGGTGTACGAGAAACGCTTGCTCCTCCGCCCACACCGTGAACGGGCGTTCGTACGTCGCCCAGAATGCGTCGGCGTGATGACGCGAGTATCCGTTCACCCAGGCCCATTCGTACGGCGGGTGCCGTGGAGCCCATCCGATTCCCGGCATATCGGTGTGAATGTTTCGCGCTGCACCTTCGGGTTTGCGCAACATCCCGCGCGCAACGGGACGCTGCGTCGACGAAATCGGTGTCGCCACGTCGCCCACACCGTCCGGGGCACCACGGAAATTGTTGGCTCCGCCCCAGTCGTTGTAGGCCAACATCGTGCTCGTGGTGTGGATGAGGACCATGTCAGCGTGCCCGGGTTCGCGTGCCTTGACAATGAAGAAGCCCTCACGTTCGACGACCACACCTTCGTGGCGCATTCGAACCAGGATCAGGTACATCCCCGAAGCCCAATTCGGTGCAACGGTGAAGGCAACGGATTCCGACCAATCACACCCGGTCGCATAGGCGTCGTCGGGCGTCGACTGTTGTTTGCCTGGTAGCCCGATGTACTTGACGATGCTCTGTGGGCGCGCGCCGTCACGGACCACCTCGATGTCGTATTCGTCAGCGGTGGTGTGAACCCGCACCGAGACGGTGTCGCCGGCGAAGTAGGAGAACTTGTCTGCGTAGACCCAGATCTCAGGTGCTCCCGGAATCGATCCCGGCCGTTCGACCAAACCACCAGTGGCCGACCACGCTGCAGCAGCACCCGCGCGACGTGGACGGGTTTTCTCTCTCATGGGGTAACTCCGTGGATCGTCGTATTTAGGCGCATGGACCGGGAATGAGGGTGCCCGAGGTCGACCGAATTTCACTCGAAGTTGTCCCGGTGTTCTACGAGAGTGCCGAAACGTTTCGGCATAGTCAATAGCTCTGATGAAACGATTCGGCGCAATTTCTTCAACTGAACAATCGTCCGCCAGGTTCCCACTGCCGAAACGATTGGGCGTTACTCTTGAGTAGAAATCGCCCAGCAACTAGAGGACGCGACCCCGATGATCACGCCGAACGTCCCGACGCTTCGCGATGTCGCGAGCGCCGCCGGCGTCGCGGTGTCGACGGTCTCCTATGCGCTCAACGGCAAGGGCCGAGTCGACGCGGCCACGCGAGCTCGAGTTCAAGAGGTTGCCGACCGCCTGGGATACCGGGCCAATCGCTCGGCACAGAATCTTCGAACCGGCCGTACCGCCACCCTGGGGCTCATGCTCCCCGCTCCCGACCAACTGTCATCGGCCGAGTACCTCAATTTCGACTGGTACGGGCGCGTGGCTACCGCCGCGACCCAGGCCGCATTCCACGGCGATCACTCGCTCCTGCTGCTGCCGTCGATGAAAGATCCGAATGGACTACGCCGCATCGAGATGGACGGCGTGCTGATCGTGGACCCGATGACGCACGACCCACGTGTCGACGTCTTGAAGAAAATCGGAATCCCCGCTGTCGCAGTCGGTCCCGGAAACCCCGACCAGTTCGAATGGAGCATCTCACCCGATCTCGTCGCCACTACCGAAACGCTCTTGAACCACCTCACCGAACAGGGTGCGACGGACATACTCATCCTCAACCCCGGCATGGGTTCGGCATGGACCCGGGCAACGAACACCGCATACCTCGAGTGGTGCCGGACCCACGGAGTGACGCCCCGCGCCGCCGATGAACCGACGCCGTTCGAGGGCGTCGATACCGTCGAAAAAATGGTCGCCACGGCGTACGCATTGACCCACGAAGCCTTGACGTCCGAAAATCCACCCGACGCGATCCTGTCGGTCATCCTCGGTTGCGCCCCCGCAGCCGCGAGGGCAGCACTCGACCTCGGGCTGTCGATCCCCGGAAATGTCTTGATTGCGCAGGACAGCGACGAACCCGCTCTGCTGACCGCCGACCCCCCGATCACTGCGGTCGATTTCTTCCCGGAAGAGCAAGCTACATTGGCTGTCAGTGCGCTACTGGCCCTGATCGACGGCGACGTACCCGCTGTTCAGAGCCACACTCGCAGTGAACTACGCGTACGAGCAAGTACGGCCCGTTCGCTCACACCATAAATTCATCTGGCACCGATAGACTGATTTCCGAACAATCATCCGTCGCTCGCCGAGAGGAATCAGGTCATCGCGCACCGCTCCCGCGACCGCTTGGCCGGGTATCTCGCCGTAGTGCTCGTCTGTGTACTCGCCCTCCTCGCATCCGTCAGCAGCGCAACCGGCCTCGACCGCAACGTCGCTCCGGTGCGCATCGCATACGCCGCCGCCGCAGACACTTTCGGCGATCTGTATCTTCCAGCCGGGTCGGAGGACGATCTGCCGGTCGTCGTATTGATCCACGGCGGCGGCTGGGCGCAGAAGAGCAATCTCGAGTACGCGGGTGCGTGGGCAAAAACGCTGACCCCCTACGGAATTGCGGTCTGGAACATCGAATACAGACGCGTGGGTGGACAGGGCGGTTGGCCGACGACGCTGTCCGATACCGTTGCGGCTACCAACGCTCTGGCCGACATCGTGCAGGAAAAGGCTTCCGGGCGACTGGATTTGAGCCGTGTACATATCGCCGGATACTCCGCGGGTGGGCAACTGGCCGCCTGGGTGGCGTCGCGTTCACAACAGGGTGCAGATGCTCCGGAACCCGACCTGACCGTGCCGGTTCGCTCGGCGACGATCATGGCCGGCGTCTTCGACATGACGCTCGCCGCAACCGCGGGCAAAGATCGTTTTGTTCGAAATCTTCTGGACGGCATGCCTACCGATCATCCTGATCGCTACCGCATCGCATCACCGATCGAACACCTCCCCACCGGCCTCCCTGTCACAGCGATCCACGGACTCGGAGACAAGGTCGTGTCGATCGAACAGAGTCGGCGCTACGCCCGTGCAGCCCGAGCAGCAGGCGACGTGGTCGACCTGATCGAACTACCCGGCGTCGGCCACGGCGAATTCGGCAACCCGACAAGCGACGCCTGGGCTATCACCAAGCAAGCAATAATCGACCACGTAAACACTCCTTGAGCAGGTGAAACCGCCTACTGTGAGCACGATCGCCCGCAAAAGGATTAGCTGAAACCAACTCCATGACGTACGGTGGGGTTATCAGAGGGCAGCCGTCAGTCAGGCAGCCGGTCGCTTCGCCCGGGACAACAGTTCCAGTATTCGTTCCAGGGGCAGACTTCCAGTTCGGTGCAAACCCGCGCCTTTGATCACTACGCACTTTCATCAGTCCCGCAGATTGTTGACCAGGCCGAAGACTCCGACGGAGTCCGCCGCCAATCGCGTACCGACTGCACCAGTATCAACATGCGCTACACACCGCACGGGCCCAAAACCCATGCGGTTCAAAGGAATACCTTGATCAACACCATGATTCACCCCAACGACACGAACAACCAGGCGAACGGCAACTCGACGAACGGTCTTCGGATCCCGACTACTTCGGGCCGGATCCGCGAGCGCGCCATCGAAATCGTCTGCACCCTCTACCGTTGCAGCACCGACGAAGCCGCCGAGCTGTTGGTCCGACATTCTCAGACCAACAACCTCAAGGTCACCAGCCTGATCAAAGCGCTTGTCGCCCTGATCGACGAGGACACGTCCGGCACCGGCTATGGAAGCAACAACGCGCTGGCGTCTCACTTCTGGCTGCGTGAGATCAGAAATCTCAGCCAGGCGCACCGCCGCAGCGATCATTTTCATCGCCATCTCGTCGGCGCGTAACAGGCACTGAACGACAACTGACCTGAAACGACAGCTGGGGCAGCACACGGAAATCGTGTACTGCCCCAGCTTCGTGTTCTCAGTTGTCAGGCAGAAGCGGATTCCTTGTTCAGGCCCTGCGGGTTCTGGTTCTGCGGAACGCCGTCGGTATCGGTCGCTTCGTCCACGTGCTGCGGAGCGAAGAGCAGGCAGACGATGCTCAGGATGCACATGCCGATCAGCAGTGCGATGACCGGCCAGATGCTGCCGGTTGCCTTGTACATCAGCGTCGACACTAGCGGGGACAGTCCGCCGAAGATCGCGCCTGCACCCTGGTACGCCAACGAGATGCTCGTGTAACGAGCCTGCGGCTTGAACATCTGCGACAGTACGGCGGCGATCGGACCGTACGTGGCCGCCAGCACCAGTCGCATGACAGCGAAGGTCAGGAAGATCAGGAACACGGATCCGGACTTCAGCACCAGGAACTGCGGCGCTGCAAGTATTGCGACCGCAGCAAGACCCCAGATGACGACGCGGACGCGTCCCACCTTGTCGCCGAGCCACGCCACTCCGAGAGTCGCGATCAACTCGACCACGGCAGCAACACTGAGCGCGTTGAGAATCAACGTCTCGGACAAACCGACATCGGGATCGGTTGCGTACGCCGTGATGAACGTCGTCACGAGGTAGTAGCCGCCGACTGCGACGGGCAGAATGCCGATGCCCAGGATGATCGGGCGCCAGTTGGTCACCAGCGCGTACTTGAGCGGCAGCATTTCCGGTACGTCCGCGGACTTCACCTCGGACTCGAACACCGGAGACTCTTCGACCTTGAGGCGAACGACCAAGCCCACCAGAATCAGCAGCGCAGAGCAGAGGAACGGCAGACGCCAAGCCCACTCGCGCAGAGCGTCGTCGCCGAACGTGGAGAGAATGCTGAAGAAACCGGTGGCCAGAAGCGCACCCGCAGGATTGCCGAGCTGGGCGAAACCGCCGTAGAAAGTCTTCTTGTCCTCGGGAGCATGCTCGACGGCCATCAGGACCGCGCCGCCCCATTCGCCACCGACGGCGAAGCCCTGGACGAAACGGAGCAGAACCAGCAGCAGCGGCGCCCAGAACCCGATCGACGCGTAAGTGGGCAACATGCCGATGAGGAAGGTGCCTGCACCCATCAGCGTCAGCGTGACGACGAGTGCGGTGCGCCTGCCCATCTTGTCACCGACATGGCCGAACACGATTCCGCCGAGCGGGCGAGCGAAGAACCCGACGGCGTACGTCGCGAACGCCGCCGCAACACCGGTCAGGCGATCGGTTCCGGGCGGGAAGAAGATGTCACCGAACACCAGGGCGGCTGCCGTGGCATATACGTAGAAGTCGTACCACTCGATAGTTGTACCGACGAAGGCTGCGAATCCCGCCTTGCGGGCCTTCACGATCTGTTGCTCTCGGTTCATTACTTTTCCTCGGTGGTCGAAGTGCTCGACAATAGGTGGTTATGACCTGAATGTGCGAGTTCGCCGTCGATCCAGGTCTCCCTGACCTCGATCTGCGCAATCGCGTCGGCCGGAACCTCGAGGGGATCCGCGCCCAGAATGACGAAGTCGGCCCGCTTGCCGACCGAGATGCTGCCCAGCTCTGCTTCACGGCCCAGCGCACGCGCACCGTTGAGCGTGTGAGCCTGCAATGCCTGGTCGGCGGTGATGCGGAGTGCATCGGAGCCGAGCTGATGGCCCTGACGCGTCACACGAGTCACGGCTGCCTGAATTGCTTCGAGCGGCTTGGGCTCGGCGACGGGTGCGTCGGAGCTGATGGTCACCGGAACCTCGGCAGCGATGAACTCGCCGAGGGGGTTGAACCGCTCACCCGGAGTACCGATCGCAGCAGTGACGCCCTCGCCCCAGTTGTAGTAGTGCTGCGGCTGGTTCACCGGGTAGACGCCGGCCAGGTTCATCCGGGCGATCTGCTCGGCAGTCGGGAGACCGCAGTGCTCGATGCGGTGACGAGCGTCGGCGTCGGGGTGAGCCTTCTGCGCAGCTTCGATGGCATCGAGCACCATGTCGATGGCGGTCGGAGACTGAGCGTGCGTGGCGGTCTGCAGACCCACCGAGTGCGCCTTGGCAATCAGATCCGAGTAATCCGCCGGCTCGTGATAGAGCTGCCCGGTGCGGCACGGGTCGCCGACGTAACCGTCGGGGAAGTATGCGGTCCAGCCGCCGAGAGTGCCGTCGGCGTAGAACTTGATGCCGCCGAACGCGAGCCGCGAATTGCCGAAGGCGCCGTGCATTCCCGTGTCGATGACGTGATCGAGGAGGTGGCTGAGCATGTACATGCTGACGCGGGTCTTGAGTTGATCCTGCTCGGCCAGACGCAGGTACATGTCGAATTCACGACGGGTCACCTGGCAGTCGCCGATGGTGGTGACGCCGCCGGCCAGGAACTTGTCCTGAGCGACCGAGAGCTGACGAAGGTGTTCTACGGGCTCGTCCTCGAGATGGAAGTTGGGTCCGTGATGACCGACCTTCACTCCGTTGACGCCGGTGAGGATGTTGCACGCGGCATCGGAGAGCTCACCGGTGAGTTCACCGTCTGCATCTCGGAAGAACTCGCCACCGGCCGGATTCTCGGTGCTCGCGTCAATGCCGTGCTTGTCGAATGTGAAGGAGTTGACGACGCCGCCGTGACCGCTCGCGTTCATGAGGTAGACCTCGCGATCGGTGGCCACCTGATCGAGCTCTTCCTTGAGTGGATGGCGCCCTTCGATCAGGTTGCGGTGCTCGTAGCCGTAGCCACGAATCGGGACACCCGCAGGAGCTGTGAGCGCCGCTTCCTGAAGTAGCGCAATGATTCCGGGGATGGAATGTGCCTTCTCCGGCCCACAGTCCACCCAGCTGAGCATCTGCCCGTACATCAACGGGTGTGCATGCGGATCGACGAAACCGGGGACGACGGTGGCGCCGTCGAGTTCGACCACCGCGGTCGTGCGAGTGCTCAGCCGACGCGCCTCGGTGCGGCATTCCTCGAGTGTTCCCACCGCGGCAAAGCGGTTTCCGAACACCAGGAACGCTTCAGCGCCTGCCGTGTTGTCGTCAACGGTGTGGATCTTGGCACCGGTGAAGATCGTGCCGGTGGCGTCGAGAGGCGAGGCTTCGTGCGTGTGCAACTTGCGCATGGTGGTCCTTCGTCGAGATGGTGGTGCAGGTCACTGCGTGTTGAGCGAAAACTACGCCCTGACCTGGCGCTATGCAATGCATCAAAGTTTCAGACCATGCGGTACACAACTTTTTTGTGCGAGATTTCGAGCATTTCTGCACTTATCCGCATCATTCATAGCCACATGCGACTGTTCTAATAGGAAGCTCATACAGAAAAATCTCTGGAAAAGTTGGGGCAACCATGACGGTCGATCTCGATTCCAAGCTCATTGCCGCACTTCAGCGCAACGGGCGAGCGACGTACCGCGAACTGTCCGTGGCGGTCGACGCACCACGAGCGGCGGTGTCCACCAGAGTGCAGGCGCTACTCGACTCGGGAACGGTGTCCGTAGTGGCCGTCGCACACCCCGAACTTCTCGGACTGAAGGCGCTTGCGCACGTCTCGATCGCAGTGTCCGGACCGATGACTCCGGTGCTGGACGCGTTGATCGAATCCGAGGCCGCCGTCTACATCTCGGCAGTCAGCGGGCAGTACAACGTGATTGCGGAACTTCGGGTGCCCAGTCACGACGATCTGTACCGTGCCATCGCCGAACTCCGCTCACAACGTGGCGTTCGATCGGTGAGCACGCTGGTCTACGTCGACGTCATCAAGGGAATCTTCATGCCCGAGAGCGCTTTACAAGCCGATATCCGACTCGACTCGACGGATGTCGCGTTGATCGAACTACTCGAACGCAACGGGCGCATGCCGTTTCTCGAACTGGCCGAACACACCGGACTGTCACCGAGTGCCGTACGCAACCGGGTCAATCACCTGATCGCGAGCACGGCACTGCGCGTCGGCGCCGTCGTCAAGCGGCGAGGCGGTGGCCGGACGTTGGCGATGGGTATCGGCGTCAATCTGGGCTCACGGGACGACAACGCGGTATCGGAGATAGAATCCCTGCCCGGAATCGAATTCCTCGCCCGGACCCTGGGACGATACGACGTGATCGCGACGGTTGCTGCCAACTCCTCGAGCGACCTGCATGCGCTGTCCGAACGAATCCGCGGGATCGACGGCGTCAGCGGCTTGGAATCCTGGGCTCATCTCGAGGTGTTCAAGGAGCACTACGCCCGCAGCCTGGACGTACGCGGGTAACGTCCAAGTCATTGACCCACTTGGTCGGACGCGCTAACCTCGGTCAAGTCATTGACCCACTTACCTGAGGTGGCACACATGTCCGATTCCGGGCGCAAGGTAGACATCGTCGCTGCGGCGATCGAGGAGGCGATATCGACCGGTCGATGGCCCGTCGGATCAAAACTCCCGCCGGAGACCGCACTGGTCGAGGAATTGGGAGTTGCCCGGAACACCATGCGCGAAGCGGTACGGGCTCTTGCACACGCCGGAGTTCTGTCCGTCCGTCACGGTGGCGGCGTGTACGTCATGGCGGCGTCGCCGGTCGAAGGACTACTCGGGCGCCGACTCGCCAGAAGCGACGTTCTCGACGTACTGAGCTTGCGACGAGGACTCGAGGTCGAAGCCGCGCGCCTCGCAGCGCAGCACCGCACCCCCGAAGATCTCGCGCGGATACACGCCACCTGGAACGCCCACCCCGGACACGTCGGCGGCTTCACTGTCGAAGCCGGCATGGCCCTGCACCTTTCGATCGTCGAGGCGTCCCACAATTCCGCACTGATCGACGTCTACCGGGGAGTCCTTGCCGCCGTCACGGATTCACTGTCCACCGTGAGTATCGGTCCGGGATTCCACGTCGACGAGCACCGCGCCTTGATCGCAGCCATCGAGGAAGGCAACCCCGACGAGGCGGCGCGTGCGGCCGGCGCAGCGCTCGACACGGTCATCGACACAATTGAGAGGAGCTTGTCGTGAATCGGGGAAAATGGAACGGTGCAACGTATTCCCCTCTTGCCGAACAACTCTCACCGGCGTCGATGGAGGCACTGCGCGCGATCGGACACGTCAGCACGGTGTACGACGTCTGCGCCGGAACCGGGAACTTTGCGCTGCCGGCGGCCCGGTCCGGCATCACAGTCCACGCACTCGATCTCTCCGCCAGCCAGCTCGAGGTCGCGCGCGAACGCTGGATTCCCCACCCCGGCACCACCGAACCCACCTTCACGGTCGGCGATGCACAGTCTTTGCCATGGCCGGATTCGAGCGCCGACGCCTGTGTCAGCATCTTCGGGATCATCTTCTGTCCCGATCCCGCGATCGCCCTCTCGGAAATGGTGCGGGTGACCCGGCCGGGCGGAAGCATCTGTGTCGCAACGTGGTCGAAGAACGGGTGGGCAGCAGCACTCCGCAGGGAGGCCGCCTCTGCGTGGAATGGCATCACACCACTACCGACGACATGGTCGAACTCGAGCGAATTCGAGAAGGCGGCAGCGGGATTGGTATCGGTGCGTTCGACCTCTCACGTGCTCGAATGGCACCTCCCTGCCGGATCGGACCCCGTCGAGGAACTGTGCGACCAGGCACCGGCGTTGAAGGACTTTCGCGAGACCGTTCGACGCGCAGGGAATTGGGCTTCGATGTCAGCGCACCTCCGCTCGACGCTCGCGCCCTATCTCAGGTCGAGCGCGGCCAGCCCCGTCGCCACCAGCGAATACATCCTCCACGTGGGCACTGTCCCGAACGCTGATACCGCACCATTCCGAACGCGCGGGTAACCAGCTTTGCCGGATACGGTCTCCTCACCGTCCAACGACCCGAAGAGGCCCGCTCGATGTCTGAATCGACCTCCCTGCCCGAATCGACGCAAGCATCGAAGCGAGCGTCGAAACACACCCTGTCCATGACCGTCCTCATGACGCCGGACATGTCCAACTTCTCGGGCAACGTTCACGGCGGAACGATTCTGAAATTTCTCGACCAGGTTGCCTATGCGTGCGCGAGTCGATACGCCCAGACGTACGTCGTGACCCTGTCGGTGGATCGTGTGGTCTTCCGTGAACCGGTGCACGTCGGAGAACTCGTCACGTTCAGCGCCTCCGTCAATTACACCGGTCGCACGTCGATGGAAATCGGAATACGCGTCGAAACCGAAGACATTCTTCTCGGAAAATCTCGACACACCAATAGTTGCTACTTCACGATGGTCGCAATGGGAAGCGACGGAAAACCGGCTGAGGTCCCCCAACTCCGGCCGACCGAAACAATCGCGAGGCAGCGATTCGAGGCCGGGCGTCGGCGTCGTGAACTGCGCAGAGAGAACGAGCTTCGTGAACAGTCCATTCGCGCCGCAGTTCGGGACTTAACGCCCGAACACGATGACTAAATCCGGTCATATTTAAGTTATAACCTTATGCATTAAACTTGTCGGCGTGACTTCGAAGGCACGGGCAAAATATGACGTCGTGATTGTCGGCGCGAGCATCGCTGGATGCGCGGCCGCAATCATGTACGCGCAACAAGGTCTGCGGATAGCGCTTCTCGACGCTCGCTCCGACGTCCGGGCGCACAAGGTCCTGTGCACTCACCACCTACAACCGTGCGGTGCCCCGATCCTGCAACGACTGGGCGCCACGGAAAAACTGCTCGCCCTGGGAATGGTGGAAACCGTTCCGAAGTTCTGGACCCCATGGGGATGGATCACCCCTGACACCGCAGACGACTCGTCGCCACCTGGGTTCAACGTCCGAAGGGAAACGCTCGATCCCCTCCTGCGCCAACTCGCGAACGACTACCCGAACGTCGACCTTCTTCTCGGACATCGTGTTTCCGGGTTGCTGACCGAGAACGGCGCTACTGCAGGCGTCTACGGAACCGCACAGGGTTCGGCCTTCACTGTGGAAGCACGATTGACCGTCGGCGCAGACGGCAAGGATTCGACCGTCGCACGATCCGCGCGTTGCGACTCCGTGACTGCATCCAACGGACGTTTCAGCTACTTCGCCCAACTCTCCGGACTCGAACGACCCGACGGAGAATCTTCGCTGTCGTGGTTCATGGATCCCGACGTCGCCTATCTGCTCCCCAACGACGGCGGAATCAGCGTGCTGGTCGTCTTCCCCGCCCTCGACAAGCTCGGCTCGTTCACCGGCGACCTGTCTACCGCTTTCCTCGAATACGCCAACGCACTACCCGGCGCTCCACTGATTCGCCGCGAGCACATCGTCGGGAAGATCGTTGGTACCAAGCACTTCTCCACAACTCTCACGGAACCGGTAGGTAACGGGTTCGCACTCATCGGCGACGCCGCGGCAACCAACGACCCGTTGTGGGGCATCGGATGCTCGTGGGCACTCGAGACCGCACAGATGCTGGTCGACGCCACCGCGCACATGCTGACGGAGACGACGGCGCACACACTCGACTCACATCGGAACGTGAACGCTGCCTTGACCGAATACCGCAGTGCCAGAGCGAGTATGACGAGCCATATCGACTACATGAGCGGGTACGCCGGTGGGCGAAAGTTCACCGCGATCGAACGTCTGCTGATCTCCGCGGCCACCCATGACAAAGACGAAGCTCGAAGGTTCTACTTGTTCGGTTCCCGGTTGATACCGGCCGAGCAGTATCTCTCGGCTCGCTCGGTGGCGCGGGCAGCACAAAAACATCTCAGGCACCGTCTGCGTCGTAGATCTGTGGCCGGGACGTAATCTGCCAAGCGTTTTTTCGGCGCCGGCAACGGGGAACCCTCCGATCGCAACCGAGCCGGAGGAGCGACCATGCGTGCACACATCGCCATTCCGAATGAATCGACTTGTCACAGGTACGTAGTCGCGGTCGCCAGCTCCACCTTCGCCGAATCGGTCATCTGGTGCGACGGCCCCGCGTTCGACGCAGTACTCGTTCTGGGCAGCGAGATTCCGCAGCACAGTGGCCACCGAGCCGTACTTGCCTGGAACCACTACTTCGGGTGGGCGCTCGGCGTGGAAACCACACCGGATGCGTCGTTCGCCGTTGTCGAATGCCTCGGTATCGGGAGAATGCCGGATCCGGAACTGTGCGCCGACCGCGCTGTCGAGTTGATTGCCCAGGCGGGTAGTTAAGGAACTCGTCGCGCGGCGCACAATCCGGCGGGCATAAGATCGAGCGCGAGTTTCGCACGCCCGACGAAAGAGAGCCCGACATGGACCCGCTGAGCAGGCCTGCCGGTCAGTTGGCTCTCGAGAACGAACCGGACAGCAGGGCGACGCTGCGGGCGCGTCAGACGCCTCGCAGTGAGCGTCGCAAGATCGGGAAAGGTCTGCGTAAGCGAGTAGCGCGCTCGTCGCTCGGTGACTGGACGCCCCCACCCGACCGACGTGACCCGGTCGATCAGGTCAACACGGCACACGAGGGAAGACTCGACTGGTTGGTTCCGATTCGGGTGGGACGCATGGTCGCTTCACCGTACGGATTTCTGCGCGGTACTGCCGGATTGATGGCCGAGGACATGGCGCAGCTCCCGTCCACCGGCATCACACCCGTCATCTGTGGGGATGCGCACGTCGGAAACTTCGGGTTCTACGGATCCCCGGAACGCGAACTTGTCATAGACCTCAACGATTTCGACGAAGCACATCCCGGCCCCTGGGAATGGGATCTGCGAAGGCTGGCCGCGAGTATCTGGGTGGCCGGGCGGCAGAACGGTCTCACCGAAGCTCAATGCGAAACAGCAACAACCTCGTGTGTGTCCGCGTATCGCCTCCACCTGGCAAAGCTGTCCGAACGTCCACTGTTCGATCGCTCCTTCGACCGGGTCGATCTCGACGGACTCACCGACCACGTCACTGATCCCGGATTGCTGGCGGAGATCCGACGCGCCGCGGAGCGCGCACGACGACGGACGAGCGATCACGCAGTGCCACGGTTCACCATCGAGGATCACGGGCGACGCCAGCTACTCGAGAACCCGCCGCTCACAACACGACTCACGCCGCAGGACACCGACTTCCTCCTGGAAGGCCTGGACGAGTATCTCGAAACCCTTGCACCGCACTGGCGCCGAGTGGTCTCGGGATACAACGTCATCGACGTCGCGCACCGGGTCGTCGGAGTCGGAAGCGTCGCTCTGCGTGCCTATGTCGCACTGTGCGAAGGGAGCATCCCGGACGACGTCATCTTCTTACAGCTCAAACAGGCACGCCGATCCGTGGTTGCGCCCTTCGTGCACGGCGACTCCGCCTGGCACGATCACCAAGGACGACGCGTCGCGGAATACCAGCAGGCTCTCCAGACGGTCAGCGATCCACTGCTCGGTTGGTGCACCGTCGACGACCGCCAGTACTACGTCCGTCAGTTCCGGAACATGAAAGGTTCTGTGGACCTGAACAATATCGACGCAGCAGCGCTGACCGACTACGTCGCGATCTGTGGTCGTCTGTTGGCGAAAGGGCACGCCCGAACCAGTGGTGCGTCACTGATTTCCGGTTACCTGGGAAGCTCGGACGCGGTCGATACCGCCCTCACCCGGTTCGCTCGGCTCTATGCCGATCAGACCGAACGTGACCACGACGCTCTGTGTCGGGCGGTATCGGCCGGCACGATCGCCGCGGAGCCCGGAATCTGATCTCTCACGCCGCGACGATCCTGCCCTGCTCGAATTTCACTCCACCCCAGATTCCGGTCTGACCAGTGACAGAGGCGAATTCACGACACGAAGTCACGATCGGGCATCTGTTGCACACGTCGGTCGCGTAGTCGTATCCCTCGGACGGGAAGGGAAACCAACGGTCCGGCTCGGGGTCACCTCGGCATTCCGCCTGCCACCAGACCCGTCCGTCCGAGATCGGCAGAAGCTCAGCCAGATTCGAGATTTCGTCAGTGCTCATTCCTTACTCCCTTCGACCGTCACATCCGACTCAGTTCACGCCAGATCTTCTGCTGCACCTTCTCGATGCGTCGAGGTGCCTTCGGTTCCCACAGCAGCCGCATACCGGCCTCAGCCGGTGTGCGGTCCGCTTTGCGCTGATTGCAGGAATTGCAGCAGGCCACCAGATTTCCCCACGTGTTCGGCCCGTTGCGGCTTCGCGGCTGGACGTGGTCGATGGTCGTTGCCCGGTCGGCGCAGTACGCACATTGACGACCGTCCCGGTCGAAGATGCCGGCGAACGTCGCCCTGCTGGAATCGGTGACCGTGACCCGGTGGGCGACATACACGTACTCGGCGAGCAGGATTGTGCGCGGCAGTGGGATCTCGACGTGCTTGGAGCGCACCGGAAATATCGGAATCACGTCTTCGGTGGACTGCGCGGAACCGGTGGCGATGAGGACCACCGCACGATCGGCGCTCACTTCACCGAGGTACTCGTACGTGGCGTTGAGTACACGGACGGGTCGGTTCATCCAGCTGTGAGAAGCGCCGGTAGATGCGCGGTTCGGGTTCCGCATCGGAAGTCTCAGTTCATGTCGAGGAGTGGAACTCCTGGACACGAAGACTGGTCAGGAGCAAGTGCGATAACTGGGGAACGGCATATATCCAGCGCCACTCTGTTCCCCGAATGCGGGACGGGAAATGCCGCGGGGTGAGTGCCCGCGCAGGTGCAACGCTTGCTTCCAGTCGCGCATGCCTGTCCCCTTCCACTTCTTGTTCGCTTCACCGGCGAATGCCGGCGCCCATCATCACACGGGAGATGCCCTTCGCGGTATCGATTTATCAGGTCGGAACAGTCGTCCTGAAAACATCGCGGTTTGACGCCGGATCGCGCAACTTGATCGAATGAGCCATGACTTCGTCGTACATCGACCTACGTTCGGACACCGTCACCAAGCCTGATGCGGAAATGCGCAAGGCCATGGCCGACGCCGAGGTCGGTGACGACGTCCTCGACCACGACCCCACCATGGCGGCGCTCGAGGAAGAAGTGGCGCACACTCTGGGGTTTCCGGCGGCGCTGTGGGTGCCGAGCGGATCGATGGGCAACTTGATCGCGCTGATGTTGCACCTTCGCCGCGGCGATCAGTTCCTGGCACCGGAACACTCTCACGTCTTGGGTTCCGAGTTGGGCACCGCCGCCTGGCTCGCCCAGGGAATGCCGGTGGCGCTGCCGCACGACGGCGGACCGGGACGTCCCAGCCCGGAGACGGTCGTGAAGGCGGCAGGCTCCCCCGGCCCGTACTTCACGTTGAACACCACGCTGCTCTGCCTGGAAAACACGCACAACTTCGCCGGTGGCGCCGTCATGAATCCAACCGAATGGACGACGCTGGTCGACGCGGCGCGATCACGCGACTTGAAGGTTCACCTCGACGGCGCCCGTCTCTGGAATGCCGCTGCTGCACTGGACGTTTCGCCTACCGAGTTGACTTCCGGCGCCGATACCGTCCAGGTGTGCCTGAGCAAGGGACTCGGTGCGCCCGTCGGCTCGATACTGGCCGCATCACCCGAATTGATCACCGAAGCCCGAAGGATCCGCAAGATGCTCGGCGGCGGCGTTCGCCAGGGTGGCGTGCTGGCCGCGGCCGGCATAGTCGCGCTTCGCTCACAAGCTCGATTGTCGGACGATCACGACAATGCGCAGCGCCTCGCGTCGGGCCTTCGTGAGCGCGGCTGGGCTGTCGACGAACCCGCCACCAACATCGTTCTCGCTGCCACAGCCGATCCGTCGGCCACCGTCGCTCAGCTGGCCGCTGTCGACGTCGGCGCGGTCACCGTTGCCGGGAAGGTTCGGTTCGTGACACATCGAGACGTGAGCACTGCCGACATCGACGCCGTTCTGTCCCGAATAGCCTCCTGAACTACGCCAGAAACGGTTGAACCTCCTGCGCGACAAGGCGAATGAACTCTCGGACGTCCGGCTCGTCAACGGTCGGTTGGAGTACCACGGTGGTCGCACCCGCGTCCGCCCATCGCTGCGCTGCTGCCGCAACGTCGGCCGCAGTGCCCACGGCAATCGCTTCCTCCGGCGACTCGCACCCGGACCCCAAGGCTTCGGCAAGGGCGCGCTCACGACCGCCAGAACCAAACGCACAGATGACGTAAACGACCACCTCGTGATCCTGCGTTCCGATGTGAGCGATCGCTCGGCGCACGCCGTCCGGGGTCGTCCCTCCCGAGAGCACGGTGCCCTGAGCCAACTCGCCACTGAGCGCCAAAGTCTTTGGCCCCGTGGCACCGACGAGCAACTGCGGCACCTTCTCCGGGGGCCACGCCAGCTCGACGTCCGTGAGATTGACGTATCGACCGGAAACCGTCACCGACTCACCGCGCAGTAGCCGCTCGACTGCTCCGAACTGCTCCCGGAGGAGGGTCAACGGCGATTCGGCCTTGGCGCCGATCTGCCGCATCCAACTCTGCACGCCGTGACCGAAGCCGACCCGCAGTCGATCCGGATGAGCTCTGGCCAGCGCCGAAACCTCCATCGCCGTGATCGCAGTGTTGCGCATCGGGGTCGGCAGCACACCGATCGCCACTCCCAGACGTTCGGTTGAAGCCAATACAGTTGCAGCAGTGGCAATTCCTCCGCCGAAGAAGCAGTCCTCCCACAGCCAGACCTCCTCGATACCCACTTCGTCGGCATACCTCGCATGCCGAACCAGATCCTCCGGGGACTGCTCCGGGCGCACGACGACGGCGATCCGTGGGGCGCTCATGCCGTCACCAGAAACGCGGCGATCTCGTCGGCTGTTCGACGGCCCTGTTCGCGGCCGAGTTCAGCTGCCGGACGTCTGGTTGTCGGCGAGAGGGAGTTGGTTCCGATCGCTTCGACGACGGCGTCGTCGGCGAAGATCGGCAGCACGCGCTTGGGCGCCATCGCATCGATTTCCTCTCGTAGACTGCCGCCCAGAAGATTCGGGGCGGGGTCGGCTGCAGGTGAAAGAACCACGACCACATCGCAGTCGGCAGCCAACTGAACATTCGAGCCACTTGCCATTCCGCCGTCCATGTACCGCTCGCCGTCGATCGTGACTACCGGCCACACCCCGGGGACGGCGCAACTCGCTCCGACTGCGTCGACCAGGTCTACGCCGTCGGCATTGCCGAACACCCTCAACTCACCGGTCCGTGTGTTGATCGCCGGGATGCGCAACTCGCGATCGGGCCACACGCGATTGCGCAGCCTCGCCTCGATGACCGCACGACGCACGGCGGGTTCGACGGTGTCGGCGTCCGTCGCCGCCTCGCCGAGCGCACGGAGTTGCTCGGCCCGGTCCTGCGATCCTGCAATCGCGTCGACGAACATCTGGCCGAGAATCTCGACATCGACCTTCGGGTCGAGCTCCCCGGTCGCCTCCGCTGTTTGAGCGTCGAAAAGTTCCTGCAGTGTTGCACCGCCCGCAATCTGAGCGCTCACCGTGGAGCCTGCTGATGTGCCGATCAACACGTCCGCCGTCAGCAACGCTGCGGCAGCGTCCGGAGATTTTTCCTGAACGCCCAACAGAAAACCTGTTTCCCAGGCAATTCCTGCTACGCCGCCACCGGCAAGTACCAACCCCAATTTCACGCCGTCCACCTCTCGTCGATCGTGATCCGTGCCCGAAGTCGACGTTAGACCTACTCTGAAGTGATGTTCATGCGCAGCGCAAAGACATTTGTTCCCGACGCACTCCGCGGGTTGATCGCATCCACCGACGACATCGCGTGGAATCCCGACCCGGGATACCTCACTCGCGCGACACCACTTCCCCGCGGACGTGTCGCACTCGTCTCCGGTGGCGGTTCCGGTCACGAACCCATGCACGCCGGATTCATCGGCGAAGGAATGCTCACGGCCGTCTGCCCCGGTTTGGTCTTCAGTTCACCCAATGCACTTCAGATCCACGAGGGATCCAAGGCTGCCGATGCGGGCGGCGGCGTTCTGCACATCGTGAAGAACTACACCGGCGACGTGATGAACTTCGGCATCGCGCGAGAGTTGCTACGCGAGGACAAGATCGACACAGACGTCGTGCTGGTGGACGACGACGTCGCGACGGAACGCGCGGACGGCAGCGGCCCGGGGCGACGCGGTACTGCGGCAACCATCGTGGTGGAGAAGGTCTGCGGCGCTTCCGCCGCCCGCGGCGACGACCTGGCCGAGGTGACCCGGATCGGACAACACGTCGCGCACTCCGCACGAAGCATGGCCGTCGCTCTGCGCCCGTGTACTTTGCCGGGGGCTGACGAGCCGTCCTTCGACCTACCGGACGGCCAGATGGAACTCGGTATCGGAATCCACGGCGAACGCGGCACAGAACGCGTGGACGCCCTGCCCGCACCGGAATTGGTGCAGCGGCTTACGGACCCGATCATCAAGTCCCTGAGTCTCGCCGAAGGTGATCGCGTCATCGCCGTCGTCAACGGTCTCGGTGCAACCCACCCGCTGGAGTTGCAAATACTGTTCGCCGAACTCGGAGAATATCTGGACGAACAGGGAATTCACATCGAGCGGACATTGATCGGAACGTTCGTCACTGCATTGAACATGGCCGGGGCGTCCATCACCCTTGTTCGCACAGACAAAGAAATCCTCGAATTATGGGACGCACCAACAAAAGCGCCCGCCTGGCCGAATGCTATGGCGCGTGAGTACACCGGTGTCGGCAAGCGCGAATCATTCGGTCCCACATTCACACCCGACACCTCACGCACGGCCGAAAGCAGCTTCGTCGGCAGCTGGATTGCGGACTGGGCCGAAAAGGTACTGGAGCAGGAGCCGGCACTGACCGATCTCGACCGACGAGCGGGCGACGGCGATTTCGGAACCAACATGGTGGCCGCACTGGATCAGCTCGACATCTCGGCGATCCGTGACACATATTCCACCGCAACGATATTCGATGCAGTCTCACAGGCGTACCTCGGCCATGCCGGTGGTACGTCCGGCGCGTTGTTCGGCATCTGGTTCCGGCATTTCTTCCGCGTCGCCGCAGACTCGGCGGACTCCGAACTCGACCTCGGTGCGATCGCGGCTGCAGCGCGGGCGGGGCTCGACAACATCACCTCGCTCGGCGGCGCACGCGTCGGCGACAAGACGATGGTCGACGCGATAGTTCCGGCGGTCGAGTCGTTGGAACAATCCGTGACCGCAGAAGCGGATCGGGACACTGCTCTGGCGAGCGCAGCGGACGCGGCAGCGGCCGGGGCTGAGTCGACCGAAACCATGCTCGCGAACCGCGGACGTGCAAGTTATGTGGGCGAAGCCGCTCGCGGAGTGGTCGATCCGGGGGCGCTACTCATAGCGTGGTTCTTCGCCAGTGCAGTGGGTCACTAGCGAGCACTTCGGAGCTGTGACTAATCTGGCAGCCACAGCACATCGTTTGTGACGGCCCGTGGGCAAAAGCACCGGTCTCACTCACCACACAGGAGCAGCCCATGCTGAGCACCATGCAAGACGCCCCCCTCTCCATTGCTCAACTTCTGCGCCACGGCGCCTCCGTTCACGGCGCCTCCGAAGTTGTCACGTGGACCGAGTCAGGCCCGCGCCGTGTGTCCTACGCTGACGTCGGCAAGCGCTGCGCACAGCTCGCACACGCACTGCGCGGACTCGGGGTCGAGGGTGACGAGCGAGTCGCCACGTTCATGTGGAACAACTCCGAGCACCTCGAGGCGTACCTGGCGATCCCCTCGATGGGCGCCGTGCTCCACACGCTGAACATTCGCCTGTTCCCGGAGCAGTTGATCCACGTCGCCAATCACGCCGAGGACCGCGTGATCATCGTCGATCCGTCTCTGATTCCGCTTCTCTCCCCGCAGCTTCCGTCACTGACGACCGTCAAGCACATCATCGTCACCGGCTCCTCCACTGCAGGGCTCGAAGCTCCCGAGGGCGTGCAGGTTCACACCTACGAGGGCTTGATCGCCGATCAGCCCACCGAGTTCGACTGGCCAGAGGTCGACGAACTCAGCGCTGCCGCAATGTGTTACACGTCCGGTACCACGGGCGACCCCAAGGGCGTCGTTTACTCCCACCGTTCGATCTACCTGCACTCCATGCAGGTCTGCATGAGCGACGGCCCCAACCTCGCACAGGGCGATCGTGCACTCGCCGTGGTACCTCAGTTCCACGCCATGTCGTGGGGACTCCCCTACGCCGCATTCATGATCGGTGCTTCGCTGATCATGCCCGACCGCTTCCTCCAGCCTGCCCCGTTGGCAGCGATCATCGCCAGCGAGAAGCCGACGTTCGCCGCAGCCGTACCCACCATCTGGCAGGGGCTGCACCTCTACCTCGAGCAGAACCCGCAGGACATCTCCTCGATGCGCGAGGTTCTGATCGGCGGGTCCGCGGTACCGCCGGCCCTCATGCACGCATTCGAAGCCGATCACAACGTCTCGGTCCTGCACGCCTGGGGCATGACCGAAACCTCCCCGCTCGGATCCGTTGCCCGCCCGCCGGCCGGTGTCACCGGCGACGCGATGTGGAAGTACCGCTACTCACAGGGCCGCTTCCCGGCATCGGTCCAGGCACGTCTCATCGACGACGACGGTAAAGTTGTTGCACACGACGGTGTTTCCGTCGGCGAACTCGAAGTGCGCGGACCCTGGATCACCGGGTCGTACTACGGCGTCGATGCGGAAGACAAGTTCAACGACGGCTGGCTCAAGACCGGCGACGTCGGATCCATCACGGCCGACGGCTTCCTGAGCTTGTCCGACCGCTCCAAGGACATCATCAAGTCCGGCGGCGAATGGATCTCATCGGTCGACCTCGAGAACGCCGTGATGGGTCACCCCGACGTCACCGAAGCTGCCGTCATCGGCGTGCCGGACGAGAAGTGGGACGAGCGCCCGTTGGTCGCGGTTGTTCTTCGCGCCGGTTCCGAGACCACGATGTCCGAACTGCAGCAGTACCTTTCGGACAAGGTCGCCAAGTGGCAGCTCCCCGAGAACTGGGCTGTGGTTCAGGAAGTCCCGAAGACGAGCGTCGGCAAGTTCGACAAGAAGCGCTTGAGGGCCGACTACCACGAGGGCGGACTCGAAGTCACGCGACTCTGACCCGGAGTGGATTCTGAGGTACGAATACCGAAGGTGGGCAACAGGTTTTCGACCTGTTGCCCACCTTCGTTCAGGTCGAGACACTTTTACGGACGATACCCGACCGTGTGAAATGCGATGTCGACGTACTTCTGTGCCAATTGGGACGGTGACATCGGGCCACCGGTCTGAAACCAACGCGGTAGGGACTGGGCCATGCCGAGTATGGCCCGGACAGTCTCTTCGGTGTCGGTGACCGAGAAATCTCCAGATGCCACACCGTCGTCGACGATCCTGCGCATGAGCAACTCGAGCCGCTTACGACTGGCGGCGTATCGGCTTCGACTTTCCGGTGAGACATGCCGGATCTCGGTGTCCAACGCAGCATGCCGCGATCGGTGGGTCATGTAGAGAACAATCGCCTCCACCACCAGGGCGAAGCGTCGTACCGGGTTTTCGCCGGCTTCCGCCTCTGCCGCTTCGGTTCTGGTATTCAGCTCACTCATCGAGATCTCGAACAGAGCGACGAGGACTGCCTCTTTGTTCGCGTGGTGATAGTAGAGCGCGGGAACGGTTACCCCGACACGATTGGCGATCTGCCGCACCGTCGTGCCGTGGTAACCGTTCTCGTCGAACAGCTCGAGCGAAGCCGTCAGGATGTCGGTCATCACCAGCGGCGGGAAGGACCTCCAGTCCACGGCCACCGAATTCACCGACTCCACCTCGCCAGTCATGTATTGGCCGAAATTACCGCGGTGCCATACGGATTGCACCGTCGAGGCGAATCGTCTCACCGTTGAGCATCGGATTGGAGACGATGTGCGCGGCGAGCGCGCCGTACTCGCTGGGATCGCCCAGACGAGAGGGGTGGGGCACCTGCTGCCCCAGCGATGCCTGGGCGGCTTCAGGCAGTCCTGCCAGCAACGGGGTCTTGAACAGGCCGGGAGCGATGGTGTTGACGCGGATCAGCAGCGACGCGAGGTCACGGGCGATGGGGAGCGTCATACCGACGACGCCACCCTTCGATGCGGAGTACGCAGCCTGTCCGATCTGACCGTCGTACGCTGCGACCGAGGCGGTGTTGATGATGACGCCGCGTTCGCCGTCGATGGGTTCGGTCTTCGAAATACGTTCCGCAGCAAGACGAAGGACGTTGAAGGTGCCGATCAGGTTGACGTCGACGACCTTCTTGAACGCGTCGAGCGGGAAGGCGCCCTTCTTGCTGACCGTCTTGACTGCGTTGCCGATTCCCGCGCAGTTGACTGCCACGCGCAGGGGCCCGAGTGACTCGGCCACGTCGAGTGCAGCGGTGACCGCGGCCTCGTCGGTGACGTCTGCCGCCGCGAAGCGGACTCGGTCACCGAGTTCCTTGGCGATGGCTTCACCGTTCGACGACGGAAGGTCGATGATGACGACGCTGGCGCCGTCGGCAAGAAGAGCTTTGGTGGTGGCCAGGCCGAGGCCGGATGCTCCACCGGTGACGACGGCGACGCTGTCGTTGACGATCATGAGAGTTCCCTTTCGAAAGGTTATGTGTTTCAGATGCGTTCGATGATGGTGGCGTTGGCCATGCCGGCGCCCTCGCACATGGTCTGCAGTCCGTAGCGTCCGCCGGTGGCCTCGAGATGGTTGACCATCGTGGTCAGCAGACGAGTACCCGAGGACCCCAGGGCGTGTCCGAGGGCAATGGCGCCGCCCCACGGATTGAGCTTTGCCGGGTCGGCGCCGAACTCGTGAGCCCAGGCGAGCGGCACCGGGGCAAATGCCTCGTTGACCTCGTAGGTATCGATGTCGTCGATGCTCAGACCGGCGCGAGCGAGCACCTTGTGGGTGGCCGGGATGGGCGCGGTGAGCATGAAGATCGGGTCGTCGCCCGCGACGGAGAAGGAGTGGAAGCGTGCTCGCGGGGTCAGCCCCAGCTTCGACGCCATTTCTTCGCTCATGATCAGTGCCGCGGATGCGCCGTCGGTGAGCGGCGACGAGTTGCCGGGAGTGATCGACCATTGCGCATCGGGGAAGCGCTGCGCGTACTTCTCCGAGTAGAACGACGGCTTCAAGCCGGCGAGGCCCTCGGCGGTGGTGGACGCGCGAACCGTCTCGTCGACGGTGTGCGAGACGGTCTCACCGGCGGCGTTGGTCACCGAGATCGGCAGGATTTCCTTGTCGAAGCGTCCCTTCGCCGCTGCCTCCGCTGCCCGCTGGTGAGACTGCGCGGCGAATGCGTCGAGAGCCTCGCGGTCGAACTTCCACTTCGCGGTGATCAACTCCGCGGAGATGCCCTGATTGACCAGGCCTTCGGGGTACCGAGCCGCGATGCCCGGACCGGACGCGTCCTTCCCCATCGTCGTGGTGCCCATCGGGACACGACTCATCGATTCGACGCCCGCCGCGATCACGATGTCGTAGGCTCCGGCGATCACGCCTTGCGCCGCAAAGTGCGCAGCTTGCTGACTTGATCCGCACTGGCGATCGATCGTGGTGGCGGGTACCGACTCGGGGAACCCTGCCGAGAGGACCGCGCTGCGGGTGATGTTGAGCGCCTGCTCACCGGCCTGGCCGACGCAACCGCCGATCACGTCGTCCACCAGGGCGGGGTCGAGGCCGTTTCGGGAAGTGATGGAACGCAGAACGTGGGCCATCAGTTCGACAGGGTGCGTCCCGGACAGTGCTCCGCCCGGCTTCCCCTTGCCGGACGCGATCCGGACTACATCGACGATCACTGCCTTGGTCATCTTCGTTCCCTTCGAGGACGTGCATTGCTGGGGCGGTCCGGCACCCGAGTTTCGTGGCGCCGGGCACCGGACCGAGATCGAGGGAGCACCCTGACTTAGCGCTCGCTAAACAACTACCATCCTGCCAACACGCCCGTCAAGGGAAACCACAGCCACGAGGTCACGAAACGGCAATAAAGTCACGAAATGAAGAAGTCGCCCCACACCCGGACAGGCGTGGGGCGACTTCTCACCGAGCATTACGACGCTTCATGTTCAGCGCACGCTGGGGGTCACATCGACTCGGTGTGCGGTACCAGCGCCGCCAATCACGGGTGCAGGTTGGCCGCTCCGCCGTTCGGCGTCAGAACGGAACCGATATTCGAGTCGGTCCGCGGAGTGACATCCGTTGCCAAGCACATCGTCGGGGCGTACTGAGTTCCGAACAGTGTCGCCTTCGACAGGAACGTCATGTAGTTCTTCGGGTTTGCGTACTTCCCGGCATCACCGTCGGTGTTGATGTAAACCGCCGGGTTGGAGGAAGTCGTGACAACTTGGACCGAAGGCAGCGTGAAGGCGGCGCCGGCAAGCGCGGTCAAACCCGCATCAGAGGTATTCGAGCCGCCCGGACTCGCACCCGCAATCGTTGTTCCGACTCCCCCGTTGAGGGAAAGGTAGGATCCTGCAGCGTCCGCGGCACCACTTGCGTTCACTCGAGTGACCACCGGAGTGCCACTGAATCCACTACCCGTCCCGGAGACGATGGACGCCGACGTGAAGGTCACCGGATCGATCTTGAATACGAGGTTCAATCGATTCAAGTTGACAACCGTGGCACCACCGCCACTGGTCGGAACAGTCTGCGCCCCTGGCTGAATCGTGTAGGTGCCCGGCGTCGACGACGAGTGCGCAACCGACATGGAATGAGCCTGAAGCGGCTGATGAACATTGCCCGCAATGGATGAATTGGGGTCACCCATGCAAGCATTGTTGTAATTCGTCGTCACGTTATGGGCGGACGCCGGCACCGTTGCCGCAAACACCAATCCAAATGCTGCCGCAGAGATCGCAGCAGTAGTTCCGGCACGCCGAGCGAGAGATACAGTCATTTTGAACCTTTTCTTTCGTTGAGAAACGATTGACGTTCAACAAGATGAAATGTCGCAATCGATTTCGAATCGCGACATCATCGCAAAGAAAATCTCCTCCTCCCTGCACGTTGTCAGAACGAAAACTCGGATACAGCGCCATGCCGGGGAGACACATCCCGAAGGCAAGACAAATTCGAATACCGTTGCAGGACAGCCTGAGAGCAGATTTCAGCTCTGCAAAGTCCACACATGGCCGGCGGTAGACATCGATATAGGGGTAAGCCTTCGCAGCAATGCAGAAGAATCGCATCCTGCGTCCAGTGCCGGCGAGAAGAGTTCTCGCATCCCGAAACCCTAGAACAGGTACCAGTTTTCCCGCTTTGTCGAAAAAGTCAAGAAAAGGCAGATAGTTCGTACTTTAGACGCAACGCCAGGGCGATTTACCTCCACTGGAAGTCGGAAAACCGGTCGAGCAGTCGAATAATATTGACAGACAACGTAAACAAATTGGATCAACGAGGCTGCGACGCTCCCAACGCTCGTGCGCTGCACGCGACTATTGGTTCGACCGCGCGACACAACCTGGCCGTCCGGACATCCCTTAGTACTTTTGGATGATAGTTTGCAAATCTCGCCCGAAATGTCCGAAATCGGATAATCTTCCGCCACAAGCAATTCAAGCCACAGGGGATTCGGGGCGTGGCACCAATCGATGACAACCGCAGGGGGACTGACCGGGAGGTTGAGCGTGGACCTGCGATACGTTGCCTTCACACGTGCCGACTCGCATTTCTACGACCGAATCAGAACGGTCACCCGAGCTGATACACCGACTGACCAGCACTTTATCCCCGCAAAGTCGGTTGATTGGTCGCTCTGGCGGCGCGGCCCCCAAAGCGGGCCGTGGAACTACTTCCAACCGCCCGACGGTCTGCTGCCAGAACAAGGATGGAAGATTCACTGCTCCGCTACCCAAGCCAACGCGCAAGAGCTGCTCGACACCGTTTCCGTGTATTGCGGCCGCAATCATGTGCCGTTCAAATTTCTTCGGACGGCAACAGACCTCATGTTGTCCAACAGCAAGCAGGCCAATCGAACATCCAGCGGAAAATTCATCACGATTTATCCGACGGATGGCGTTGCCACACAACGTGTCATCATCGAACTGGACGAGCTTGTCACCGGTGCCGACGGGCCGTACATCCTCAGCGATGTGCGATGGAACCGGGGACCGCTCTACTTACGGTACGGCGCATATCTGCCCATGCAGACCTACGATTCATTCGGCGATAGCGTCCCGGCAATTCGGCGTCCTGACGGATCGCTCGAACCCGATGTGCGCGGCACTTCCTTCAGAACTCCGGACTGGGTACAAATCCCGGACTTCGTTCGCGCACAGCAAGACAAGCTGAAATCACGCGACGCCTTCCCCTATTCGATCAGTGAAGCCCTGCACTTCAGCAACAGCGGAGGGATCTACTCCGCACAGGGTGACGCCGGCATCGATCTGGTCATCAAAGAAGGCCGACCCTTTACCGCCCCGGACGCCAGCGGTCGATACGCAATCGACCGCCTTCGTAACGAGTACGACAAGCTGACTCACCTTGCCGACAACCCGTACTCACCTTCTGCGATCAGCCTGTTCGAGCGCGAAGGCCACCACTTTCTTGTCACCGAGCGCGCTCCCGGTACACCCCTGAATCAGGAAATCGCGATCCGCTATCCGCTCATCCGTGCCGACCAGACACTCAGTTCCCGAACGGAATACAGGACCTGGGCGCTCGACATCGCACTCCAGTTGACCACCGCGGTCGAGAGCTTCCACAGCGCCGGAATCGTTCATGCCGACCTTCACCCCGGCAACGTCCTGTCCTCACCCTCGGGTATTCGGATAGTCGACTTCGAGATGGCACACAACATCGACGAGTATCCGCCCCGGTCCACCGGAGCACCCGGATACACCGCACCGCCACAGCTGAAAGGTGTCGATGCGGACCGCTACTCCTTGGGATGCATCGAGCTGGGACTCTTTGTCCCGCTTACTACATTGTTCCCTCTCGATCACAACAAGATTCCCGAACTCATCGACTACGCGGTGTCTCGATTCGATCTACCTCGCACCTTCCGGGCCTCGCTCTACTCGATGCTCGACGTACACACGCCGGAACCGGAGAACCGCCGGCATCGTTGGGACACGTCGTCGAGGGAATCTCTGCAGCGTACGGACGCTCGATTGCGTTGCGGCATCCTCGCCTCGCTCGATCTCTCCCGCTCTGATCGACTCTTTCCCGGAGACATCGCCCAATTCGAAGTGAACGGCTACGGCATTGCGCACGGCTCGTGCGGAAATCTGCTCGCCGATGATCTACCCACCGACACCTTGGAGTCAGTTCTGGAATGGACTGAACACCAGGTTGATTCGGATGCGCAGCCACAGTTCGGATTCTTCGACGGACTCGCGGGTGCGGTGCACACCTTTCGGCAACTAGGACGACACTCGACTGCCGACAGATGGGTCGAGACTTTGTGTAAAGCTCCACTCGACGAGCTCGATTCCATCCTCTTCCAAGGCCTTTCCGGAATCGGCTGCCTTCTACTCGAGGAATCGGAGTCATGTCCGGCGGCGTCGTCAGCGCTCGCTCTCGTCACCGAGACTCTGCGGGATCGCCTTCCGGAGGCTCGCGCACATGTTCGCTCCGACGACGGAATAGCCTGGGCGACAGCGGGTCGCGGCGGCTTGATGAGAGGGCCGAGCGGGCAAGCGTTGTTCTGGACTCGCCACTACGAACGGACCGGAGATCCTCGATCACTGGAACACGCACGACAGCTTGTCGACATCGACCTGTCCGTGATGCAGATGTGCCCTGACGGTTCGATGCAACTGAGAGAAGAGCGCCGGACAATGCCGTATCTGGGATCGGGATCCGTCGGTGTGGGCCTGGTGCTTCTACAACTTGTGCGACATGTCGACGAACCGCGCTATGCGTCTGCCCTACATGCCATAGCCCGCGCTGCCGCCGTCGAATTCACTGCCCAAGCCGGACTGCTCAACGGGCGAGCCGGGCTGATTCTCTTCCTCGGCGAACTCTCCAAGACTCCATATGCCGGCGCCGATTGCGAACAGACGCTTGCGCAGCAGTTCCAGCTTCTGGGCTTGCACAGCCTCGATCACGCAGGAGGCCTTTACTTTCCAGGTGAGCAGAATTTGAGGCTCTCGACAGACTGGGCAACCGGATCTGCGGGAATTCTCGCATTGCTCCGAGATACCGGATCGGCACCTCGCCGACCGTCGTTCCCACTGATGTGTGCGTCGAACTGCCACATCACCTGATTGTTCGACAGTTATCACCCACGGCAGATTGGAGCACAGGAGTATCAGGCCAAGAACCTGAAATGGAAGCAGCACCGCAAGACAATTCGATCGATGACATCCATCGGCAAGAACGCCGATCAACAAAGGAAATGACAATGGACGCTATTCTCTCGCTTCAAGATCTGTCAGTCGCCGCCGGCAATGTCGGAGACGCCGGCCAACTCGAGCAGAACGCGGCAATCAGTTCGCTCAGTTTCTTCTGCCTCTGACCTCAGGCCGATACCTCGGAGCAGGTCCGGGGTATCGGCTTTCGAAATCCATGTGGATCACCAAACGAACAGTATTGTTTCATCATGAGACGCATCCACACGTCACCGAGCTGCATTCGCCGATGATCTACGCGACCTGGAGGCAATGTCGAGGGCAGATCCTATGGTCGTTGGCGGTGATATTCCTCCTGATCTTGACAGCCGCCGTTTCAGGCTGGTTCGTTCAGCGTTCGGGCGAGAGTTGGGACTTCGGGGGCATCTGCTCGCGCTGGTACGACGGAGGTGGCGGTTGCCGCGCCGACACCGCTCTTACCTTGACGGCGCTTCTTGTTCTTCTTCCGTTTACCTCAGGAATGCTGGTGGGTGTCACCACTTTCTCCCGAGACTTCGAGCAGGGCCCCGAGAATCTCGACCTTCGCGAGTCCACCGGCCTTGTTCGATGGTATTTCCTGCGAGTCCTGGTGGCCTTCGTTCCCATCACCCTTGCGATGACAGTCCTGGGCCTGGTGCTCGGCTGGACCCATACACTGGGCCGGGGACAGGCAACAGATGAAGCCACCTCGTTTTCCTTGATGGAGTTCCCCAATTTTCAAACGACGGGAATCGCCGTCGGCGCCTACGCCTTTCTGGCGATGAGTACCGGCAGCGCAGCCGCATTGCTCATCCGCAACACCGTCGTCTCAATGGTCACGACTCTCCTCGTGTTCTTCATCGTGCCCGTCGCACTGAGCGCGATGGTCCGCGAGCATTACACGGCCCCGGACATTGACGTCCAACCCATCGACGGACTGGCCCGTGCAGCGGAATACGCACCGTCGCCGTATAGAAATCTCGACTCGAGATGGGTTATCGGAGCCGGCTTCGCCGATACGGACGGCAACATGATCGACGCCGACTACACAATGTGCTGGGGCTCAGACAATTCCGATCGCCAGCAGCAAGCCCTCGAAGTCGACAACTGCCTTCGAGAACAGGGAATCGATCACTATGCCGTGGTCTATCACCCGCAGAGCCGGTACTGGCATTTTCAGTTCATCGAGACCGCCGTGATGCTGTTGTGCTCCGGGTTGATGATGGCGCTCGCACTCGTCGGCGCACACGGACTGCGTCGGCAGCCCGCCGAGAACCGAATGTCCGAAATGCCGAAATCGGTTTAACATCAGCAATTTTCGATCAATTTCCTCTTGTGTTCGAATCTTTGTTCGAATATGATTGCTGCATGGACAGTCGGGATGCGTGGCAACTGGATGGTGAGGACCTCAAGGGTGAGGTTCTGGATCTGGTGCGTGTCCGGCACGAGTTGCAGTCGCGGATGGTGTTGCTGATCGTGGAGATGTTTTCCCGGGATGTTCTCGGTGGGAAGGGTTTTCGGGCGATCGCGCAGTGGTTGCACGGTTCGACGAATTTGGAGATCGGTGAGTGCAGCCTGCTGGTGGGCCTGGCGCGGTTGCTGATGCTCGAACCTGTGGTGGGCGATGCGTTTCATCGCGGTGATGTGGATGCGTTGAAAGCCCGTCAGGTGGCGTCGTTTTGTCAGCATCCGCCCAAGAACATGACCCCGGCCGATGTGGACAAGGCGCGCGAGATCCTGCTCGGCCTGGCGTCGAAGAACATTGCCGATTGTGATGCGGTGCGGGCGGCGATCCACCGAATCGAGAAGCAGTACGGCAAGCGCGAGGACGGTGTTCCGGTCGGGGAAGACTCTGAGCGCAATGAGTTCTACGCCTCGAAGGGCCTTTACGGGCGGGTCACAGTCAAGGGTGATTTGGATGCGGTGAACGGGGCCCGTCTGATCACGTTGTTGTCGAGCCTGTCCGCTCCGACGCCGGAGAAGGACGGTGTCAAGGACACCCGCACGCCGGCATTACGACGGGCGGACGGGTTTTGCGAGTTGTTGCGCCGGTACGAGCGGGCGGGGTTGGGTCCGATCGAAGGCGGCGTGAAACCACACATCACGGTCACCGCGTCCGCGAAAGACATGACGGACCTGCAGGCGTTGAAAGACCTGTTGCCGTCCACTGAGGAGTTGGGGTTTGCGTGGACGGATTGGGTGGGCCCGATCAGTATCGATACTGCCCGGATGTTGGCCTGCGACTGCACCGTCACCCGAATTTTGTTGGATGAAAATGGTGTTCCGCTCGACTGCGGTAAGGAAGCGAGAACGGCGACCGTTCCGCAGCGGCGGGCGTTGGCAGTTCGTGATGGCGGGTGTGCGTTTCCGGGGTGCGGGACACCATCGGGATGGTGCGACGCCCACCATATCGTTCACTGGAACGATGGTGGCCCAACAGATCTCGACAATTTGATCTTGTTGTGCGGCCACCATCACCGGACGCTGCACCACACGCAGTGGCGGGTGGAGATCGGCCCGGATCGGAAGTCGGTGTTCTATCCGCCGATGTCGATCGACCCGTATCAACAGCCGATCGGCGGGAACAGCCCACCCACAGCGGCGTGAATCGCGACAATTGAATACATCAGTACCGGGGACGAACCATGCCCCGGTACTGACGCGCGTTTTTGGTCAGATCCCAACCCTTCAAATCCCAGCTCTACGCACGAGTGCATCTGTAGCCGAGGGAGATACGACGTCGATCGCTCGTAACAGCCCCGCGTACCGCGGATACAGCTCGACGGGACGCGTATTGATCGCCCGCAAGATCCACGATGCAGCTTGATCGGCCGTCAGCGCCGGCTGGCTCACGTAATCCGCCGTCGGCGCGATCATCGGTGTTCGTATGAGCGGGAATTGCACTGTGGTGACGTCGACGCCAGTGCCGTGACATTCCGCGCCGAGGCTTCGGCCGAAGGCACTGAGCGCAGACTTCGACGCGTGGTAGGCGCTGAACCTCGGCATCACCCCGGCGGTGACTCCCCAGGTTCCGACGTTGATGATGTGCCCGGCCTTCGCCTCGAGCATCGCGGGCAGCAGACGCAACGTCAGTCGTGTAGGTCCGAAGTAATTCAGCGCCATGGTGCGCTCGTAGTCGTGGAATCGGTCGACCGAATCCAACGCAGTACGCCGGATCGAGCGCCCCGCATTGTTGACGAGGATGTCGATCGACCCGAATCGATCCGCGATCGTCTCCGCGAGTTCGTCGACAGCTTCCCCACGGGATAGGTCCGCAGGCACGATGTGCGCCCATCCGCCCTTGCGGTGGATCTCGTCGCGTACGTGTTCGAGGTTTTCCTCACCGCGCGCAACCAGGATCATCTCGGCCCCTCGGCGGGCCAAGAGATGAGCAGTCGCCTCACCGATCCCCGAGGAAGCTCCTGTCAGAACGATCGTCTTGTCGGAGAGTGTGACGCCACGCGACGGAACAAGAGAGCGCAAACGCGTCGGCGGACTCAAGGCAATATTGCTGAGCAGCGTTCTGATCACATCGGCCTCGGTTCGATCTTCACGTGCGTTTCGGTGCGAACCCATCCCTGAACAGCCAACTTCGAGCGCACCGCGGAAATTACTCAAAAGTAAGTTATGGCTCCGTTTCGACCGTGTCAAGAATTCGTCGAGATCCAGGAGTATCTGCCACTAGCTTTTCCTGATACCTCGGGTTACATTAAATCCAGACCGAGTGCCAGCGATCACACAACCGGCCCTCGATTCCACCGAACACCGCGAGAAATACCAGCGGTGACCGAAACGAAGAGGAGACGCCATGACGCTCACATCGCCGCTCGACAAGCGCGGAGAAGCATCCGACGACTCGTACAACGAGACGCTTCGACTCCTGTCCGAGGGCTCGGTGCACAAGCACTTCGACCCGTACCTCGACATCGACTGGGACTCCCCCGAGTTTGCCGTCGTTCCGAACGATCGCCGCTGGATCCTCCCGGCCGAGACTGACCCGTTGGGTGCACACCCCTGGTACCAGTCGCAGTCCGAGGCCAAGCAGATCGAAATCGGCATGTGGCGCCAGGCCAACGTCGCGAAGGTCGGTCTCCAGTTCGAGAACATCCTGATCCGCGGCATGATGCAGTACGTCTTCTCGCTGCCCAACGATTCGGCCGAGGCGCGCTACTGCACGCACGAGTCCGTCGAAGAGTGCAACCACACGATGATGTTCCAGGAGATGGTCAACCGCATCGGTGCCGACGCTCCCGGCATGAGCCGTCCGATGAAGATGCTTGCACCCTTCATCCCCCTTGCTGCGGGTCCGTTCCCCGAACTGTTCTTCGTCGGTGTCCTCGCCGGTGAAGAGCCGATCGACCACATTCAGAAGAGCATCCTGCGCGCCGGCGGCCAGATCCACCCGATCATGCAGTCGGTCATGGCCATCCACGTAGCCGAGGAAGCACGTCACATCTCGTTCGCTCACAAGCTTCTGAGCCGTCGCATCCCGCTGATGTCACGCCCGAACCGGTTCGTCCTCTCGCTGCTGTTCCCGATCGTCATGCGCATTCTCTGTGACGCCATCGTCATCCCGCCGAAGTCCTTCTGGAAGCAGTTCGACATCCCGAAGTCCGTGAAGAAGGACCTGTTCTGGGATCTGCCCGAATCGCGTCAGACCCTGCGCAACTACTTCGGTGACGTCCGCATGCTGGCCACCGACACCGGCCTGATGAACCGTGCCTCGCGCCTGGTGTGGAAGGCATGCAAGATGGACGGCCGCGCATCGCGCTTCCGCAGCGAACCTCACCGCAGCTCGCACAACGCCGCCGCGTAGCTCCCGGACAGTCGAGATCGGACTCATAGCGCCATGCCACACGTAGTCACGCAGTCCTGTTGCAGCGACGCCTCGTGCGTCTACGCCTGCCCGGTCAACTGCATCCATCCGACGCCGGACGAGCCGGACTTCCTCACCGCCGAGATGCTGCATATCGATCCGCAGGCCTGCGTCGACTGCGGCGCATGTGTCTCGGCCTGCCCGGTCGATGCCATCGTCCCCGAATCGAAGCTGACCGACCCTCAGCGGGTATTCCTGTCCATCAATGCGGACTTCTACAAGGAAGAGCGGCCTCGGCCGCTTCTCGCCAAGGTCATCCCGGCAGCGCACGTCGACAAGGGCCGACCGCCGTTGCGAGTTGCGATCGTCGGTTCCGGCCCGTCCGCGATGTATGCCGCGGACGAGTTGCTGACGCAGCCCGACGTGCAGGTCAACGTTTTCGATCGCCTTCCCGTGCCCTACGGCCTGGTCAGAGCCGGAGTTGCTCCGGATCATCAGAAGACCAAGCAGGTCACTCGCTTGTTCGACAAGATCGCCGCACAAAAGGGTTTCGAGTTCTACCTCAACGTCGAGATCGGCAAGCACATCTCGCACAGCGAACTGCTCGAAAATCACCATGCGGTGCTCTACGCAGTCGGCGCATCGTCCGACCGTGGTCTCGGCATTCCGGGTGCTGATCTGCCTGGCACGGCATCGGCCACCGACTTCGTGGCCTGGTACAACGGCCACCCCGATCACGCCGACGACGTCTTCGACCTCTCGCATCGCCGCGCGGTCATCATCGGAAACGGAAACGTCGCGCTCGACGTCGCTCGCATTCTCACGGCCGATCCCGAGAAGTTGGCGCGCACTGACATCTCCGCTCACGCACTCGCCGCTCTGCGGAAGAGTCGCGTCGAAGAAGTTGTCATCGTGGGTCGACGCGGAATCGCGCAGTCCGCGTTCACAGTCCCCGAGTTCACCGGCCTGATGGCACTGCCGGACATCGAACTCTCTGTCGGACCCGACGACATGGTTCTCGACTCGGCCACCGAAGAACTGGCAAAACGCGGCGAGCTTCCGCATGCCGTCGAGCAGAAGTTGCGTCTACTCGAAGCACTGAAGAACCGCGATCACGTCGACGTCGGCAACAAGCGCATCACGTTGCGCTACCTGCTCACGCCGACGTCGATCACCGGCGACGATCAGGTCAGTGGAATCGAGTTCGCTCGCAACGCCCTGGTCGACGCCAACGGAACCGTGCAGATCGAGGCGACCGGCGATACCGAGACCATCGATGCCGGCTTGGTCCTCACCTCGATCGGCTACCGCGGAGTGCCCATCGCAGGCGTCCCGTTCGACGAGCGTGCTTCGGTCATTCCGAATGAGAACGGCCGCGTCCTCGAAGCTCCGAACGGCGATCCCGCCACCGGCGTCTACGCGACCGGTTGGATCAAGCGCGGACCGAGTGGGTTCATCGGCACCAACAAGTCCTGCGCGCAGGAAACGATCAGGATGCTCGTCGACGACTTCAACGACGGCCGCCTGACCAACCCGGTCGCCGACGACTCCGCAGTCGATCGTCTGGTCCGGGCGCGACAGTCCGACGTAGTCGACCGCGAGGGCTGGCACGCCATCGACAAGGCGGAACTGGAACGCGGCGCTGCGCACGACCGTGTCCGCGAAAAGGTTCTGGATCAGGTCGAGATCACCTCCATCCTCGACGCTGCGGCCCGGGTGAAGCCGACTCGTCGATTCGGTCGACCCGTTCGCGCTCGCTGATCCACCACAGGTAAACAGCTACTTTCACGCACACGGCCCCGCCTGCAGACTCGTCTGCCCGGCGGGGCCGTCTGCGTTCCGGCAGCGTCCCACTCAGCGAAAATTTATGCCCGTCATCGGCCGAAATCGTGTAATACTGCAACCTGTTCCAGTAAGCGGCACAGCGGGCCCCGATCCCAGGATCAGGCTCGCCAACCAGATGAGGATTGCATGAGCGAGACTGCAACGCCGGCGCCGAACGGGAGTGTGACACCTGCAGTAGAGGGTTGGTTCACCACCGGCGACGAACCTGCACTGATCGGCACGAAGTGCCAATCCTGCGGCACCATTTCCTTCCCTCGTGAGGCGACGTTCTGCAAGAACCCGAGCTGCTTCAGCGAGGAGTTCGACGACGTGGAACTCTCCCGCCGCGGCACCGTCTGGTCGTACACCGACGCGCAGTACCAGCCCCCGCCGCCGTACATCCCGCGCTCGGATCCGTACGAGCCCTTTGCTCTCGCAGCAGTCGAACTACCCGAGGGCATCGTCATCCTCGGCCAGGTGGCCGACGGCTTCGGCGTCGACGATCTCAAGGTCGGCAATACCGTCGAGTTGGTAGTCGAGCCGCTGTACACGGATGAAACCGGAGTTCGTACGACGTGGCGCTGGAAGCCTGTCGCCGCCGATCAGGAGTCGAAGTCATGAGCAAGGACGTCGCAGTACTCGGTGTGGGCATGCATCCGTGGGGCAAGTGGGGACAGTCGTTCGTGAAGTACGGTGTTGCCGCCGCTCGCGCCGCGCTCGCCGATTCGGGCGTTGACTGGCAGGACGTCGACTTCATCGTCGGCGGTGAGACCGTCCGCAACGGTTACGGCGGATACGTCGCCGGAGCCACTTTCGCGCAGGCACTCGGCTGGAACGGCGCTCGCGTCGCCACGTCGTACGCCGCCTGTGCGACGGGAGCCCAGGCACTCGACACAGCTCGCGCACGAATCCTGGCCGGCCTCAGCGAAGTTGCCCTGGTCGTCGGTGCCGACACCACCCCCAAAGGTTTCCTCGCCCCCGTTGCCGGTGAGCGTTGGGACGACCCGGACTGGCTGCGCTTCCGCCTCATGGGTATGACCAACCCGGCGTACTTCGCGCTCAACGCGCGTCGTCGCATCGACCTCTACGGCGCCACCGCGGAGGACTTCGCCAACGTGAAGGTCAAGAACGCCAAGCACGGGCTCAATAATCCGAATGCGCGCTACCGCAAGGAAGTCACCGTCGAGAACGTGTTGGCCTCCCCCGTGGTGTCCAATCCTCTGCATTTGCTCGACATCTGCGCGACCTCCGACGGCGGCGCAGCAATCTTGCTGACGTCGATGGAATACGCCCGCAAGATGGGCATCGCGGAACCTGTTCGCATCAAGGCTATTTCGACGGTCACGCCGACGTTCCCGCAGACGATCATGGACATGCCGAACTTCTCCACCGATTCCAGCTCTGCCGTCCCCGCTCCGGAGCGCACGTTCAAGGAATCCATCGGCTACGCCGCGTACGAGGAAGCCGGGATCTCTCCCGAGGACGTCGACGTCGCCGAGGTCTACGACCTCGCCACCTCGGTGGAACTGGACTGGATCGAAGACCTCGCCCTGTGCAAGCGGGGCGAGGCGGAGCACCTTCTGCGTGCGGGTGACACCAGCATCGGTGGCCGCATCCCGGTCAATCCGTCCGGTGGACTCGCGTGCTTCGGCGAAGCCGTTCCCGCACAGGCACTTGCGCAGGTCTGCGAGCTCACCTGGCAGCTTCGTGGACAGGCCGAAGGCCGCCAGGTCGAAGGTGCTCGCATCGGAATCACCGCCAACCAGGGCCTGTTCGGCCACGGCTCCTCGGTGATCGTTTCCGCCTGACCCTAGTTCTTCTTTCGTGGCGGTCGCTCACTCATCCGTGAGCGGCCGCCACGATCACGTCTGCCACTGCCCCCGGCTGTGAAACCAGCGATGCATGCGACGTCGGGAGTTCGCTCGTGTTCGCTCCCATCCGATTTGCCATGAACCGCTGCGCCGTCGCAGGGATCACTCGGTCTTCACCGGCGACCAGATACCAACTCGGTGTGTTCGCCCACGACGGAGGCCCGCCGAGCTCGAGGTTCGCCCACAGAGCCGCGGACTTCTGATGCGCCAACATCGTTGCCGCTGTCTCGTCGGAAACGTCCTGAGCGAAGACGGAATGGAAATACTCGTCCGTGACATAGCCGTCGACGTTCTTACCGCCGATCGCGTGAGGATCGTCCACGATCTTCAATCCCAGAGCCGGCGGCAGCAATTGGCTGCCCGGGAATCGAATCGGATCGATCGTGATCTGTACCGGTTCTCCCTGAACCGGAGCAAACGCCGCGATGTACACCAACGACTGCACCTTCGGATCGTGGACGTTGGTGATCACCGCTCCGCCGTACGAGTGGCCCACGAGCACGACGGGTCCGTCGATGTCCGCAACCGTCTTCTCGATCACGGACGCATCGTAAGCGGGTCCACGCAGAGGATTGTCCGGTACCACGACTCGATAGCCGCGCGAACGTAAGTCGGCGGCGACGCCGTCCCAACTGGTCGCGTCGGCAAAGGCGCCGTGAACCAGAACGACAGTCGGCTTGGGGCTTGCCACCGCGGCACCAGAGCCGAAGATCAGTCCGGCCGCGACTGTCATGAGCATTGCCAGAACTGCTGTGAATACACGTGAGATCTTCATGCGTTTCCTTCACTCTCGTCGAAAAGCGAGAAACTGCGGCAAGCCGGGACATGCCCGTTTCGATCCTAGAAACACCGGGTGCGACGGACATGACTGTCCGTGCAGACTTCTGGGCTCACACTGCACAGCTTCTGGTTGAGCGTCCGCATCGCGGGGTATCAAGCCTGCATGGCTTTGCTCCTGGATACCTCCGTGTTGGAGCCTGACCAACGCACGGACGCCTTTGTCGACGCGATGGGTCGCGCCTCGGTTCCGTGCGCAATCCACGTGGAGAACCCGGATCGGGTGAGCGCACGAATGAACGTGTGGAATCTGGGCGCCGCATCACTGTTCCGCTCCGAGTCGACCGGGATGCGATTGACCCGTGCCCCACACCACGTCCGGTCCACATCGATGCCCGTTCTTGCGATTGCTCTGCAGGAGAGTGGAATCGGCCATCTCGACCAGTACCAATCACAGCGCAGGGTCCCGGCCGGTGAACTCCTCATGACGGACCTGACCTCGACCTACGATTTCTCCTGGTCGGGAACGGGCGCTTCCCAGTGCCTCTACGTTCCGATGGATCGGCTGGGATTGCCGATCGACACCGTCCGCGACGCAGCTACCCGGCCTCATCACAGCAACCTGTACCCCTTGATGATTGCGCACGTTCGCGAATTGTTCCGTGGCGCCGACCTACTGGACACCGATCCTGCGGCCGAACAACTGGGTGAGGCTTCGATCGAACTCGCGCGCGCGTTGGTCACCTCGATCGCGCATGCGAATCCCCACGTGTCGACCCCGAGATCGGCACTCGCCATGACCTCGATCCGTCGATACATCCGCGAACACCTTCACGATCCGGCGCTGCATCCCGCACGAATTGCCCACGCCCACAACATCTCACTGCGACAGCTGTACAAGACCTGCTCGGACAACGACTTTCGGATCGAACAGTGGATCATCACCCAGCGTCTGCGGAAGGCTCGTGAAGAACTTCGTGGACCGGCCACCGCCGACCTGCCGATCGCGGCCATCGCCCACCGGGCAGGCTTCGTCGACGCCGGCCACTTCAGCCGACGCTTTCGGCAGGCCTACGGAGTCAGCCCGACTCGTTGGCGTCAGCCCCGCGATTGAAGCAGCGCCACAACGTCTGTTTGACCACGACTTTCGGCATTGCCCAACGCCGTCTTTCCCGACGCATCCCGGATCGAGGGATCTGCCCCTGCGTCGAGTAGCTGGGTGATCACATCGACATAGCGCGCGGATCCGTCACCGTAGACGACAGCTTCGAGTAGGGCAGTCCACCCTGGATCATTGACGTGATCGACCGGGACCCCGGCAGCGATCAGCATCCGGACCGTCTCGACATGCGCGTGTTCACTCGCGGGAATCAGAGCCGTACCGCCGTAACGGTTCACGCTGTCGACGTCCGCGCCGTGGGTGAGCGTGAGCGCCAGAATCTCGTTCAATCCCTCGGCTCCGGAATACAGGAAAGCCGAATCCTGCATGGAGTCCTTCGCATTCACGTCTGCCCCGGCAAGAATCAACGTCGACGCCGCGGCGACGGCGTTGTTCTTGGTGGCCTCGACGAGCGGAGTACGTTCATCTTCGCCGCGAGCTTCGATGTTCGCGCCGGCGCCCAAGGCAGCGGTGATCGCTGCCGGATCATTGCGGTCCACAGCGTCGAAGAGGGCGCGTTCGGTTTCCGGCGTCGATGGTGGCAAGGCACTCGTAGGCGGTACGGCTGCCGTGGTAGTCACAGACGACGAGGTAGTCGGCACCACCGAGGTGTCGGAAGAACTGCAGCTCGTCACAGCTCCGGTCACTGATACCGCGAAGATTCCGCAAGAAAGGACAGTTCTCGACATCCGCTTCATGGAACCAGTCTTCCACAGCCGGCCGAATGGACTGACGATCAAAGATAGGGCGACATCTTCAGCATCGATCGTCTCACCAACGGTTTGAACGCCGGAATGATCCACCGTTTCCAGCCGAGCGTGGCTGCGATGTCGGCGGTGATGTCGTCGAAACTTCGGCTCTGATACCGCAACAACCGCTGACTTTCCTCGGTGTCCACCCAGTCGGTCACGTACTCCTTGCCACTGAAGGCACTATCGGGCAACGGTTCCAACCCCATTGCCCGCAGCATTCTCGCCAGATATTCGCGATAGGTCACCTGACAAGACTCACCACCACCGACGAAGAGCACCCGGCCCCACACCTGCGGCGTCTCCAGCGCGTTGGCAAGTGCGACAGCAGCGTCGTCGGGGTGCAGCACTTCGATCCTGTTGTCCAAACCGATCTCGAACATGATGGGATCGGCTCCACGCGCGCCGATGATCGGAACGTCGGCGAACCGCGGTATGAACCACGTCAGACCGGACTCTCGCACTATGCGTTCACCCTCGATTTTGTGGGCGGTGTACCCATCCGTCGCCTCGAGTGGATCATCCACTCTACGAGGAGGTTTCCGATGCATCGTTCGGCCGTGAACATCGAATGTCGATGCAAAGACAAGTTTGGGCGGATCACTCTGCGACAGCGCTGCCGTGACGACGTTACGGGTTCCCTCGACGTTGACCTTCGCCGCACCAGCAACATCGAGCTCGCTGACGGGCGGAATGACTGCAGCCAAGTGAACTACGACCTCGATACCCGCCACTGCAGCCTCGACCGTCTGGTAGTCACGAATATCTCCCCAGACCGTTTCGACGGCGCGAAAGGCACTCGCCCGCTTGCGATCCTCGGGAGTTGCCAGCGCAAGACAACGAACATCATGGCCTCGGCGCACGAGCTCCGCCAGAACGTGCGAACCGATGTTCCCGAAGGCTCCGGTCAAGAGCACCTTCATGATCGGATGGTGCCTCGCCCGGCGACAAGGGGGAGATCCAGCGCAGAAACGAGCCCGGCCTCGATCCCGTCGAGCATCGGAATGGCATTGATCGCTCGCATTCCCGTCGCCAGGCACCCTCCGGTGATCGGATCCCCGTCGAGCGCTCCACGGAACGCCGTTTCCTGCGTGATGTCCGGACTACCTTTGATGATGACGCGATAGACGTCGTTCTCCACGGAAGTTGCTCTGGGCCAGTGCGTTGCTGCGTCGTTGGTGATGCGGTTGACGTGCTCGATCACGATCTTCGCGTCGTCTCCCACCCAACCGCGGATCTCGAATCGGACTGCGGCACATTGGCCAGGCTCGATGACTCCGAACGGATACGTGATCGGTTCGGTAGCCGCCCACTTCTCGTACACGGTGTCGATGCGGTCCAACTTGACCCCGACGGCGTCGGCGATCATCGGAATGGTGTGACCCCATGCGAAGATCAGCACCTCGGGAATCTCGAGTACCGCCGGCGTATCCACCGAGACGCCGATTCCCATCGTCGAACTGTAGTCACCTGCGTAGTTCGCATAGTCCAACAGTTCCTGCACCCGTACGCTGTCTACGCGGCCACACACCCCCATGAGCGTCAGCGGGAAGAGATCGTTGGCAAATCCCGGATCGATTCCCGTGGTGAAGCACGACTTTCCGCTTTCGCGACACGCCTTTTCGAGGTCCACGAGCATTTCTTCGGGGCAGGCCTTCGGGTAGACCAACGGCGTCATCGACGTCGACACCACGTGCTTACCCGACAGCAGGGAGCGCGACATGTTCGCGATGTTCTCGACGGCGAACTCCGCAGTCGGACCGAAGTATGCAACGGCGTCGGCATCGACGGCCAGGGCTGCCTCACTGTCGATCGTGGCTGCCAGCCCCACCGGCTCGACTCCGATGAGCGTGCCGACGTCGACGCCGTCCTTGTCGGGGTTGTGCACGATCACGCCGACCAGTTCGAATTCGGGATGATCGAGCAGTTCGCGGATGACCAACTTACCCACGACGCCCGTACCCCACACGATGACCTTGTGTTTCATTGCAGTGCAGTCCTTTCCGGAACAGAGCCGATAGACGGTCAGCGAAAGAACTCGCCGCCGTTGACGAAAAGCGTCTGCCCGGTCAACATCCGGGCGCGGTTGGAGGCGAAGAAGACCACGGCGTCCGCTACGTCGTCGTCTGCCGGGATTTCACCGAGCGGCATGTTCTTGCTGATCTCGGCGATGATGTCTTCTTCGGGGACCCGACGGTCGGCGGCCGCGAGCCCGACGTACAGCTGTACCGGCGGTCCCCACATCCAGGTCGGGACCACGGTGTTGACTCGGATTCGATACTGTCCCAGTTCTTTTGCCAGCGACCACATCGCTGCATACAGCGCACCTTTGGACGTCGCGTATGCCGATTGCGGCAACTGAGGATGAAACATGGCCTGCGAGCCGATCATGACGACGGCGCCGCCACGCTTCTTCAATTCCGGTAGCGCCGCCTGCGTCAAAGTGAGAGTTCCGATGACGTTGACGTCCGACATGGCCTTCCAGGCACTCAGATCGGCACCTTCGAGCCCACCGAACACGTCCTCCTTGGCTGCGACGTTGACCAACGCGTCCACTCGCCCGAAACATTCTGTGGCGGTGGCGATCAACCGTGAGCACGACTCCGGATCGGCGATGTCCGTCACCGAGTAGGCGACGTGAGCACCGGTCGGATCTATCTCCTCGCAGACGGATTTCAAATTCTCTTCGGTTCTCGCGCCGAGTACTACGTTGGCCCCGTCACGGACTGCAGCCAATGCGATTTCACGCCCCAGGCCGGTTCCGACGCCGGAAATCACCACGGTCGAATCTTCGAGCAATTGAGTCATGACGCGCACCTCCACAGGGCACCCGATGGATAACGTAACGCCGTGTTACGAATATGAAGAAACGTAACACTGCGTTACGCTATTCACAATGGATTTCGAAGAAGTCGCCCCAGACAACCTCACCCCGGACAACGTCACCCCAGACAACGTCACCCCGGACGAGGACACCGAACGGCTACGCGGAAGGCCCCGCGATCCCGCCATCGGTGATTCAGCCCTGGCCGCGGCACGCGAGTTGCTCGCCGAGGTCGGCTGGGACAAGACGACGATGGTGGCGATCTCCGAGCGCGCAGGCGTCGGCAAGCCCGCTCTGTACCGTCGGTGGCCGTCCAAGACTCACCTGGTTTTCGAAGCAGTCTTCGGCTGGGTCGACGAGTCTCCGCCCGTCGCAGACGCCACAGATCCCGAAGAATGGGTACGGGCCTCGTGTAACTACACCCTGGAACTCTTTGCAAAGCCCGAGGTGAAGGCTGCACTACCCGGCCTGCTTTCCGCATTCGCGGAGCGCGGCGACCTGCCGTCGACATTGTGGTCGGAGTTCGGTGGCCCCGGCATCGCCATGCTCGCGCAGATGCTGAACCGTGGCGGCGGTGATGCCGACGCGATGCGGGACGCTCAGGCAACGATGCTGTTCATCGTGGGCGGCACGATGGTCCTGAGAATGCTGATGCCCGAAAACGACTCCGCTCCCCTCGTCGAACGGATGCCGGACATACTTCTGCACGGCGTCACACCGAAGGAGCAGAAGGACACATGAGCGCAGCAGAACCGACCATCGGTCTCGACGACGATCGTGTGCGCGTCACCTCGTGGCGCTTTCCGGCCGACGGCAGTGCCACCGGACGCCATCGACACGAGTACGACTACATCGTCGTGCCGGTCACCGGCGGCCGATTCGTCGTGTCCGATGCCGATGGTTCCACCCGCGAGATGACTCAAACTCCTGGCCTGTCGTACCAGGGAACCGCGGGCACGGTGCACGACGTCACCAACGCGTCGGGTACGGAAGCCGTCTTCGTGGAGATCGAACTCAAGACTCGCTAAATCAGGGACTTTGGTCCGAATTTCTTACTTGGGCGCTTATTTGGTGTCCGAATTGGGTAGTTTCACATCATCTAACTCGTTCAAAATTTCGATCCAGCGGTCACGTCCAGTGGAGCCAGTCGAACAGGAGTCGGATGAGCAGCCCATTTCGTGATGCCGCTGCAGTGACGCTCGACGCGTCTTCGCGCGGTGAGCGTGCGCGCGTGCCCGGCGCCCCGATCAACGGTCGCTTTCACCCGCCGTCGGCCGTCAAAGGACTGGTCCCGCGTCCGCGCCTGCATCGCAAACTCACCGCGTCCACCGCTGCCGATGGCGTCGGCCCTGGACCCGTGGGGTTGCTGTCCGCCCCGGCCGGTGCCGGGAAGACCTTGCTGCTGGCGGATTGGGCGCGCGAGTATTCTCGCGCTTCCCCCGATGCGGACCTGGCCTGGTTGACTCTCGCCGAGCGCGACAACAATGTTTCGGTGCTGTGTGAATCCCTGGCCGAAGCAATCGCCACGCCTATCGATCCGACCGGCCGGAGGCTTCCCGCGCAAACGGGATCCAGGCGACCGGTGGAGCAATGGCTCGCGCATTTCGCCGAAACTCTCGAAACGCACGATCGTCGAACGACGCTGATCCTCGACGACGTTCACACACTTCACGATCCACTGTCGATCAGTCTTCTCGATCGGATACTCACTCACACCCCAGGCAATCTGTCGATCATCGTCGCCGCACGATACGAACCACCTCTCACGTGGCATCGTTTGGCTCTGGACGGCCGACTCACCCGCTTCGCATCCACCGATCTCGCTTTCGACCGGTCCGAGATCACTACGATGTTCGGTGAATACGACATCATGTTGGGCGAAGACGAGTTGGCAATCGTCGAAGACTTCACCAAGGGGTGGGGTGCTGTCGTTCGCCTCACCGCAGCGTTTCTGGCCGGCCGCAATGACATCGCCGACGCGCTGGACGAATTCACGCACACACCACGGCCGATCGCCGATTTCCTGGTCGACGAAGTGCTGACATCCTTACCCGAACACATCACCTCGTTCATGCTGCGGACATCGATAGTCGATTCGTTCTCCGCTCCACTGGCGGAAACTCTGACCGATTCGAACGCACGATCCGAGATCGACTCTCTGATTCAGTTCAACTTTCCGGTGACCCGTACCGATTCCGCCGACCACACGACCTGGTTCAGCTATCACCCGCTACTGCGCGAACACCTTCGGGCAGAGTTCCGCCGCGTCGATCACGTCGAGAGGAAGCGCGCACACGTGCGCGCAGCAACCTGGTACGAAAGCCATCATCTCGAACTCGAGGCGCTCGAACTCGAGATATCGATCGGCGACCCGTGCCGCATTCTCGCGTTTCTCGAACGCTGCGGGCTGGGGCTCGTGCTCGACGGTCACAGCGGTGACGTCGTGCGAGTCCTCGAATCCGCCCCGACGCAGGTCTCGGAATCCCCGATCACCCGACTGATTCTGGCAGCGGCCGCCCTCCATTCCGGTGACGTGACCTCGGCTACGACATGTCTCGACCTCCTCGAGGCAACTCATCCCCCCATTGCAGACGATCCGCTGTTCCTGGCGATGAGCCTGGAAATCTCCTGCGTTTCGGCAACTTCCGACAACCAACCATTGGTGTCACGCCTGCAGCGACGCCCGAACAGCACCCACTCCGACGTCGAGGCGTACGTGCACCTCGAATTGGCGACGGCGCACTTGCTCCGGCGCGAGTTCGAAAAGGCGACTGTCGAGTACACCCAGGCCGCAGCCCTCGGGGCACTACGGGGCCGGTCGCGATTCGTCCTGAAGTCACTGACCGGATTGGGGTATGTCGCTTCCCTCAGCGGCGACATCGGGGCGATGAGAGCGCATTCCACCTACGCTCTCGACTACGCGATCGAACACCGAATCACGACGACAGCGGAATACGAGTTGTCCGCGTCGGTGGTCGCCTTCGCGGCGTACCTCTGCGCCACGGGTGATCTTCCGTACCGCATCCCCACCATCGGAAACTACCGGAGCACAGACGTTCTCGGCGCCAGCGCGCCAGTGTTCGGTTGGCATACCGTCGTAACCTTCGGGCTTCACGGCCTCGACGACGCGGCCGACCGACGGTCGACTGCCGCCGACATTCGCGACGCCATGCTCAGTGCTGTCGAACTACGCACCTTCGCGATGGCGACCCTCGCTCTCCTACCGCCCGTCGTCAACGCCTGCTTGTCGGTCGGCGAAGTGGAATGGGCCGGCCGACTCGTACGCGATGCGGCCGAGCGGTTCGGCGAGACCTCCGAAATACATCTCGCACGAGGTGCCGTCGCGTTCTCTGCCAACAAGTTCGCAGAAGCCCTCGCCGAAGTCTCCGAAGCTCTCGCAACCTCCGAAGCGCCGCTGCTTGCGCATCACGTCTACGCCTGGACGCTCGAGGCGGGGATCCACGCCGCAACAGGTCACGAACGCAAGTCTTTTCGCTCTCTTCACAAAGCTCTCCACGCCGCAGAAACCGGTGGCCTCCTGCGGCCCTTCCTCGACTACGGAACAGCCCTGCGGCCGATATTCGACGAGTTCAGTGGACATTTCGGAGATCAGGAAGTTTTTGCCGAACAGGTACGCAATCGAGTACGCCCACAGGAGCTGGTGAGTGCGCCGATCCTCACCCCGGGTGAGTACACCGTGCTACGCGAACTGGCTTCGGGAGACACCACGGAGTCGATCGCCGACACGCTGTTCCTCTCGGTCAACACGATCAAGACGCACCTTCGCGGGATCTATCGCAAGTTGGAAGTGAGCAACCGACGCGACGCGCTCAAGGCTGCGCGACGCGGCGGTCTCATCTGAGCAAGACTGCTTCCATGCTCCCGAAGCTGTACTCCGACTCGCGCGATCGCTTGATGGTGTGGGCAAGACGCACACCGAGCCGTCGCCTGGCGACCGATGCAACCGTCGATGTTTTCGAAGTCGGTCTCGTCGACAGCGCCATGACTCTGGCAGCTCAAGCCTTCACGTCCTTGCTCCCGGTCATGATCGCGGCGTCCACCCTGGAGAAACTGAAGCCGTTGGCCGACGCCGCCAAGGACGACCTCGGGGTCCAACTACCCGACGCCCAAATCATCAACACCTCCACTGCGGCCGCGTTCGGAATCGTCGGTTTGCTCATGCTGCTGATCAGTTCCACGTCCTACGCTCGCGCTCTCGGCCGGATGTACGGGCGCATCTGGAGCGTGCCGACTGCGACGCTTCGTCAGGCGTGGCGTTGGATAGCGGTCGTGTTCGTCGTGGCGACATCGGTGGTCGGGGCGGCCCTCTGCCGAGAACTGAACGGTGTGCCGGGGGTGGGCAGACTCCTGGAATTTGTTGCGGTCTACGTGGTGTGGGCGCTCGTCTGGACTGCCGTGCCGATGCTGTTGACCGCTAATCGCATGACCACTCGTATGTGCGTCGGGTCCGGGTTGCTCACCGCGACGGGTCTGAGCGGACTGCACGTGGCAGGCACCCTTTTCCTGCCCCGTATGACCAAGACCTCTCAGGACGAGTTCGGCCTCCTGGGCGTGATGTTCACCGTCATCGGCTGGCTGTTCGTCTTCTCGGCCATCGTGGTTGTCGCGTCGTCGATCGTCGGATCGGTGGCCAAAGATTCCGGCCCGCTGGGCATCTGGCTGCGAACCTCACGCTGACGTGCCGCCTCCACCGGCAAGCGCCTGCGACACCGTCGGATAGACGTCGACCTTCAGCGCGCCCCGGTCAGCACCGGACAGAACGTCGCGGAACTGTCCGATGTCTCGGGCTACACGGAAGCTCACGTTCTTGCGAGCCAACGAGTCTCGAAGCTGAGCCAACATCTGGGCCGCGCTGACGTCGATGAACGGTGACGTTTCGGCGTCGAGCACCACCATCGTGGTCCCCGCGGTCACCAGGCCGGTGATCTGATCACGCACGTGATCGGCATTGGCGAAGAACAGCCCGGATTCCACCCTGACCACCACGATGCCGTCGAGTGTCCTCAGATCGGGGTGACCGCTGGCGTCGACCCAGCGCGTGCCGTCCTTGGCCAGAGCTGCCACATGCGGTTTGGAGACTCGATAGAGGAGCAGCAACATCGAGACGGCAATTCCGATGATCAAACCGGGCAAGGTGTCGAACAGGAGAACTCCGAACATCGCCGCGATCGCTGCGGCGAAATCGGCCCGCGCGGCGTGGCCGTAGATGCTGCCCAACCTCTTCGTCCAGACCCGGTACAGCGCTGCGAGAGAGGAGAAATCGACCAGCTCGATCACGGCGGCGATGACCACGGCGGAGAGCGTCGCCTCCGGCAACTTCTCGAACAAGCCGGTCAGAAACAGCAGTGTCAACAGTGTCAGTGCAGCGACCACCAGTCCGCTGACCTGAGATTTGGCGCCCGCGCCCCCGTTGACAGCGGTCTTCGAGAGGCTGCCGTTGACCACCATTCCGGAGCACAGACCCGATCCGAGATTGGCCGCACCCAGTCCAGCGAGTTCACGATTGGCGTCGATCGTGTACCCCGCCTTGGCCGCGTATGTCTTTGCAGCACCCAGACCTTCGGCGAATCCGATGAGCAGAACGCCGACTGCCGGTCCGACCAGATCGAGATAGTCCTCGGCTCCCACACCACTCGGCAGACCCATCGACGGCAGTCCCGAGTCGATGTGCCCGACGATGTCGATGCCGCGATCGTCGAGGCCGAACAACGCGACTGCGGTAATGCCCAGCAGCACGACGAGGAGCGAACCCGGTACCAGCGGAAGCCATCGCTTGACGCCCAGGACCATTGCCAGGCTGAGCAATCCGATGATCACCGTCGGTCCGTCGACCTCACCCAGTTCCTTCACCACTGTCCACGCCTGGACGAAGAAGTTTCCCTCCCCCTTCTCCACGCCCAGGAGTTTGGGTACTTGACCGATGATGATCGTGAGCGCGAGACCCACGATGAATCCCTTCAGAACCGGCTCGGAGATGAAGGAGGCGATGAAGCCGAGGCGCATGAATCCTGCCAGCAGACCCACGAGCCCGGTCACGATTGCCAATGCGGCCGACAGCGCGATGAATCGGCCGTCGTTTCCCGAAGCCAGTGGCGCGATCATCGCCGCGGACAACGCTGCGGTCGCCGACATCGGCCCGACGATCAGGTGTCGCGAACTACCTGCTGCTGCATACAGAATCAGTGACGGAACTGCAGCATAGAGCCCGACTACCGGCGGAACTCCGGCGATGGTGGCGTACGCGAGCGCTTCGGGAACGAGGACGGCCCACACGGTGAGGCCGGCAATGATGTCGGGGCGGAGCCAGCCGCGCTGGTAGTCGGAGAGCGATCCGAAGACCCACCACGTCCGTGTTTGCGGAGCACTCATAGTCCTTGCACCCCTTTACTGATCTGCATCGCCGCGATCAGGACGAGAAGCCCGACGTTCAGCAAGTGCGTGTTGGTGGCTATCCAGGTGCGGATCTTCTGCAACGGTTCGGTTGCCTCGTCCTTCTTGATCAGAAGGAGGGCGACGGGCACCGCAACCGAGGTCACGGACACCAGCGAGAAGATCACGGCCGAGACGATCTGCGACGTGGGTTCCACAGTGCTGAGCCGCAGATTCATGGCGGCGGCGATGGCACATGACATGTCGATGGGGTTGAAGACGAACAGCGCGAAACCTAACGCCCCTGATCGCATCGGCCGGAAATGCTCTACCGACTGGAGCATTTTCGGCAGCTGCGGGGCGGCGGCGACCACGTCGCCGGGTGCGACGGCCGCCGCCATGGCCTGGACTCCGCGGCGGCTGCGTGTATAGACGAACCAGGCTCCCGCCAGCAGAGTCGCGCCGAGAACGAGATGGAGGATGGGCACCCACAACGGGGGGTGAGTTCGCTGGTGCACTTGAAGGGCCGTCAAAATGAGGTACGCACCGGCCAGCGCGACAACTATTCCGAGATACCACCCGATCAGGTACGCAATGCTGTTGATTCGCGCTCGTTCGGAAAAGAGCACGGCAACAACGGCAACCACCGCCAGCGGGCTCATGATGATCCCGAGCGCCAGCGGGATCTGTTGCAGTAGCAACGATCCCATAACTACCTCCAGTTGTCAGAGACCGCCGATGCCCTTACCGATGAGAACAACACCGATAACCAGGATCAACACACTCATCACCGTCGCGTTGTTGTCCTGCAACCACACCTTCAGCTTGGCCAGCGGACCGCGCAGTCGCTCCGCGGCAACGAGGTAACCGATCACAGGCACGCACACTGTCGAGGCCGCGATGATCGTGAAAACCAGAATGGCGACAACAACTTCTCCGGATCCAAGCGAGGCGGATCCGATCGAGATTCCGGCCGCGATACACATCATCAGATTCTTCGGATTGATCGCAGCCAGAGCGAAGCCCAAGCCGAGGCCTTTGGCAGCGGTCATGTCGTCGATGGCTTGCATCCACTTCGGGGTTTCGTGTTCGCCTCCGCGTCCGCGCCATTGCTTTGCTCCGAACGCAAGAAGTAACACTCCCAACGCCAGCTTGATCCACGAGACCGTCGCCGACGGATCACCTTCGGAGTCGCCGAGCTTGCTGGACAAGAGCACGAAGATCACAGTGGCGACAACGATTCCGAGTATCCAGCCCAGAGCGAACCCGACGCTCGTACTGCCGGCTCGCTTGGACAACAACATCAAGATTGCAGCGATGATCGGGATCGGCGATACCGCGACGCCGACCGCGAGGGGTAACAGATCCCCGATGACAGATCCCATGCCGACCTCTTCTCTCTCCCGGTCGACACTAGGGGCGGGGGACCTGCGCAGCCTCACACGAAAAGGATGAACAGAACCGTGGCGACATTCACCCGTAGGGGATGAAGCCCGAGGAGCATGCGCGAGTAAGACTGGATCTCACGGATGCGGAGTCCTGGATCGAGCAGCGACGCCGATTGCACTTGACGACACCTGATTTCGAGACTCGGCGCGGGGCGGGTCCGAACCTCACGGCCCTACGAAATGGAGCGGACACTGATGAATGCTCCCACTCGGTATCAATTCCTCATCGACGGCGAAGTGTCGGACCGTGTCAAGGCCGCATTTCCCGACCTCAGTGTTGCCAGTGCGGCCGGCGGATTCACCAGTTTGTACGGACCCGTCGCGGACCACACGGCCATGCGAAGCATCATGGCCCGCCTCGATTCCCTCGGGTTGACCGTCGCCGAACTGCGAAGGCTCCCGGACTGATCCGAGCCGACCGTCCATCGGATCGTTTCCGGGCACGAGCGATGGTCCCGACCGAGTCGATTCGGTCGGGACCAACTGCCCTCGAGTTGTTCGGTGCCTAGACTCTGTCTGTATCCCAAGTAGCGACGGCCCAGATCACAACGACATCGAGTGCGATGACCAGGATCGACCACAACGGGTAGTACGGCATCCACAAGAAGTTGGCGATGATCGAGAGCGACGCAATGACTATTGCCGCCGCCCTGGCCCACACTGCACCCGTGAAGAGGCCCAGAGCCACCGCGATCCCGATGATGCCCAAGATGATGTGGATCCAACCCCACGTCGTGATGTCGAACTTGTACGTGTAGTTGATACCCACGACAAACAGATTGTTGTCTGCGACGGCCGCGATGCCCTGAAGCAGAGCGACAATGCCTGCGGTGAGCAGCAGAATCGCTGCTGCAAACGTCGTACCTACCGCGAAACCCTGCCGGACAGGGTGATTCGCGGGTTCCCGCGGTGGAGCAGTCATCAGCGTTCCTTTCGACAGAATGCACTTCCCTTACTCAGTCTCGAGGGGCTGGAAAGCGAAAGCATCACCCGTCGCGGATGAACCGCAGGTCATCGGCCCGTACCCGCTTGCCGGCGTCGCAAACCAACATTGGCAGACTGGCACTGTGCAGCACACCGTAGTCGTGATCACCGATATCCACGCTCCACCTGCGGTGATCTTCGATCTCGAACTCGACATGGACGAACACTCGGCCTCGCTCCGAAAAACGGACGAGGTGGCCGTGACGAGTACGGGTAGACCAGCGCTGGAAGAGGGCGACGAGGTGTCCTTCACCGCTCGGCATTTCGGGTGGAGATTCTCGATGACAAGCCGGATCACGCAGTACAACCGCCCGTATTCGTTCACCGACGAGCAGGTTCGCGGCCCGTTTACCGCAATGCAGCACGAGCACGTCTTCGACATTCAGCCGGGCGGGTGGACGCGGATGCACGACCGCTTCACGGTCACGGCCCCCTTCGGCGTGCTCGGACACCTGGCTTTGAGGTTGGCTGTCGGCCCGTATCTGCGACGCCTTCTCGAGCAACGCGCCGCGCACATCAAAGATCGCGCAGAAGCTGACACCTCATTTGTCGAGTGAGAACCCTCTGCTGAAGCAGCGCAGAGTGTGTTGACTCGACAGAACCGTGCTCACTCAGCAGCAGTCGCACTCGTCACCTTTCTCGGCCGCAGCCACGACCGGGCAGCACGGATCGCCCTTCCACGCGTTGATGCCTTCTTTCACCGCGATGACGGCGATCACCAGTGCCGCAATCGGATCCGCCCACGACCAGCCGAGCACCGAGTTGAGCAGCAAACCGACCAGCAAGACCGCAGAGAGGTACGTGCAGAGCAGAGTCTGCTTCGAGTCCGCGACCGCCGAAAGGGAACCCAGCTCCCGACCGGCTCGGCGCTGCGCGTAGGACAGGGCCGGCATGATCGCCAAACTGACTGCAGCCAAAACTATTCCGACGGTGGTGTGCTGGGCCTCCCCCAGACCGAACAGCGACCGAATCGCGTCGAACGAGACATACGCAGCGAGCCCGAAGAACGAGAATGCGATCACGCGTAGCGCCGTCTTCTCCCGGCTCGCAGGATCCGGGGCCGAAAACTGCCAGGCAACCGCTGCCGCCGAGGATACTTCGATCACGGAATCAAGACCGAACCCGAACAGGGCCGCAGACGACACCCGCGTGCCCTCCGCCAGCGCAATGATCGCCTCGACGACGTTGTAGCTGATCGTGATCGCCACGAAGATGCGGATTCTTCTCGACAACAGCGCTCGTCGGGCAGTCGAGAAACCGACACCGTCAACGGGAGCAACCATCAGCAGCACCCCTCTGATTCGCTGTCCGGACAGTACGACGGATCCACGGCGAGTACGACCCCGAGTAGGTCGTCGAGCGCCTGACCGATATGTGCGTCGGCGAGTTCGTATCGCGTGCGACGCCCTTCCGGTACGGCCACCACCAAGCCACAACCGCGCAGACAGGCCAGATGGTTGGACAGCTTCTGCCTGGTCACCTCCAGCGTGTCGGCGAGGTCCGACGGATACCGGGGCGCGGTCTTCAGCTCGAGCAGTATCCGTGTTCGAGTCTCGTCGGACAGTGCATGCCCGAACCTCGCAAGCACCGCCACATTGGTCACCACATTCATGCCCTCGACATCCATACGAACGACAGTACATCGAAATCTGTATTCATAAAACAGTGAACTCCAATGGTTCAAGATCCAGCCATCGGGTAACGCAAGCCTGGAACGACACCGACCAGACTTCGACCAGCGGGAGCCCGCATCCGATGAACCGTACAAAAGCCGACGATCACACAGCGATGCCGGAGCTGCCGGAAACCGGCAGCGTCTTCCAAGTCTCGTGGCCGGTGCGAACAGGAGACATTCACACCGACAGAAGCCTGCGCCTCGACGCGATCGCGCGTTACCTCCAAGACGCAGGCTTCGACAACCTCGTCGACCGCGGCGCCATGGATACCCATCCGCTCTGGATGGTACGAAGAACGGTGATCGACGTATTCGAACCGGTCGTCTGGCCGGATCGAGTTCATTTGCAGCGTTGGTGCTCCGGCCTGTCGAGCAAGTGGTGTTCGATGCGAGTTCGCATCAGGTCCGACGGCGGCGGATTGATCGAAACGGAGGCGTTCTGGATCAACATCGATCCGAAGACGGGAATGCCGGCCACCATCAGTGAAAAGTTCACCGCCGCTCTTGCGTCGACGGCCGTGGACCAGCATCTCCACTGGCGTCGGTGGATCGACCCGGAATCCACAACGACACCTTCGACGGAGACGCCATTCCCGTTACGCTCCAGCGATTTCGACCCCTTCGATCACGTGAACAACGCGATCTACTGGCAACCCGTCGAAGATGTGCTGCCCGACGAATTACGAAGCGGACCCTTTCGCGCAATCCTCGAGTACACCCAGCCAATCAAGAGCGGCGAGCAGGTGAGCGTGCAAACCGGCACGAACACGCTGCACATCGACGCCGGCGGCGAGGCACGTGCATCAGCTCGATGGTTCGCGCTGGCCCCGAACCGCAACGATCAGGGGTGAAGTTTTCCGAATCCCACGACGGCAGAGTCGGATTGCCAGTCCAGATCATGCACCCGCACCTTGCCGAACTCGTTGCCGCCGACCGTGATCGCCGAGTCACCATCCACTGCCACAACGATATTGGTGTGCTGGCCGACCCATCTCGAACTGTCGTAGATCACCACATCACCCACGTTCGGTGTGTACCCACTGCCGTTCTCGGCGTACGCGCCGATCCCCTGGTAGTACTCCTGCAACGTGTACACCCCCGGGATGCGCCAACTTCCGGAGTTCGGGTTCGACAACGGTCGACCCGCTTCCCTCATGATCCAGCTGACGAAGTCTGCGCACCACTCTTCGTCGATACCGTCGGAATAGAAGGTGCCCGGCCGGTCATTCTCGTGCTCGGATCGGAGTAGGTCGAGCACACGAGCCTGATCCGAAGTCACCACACCGGCATCGACCGTCGGGAACTCGGCGGTGTCCCAGGGCAGATACCGCGAAGGCGCGACTGCGACGGCAACCGCACCGACCACGATGACGAAGCCGAGCACCCCGGCAATCCAAAGCACGATACGGCGGCGACGTTTGGTTTCGGCAGGACTCACCCTTACAAGTGTGCCAGTCTGCCGAGAATCGATCCGCAAACCACCTCGATGACCTGCCACTTCTCATCAAATCCACACGAATGTGCCATCAAACTATTGTCATGGCACCAAAGTGGTGCCATAGTGGTGCCATGGACTTGACACCGTACGTAGACAACCTTCGCCACGAACTCGCGGTGGCGGCCGAAGCGGGCGGGGAAGACGCAAAGGCACTCGCCGATCGTCTGACCGCACCGTTGGAATCAGCAGTGCGCCTCACCCTCCTCGACGCATTGTCCGCAGCGGCTGCCGAGATCACGCGTGACCTCGCACCGGGCTCGGTGGACCTGCGCCTGCGGGGACGCGAACCCGAATTCGTCGTGGCACCGGCCATCAGTGAACCGGCTCCGGCCCCCGTCGAAGAGGAACCGACTCCGGCACCGCGCCCCGTCGCGGAGTCCGACGACGCCTCGATGACTCGAATCAACCTGCGGCTGGGGCAAGACCTCAAAGACCGGATCGAGGCGGCGGCCCGGGAAGCCGGGATCTCCGTCAACGCGTGGCTGGTTCGCTCGGCCGCGACGGCTCTGGAAGGCGGCACACACAGAAGCTCTCCGCGACAACGCGCATCCCAAGGTTCCGAGAGCTTCACCGGCTGGGTGCACTGACACCGGATCCAACTTTCGCTCGACCCCTTTCATCAACCGAGACAACCTCATCGGGAGTATCACCATGCCCACATACAGCACACCTGACCCCATCACCTTGAACTTCGACGTAGCAGTCGGACACATCCGGATCGCAGCGAGCGACCGCAACGACACTGTCGTGGAAGTGTTGCCCAGCAACTCGTCTCGCGAGGTCGACATTCGAGTCGCCGAACAAACGCGCGTCGAATTCGCAGTTGGCCGGCTGCAGATCAAGACTCCGAAACAGCGTGGCCTCGGAATTTTCGGGAAGACCGGATCTGTCGACATCTCCGTTCAGCTCCCCTCCGGCTCGGGACTCGAAGGTACTGCCGCAGTTGCCAGCCTGCGTACCGACGGCACCCTCGGCCGCTCACGCGTGAAGGTCTCGGCCGGCGATTGCACCCTGGACACCACCGGACCGCTCAACGTCAGCACCGGGGCCGGGGCGATCACCGTCGAGCACGTCGCCGGTGACATCGACACGAGCACCGGGTCCGGAAGCATCCGCATCGGCCGCGTCGACGGCAACGCGGAGGTCAAGAACTCCAACGGCGACATCAACATCGGCACGATCACCGGCGCGCTGAAGGCCAAGACCGCCAACGGCAGCGTCGCCGTGGAACACGCAGAGTCCGACGCGAGCGCCGCAACTGCCAACGGCGACATTCGTTTCGAGAGCATCGAGAGTGGAGTCGTATCCGCCAAGACGGCCGCCGGACGAATCCATATCGGTGTTCGATCCGGAACGGCCGCGCGATTCGACGCTCATACATCCTTCGGTCGTGTCGACAACCAGATGAATGCCACACACGGTCCGGCGTCGTCCGAACGCCGAGTGGACGTCCGGGCACAAACCAGCTACGGCGACATCGTCATTCGACGTTCGGAGCCTCGAGAAGAATCCAACAAGAAGATCTAGCGAAAGGAACGCTGATGTCCCGCAAACCAGCCATCACCGCGACGGGCCTGAAGAAGGCCTACGACGACAAGACGGTACTGGACGGAATCGACATCTCCGTCGACCGCGGAACCGTCTTTGCGCTCCTCGGACCCAACGGCGCCGGCAAGACCACCATCGTGGAAATCCTCTCGACCCTCGTTCCCGCCGACGGCGGCGACATTCGCATCGCCGGGTACAACCCTTCCGACGATCCCGACGCGGTGCGTTCACGCATCGGCGTCACCGGACAGTTCTCGGCGGTCGACGACTACCTGTCCGGCGAGGAAAACCTTCTCCTCATGGCCGACCTTCACCATCTCGGCAAGGATGAACGCCGAACGCGCACTGACGAACTCCTGAAGAAGTTCGACCTGGTCGAATCCGCGGAGAAGCTGGCCTCGACCTACTCGGGCGGAATGCGCCGACGGCTCGACCTGGCAATGACCTTGATCGGACGACCGGAGATCATCTTCCTGGACGAACCCACCACCGGCCTCGATCCCCGGAGTCGACGCACCATGTGGCAGATCATCCGGGAGTTGGTCAAGGGCGGTGTCACCATCTTCCTCACGACGCAGTATCTCGAGGAAGCCGATCAGCTGGCAGACCACATCGCCGTCCTCGACCAGGGACGGATAGTCGCCCAAGGCACTGCTGCGGAACTCAAACGACGCATCCCTGGCGGCCACATTCGTCTTCACTTCTTCGATCGAGACCAACTCGATTCTGCTGCTGCTGTTTTCGACGGGTCTTCACGTGACGATGCCGCCTATGTCCTCCAGGTCCCCAGCGACGGGGGTGTCCGCTCACTACGTTCTCTTCTCGACCAACTCGACGCTCACTCGATCGACGTCAAGGAACTCTCGGTGCACACACCCGACCTGGACGACGTGTTCCTGACTCTGACCGCCACCGAAAGGACCGACGCGCGATGACCACCATGACGCTTGCCTATCAGGACTCGAAAACCATGCTGCGTCGCAGCATTCGACACATCCTTCGATATCCGTCGATGACGGTGATGCTTGTCGGGATGCCAGTCGTCTTTCTGTTGCTGTTCGTCTACGTACTCGGCGGGACACTCGGGAACGGACTCGGACCAGGCGGTGGTGGCCGAGCCGAGTACGTCAACTACGTTGCACCGGCGATCATTCTGATGACTGTGGCATCAGCGGCACAGGGTACCGCCATCTCTGTCGCAACCGATATGACCGCGGGGATCATTGCACGATTCCGCACGATGGCGATCACGCGTACGTCCGTCCTGACGGGTCATGTTCTCGGCAGTCTCCTTCAGACGATCGTGAGCCTGGTAGTCGTCATCGCCGTGGCGATAGCCGTCGGATTCCGGCCTACGGCAGGCTTCGTGGAGTGGGTCGCGACGTTTGCCCTCCTCGTCCTGGTCTCCATTGCCATGATCTGGTTGTCCGTTGCCTTCGGTCTCGTCAGCAAGAGCGTCGAGACGGCAAGCAATCTCCCGATGGTGTTGATCCTCTTACCGTTCCTGGGAAGCGGATTCGTCCCCACCGACTCGATGCCGACCGTGTTGCGATGGTTCGCCGAGTATCAGCCGTTCACTCCGATCATCGAGACCCTTCGAGGACTGCTTCTCGGCGAAGCGATCGGGAACAACGCGCTCCTCGCGATCGGATGGTGCGTCGCGATCACTCTCCTCTCCTACCTCTGGGCGCGGAGTTTGTTCAACCGACGCCCGGTGCGCTGACCTCGAAACACACGATCTTCGATAACAGGTACGGTGTCGCTGTCGTCGAGTTCCGAGGCGATGGCGACGTCGTGTGGAAACCCGAGGACAATCAATTCGCGTCCTGAGGCACAGTCCCGCAGGTGGTCCTCGTACGAATCCGACACCGCCGCCCAGGCATCCGCCGCCATCCGCGCCTCGGGCGATACGTGGCCGTCCCAGCCGGCCGCGGTCAGTGCGGCCACGACAGCACCAGCGCCCCACAGATCTTCAACCGCAGGACGCAACTCTCCACCGGGCCACTTCTCCCCGGAAGCGACAATGGCCACTCGGGATCGCGGACCATGCTCGTGCACAATCCAATCGGCGACGGCGGAAGCGTTCCTCAACGAAGCGCCGACACACACCGCAACCTGGGACGCCAACGCAAACGCGATAGTCGACCCGTTCGGCGAAGGCAGTACCAGCCGACTCGGCGCCTCGGCCTCGCGAATCGTCTTGGGAGACAGACTGATCTGCCCTTCCCTGGCCACACTTCGTCGTACTGCCAGGACCGCATCGGCATCACGCGCGTAGTCGACTGCACTCTCGTCGTTCCAGGAATAGGGAAGTACGTCGATTCCCGCGTCGGCCGCGACGCTCAGCGTCGTCGTGAACGAGAGGACGTCGATCACGACGGCGGTATCGACTCCCGCAGCGATCGCCTCGGCGCCACGCAGGCCCCAGTCGAATCGAAGTCCGTACTCGAGTTGGCGGTGCTCCTGATTCATGCAGGCCAGTCTCTCAGAAAGTAAGCAGCTTCTCCGGCACGCGTAAATCCTCGTGCTCGTACAACGCTCGCACGGCCACGGGATCGTCAGTGGCGCAGACGTCGGCGATGTCGTCGAGCAGTACGTCGTACTCCGCACCGGTTTTTCCGTCGTAGGCGTCGGTCATGCGGCCCCACTCGTCCCATGGCAGGGTTTCGACTTTGTTCATCGCGGCAAGGTCTTTCACGGCGTTGCCGCGGATCTCGGCGGCTCCCCAGTTCTGGGTTCCGTACACCCCGAACTGGGAGGCGTCGATCTCGCCGCGTCGATACGCCAACCACGCCTCGCCGCCACTGAGGAATTCTCCCGGCCGTAGATCGTGGGCGTGAGGAAGCACGTTCTGTCCGAGGATCTCCGAGTCGATGCGGATCCAGCGCTTGCCGGCGTCGTCCCAGTACTCGGTGATCCAGTGGTCGACGCCCTGTCCCGATTGAAAGTAGGTGGCAAAACCACAGCGGACCCGCGCGGCAAAACCGCGATAGCGCAGAAACGCACAACTCAAAACGGCAAAGTGCCGACAGGTTCCGACGACCCTCTTGTCGGGCTCTCGGGCGGAGGTCACCGGTGCGGGATCGAGCGAGAGCAGCCTTTCGAGCAGAACACTTGCCGGCCGGATCTGGTTTTCGTCGAATCGGTCGGTGGTCAGATTCAGCGACTGCGCATCGGCGGGTTGAACGACCAGGTACGGGACCACCCGGCAAATGTCCACGGGATCGGCGGAGAGCGGCTCGATGGCGAGCAGATCCACCCCGTCGACGCGGGTGAACGGTCCTGCTGATGTGTAGTCGAGAACCGCCGTCATGAGCGGAGACTAACAAACACTGCGGACACAACCACTCCACTATGGTTAGGGTCCCATAACCATGAAACCCGAGGTTGCCGTGAACCCCATGTTGAGCCGCCGTGCCATGCTGTCCGTCACCTTCGCCACGGCAGCAGGTTTTGCCCTTGCTGCCTGCGGCGACAGCGCGGAAGACGAATCCACTCCCGGCACAGAAGGTGGTCACGCCGAGGCCAACGCCTTCCCGGTGACCATCGACCACAAGTTCGGTTCCACCACCGTCGAGCAAGCACCCAGCCGCATCGCCGCGGTCGGTATCGGCGACGCAGACGTACTGCTCTCCCTCGGGCTGACACCTGTCCTGGTCCCGGTGTGGAAGGGATCGACCGACGACGGAATCGGCGTCTGGGCCGACTCGGCAGTTCAAGGCGCCGAGCCGACGCCGTTGGCCAACGCCACCACCGATTTCGACATCGAAACGATCGTGGCCGCAGCGCCTGACCTGATCATCGCCGTCAACAATGCGATCGACGAGGATCTGTACAAGCAGCTCAGCGCCATCGCGCCGACGGTGCTTCACGCGGCCGATCAGACGGATTGGGTTCTGCCCTGGCAGGAGGTCACGACCCGCATCGGTACCGCTGTGGGTGTTCCCGCGCAGGCACGGCAGGAGGTCCAGCAAGTGGAGGACCTCATCGTTCGTACCCGCGCGGAGAACCCCCAGTTCGAGGGCAAGACAGCAGCTCTCGTCATTCGCTGGAGTGACGGGAATCTTCGAGCGTTCAGCCCCGAGGCAGCGCGCGCTCAGCTGCTCACGCAACTGGGGTTCACGGCGCCTGCCGCACTGAAGGATCGGTTCGCGGGCAAACTGAACTACGAGATCTCCGCCGAGAACTACGACCTCCTCGAGTGCGACTACCTGCTATTCGACAACTACGAGAAGGCTCGTCCCGAGATGGAGACGCAGCCGGCGTTCACCAATCTGAACGTGGTCAAGACCGGCGGCCTGATCAGCTTGGACCCCATCGTCAGTGACGCGGTGTCCATGCCCAATCCGCTCACCATTCCGTTCGTGCTGGAAGATTTCGTAGCAAAGATCAATCAGACGATCGCGGGTCGATAACCTTCGTTCGACCGGACCACACCCACAACACCACAGCCGACACGGCCACGCAGACCGCAACGATCACCCATGGTGACGCCGGCGCTGCGTGGCCGTTGTCGACGAGGTCGTATACGAATCCGACTCCCACGGTTCCCAGGAGTGCGAGCAGACCGCCGATCGTGTTGAGCATGCCGAAGTGCGCTCCGAGATTGCTTTCGCGACCGAGGATCGCGATGGTGTCTCGCATCGGCGGCACCATCAACATCTGTCCCAGGTGCAGCAGCCCGATCCACACCGCAAGACCGACTATCTGGGTCGGCGCGGAAGCTGCGGCGCTGACGCCGGTGGCCAGCGGAACCAGGAACGATACCGAAATCAGCACGAGCCCGAAGGTGATCGCGCGTCGATGCCCGATGCGGTGGGCGACCGCGACCGTCGGCCCCTGCCCGACGATCACCAAGACCGCTGCACCCACGTAGAACCACCCCAGCGCCGACTGTGAACCTATGCCGCGCTCGAGCTGTTCCGGAAGCATCAGGTACAGCTGGCTGTACGCAACCAATTGAAAACTGCAGAGCGTCGCGAAGAGTAGAAAGTTGTTGTTGGTCAGCACGCTTCGCCAGACGTCACGCAGCGTATAGGTCGAGACCTGACCCTCGTGTGCATCACCGGGCCGGGGGAACCAGATGAAGAACCCGACCCACATGATCGCGAAGAGCAACGCCGCACTCGACGCCGTCCACGAGAACGGAAACATCAGGAGTGCGGCACCCAGCGCCGGGCCGATCACGGTTCCCAGTCGGCTGCACATCTGTTCCACCGCAAACAAATCGGTACGACGCATAACTCCGGCGGACTCGAGTTCGCGTCCGTAATCCGCGTTGGCCGACTCCACCGCGGGCGCGAAGAGTGCGGCAGCAAAACCGACCAGAAGCACGCCGACGATGACGGCGGCCATACTCTCGGCCAGTCCGAGCATCAGGAAACCGACCACCCGAACGGCTATACCCAGCAGGATGATCGGGCGCTTGCCGAACCTGTCGGCGAGGCTTCCACCGATGAAGAACATGCCCTGTTGGCTGAACATCCGGAGCCCGAGGACCAGGCCGACAACCCAGGCCGCGAATCCGAGATCCTCCGAAAGATGCACCGCGAGAAAGGGGACAACCAGGTAGAACCCGATGTTGAACAGCACCATCGAGAGCAGGAGCAGTTTCACCACCGGCGGCAGGACACGAACCTTTGCAAAGGTCTTGTTACCGGGGAAACGCTCACTGAGTACCACGATCAGAAGACTATTGCCCGCACGGCGTTCTGTGGAAATCTGCCATTTTGCAATTGGTTAACTGTCCGTTTAGGTAGCGATGGTAATCATCTTCCGGGGGTTCGAGCACACAACAACGAGAGCCGGGATTTGATGAATGGATTGACGCGCCGCCAAATGGTCAAGGCGATGGCGGTAGCCGCGGGCACAGTCACCGCGGGCGCATTTACATTGGGTGCCAATACTTCCGTCGCGGGGGCGAGTCCCGCGCAGGAAATCAAAGTGCTCTCGCTCAATACCTGGCACGGCGGAACCAAGATCAACGGTGGCTTGCAGCTGATCGCCGACATGATCATTTCGACCCAGGCGTCGATAGTTCTCCTGTCGGAAGCCGGCACTGCTACAACTGCATTGGCCGACATGCTGACCAAATCAGGAACAACCTTCTACGGAGCTGCGTCCTCCGACGTGGGGATTCTCTCCAAGTTTCCGATCGAGGAAACAGCCGAGCTGAACTCGATGATCAAGGCAGTCGTGACGGTCGACGGCAAACAAATCGCTGCTTACTCGGCTCATCTGGCGTACACGTCCTACGCGACCTACCTACCCCGCGGATACGGCGCGGGCGTTCCCAAACCTGGCGAGTTCTCCGAGTTCGGCTGGAACAAGATGCCGTCCGGCCCCGTCACGGATCCCGAGACGGTTCAGCGCGTGAACGTCAATTCGGGACGCCCCAAGGCAATTTCGACGTTTATCGACGATGCAGCACAAGAACGGGCCAAGGGCAGATCCGTCATACTCGGCGGCGATTTCAACGAACCGTCGGCCCTGGACTGGACCGACGGCACGCGAAATCTGTTCGACCACAACGGTGTCGTCATTCCGTGGGAATCCACCCGCCTGCTCGACCGAGCCGGATTCGTCGATGCATACCGCAGTAAGTACCCGAACCCGGCCACACACCCGGGCTTCACCTGGCCGTCCGACAATCCCGACGTCGACACCTCACAGCTCACCTGGGCACCCGAGGCAGACGAACGCGATCGGATCGACTACATCTTCGCCGACCGCGCGTCGGACCTGAAGCTGGGGGCCGTCGGAATCGTCGGTCCACGAAAGACCATCGTGCACAACAAAAGAGTGGAAGAGAACTCCCAGGACAACTTCATCGCTTCGCCGACGCCGTGGCCGACCGATCACAAGGCCGTTCTCGCGACGTATCGGTTTGCCGGCTTCGGCGGCGGGTCATCGACCGGTTCGTGGAGCGGTTCCTGACAGGGCATCTCGTAGCCAGTCGATCATCATCGGCGTCAACTCGGGCAGCTTGGTCACTGCGCAGTGCCCCGCATCCGGGATGACGTGTACCTGCGTGTTCGGACGCTCTTCGAAGAGTGTCGTGTCCGAGAGCGGAATGTGAACGTCGTCGGCCCCGTTGACCACAAGCATCGGGGTCCGGCCGTCGTCGGCGGCCATCAAGTCACTGCGATCGAAGGCCCGGAGACCCTGCACCAGCGCCTCTTTGGTTGCCGGTGCATCGAAACCCAGTGCGTTACCGACGATGTCGCCCATACCGTAGACCAGGCGCTCCGCGTTCGCGGTCTCGAACGCACCCTTGACCGGTGCACCGATGTTGATCACCGCATCGACCGCGCCGGTCAGTCCCGACCGCACGGCGAAGTTGCCACCGAAGGAGACTCCCAGGTGCGCCACCTGCCCGTTGCCGAGAGCGCGAGCCGTCGATACGAGCCCGTCGATCACCTCGTCGCCGAAAGCATCGAGAGGAACGGGTGATTCACCGGTTCCCGGCTGATCGAAAGCAACTACCGTCACTCCGGCATTCTTCGCGAACGCACTGGCCAACGGATGCATGTCCATCTTCCAGCCGTCGACGCCGCCGCTGAGCAACAGGACGGGTGCGTCTTCGTACCTTCCGTCCACGGAGAGGATGTGTACCGGTAGCTCGATCTCGCCGGATCGGTAGGGCAGGGAGAGGATTCGACGCTCGAATTCGAGCCCGAATCCCGGTGCTGCCTTGACGTATTCGTCCACCTGATTCTGCAGGGCCCGACGTCGCGACTCGTTGGCCAGGACGGGGAACTTGGCGATTCCGTAGATCATCGCCGCGAGTGAATGATTGCCGTCGGCGGAGTACTTTGCTGCCAGCGCGGACCATTCGTACGACCAACCACCCGGCGCGTCGGCCCACGTCGAGTTGATGGACGCGCGCAGTTCCTCGAGATCCGAGACGGGGAGCCCGAAGCTCAGAAACTGACCTGTGCGTTCTTCGAAGAGGCCTCGGTGATCGACAGAAAATTCGTATGACATGGGAAAACACCCCTCAATTCATCTCTAATGCAACGACAAGTTGCATTAGCTCAGTGAACCATGCGGCCACAACTAACACAACACCTTGTTGCGATAAGGTTGGCCCATGACCTCGACACCACAACGGCCCGGAGGGCGCAGCGCCAGGGTGCGCAAGGCAGTTCTGGCGGCCACCGCGGCCGAACTGTCCGAACGCGGATTCGCGGCGATGACCATCGAGGACATAGCCGCCCGTTCCGGAGTCCACAAGACCACGATCTACCGGCGATGGAGCACCTTGTCTCAACTCGTAGCCGACGCGGCCGTCGAAATATCGGCAACCACCGTTCCCATCCCGGACACCGGCTCCATCGAATCCGACCTGCGCGAGATGGCCAGATCGATAGTCGCACTGGTGACCAGCGAGTCGGGCGGCGCATTGGTGGCCGCACTGTTCTCGGACGCAGTCCGCACACCCGAGGTGGCGAGACTCAAGCGCGAGTTCTACTCCGCACGTTACGAACTGGCAGACATCGTGGTCCGCCGAGCAGTCGAACGCGGGGAGATCTCCGAGAAGGTCTCAGCCGCTGATCTTCTGGCGGCCGTAGCCGCGCCCATCTACTATCGCCTGTTGGTCGCCGATCTACCCGTCGACCGGTCGGTTGCCGATCGTGCTGCTGCCGGCGCGCTCGCCGCGGCCCACGCCGGAGCACTCGATCAGACCGAATGAGCCAGTGAATTCAGCGCTTCCACGATTGCCTCGTTGAATCCACCGCCGCCATGCCCGGCGCCGTCGAGTACCACCAATTCACTGCCCGGCCACCGCTGGTGGATCGCCCAGGCAGTGTCGAGTGGCCCGGAAATGTCATACAGTCCGTGCACGAGAATCGCGGGAATCTCGGCAAGACGGTCCATGCCGTCCAGGATCTGATTCGGCGCCAGGAAACAATCGTTGGCCCAGTAGTGCGTGACCAGCCTGGTCATCACTCGGCGGAAGTCGGGATTCTGGTATCGAACACTCGGAGTCCACCCCGGCATCAGCGACACATGCACGTCTTCCCAACGGCACCACTGCAACGCAGCGTTTTCCCGCACAACAGGATCCGGATCGGCGAGCAGTCGCGCGTAGGCCGCGGGGAGGTTTCCGTCACGCTCTTCCACCGGAAGCGGCGCGACGAACTCCTCCCATTCACGCGGAAATATTCTGCCCATGGCACGGGTGATCCACTCGATTTCGAGTCTCGTCCCGCCGGTGACCGCGCCCAATGCCATCGCGATCACCCGCCCGGGAAACGCTTGGGCGTACACCAGACCCAAACTGACGCCCCACGAAAGGCCGGAAACGAGCCATCGTTCGATACCGAGATGTTCACGAAGACGCTCGATGTCGTCGAGGATGTGCGCCGTCGTGTTCACGGTGAGATCGACGTCCGGGCCACTCGCGAGAGGAAGGCTGCGCCCACAGCCTCGTTGATCGAACAGAACTGCGCGAAAGGTTTCGGGATCGAAAAAACGCCTGGCACCGACAGTGCATCCGGAACCAGGGCCACCGTGGAGATAGAGAACCGGGATGCCGGCCGGATTCCCGACGGTCTCCCAGTAGAGGCTCTGACCATCCGACACTTCCAACAACCCCGACTCGTATGGTTCGACGGCCGGGTACAGGACAGCGCTCATAGGCGGTAATTCTTCCATCAACCGACGTGTCCGGTAAGCAGCACGCGTGCGGGCTATGGCCTAGCGTGGACAGGACACCTCTGCGACGGGAGTACACCAGATGCGTGACGGGTTCAGGTTGCCGGGGTACGGCGGCGCCGCGGTCTTCCTTCGCAGTCATGCGGTTCCTGCCGCTGTCTTCGAATCCGACGTACCCACACTCGTTTTCGACGTAGGCCTGCTCAGCCCCGATCGATTCAATCAGTATCTCAGCAGACACACCGACGAAGGATTTGTCGAACGGCTGGCGGCGTTCTTCTTTCACGCGGCCGCAGACTTTCATCCCGAGAA
>NZ_JBEUOQ010000018.1:0-125740 GCF_040489275.1 Rhodococcus baikonurensis | reverse complement strand
CCGGTGAAGGTTCCGGGGTTCACGGTCGCGAAGACTGCGGATCCGGCCTCGGGTACCAATGTTGCGGCTGGTCAGACGATCACGTACACGGTGACGGGTGCGAATACGGGTAACACGACCCTTGATCCGGTGGTGTTGACCGATGATCTGTCGAAGGTTCTCGACAATGCCGTGTTGGTGGACGGTTCGCTGAAGGCGATGGTTGACGGTGTCGACGCGACTGCTCCGACTCTGGCGGGCACCACGCTCTCCTGGACTGGTGCACTCGAGGTTGGTAAGTCGGTTGTTCTGACCTATCAGGTGAAGGTCAATGCCGGTGTTGCCGGCGGCACGTTGATCAACAACAAGGTCACCGGTACTGCGAAGCCGCCGACCGGTCCGGAGATCACTCCTCCGCCGGTGACGACCGAACACCCGGTAGACGGCACTCCCGCAATCGAGGTACTGAAGTCCTCCGATCCGTCCACCACGAACCGTGTGGTTGCCGGTCAGGAGATCACGTACACGCTCACGTTCAAGAATGTGGGTACCGCGGATGGTGAGATCAGCTTCTACGACGATCTGACCGATGTTCTCGACGATGCAGTAATGACGAAGAATCCGGCAACCACTTCCACGCTGGTTGTTTCGGGTGTCGTCGACAACGTCTTCACGGTCACCGGAAAGCTGGCCAAGGGTGAGAGCGCGACGGTGACGTACACCGTCAAGGTCAATCCTGAGATCGGAACGTTGTCGGGTCCCGGATTCACTCCGGGAGTCCTGAACAACTACCTGGTGGTTGGTGGCGAGAACCCGCCGGTGGACTGTGTTCCGGGCGATGCTCTCTGCACCGAACACCCGGTGGACCCGCCGGAGACCACCACCACGGTGCCTCCGGTCACGACGGAGCCCTGTGTTCCTCCGACGACGACCACGCGGATGGTTCCGTCCACAACGGCTGCGACCACGACGGCTAGCGCGATCACTGCCGGAGACGCCGATGTGACCGGTACGGAGGAATCCACCACTACGGAGGAGACCACCACAGAGGAGACCACGACAGAAGAAGTTGTCGCGGAAGAGATAGTGGATCCGTGTGGCGTGACGACAACTACGCCGCCGACGACCACGACGCCGGTCACGACAGTTCCGCCGACCACGACGGTTCCGAACACGACGGTGCCGGTTACACCGACGATCATCATTCCCCCGATCGTCGTTGTGCCTCCGATCGTCGTACCGCCGACGGTTCCGGGTCAGCCGGTTCCGAGCACGGTTCCGGGACAGCCGAAGCCGCCGACAGCAAACCCGGGTCAGCCGGGTCAGCCGAAGCCGCAGACGTCTGCTCCTCAGGGCGGAACGATCAACTCCGGTGGTGGCGCTGGTGAGAGTGGCGTGAATACCACGTTGCTCGCAGCAGGTGGATTGGTTCTGCTGCTGGCGCTGGGAACGGGTGTTGTTCTCCTGACGCGTAAGCGTCGCGAGGATGGTGACAACTGATTCTCGTGAGAATCTGAGGTAACGACGTGGGGCAGATCGCAGAGTATGCGATCTGCCCCACAGTCGTTTTCGTGCGGTGTTACGAGCCGAGCCGAGATCCGTCCTTCTTCCAGGCCGCAACTACAGACGGGCGGGGCTGGGAGGAGCCACCGTCGGGCCAGTGGGATGCGGGGCTTTCGATGCTGGCGTCGTCGGTCTCGCCGGGGTGCTGGACGCAGACGATGACGCGCTTTTCGTCCACGATGGGGCCGCAGGTTTCGGCGCCGACGGGAACGGTGAGGAACTGCTTTGTCTCACCGCGGTTTTCGCCTTCGAGGACAACGCTGAACAGTCCGTCGTTGGACTTGAGTGCGTTGCCGTCGGTGGAGATCCACAGGTTTCCGTGCGGGTCGAAGGCAAGGTTGTCCGGGCACGAGATGGGACTGACCTTGCTCTTGTCGAAACCACCGAAGTAAGTATCGGCTGTGGCCGGATCTCCGCAGACGAGAAGAAGATTCCAGCCGAAGGTGGTGCCGGCGTGCTCGTCGGTGATTTCGAGGACCTGGCCGTTCTTGTTGTTGTTCCTCGGGTTCGCTTCGTCGGCCGCGGCGCCACCGTCGACTCCGCGCTTGGTGTTGTTGGTCAGTGCGACGTAAACCTTGCCGCTCTTCGGGTTTGCTTCGAAGTCTTCGGGACGATCCATCTTCGTTGCCCCGACCTTGTCACCGGCCTGACGGGTGAAGACAGCGACCTCTTCGGCGCTCATGCCGTCGACCAGCGATTCGCCCTTGCCGTCTTCGCCGGTGCGCAGGATGGCGACCCATTCGCCGGTTCCGTCGAACGTGCCGTCCGACGGGAGCTTGCCGCTGCCGTCGATCTCGCCGGCGGAGTTTCCGCTGAGCTTTGCAACGTACAGCGTTCCGGCGTCGAGCAGAGTCATGTTGTGGCGCATGGCTGCCTGACTCTTGCCGTCCTGCATCTTTCGACTCGAGACGAACTTGTACATGTAGTCGAAGCGCTCGTCGTCGCCGCTGTAGGCCACGACGGTTCCGTCCGACGTGGTGTAAATGGTGGCGGCTTCGTGCTTGAACCGTCCGAGCGCTGTGTGCTTGATCGGAGTCGACGACGGATCCCACGGATCGATCTCGACGACGTATCCGAATCGGTTGACCTCGTTGGGTTCTGCGACCAGATCGAACCGCTTGTCGAAGCGTTCCCACTTGCGCTCGGAAGCGGCGCCGGCCAGACCGTAGCGCTTCAGCCGTGCTGCGACCGTGGGATCGGTGACACCCTCGGCGTTCGCGAAGTACTGGTTGAAGTTCTCTTCGCCGGAAAGCACTGTGCCCCAGGGTGTGACACCGCCGGCGCAATTGTTGAGGGTGCCGAGCACTTTGGTTCCCGTGGGATCGGCACTCGTCTTGAGGAAGTCGCTACCTGCAGCGGGGCCGGTCACGACAAACTCCGTGGTTCCGGTGATGCGGCGGTTGTTCGATCCGATCTCCGGTACCAGCTTGCCGTTGTCGGATTCGCCCTTGACCTGGACGACCGACAGTCCGTGGCTGGCCAGGCCGATCTTGAACTGCTCCTCGGTCGGGTGCTCCGCATCGTAGCCGCGGAACATCGCCGGCTCGGTGGAGTATTCGTGATTGACCACGAGCAGGTAGGTGTTGGGCTCCCCGTCGACCGGGAGCAATCCGGCGAAGTCGTTGTTGAATCCGAACTGCAGTTCCTGTGCAGCAGCAGTTTGCTTGTCGAAGTCGAAGGCCGGGGCTCCGGCGAGAACGGCGTCACCCCAACGGATAACGACGGCCTGATCGTATCCGTCAGGGACGGTGACCTTGTCTTCCTTGTTGGGCGCGACGGCACCAAAGTTCGTCCCTGCTGGTGTCGACCCGCCGCTGCTGCCGCTCGCGGATCCGGTTCCCGGTTCCGCACTTGCAGATTCGTCCGAACAGGCGACGAGGGCGCTGCCCGCTCCCACCGCGAGCACTGCCATGCCACTGCCCCGGAGCATGCCTCGACGAGTCAGTGCAGTGCGTGCGATGTCGCGAAAGTACTCGCCGCCCGAGGTGTTGGGGACCTCGTGAGAGCACGCATTTCCGCACTTGTACTGGCAGGTGATCGACGCGCGTGCAGACACGCCGTCGTGTTTGACAAACAAGGCCAAAGGCTTGATAGCCACCGTGAACTCCCGAGATTCGATGTACGGACTTCGGGAACCGTAGAAGCTCTAAGCAAGGGTAAAGGAACGTAAAAATGAACGGCAAAACAACGAGGCGACCCTTACCTGCAATGTACGACGCGTCCCCGCGGGGACGTCGCATGACATTTGTCATCGCCGATCCATGACGGTGTCACCGCAGGTGATGATGCTGCGCACTGTTTTCGGCCCCGACTTCCCGCGAGGCTTGAAGCATGAGAGAACCACATGAGGGAAGCCTCCTGACGGACCTGATGGACATCGGACCCGCACCCACGATGGGCCGCGAACTTGTTGTGATCGTGGTGAACATCGCGATCATCGGAGGGGTGTTCGCGATCATCGGCTCCAATCCGGTGTCCTGGATTCTTGTTGCCGCTCTCGCTGTCTACGCGGGCATTCGATTCGCGATCGGACTGCGCAGCTGGAACCGAGAGGAGGCGCAGCGATGAAGGGCGATCCTGTGATTGACGTAGTCGGAATGTCGCGGCGCTACGGCTCCGGCAAGGATGCGTTCGATGCCGTCCGCAATCTTGATCTGAGTGTTCAGGAAGGCGAGTTGTTCGGCCTCCTCGGAACGAACGGTGCCGGAAAGACGTCCACTCTCGAAGTGATTCAGGGCCTTTCACGAGCCAGCGCCGGTACGGTGCGCGTATTGGGGATGGATCCGGTGCGTAACCGCAAGCAGATCCGCCCATCGCTGGGCATCATGCTCCAGAAGGGTGGACTTCCCCAAGACTTGACTGCTCGTGAGAGTTTGGCGATGTGGGCCGGAACGTGTTCGAATCCGCTTCCCGTCGACGAGGTGCTCGAGCGTGTGGACATGCGTGACCGTGGGGAGACCCGCGTGAAGTTCCTCTCGGGCGGTGAAGCGCGGCGACTGGATCTGGCGTGCGCGATCATCGGCCGGCCACTCGTCCTGTTTCTCGACGAACCGACTACTGGTTTGGACCCCGAAAGTCGTCGTAACACTTGGCAATTGATCGCTGATTTGAAAGCGTCGGGCGTCACCATCATGTTGACGACGCACTACCTGGACGAAGCCGAGTCCTTGTGTGACCAATTGGCGATCATGCACCGTGGATCGGTGGTGCGCAGCGGAACCGTGGCGGACGTCGTCGCGGATCATCCCGCTCAGATCAAACTGCACCGTCCAGGTCTTCCGCTCCCCGCCCTGGCCGGCGCCGAGGTTCGCGTCGAAAACGATCTTGTGGTCATCACGACTCGTACAGTCCAGGAGACCCTGACGGAACTGCTGCTGTGGGCGCAGCACAACAACATCCTGCTGACCGGCTTGGATGCCCGCGCGGCTTCCCTGGAGACCGTATTCCTCTCCATTGCAGACCAATTCGATCATCACGCAACTCTCGAAGGAGCGCCGGCATGAACCGCATAGCAACCCTGTCTCGTTCGGAGTTCACGCTCCTGGGACGAAATCGACTGTTGCTCTTCAACGCAATCGTCCTCCCGTTGATCTTTCCCGTGGGAATGCTGTATCTGTCGCGAGATGGCGGGCTGTCGGACAAGTCGGTGTCGGCAGGCCTCGAGGTGTTTGCACTCTTCCTTCTCGTGTTCGTGGTCTTCTACAACCTCCTGTCGGTGTACGCGACGCGTCGTGACGAGTTGGTTCTCAAGAGACTACGCACCGGGGAATGCAGCGACGCCGAGATCCTTGCGGGCCCGGCGGTGCCGTCGTGGGTTCTCACCGGCCTGTTGACGGTGGTCATCGGAATCGCCGTGATGGTTCTCGGCGGCAGTGCTCCGGTCAATCCGGTGCTGGTGCTGGTCGCGGTGATCGGCGGCGCTGCGCTCTTCACCGCGCTGGCGTTGATCACTTCGGCTGTCACTCGGAACGCGGAGGCAGCGCAGATCACCTGCATGCCGATTCTGATTCTGGCGACGGCAGGTATGTCTTCGATCAGGAACGTCGTGCCGGACAACGTTGCTCGCATTCTCGATTTCACTCCGCTGGCCGCGGTAGTCGACCTTCTCAATCTCGGATGGCTGGGGAGAACCACTGGCGAACTGGCCGATCTGGGCGATGCGCCCGGTGCTGCGGCCGGATTTGTCGACACCTTCGGTTCGGCTGGGCAACCGCTGTTGGTCATGCTGGCGTGGATCGTCGGTTCGGTTCTGATTGCGAACGTCCACTTCCGCTGGGAACCGCGTTCGTAGAACTCTGAGAAGGTAGTGGGCATGATCGCGCAGAACTTCGGACGCTGGAATCCGAGACGGACATGGCGAACCGCGTCGAACGTCGACAAGGTTCGCCTCTACACGCGTCAGTCGTTCATCATGGTCGCAGTGGTTTTCGGTGGCTTCGGTGCGGTCACCGAGATCATTGCCGATCGGTATCTGTCGGGTGTCTTCCTCGGAATCAGTGCAGGTGCGTGCGTCGTCGCCGTGTCTCGGATGCCTGATCTGGGCGGAGTCGTGGCCAAGCCCGTTCAGATTCCTCTTGCCGTGATGACGTTGTCGGCGTTCTGCTCGGCGGGAATTGCCTTGGGAAGCAACGGCGAGAACGGCCCGTACTTCTGGCTGGCGGCAATTCTCGTCGTGCCGCTTGCGGGGTTGACGTCGTTGCGCTGGCTGATCGTGGGCTCGGTGGCCGCCGGGGTTGTATTGGGACTGCTTGCGGGTCCGGAAAGCGGCGTGTCCGTCGGAATCGTTGCCGGCTTCATGGGGCTGACCGTCTACATGTCGGTGTGGCTGCTGCGGATGGTCACCGAATTGGACGAGGCGCGCGGAGCCGCCGCCGCTCTGTCCGTCGCCGAGGAGCGGTTGCGATTTTCTCGCGATCTCCATGACGTCGTCGGGCGGGCACTGTCTGCAATTGCGGTGAAAAGTGAACTTGCAGCCACGCTTTCACGACGCGGCGACGATCGTGCCGCCGCGCAGATGGACGAAGTGCGCGAACTTGCGCAAGATTCACTCGACGAAGCGCGCGAGTTGGTTCGGGGATACCGGTCCATCGCCTTGGCGTCCGAGCTGGCCGGTGCGCAGTCGCTGCTCGAGGCCGCCGGAATCTCCACTGCGATACGTGGATCGGCAGATCAACTACCGGTGGAACTGGCCGAAGCCGCTGCCTGGGTCGTCCGTGAAGGCGTGACCAACATTCTCCGGCACTCCAGTGCCGAGAATTGCAGCATCGAAGTGTTGGCGGATGGCGTCGTGATCGCCAACGACGGCGCACGTATCGCAGAGCCGAACAACGGAACCGGCCTGAACGGATTGCGCGAGCGCGTCGGCGCCGTCGGAGGAACTGTCGAAACCGTGCAGGACGAAGATCGCTTCACCCTCACCGCCCACTTTCCGTCCCGAACGAAGGAGTCTCGGTGACCGAGCCGATCAAGGTACTGCTGGCCGACGACGAGAACCTGATCCGCTCGGCGCTGGCAATGATGTTGTCGCTCGAGGACGACATCGTTGTCGTCGCAGAAGCCGAATCCGGCGAGGATGCCGTGATCGCTGCTGCAAAGCATCAACCTGACGTAGCCGTGCTCGACCTTCAAATGGCAGGTATCGACGGTATAGAGACGGCGCAACAGATTGCGCAGACGGTCTCGGGGTGCGCCTCGATCATCGTGACGAGCCACGGGCGTCCCGGATACCTGAAGAAGGCACTGTCAGCCGGCGTCCGCGGATTTCTGCCGAAGACGACGCCTGCGGCGACGCTCGCCGAGGTGGTTCGCAGCGTCCACGCGGGCGGGAGGTACGTCGACCCGTCGTTGGCTGCCGAGGCAATCGGCGCCGGCGACTCACCGCTTACTCCGCGCGAAGCGGACGTACTCGAGTACGCGGCCGACGGAGCATCCATCGAGCAGATCGCTTCCCGGGCACACCTCTCTGCGGGTACCACCCGAAACTATTTGTCGTCAGCTGTCACCAAACTCGGTGCTGCGAATCGGCACGAAGCTGCGGTGATCGCCCGCCGGCAGGGGTGGATTTAGGGCCCGAAGCCCCGCGATGTCGAGAATAGCCGGCCGATGTCGAGAATCTCCGACTTGCTTCGTCCCTGTAGTGAAGTGCGACCAGAATGGGTGGCACCGACACAGAGGAGATTCACGATGGCCAAGTACTTGCTGCTCAAGCACTACCGCGGCGCTCCGGCTGCAGTCAACGACGTGCCGATGGACCAGTGGACACCGGACGAGATCACGGCTCACGTGAAGTACATGCAGGACTTCGCGGATCGGCTCGAGAAGGCGGGCGAGTTCGTCGACGGTCAGGCTCTCGCTCCTGAGGGCACCTTTGTCCGGTACGACGGTGAGGGTCGCCCCCGGTCACCGATGGCCCGTTCGCGGAAACCAAGGACCTCGTTGCCGGCTGGATGGTGATCGACGTCGACAGCTACGACCGTGCCGTCGAATTGGCCGGGGAGCTTTCGGCCGCGCCCGGCGCAGGCGGGAAGCCGATTCACGAATGGCTCGAACTGCGCCCGTTCCTGACCGAGCCGCCGACCATCACGGACTGACAACTCTCATGGACGACGCCCTGCTTCGGAGTCTGACTCCGAGCGTGCTCGGCATCCTCGTCCGCCGCGGAGCAGATTTCGCGTCGGCCGAGGACGCCGTGCAGGACGCTCTGCTCGAGGCGGTCAGGGTCTGGCCGGACAACCCGCCGCGGGACCCGAAGGGCTGGCTGGTCACAGTGGCCTGGCGGCGGTTCCTCGACGGGATCCGGTCGGATGTGGCTCGCCGTAAGCGGGAGTACCTGGCTGACGAGCAGCCAGGCGAGCGGCCGGTCAGCGGGTCGGTGCCGGGCGTGGACGACACACTCCAGCTTTACTTTCTGTGCGCGCACCCGTCGTTGACGCCGTCGTCCGCCGTGGCACTCACGCTGCGCGCTGTCGGCGGGCTCACCACGCGCCAGATTGCGCAGGCCTACCTGGTGCCTGAGGCGACGATGGCTCAGCGCATCAGCCGAGCCAAGCGCACGGTCTCCGGCGTCCGGTTCGAGCAACCCGGCGATGTCGCCACCGTCCTGCGTGTCCTCTATCTGGTCTTCAACGAGGGGTACTCCGGTGACGTCGACCTCGCTGCCGAGGCCATCCGGCTCACCCGGCAGTTGGCGGCCACGATCGATCACCCCGAAGTCGCAGGGTTGCTCGCACTGATGCTGCTCCATCACGCTCGCCGAGTCGCGCGAACTGCCGCGGACGGCAGTCTGGTTCCGCTAGCCGAGCAGGATCGCAGCCGGTGGGACACCGATTCGATTGCCGAAGGAGTCGTGATCCTCCAGGCAGCTCTCGCCCGCGACCGGCTCGGTGAGTTCCAGGCCCAGGCCGCCATCGCTGCACTCCATGCCGACGCTCTCGCAGCAGACCAGACCGATTGGGTGCAGATCGTGGAGTGGTACGACGAACTCGCGGCCTTGACCGACAGCCCGATCGTCCGGCTCAACCGAGCGGTGGCCGTCGGCGAAGCGGACGGACCACGCGCCGGCTTGGCAGCTCTTGCAGCGCTGGACGATTCACTTCCACGCCATGCCGCAGTCGAGGCCTATCTCCGCGAACGCGACGGAGACCTGGAGACGGCGGCGAGGTTGTATGCCGATGCAGCGCACAAGGCGTCCAACCTCGCCGAACGTGATCATCTGATGCTTCAGGCGTCCAGGATCAACGCCCGTCGATCTCCTGCAAGCGCCCCCGAGTCAGAGGACCTGTGACAGGAACGCTTGCAGTCGATCTGTTTCTGGATCGTCGAAAAGCTGTTCCGGAGTACCGGTTTCGACTACGGCGCCACGATCCATGAACAGCACCTTGTCGGAAACGGAACGCGCGAAACCCATTTCGTGCGTTACGACGACCATGGTCATGCCGGACTTCGCGAGATCGGCCATCAATGCCAGAACACCCTTGACCAGTTCGGGGTCCAGAGCCGACGTCGCCTCGTCGAAGAACATGACCTCAGGCTTCATCGCCAAGGCGCGGGCAATGGCGACGCGCTGCTGCTGACCTCCCGAAAGGTTGCCAGGCCGCGAGTCCGCCTTCTCCCTGAGCCCCACCAGGTCGAGCTGCTCGAGCGCGAGAGCCCGAGCTTGCTCCTTGGACAAACCCTTGAGCTTGTTCGGCCCGAGCGCGATGTTCTCGGCGACGGTCTTGTGCGGGAACAGGTTGAAGTGCTGGAACACCATGCCGATTCGCTGGCGTAGCTCGTCGGGGTTGTCCTTCAGGACGGACTTCCCGTCGAGCAGCACGTCACCCTGCTCGGGCTCGTGCAGACGGTTCAGCACGCGCAGGAGCGTCGACTTGCCCGAACCGGAGGGTCCGATGACGGTGACGGTGTTTCCGGCGTCGACGTGCAGGTTGACGCCGCGAAGCACCTTGTTGGTACCGAAGGACAGATGCAGGTCCTTGCCGGTGAGCGATACGGACTTCAGTTCAGAGCTGGTTGTCATGTCCTCAGCCCCTTTCCACGACGATGGCCTGCTCGAGCGGATCCAACGTGCCTGAAGTGTCGGCGCGTCCGGTCCGGAGTCGGTTGTCGATGTAGTTGACGAGGTGCGTCAGCGGGATGGTCAGAGCAAGGTAGAACAGGCCTGCCGCAACGAGCGGGGACAGGCTGCCGGTCTGGGCGTTGAGATCACGTCCGACGGCAAAGAGTTCCCGCTGGGTGACGAGGAGACCGAGGAAGTAGATCAGCGACGAGTCCTTGATCAGCGAGATGAACTGGTTCATCAATGCCGGAAGAACGCGTCGTACACCCTGCGGGATGACGACCAGCGACATGGACTTGCGGTAGCTGAAGCCGAGGGCACGGGAAGCCTCGAGCTGCCCGGGCTCGACGCTCTGGATACCGGATCTGAAGATCTCACCGATGTACGCCGACGCGAGCAGTGACAGCGCCGCGACACCGAGCCAGTACGGATTGCTGCCGGTGATTCCCTTGACGATCGGGCCGACGCCGAGCCCGATGATCAAGATGATGACGACTGCGGGCAGTCCGCGGAAGATATCGGTGTAGACGCGGGCCGGCCAGCGCAGCCAACGGGTGCGTGAGATACCGGCGACAGCGAGCAGCATGCCGAGGATCGTGCCGATGATGCCCGACGCGAGCGCAAGGATAAGTGTGTTAGGAAGACCGGTCTTGAGGAGATCGGGGAATGCCTTCTTGTACAGATCCCAGTCGAAGAACGTGTCCTTGAGCTGTTCGAGCGTCGACTTCGGCTGGTACGACGCGGTATCTCCACCGTCGCCGTTTGCTGCGTTTTCTGCCGCGATGGCTGCGAAGTCGGGCAGTTCCGGAGTGGCCGCTGCCTTGGATCCGGGCTTCCAGCCTTCAGGGAGTTGGCGCGGTACCCAATCGGAGTACAGCTGAGACCAGGTTCCGTCGTCGATGACTGCGTCGAGGCCGGAGTTGAGGGCGTCGATCAGCGGCTGGTTTTCCTTGTTCACCGCCCAGCCGACGAAGTTGTTGACCGAGAAGGTGTTCTGGATGATCGAGGTCGGATCGCCGGGAGCGATGGCGCCTTCGGCCTGCTGAGACGGAGCTACCCAGGCGTCGATCTGTCCGGACTTGAGGTTCGCGTACGCCGTGGCGTAGTCGGGAAACTTCACGGGATCGAGCTTGAGCGTGTTCACGACGTAGTCGTCCTGCACGGTTCCCTGCACGACGCCGATGCGCTTGGAGGCATCCAGGTCACCGAAGCCGGTGATGGCGCTGCCGTTGGGTACGACGAGGGAGAAGTATCCGAAGTCGTAGCCGTTGGTGAAGCCGACGGTGTTGCGACGGTCGTCGGTGGTGGTGATGGACGACGAGCCGACGTCGAAGCGTCGGCCGGCAACCTGGGCGAGGAGACCGGCGAACTCGGTGCCGACGAACTCGACCTTCAGGCCCAGCTTGTCCGCGACTGCCTTCAGCAGTTCGTTGTCGTATCCGGTGTACTGATTCTCGGAGTTGACGCAGATGCTCGGGGGCGCGTCACCGAGCGTGCCGACCGTGATGACCCCGGGTTTGATCAAGTTCAGCTTCGAGGTGTCGATCTGATCGACCGGGGTGACGGTGGCCGTGGTGTAGCGGTCTTCGGCGCCCGCACCCGCTGCCGCGTCCAGATTGGTGGGTGCCGCGGTTGCGGCTCCCACTCCAGGAGGTGCACACAGGTCTGTGGGGGCTGCCGACGAATCCGAGCCACTCGAGCACGATGACAGAGTCAGCGCCAGGAGGGCAGTGAGGAGCAGTGCCACCACCAGGCGGATCTTCGCTGCGACGGAAGAAAACATGCGTGCAGCGTAAACCTAAGGGTAGCCATTTCTCCGTGTAGAACTGTTGACAGTTTCCGGACAAGCGGCCGTTGCGCTGCGGGCATGCCTTCAAATCAGCGTGATTTTAAATATCGCCAGGTCGGGGAATCTCGTGCCGAAGGGATCGGCGTCAGCGGACGGGTGCGAGTTCGACGCCCGGCGGAGGTACCAGGCGACGCAGCGTCCCGTCGAAGCCGGTGACGTAGAGCGCCGAGCCGTCGCCGTCCTGTCCTATACGCACTGAACTCGGCCCGGTCCACCCATTCGAAAGACCCGAAGCGACGACGCAGGACGCGCCGGTTTCAGGGTTTACGCGATAGATAGAGCCTTCGACGTGAGCTGCGGCATAGAGCATTCCATCCTGCGACATTGTCAGATCGTCGAGGCCGGGGATCAGGCTCGGGACCGTCGTTGCAACGGTCCACGTGTCAGGGGAATCCAAGGGCACTCGAATGATCTGACCGGTGAACAGGTCATCGGTGTACACGGCTCGATGATCCGGACTGAGCGCGAGTCCCTCCGAACGCGGCACTGTCGACCAATTGGGTACGACGGCTCCGGAGTCGTTCAGATAGCGCGACACGCCCTTCGACTGGCCGCCTTCTGTTCCGACCCACGTGGTCAGTAGATCGCCGTCGGGTAGGCGGAGCAGGCCGTTGCCCGCGAAATCGACGGGTGCGGACAGCTGATCCGTCGTGGTGTCCAGGTGCCACAGCTTGCCGTCCTGTCTGGTGAGGAAGGACAGCCTCGAACCGTCGAGTTGCAAACCGCCAGGGGCACCCATGCCGTCGAGGACTGTTCGTACCTGTCCTGCGGCGTCGACGTGATAGACCTTCGACTTGCCGGAGAGGTAGAACCCGCCGTTGTCATCGGGCTCGAGGTTCTCGAGCTGCTCCAACCCCCGCGCTACGGTCTCGACCTGCCAATCGCCGCACATCGGCGCGGCTGTCCAGGTTGCCGCCGCCGGCGTCGCCGCAGCAACGGTCCCGGCTGCGATTGCCGCGACGATCAACAGCGCCCGAGTTCGGTTGCGTGATACCCCCATTGCGCACAACTTACGGCAAACCGGAACAATATCAAACGGTCTGGTCGGTATACCCGGCACCCAGGGGGTCGCTCCAGGTGGTCCACACGTCTGGCCCGAGTTCGATCTCGGCTGTGGTGAGTAGACACGCGTCGAGTTCTCGGTGCAGTAGAGACGGGTCGATGGCTTGGCCGATGAAGACGAGTTCCTGTCGGCAGTCTCCGACAGGTTCTTCCCACTTGTCGAGGATTCCGTCGCGGCGGTAATCGTCGGCCGGCCACTCGTCACGGGGTAGAAACTTCCACCAACGGCCGACGTATCCGTGGCGAATGAGATGACCGGCCTGGGAAATACTCCCGATCTCGGTGAACCGGCCGGCATTCCAGTAGTAGCCCTTGGCCCGGAGTAACTTTCCGTTGGTCCACTCGCTGCTGAGGAAGTCATGCAGACGTTGGGGGTGGAAGGGTGCGCGCTCGCGGTACACCACCGAACTGATTCCGTACTCTTCGGTTTCGGGAGTGTGTTCACCTTGTAGTTCTTGTAACCAACCGGGGGCCTGTGCGGCTTTCTCGAGCGAGAACAAACCTGTGTCGAGAATCGTGTCGAGTGGGATGCGACCGAGCATCATCGGAACAATCGCAGCGGTTGCGTTCAAAGATCGCAGGACCGCGGTCAATTCGACCAGGTGCTGGTGCGAGATCAGATCGGCCTTGCTCACCAGGATGACGTCGGCAAACTCGATCTGGTCGACAAGTAGATCCGCGATGTCTCGTTCATCTTCCGGAGCATCGGCTTCGACGCGACCTCCAGCCGTGTAGTCGCGCAGAAAACTGTTGCCGTCGACCACGGTGACCATGGTGTCGAGTCGGGCGACGTCGGCCAGAGCGTGGCCGTCGGTATCGATGAAGGTGAACGTCTCCGCGACGGGCAGCGGTTCGGAGATGCCCGAAGATTCGATGAGAAGGTAGTCGAATCGGCCAGCAGCGGCCAGGGCGCTGATCTCGGAAAGAAGATCCTCTCGCAGAGTGCAGCAGATGCAGCCGTTGGTCATCTCGACCAGTTTCTCCTCGGAGCGACTGAGCGAGATCTCACGCTCGACTTCTGCACTGTCGATGTTGATTTCGCTCATGTCGTTGACGATCACCGCAACCCGACGGCCCTCCCGATTGCGCAGGATCTCGTTGAGTAGCGTCGTCTTCCCGGCGCCCAGGAAACCTGACAGCACCGTGACCGGAAGTCGTGTGTCGACCATGATTTCCAGTGTCCTTCCGAATGAGTGAATCGTGGTGATCAGGCGGCGGTCGCACGAACCGCTGTGATCGCGTGACCGCCGCCTGGAATGCTGGAAGATCAGGCCGCAGGCTCGAGGTAACCCTCGAAGAGGTCGACAACGACGCTTCCACCGTCGGTGTCGCTACCGAACAATTCCTCGGCGGCGAACTGCACGTGGTAGGTGGGCTCTTCGCCGGCGTCGTTGCGACCGTGACCGATTGCGTCGGGGAACGGCCACTTCTCGGTGGTCCGGTGAGCGATGGTCCCCACGCGTCCTCGGCAGTACGCAGGCATTCGAATATGCCCCGGAACGTACTCGTCGCGCACACGTACTCGCTGCCCGACCTCGAAGGTGGTCGTCTCGACGGGTGCCGGCCGCCCTTCGGATTCGCTGGGCCGTGACAGTGGGAACGGTCCCCCCGCAAGGCTTTCGAGTTCGTCCTGCGTCAGGATTCCCTTTTCGACCATCAGTGTCGCGACGCCGATGACGTACCTCTCGTAGTACGGGGTCATCATGTAGTGGCGCGGCTCCATCCTCTCGACGACGTATCGCACTTCGTCGACGCTGAAGGCCCCGAGTTCGGCGACTCCGGCGAACATCAGGCTGTAGGGCAGGTGTTCCCATTCGGAGTGAAAGGTGGGGCCGATGTCGGCGTTGACGGTATGCGGGACTTTGCCGAAGCCTTGAACTCCGGCAAGATCGTGTACTCCATCCATGGTGTGCTTCCTTCTTGTCGGGGTGATCAGACGGTGGGAACCTGCGGGATTGCAACCCCGATCAGGCAGTCCTTGGTGACGATTTCCTGCAGTTGTTCCTGGCTCCAGCCTTCGGTGCCGGCGGGACGCTGCGGGAGGACCATGTAGCGAGTTTCGGCGGTGGTGTCGTAGACGCGAATCTCGATATCCGACGCGATCTCGGTTCCCATCTCGGAGAGAACCTTCCGTGGTTCGCGGACCACGCGCGCACGGTATTCGAAGCTCTTGTACCAGGTAGGTGGCAGACCGAGGATGGGCCACGCGGTGCATGAACACAGCGAGCACACGATCACGTTCTTGAGTGTCGGTGTGTCTTCGACTGCCACGATGTATTCGCCCTGGGGGCCCAGGTATCCGTACTGGGCAACTGCGGCGGTACCGTCGGTGAGAAGCAACTGCCGGAACTCGGGGTCGGTCCATGCGCGCGCTACCAATTCCGCTCCGCGCCTTGGACTGAAGTCCTCCTCGAAGGTTTTCTTCCATCCCTCGACGTAACCGTCGGGTATTAATCCCTTACCGTCGAGTGCGCGGAACAGTGCCCACGCCCGGTCGGAGACCGGCGCCTGGGCCGGTGCGGCGTTTTCCGTTGTGTGGTCGATCGTTACTGACATCTGGTTCACCTTTTCTTATGTGGGCAGATCATGTGTGAATCGGTGGAATTTGTTGTCTGACAGTGCGTCAGGACTAGGCGGGGCTGAGTTGTGGTGCAGAGTCGGAGGCGCGTTCGGCCGGCGTCGGAAACGCGCCGCGAAGCTTTTCGAGTGCGCGTCCGACACGAAGGACTGTCGCATCGTCGAAGTGTCTGCCGGTGATCATCATTCCGACCGGAAGCCCATTCACCAGGCCGGCCGGAACGGACAGGGACGGATGTCCGGTCACGTCGAATGGTGCCGTGTTGGCGATCATCCCGAGAGCCTTCGTGATGAAGGTTGCACGATCCACGTCCTTCGCCGGCAATTCGGATGCGACGTAGGGCAGCGTTGGCATCACCAGGACGTCGAATTGTCTCAAGGCAGTGTCGTAGGCGGCGCGGGCAAGCGGTACGAGGTTCCGGGCTTTGCCGTAGCTCGCGCCGCCGAGGGTGGTGATGCCGTGGTGGCCGGTCAGGGCCACCAGTTTGACGGTTTCGGACAGAGCGTCGGCGTGCTGAATGCGTCGAGAAGCAAAGTGTGCCATCAGTTCCGGATCGTACAAACCTTCGGCGTTCATGCCGTATCCGTTGCCGTCCAACATCTGGTAGGCACCACCGTCCGTGGCGATCACGTTCCAGATGTGGAAAGCATGCAGATGCCACGGGATGTTTACTTCCTCTACCGTGCAACCGATTTCGGTCAGACTGTGTGCCGCTGCGCGGACTGCGTCGTCGACCTCGGGCTGTGAGACCGCGTGCCCGAATCCCTCTCGAACGATTCCGATTCGCAGGCCGTCCACATCGGAGTCGAGGGTGGACAGATAGTCACCTGCTTCGACGCTGTCGGCTTGGCGTGGGTCGTTACCGTCGCGGCCGGCGATGACCGAGAGCATCAGTGCTGCATCGTGGACCGTGCGTGTGATCGGGCCGAGATGGTCGATTGTTCGCTCGATGGGAAATGCACCGGTATACGGGACGAGCCCGAACGTCGGCTTGTGCCCGACGACGCCGCAGAATGCCGCCGGGATCCGGATCGATCCGCCTTGATCCCCGCCGATGGCAAAATCGACGTCACCGTTTGCGACGAGTGCTGCACTGCCGCCGGATGATCCACCTGCTTCGCGCTGCCGGTCCCATGGATTGCGGACCGGTCCGCTTGCCGGTGTGAAGCTCGAACCGGAGAAACACAGGTCCTCACACACAGCTTTGCCCGCGACGGTTGCACCGGCCGCCAGTAGTCGAGTGACCACAGTCGCGTCGCGTGACGGAGTGAATCCCTCTACCGTCCGAGATCCGTTCATCATCGGAACTCCGGCCACGGTCACGTTGTCCTTGATCGCCACGCGTCGGCCGGTCAGGACGCCGACCGACGTCGGCGGGATGCTGGTGGTCACATACCAAGCGCTCAAAGGGTTTTCGCTCGCAGTTGGCACCGCGTGCTCGCGTGACGTGGTCGGCGGGGTTGCCTCGTCGGCGTACAACTGGTCGACGACGTCGTAGGAGCCCAGTGCTCCGTCGATCAGTGCCGTCCACTCGAGCCGGGCTGTTTGGTCGAGAGTGATGCCGTAATGCCTTGCGGCGGCGTCTATTGCTTGGTCGTCAGGTCGGATTGTCGCCATGAGAAGTGTGCTCCTGATGTGATCGGCTTCACTTGTCTTTCAGACTAGGGCCGGATCCATAATTGCGTCAATAGGTATCGACATATTGACTCGTTAAGTTCGGGTTACGCGCGCTCAGAGAGAGCGGGGGTACAGTCGCCCACGGCGTGATTCAGCGATCAGAATCGGCCGATTCAGTGGAAAACCGGTGTTCGTAGAGCTTTTCGGCGTCGTGGCAAGCTGCCGAAGTACTGTTTCCGGATCGCCCGCCGACGTTCGTTCGACTGCGCGTGCGTAAGCGACGATCGCTTCGTACGTTGTCTCGGACAGGGAACTGAGCGGAGGCAGGAGTTCGTTCGAGCTTGCGCTGTATCGCTTTTCGAGGTCGTGGTCACCGGCCGCGGATTGGAAGTAGCCGAATGCCGCCCAGACTCCGTCGGCATCGGAATTGCCGATGAGCTGCTGAGTGGCCTCGTCGAGGACCAATGCAAACGTCCGCGTGGTGGCCCGCAGTCCGTGCTGGGCGCATTGTCGTTCGAAGAAGACCTCGTCATGGCCCACCAGAGTGGAAAGAATCAGTTCGGCCCCGGAGTCGACTATCGACTCGATGATGCGCGAGAAGTCGGTTGTCCCCAACGGTACGTAGACTTCGCCGGCCACCGAACCTGTGGATTCGGCGATCACACGTCGGGCCGCCCAATGCGCTCCGAACGACCACGAATACTGCTGACCGACCAGGAACCAAGTGCGAGAACCGGTCTCGGACATCATTGCGGGTATGCCCGCTCGTGTCTGGTCGAGTGGCCGCTCACCCAATCGAAGGACTCCCGGACGCGATCGACCTCCTTCGTTGAGAACTGTGTGCACCAACAGCACACCGGTGTTCTGCAACGCAGATGCAGCGGCATTGAAGGTCGAGGACGTCACGCACGCGAAAATGGCGCGGCACCCGCTTTTCACCAATCGCAGCGCGGTCGCCGCTCCGGCCGCCGAGTCGGAAGCGTCATCGCCGATCACCAAGTCGACGAGAACGCCGCCGACACCGCCGTCGGCATTGATCTCTTCCACGGCCAGGGCAGCGAGTGTTTCTGTCGCCTGGGCGAATACAGCTGCCGGGCCGGATTTGCTGACCAGCAATCCGATCCGATGTCGGTCGGAACGCGGAGGCTCGGGTGGCGCGAATCCGCGCTTGTTGGCAAGCCAGGAAATTCCGTCCTGATCGAGGCTGGACTCGAGAACGATCCGGGTTCCGGTGCCGTCGGGAAAGAACCGGATCGTCAGGCGGCCGCGCCACGGTTGGTGGTGCACGATCACTACCGATCGGCCCCGCTTCACGCCGGCGACGTAACCCAACAGCGTGATCGGCATTCCGGCTGGATCCGCACGTACGCCGTCGCCGACGGGAAGGGAGATGGCGACAGCGGCCCCGACCGTCAGTTGCTCACATTCGAGTTCGAGCAGTTGCCCCGTTTCGAGGCGCTCGAAGGCTGACCCTGGTGGGTCGGTCGTCACGATCTGTGCCGTTACGGAGAGACCTGGCACGTTCTACTTCCTGCCTGAAATAGATGCTGGGGCTCAAACAGGGCCTCACGCCCGGCGACGCACCGAAGCCGGTTCGGAATCCTCAGTCGCCGTGGTCGGCGACTCGGACGTGTTCGAACCTGCTTCCAGCGCTCGCCCGAGGACGTCGCGCAGGAACTGGAGTGCATCGTTGGCCGGCCCCGACGGATCGATCGAAAACAGGCGATGACGTCCCTGACGCCGTTCGACGATCACTCCGGACAACCGCAGCGCCTTGAGATGTGTGGATACCGTGGTGCGACCGACCGTCGAAATTTGATCGCTGATGAAACCCGCATTGCACTCGCCGTGGGTAGCCAGAGTGTCGAGAATCTGTCGACGTACCTGGTCGGCCAGCACAGCAAACGCCAACTCTTCGTTTCGTTGAGTAGTCACTGTCTGCTGTCCGCGCTTCCTCGATGGCCTCTACTGCGATATGTCGACACTCGTCAACATATCTCGAGTTGCCTCCGAGGGAAAGAACGTCGCCGAAGATTCCCGGCGGCTTCGGTCAGTGCTCGGCGATGGTCACTGCATCGCGCAGCATGCCGGTGCCGGGATGGCAATTGATGTACTCGTACAGCTGATCGGCGGCATCGAATACCGAGACCTCGTGGTAGAGACGCAATTTCGACAGACCCGCGGCCACCCGGAAAAACGTCGTGAAGATCCGCAGATGGGTGGGGTGGGATTCCGACCACCGTTCGAGTTGGTCGAGTGAGGCCCAGTGACCGATGTTGTAGCTCAGGTCGAGGAAGTTTCCGTCGATGTCGATGTTGCGCACGAATCGGTTGCTGTAGCACCCGACGGCCGGGCCGTTGTCGCGGAGGAAATCCATGCCTGATTGGAGGGTGGGCAGGATTTCGTCCAGGTAGAGGCTGCGCTCGTCTGCTTCCGCGTCGGCCCAGTCCTGTCCGGATCTGATCAGTGCGATGTTGTCGTGCCCCCGCACTACTACGCGTCCACCTACGGCTGGGTCACCGGCGATGACCCGCAGTTCGCCCGAGGCCTGCATCCAGTCGGTTTGGGAGATCGGAAACCGCTCGCGCATCGAACCCCAGTAGCCGTGTTCGTTGATCTCGCCACTGATGCCGTCCATGACCGCTCCGACCCCGGGAAGGTCGTCTTGGAACGCGTAGAGCGTTTCGAACTGTTCGGCTCTCGGTGCCACGATCTCGCGGAAGAACCCCAACCCGTCCGACAGGCGCTCTTCGGACTCCCACCAGGAAGCTATTGGAGTCGATGTGCTCCAACGATGTTGGGAGGAAACATCTTTCCAGTATCCGACCACGATCAGGTTCTCGTAGCCCTGGTTGTCGATGTGATGGGTGAGATCGTGGTGTGCCGGCCCGTCCGGCAAGTCGAAGCCGGCGACGATATCCCGCATCGCCTGCAGTGCAGCCGGGCGCTGATCTTCGTCGCGGAACTGCACGCCGAGATAGCCCATCACGACCTGTTGCAATGCGTCGTCTGCGCGCCCGACCCACATGGGAAATGGTGGCGTATAGGTATCCGGAACGCGCCTGGTCAACGTGCGCGGGCATTGAAGGTGTTCACCGATTGCAGATTCCATGAGTGCTCCCTGTGGTGTGGGTAGTCGAATCGGGTGCCTGGCACTTGGCAACGCCGTGCCGAAAATCTACGCCCGCGAGGCCGATCAAACTTGGCCGTCAACGCCCGATATTTGGCCTACCGCGCCAAGAATTGTGGATAGGCGTCGGCGTCAGAACGTTTTGGACACCATGTTGAATGGGCAAGTGGCTGAAGATGTTACAGATCAGCGGGGATTGCTTGGGGTCGCTGCTTGCGACCGGTACCGCCGCGGGCTGATTCCGAACTCCGCCTTGAATGCGCGACTGAAGGCGGCCAGGTCGGTGAATCCCCAGCGGTGAGAAATCTGGGTCAGCGACCGGTCTGCTGCGTGGCATTGCACGATCTCGCGACGGCAACCGTCGAGTCGACGGCTGCGAATCGAGCGTGACACCGTCGTGCCGTGTTCGGCGAAGGCTCGGTGCAACTGGCGAATGGAGACTTTGACCGATCCCGCGATGTCCACCGGAGACAGGGTCGGGTCAGCGATGCGGGCGTCTATGACCGACAGGGCGGATTCGTAGAGGCTGGTTCGCCGAGAGGTGATCGGACGTGCCGTTGCGTGAAGAACGGACTTGACCAGGCCGCCGATCTCGTTGACGACTTCCTCTTCGTCTCCGCTCGCGTCGGACGTCATGCGGACGGAGGCAAGATCGTGAAGAAAGCGACCCAGCAGGCCACTCAGGCCCGCGTGTCCGTCAAAAGCGATGGCGGTCAGGCTCGTGACCTCCGCGTCGCTGAGCGACAGGTACGACCGTGGCCAGGTGAACACCTCGAGTCCCCAGATGCCGTCGTGTGCGTGTCCCTCGATCTGCCAATCGAAGGGGCGCGTGGTGTCGTACAGGACGTAGTCGCCACGTCGCAGGACGCATTCGCGGTCGTCTTGGCGCACTACCGCGCTACCGCGGCGGATCATGCCGATTTGCAGGTAGTCCGCACCGTCGCTCTTGATCAGGCTGCTGCTACGGACTATTCGTTGTTCCATCGATTGAACTGCGGACACCCGAACGTGAGCGAGTTGGGCCGAGTGCACGGCCCCGCTGAATCCGTCCCCGTCTTCGATGTCGGATACGTCGAGCGCGACAAAATGCTCACGCAACAAATCTGCCCAGTCGCCCGTGAGATTCGTGCGTGTGGGCAGGGAGAAGCCGGATCGCGTGAGCATTGCAGGGCGCCTCCTCGCAGAAAATCCGAAGTTCTCGGGTGCTCGATGTTCAGAGAGTAATCCCGCACATCAGACATGTCGATAGGAGTCGACATGTCATCACGCCGGGAAGAAATTGTTTGTCATACAAACAACGTCGAGTTATTGTTTGTCATACAAACAAGTAGGAGTTCGTGATGGTCACCGAGGCAGTTCCCGCAGCGCGCGCCACGCGTGAGTCGGGCAAGCAGACGCGTATGGCGCTGTTCAATGCCGCAACCGACCTGTTTCTCGAACACGGCGACAGCGTGTCCATCGCGCAGATCTGCACCGCCGCCGGCGCTCATCCCAACCAGGTGACCTACTACTACGGATCCAAAGAGAAGCTCTTCGTCGAGGTGGCGTGTGCGGCCGTTCTGCGCGCGGGCAAGCGCGCCGAGGTCGATGCAGCCGACGCCGACACTGTCGGTGACTACACCGAGAAATTGGTCGGATCCCTCCTGGGCTCGGGCGCTCCCAGCGTCGAACTGTTCGTCGAAGCGATGATGATGACGGGTCGTCGTGGTGAACTCCGTGACCTGATCTCCGAAACGCTTCGCACTCTGCATTCCTCGGGTGAAACTGCCCTCCTTCGCACTTTGGTCCGCACCGGCTGGCAGCTACGCGCGGGCATCGACGTCGAATCCAAGGCCTTCTGGTCTGCGATCTTCGGCCTCGTCATCCAGAAGACTGCCACCGGCGAGAGCTTCGGCTACTCCCTCGAGGAGGCGGTCGCCGTCATCTTCGCCACTCTCCAGATACCCGACGCCGTACTCAACAGCTCGATGGAATGAACTCTCTTCGAGCGTGATTCTCCGACAAGGACTTCGATGGACATCGTTCGCGTATTCGACAGCAACGTCACCAAGACCCCGGACAAACCCTTCCTGATATTCGACGGTCACGATCACACGTACTCCCAGGTTCAGGACGGAAGTCGGCGCGCCGCAGGATATTTACAGTCGCTGGGCGTGCAGCCAGGTGACCGTGTGGCGCTGATGTGTTACAACACTCCAGGATTCGTGTACGCGATGCTCGGTGCCTGGCGCTTGGGTGCCGTCGTGGTTCCCGTCAATCACAAGATGCAGACTCCGGAAGTTGCCTACGTGCTGGGGCACGCGAAGGTGTCGGTGTGCGTCTTCGACGGTGAGTTGGCGCCGGTCGTCGATCGATTGGAGACCACAGCCAAGCTGATCAGCACGGACTCTGTCGCAGACGGTTTCGACTTCTTCGACGACGCCATCACTCGCCAGGAGGGTGTTGACGGTATCGACATCGACGAGAACGATCCTGCCGAGATCCTCTACACCTCGGGGACTACCGGCTCGCCCAAGGGTTGCGTCCACAGCCATCGCAACGTCGTCGGCGTAGCCGTCACCGCGGCCCTTGCCGTGTCGACGACTCGAGACGAGCGACTGCTCATGGCCGTCCCGATCTGGCACGCTTCCCCACTGAACAACTGGTTCATGTCCACGCTCTACATGGGCGGAACCGTCGTGCTGCTGCGCGAGTATCACCCCGTCAAGTTCCTGGAAACAGTTCAGGAACAGCGTATTACCCTCTGCTTCGGGCCACCGGTCATCTACACCACCGCACTCAACCTGGTGCCGAACTTCGCCGACTACAACCTCGGCAGCGTTCGTGCGTGGCTGTACGGCGGCGGACCGATCGGTGCGGATGTTGCTCGGCGACTGGTGGAGTCGTACGGCACCACCGAATTCCGGCAGGTCTACGGCATGACCGAGACCGGGCCCGTCGGGACTGTGCTGTACCCCGAAGAGCAATTGAGCAAAGCGGGCTCGATCGGCCGCGTCGCGCTGGCCGGCGTCGACCTGCGACTGGTTGCCGATGACGGCACCGACGCGGAGCCCGATCAGATCGGTGAGATCTGGCTGCGCGCCGACACCGTCATGCAGGGGTACCTCGACGACCCCGCTGCCACGAAGGCTGCATTTGCCGACGGAGGTTGGTATCGCACCGGCGATCTGGCGCGTAAGGATGCGGACGGCTACCTCTTCATCGTCGATCGCGCGAAGGACATGATCATCACGGGCGGCGAGAACGTCTACTCCAAGGAGGTCGAGGACGTGATCTCCGGCCACCCGGACGTCGTCGACGTCGCCGTTGTCGGAAAACCCAACGAAGAATGGGGCGAGACCGTCGTCGCACACGTCGTCTGGCGTGAACCGGATGTCATCAGCGCCGACGACATCAAGGATTACCTCTCGGACAAGTTGGCGCGCTACAAGATTCCGCGTGAAGTGGTGTTCGCGACCATCCTTCCGCGCACGCCGACCGGCAAGATCCAGAAGCACCTCATCCGCGCCGCGAGCTGAAAGGCCTGTCATGACTGATATTTCCGAGAAGACTGTCTCCGAGAACACCGTCACCCACCCGGCGCCGCATCGCACCCATGCAGTGCTCAACCAGTCGGTACCGCGCACGGACGTCAACGAGTTCCTGCTCGATACGGTCCTGGTCGAAGGCGTCGCGCGCCACGACGCCGATTGGGCCACCAGTGAACTCACCGACATCGGTGAACTGGTCGGCAGTGCCGGGTTCCAGCACGACGCGGAGCTGGCCAACACGGTGATCCCCGAACTGAAGACCTTCGATCGCTGGGGAAACCGCATCGACGAGGTCGAATACCATCCGTCATATCACCGGATCATCTCTGCCGCCGTTGCGCACGGTGCTCACACCTCTGCCTGGGCTGACCCGAAGCCGGGTGCCAACGTGGCTCGGGCCGCGGCATTCATGCTTTTCTCCCAGGTCGAACCGGGTCACGCATGCCCGATCTCCATGACGCACGCCGTGATCCCCTCGCTCGAGCTGCAGCCGGATGTAGCCGCCCTCTGGAACCCGCGCGCCCTTTCTCGGAGCTACACCCCCGAGTTGGACGCTCCCGGAAAGGCATCCGCGATCTTCGGAATGTCGATGACGGAGAAGCAGGGCGGCTCCGACGTGCGAGCCAACACGACCATCGCCAAGCCGGCCGGACGTGGCGGCCCGGGTGCGGACTACCTGCTCACCGGACACAAGTGGTTCTGCTCGGCGCCGATGTCCGACGCCTTCCTGGTTCTCGCCCAGGCCGAAGGTACTGCCGGCGAGGGACTTTCCTGCTTCCTTCTGCCCCGCATCCTGCCTGACGGCACACGCAACGTTTTCCGTATCCAACGTCTGAAGAACAAGCTGGGCAACAAGTCCAACGCATCGTCCGAGATCGAACTCGACGGCACCGTCGGCACCATGATCGGCGAACCGGGCCGTGGTGTGCGGACCATCATCGAAATGGTGTCCCAGACGCGACTCGACTGCATTCTCGGCAGCACTGCGGGTATGCGTCAGTCGGTGGCCGAAGCGGTGTGGCATGCGCGGCACCGCAGCGCTTTCGGTGCCGTCCTGGCAGATCAGCCGGCAATGACGTCGGTACTTGCCGATCTGGCTCTCGAATCCGAAGCCGCGACCATCACCGCACTGCGATTGGCTCGCGCCCAGGACGAGGACGCGGACGAGCAGGAGAAGGCTTTCCGCCGACTCGCGACAGCCGTTGCGAAGTACTGGATCTGCAAGCGCGGTCCGCACCACTCCTACGAAGCCCTCGAATGCCTGGGCGGCAACGGTTACACCGAGGACTTCCCGCTTGCCCGTCGCTACCGTGAGCAGCCCGTCATGGCCGTGTGGGAGGGGTCAGGCAACGTCATCGCGCTCGATGTCCTGCGCGCGATGACCCGTGAACCCGATTCCGTTGCGGCCTTCGACCACGAGATCAACCTCGCTCGCGGGAACAACCCGGACCTCGATCAGCACCTCGATCGGGTGCGACGCCAACTCGGTGAGCTCGCCACGATGGCACCCGCCGACGCCCAGCTCCGCGCTCGGACCGTCGTCGAGGCTATGGCATTGGCACTGCAGGCCTCGCTCATGGTGCGCCACTCCCCGGCCGCTTCGTCCGATGCCTTCATTGCCGCTCGCCTCGGCGCCGACCGCGGTCACGAGTACGGAACTCTTCCTGTAGGAACGGATTTCGCGGGGATTCTCGCGAGAGCCTAAGGCTGCTCCTTCAGCACCCTGGTGACGGTGTGTACTGCCGGCGTCGGATTGTTCGGTCGCCATGCCATCGCGATTTTCAGCGTGGGCGTGGCCCCGGCGATCGGCAGGTACACGACCCCGTCCATGGACAGATGCGCCGTCGACTCCACGACGACGGCGATCCCGACCCCCGCTCCGACCATGGCCAACAGGCTGTACGGATCGGGGGCTTCGTGCGCGACGGTGGGCGTGAAACCTGCTGTGGCGCACACGGACAACGTCGCATCGCGCACCACCGAGCCGTGCTCGGCGGGATACATCACGAATCGTTCGGTTGCCAGGTCTTCCGGTGACACGGAGTCGTGGGTACTGAGGTGATGCCTGGCCGGAACTGCGACCATCAAGGTTTCCTCGCGCACCGTGTGAGTCTCGAATCCGCGCGGAATGGGCAGGCCGACTATGCCCATGTCGAGTGTTCCGCGTCGGAGAGCGTCGAGCACCTCACCCGAGTACATCTGCGGCCGTAGTTCCAGTTCGATTCCCGGATGGGAGTCGGCCAAGGACCGTGTGAGAGCCGACAGCACCGTGTAGCCGCCGGTTCCGCCGAAACCCACCGTGACACGGCCTGTTTCCCCGGTCGAGGCAGCCGATGCGATATCTCTGACGAGGGCAATCTGCGCTTCGATGATCCGTGCAGGCGTGACCAAGGCTTCACCGGCGGCGGTCAACTGCACTGACCTGGTAGTCCGGACGAACAGGTCGGTGCCGAGTTCGCGCTCGAGCGCCCGAATGGTTTGGCTGAGCGGGGATTGCCCGATGTGGAGTCGCTCGGCGGCCCGGCCGAAATGAAGTTCGTCGGCGACTGCGAGAAACGCGCGCAGCTGACGCAGTTCCATGTCGCTCCTTCCGGTTTCATTATGTGGTTGTCCCACATAAATGAGTCGAACTAAGTCTTGGACTCTACATGGATTTCGGACGATAGTGATTCACGCCTCACATTGCATCCCTTGGTGATGCCCGACGCGAGAATCAGGGAGAACCGTGGATCAAAACCCAGGTCACGACACCAGTCCACCCGAATACAGCACCAAACAGGCGCGCAAGGCCGGAATCACGGCGTTTGTCGGAACGACCATCGAATGGTTCGACTTCTACATCTACGGAACCGCATCAGCCTTGGTCCTTGGCCCACTGTTCTTCCCAGATGCGTCGCCGGCCGTGGGAACACTCGCAGCCTTCGCGACCTTTGCCGTGGGATTCGTGGCTCGGCCGGTCGGCGGAGTGGTGTTCGGGCACTTCGGAGACAAATTCGGCCGCAAGAACGCCGTGATCATCACTCTCGCTCTGATGGGGTTGGGAACGGTCGGTGTCGGCCTCCTCCCTACGTACGCACAGATCGGGATCTGGGCGCCGATACTGCTTGTGGCACTTCGTGTTCTCCAGGGCATTGCCATGGGCGGCGAATGGGGTGGCGCCGTATTGATCGCCACCGAGTTCGCTCCCCCGAAGAAGAAGGTGCTCTACGGGGCGTTTGCGCAGCAGGGTTCGCCGGTCGGAAATCTGCTCGCGACACTCGCGTTCCTCGGCCTGACCTTGATGTCGGATTCGGTGTTCGAGTCGTGGGGTTGGCGTCTGCCGTTCCTCGGATCCGCAGCGTTGGTGATCGTCGCTCTCTACATCAGGCTGCACATCTCCGAGACACCCGAAATGAAGAAGGCTGTTGCGGCACAGGAACGTACACGGATGCCGCTGGTTGAAGTGTTGCGTTCGCATCCCGTCGAACTTGCTCTCGGCGTCGGCGCTGTGGTTGCCGGTGTTGCCATCACGTACGTCAAGACCACCTTTGCGCTCTCATGGGCGACAACGGATCTCGGCTTCGAGCGCAGCGACTTTCTTCTTGTCATCACCGTGGCACTGGTAGCCCAGGCGCTCGTACAGCCTTTCGGCGCTGTGCTGGCCACGCGGATCGATCCGTCGAAAGCGGTCCGTTGGATGCTGCTGCCGGAGATCGTGCTCCTGCCACTGATGTTCGTGCTGGTTCAGACGGGCTCCGTGCCCCTGGCGATTTTGGGTATGGTGCTCGCAACGGCCCCTCATGCAATGTATTACGCCGCCTTGGCCGGCATTCTGGCGCAGGTATTCCCCACCAACGTTCGGTACACGGGCATCTCTCTGTCGTACCAACTCTCGACCGCCGTTTTTGCCGGAACGGCCCCGATGGTCAGCCAGTATCTGCTGACACGCACCAACTCGATCTGGCCGGTCGTAGCTCTCGGGCTCGTGTATGTCGTTCTCTCCCTCGTCTGTATGACTGCTTTGTTGCGCAGGAGTGCGCTGCGCGCGCAAGGGTCGGAGTCGACGAGCTCTTCGAACGTGACCGATGTTTCCACCCTGAAAGGCGTTGACCACTGATGAACTTCGCACACACCGACCCCGCTCTGAAAGCGGTAGTGGACAGATGGACCACCGGGGCGGACCGGAAGACGATGAACGGCTTGCTCGACCGACTGGGTCGAGATGCCGCCGGCCGTTTGTCCGAGCTCGCCGACATCGCCGACAGGAATCCACCGGTGTTGCAGCAGTTCGACAAGGCTGGTGATCGCGTCGACCGGATTTCCTATCACCCGGCCTACCTGGAACTGTGCCGGGCGGCGTACAACGAGTACGGCCTGTCCGCCATGTCGCACCGAAAAGGGTTGCACGGATGGGGCTCCGTACCTCCGCCACTCGCGAAGTACCTCGCGTCGTACGTCTTCGTTCAGGCAGAGTTCGGGCTGGCCTGCCCGGTGTCGATGACAGATGCTGCTGCGCGGACGCTGCGTATGTTCGGTGATCCGGCCGTGTTCTCGCCCTGGATCGACGCGTTGACGTCGACCGATCCCGAGCATGCGAAGACGGGTGCGATGTTCATGACCGAGATTCAGGCAGGCACCGATATCGCCTGCACTGAAACGCGTGCCGAGCGCGACGGTGACGGATGGGTCCTGACGGGCAAGAAGTGGTTCGCCTCCAACCCCGATGCCGACGTGATCATCACCCTTGCAAGATTTCCGGGCGGACAGGATGGTTCGACGCGTGGAGTCGGAATGTTCATGGTGCCCAAGACTTTGGATTCCGGCGAGCGCAACAACCTCACGATCGATCGGCTCAAGGACAAGCTGGGTACACGTTCCATGCCGAGTGGCGAGGTGACGCTGGACCGCGCACACGCACTCCAGGTCGGCGAACTCGAACGAGGTTTCCGGCAGATGGCGGAAATGGTCAACACGTCGCGGTTGTCCAACGCGATGCGTTCGAGCGCTCTCATGCGCCGAGCGGTCCGCGAAGCCGTCGAACATTCGAAGAGCCGAGTCGTGTTCGGTAAGAGGCTCTTCGATCAGCCGCTGATGCGGGCGACTCTTCTTCCCCTCGCGCTCGATGTCGAGGCTTCGCTCGCGCTGGTGGCGTACAGCGCGCAGTGTCTTCAGGCTGCAGACGGTGGTGACGATCAAGCGCGAGCACGGATCAGGGTGCTGACGCCGATCGCCAAACACTTCGTGTGCAAACGTGCGCGTGTGGTCACCGGTGAGGCAATGGAGGTGCGCGGCGGAAACGGGTACATCGAGGAATGGGTCGATCCGCGACTCGTGCGGGACGCTCACCTCGGCTCCATCTGGGAGGGCTCGAGCAATGTCATTGCGCTGGACGTACTTCGGTGCCTACGCAAGTTCGATTCGCACCGCACGGTCGCGGGAGCGATGACGGACATCCTGTCCGCCGTCGGACCGGACTGCGAAGCCGGGGCCGGAGTTCTGTTGCGGCGCTGGGAGGAACTGGTCGATGAAGGAGATCGTCTGATCGCCGGAACCGACGATGCCGCGCAGGCTGCGAGTGCAAGGTACTCCGACGAGTTGGCTCGTACCGTCATGGCGACCCTGCTCTTCGACCTTGCGGATCACGGCATCCGAGAAGGTCGCGGGTACCGGTCACTGCTGGTGGCGAACTCCTACCTGGCCGGTCTAGCCGGGAAGGTGCCGTCGGCCGCGCTCGGCAAACTCGACGTGATAACCGACGGCGGCGACGTCGAGCTGGATGATGCACGTGACGTCGTAGCCGAGTTCCTTTCTGTAGCAGGAGGTCACCGGTGAATACTCCAACAGGCCCCGCACCCCTGGCCGGTGTCCGCGTCCTCGATCTGTCGAAGATCCTTGCCGGGCCGTACGCAACCATGTCACTTGCCGATCTCGGAGCCGACGTCACCAAGATCGAACACCCCGAGGGCGGTGACCCCACGCGTTCATGGGGACCTCCCTTCGTCGGGGTAGATGCCGCCTACTACCTCGCGATCAACCGCGGTAAGAAGTCGGTGACGATCGACCTCAAGTCCACCGAAGGGCAGGAGATCATCCACCGCATGCTCGAAGAGACCGATGTGGTGGTGGAGAACTTCAAGCCGGGCAGCGGATTACAGAAGATCTTCGACTACCAGGCACTGTCCGAGCGGTATCCCCACCTGATCACCCTGCACATCTCGGCGTTCGGTGAAGAAGGCCCACTGCGCGACGAGCCGGGTTACGACATGATCGCGCAAGCCGCTGGAGGGCTCATGTCGCTCACCGGTGAACCCGGCGGCGCCCCGATGAAGTCCGGGTTTGCGTTGGGAGATCTGGGCGCGGCGCTGTTCGGACTGGTCGGGGTGCTGGCCGCATTGGTCGAGCGAGGTCGCACCGGACGCGGACAGTACGTGACCACGTCGCTGTACGAGTGCCAACTCGCCATGCACGTGAACTGGGCGACCAGCTACTTCGCCACCGGTGAGCGTCCGACGGCGCTGGGCTCCGGTCACCCGAATCTTGCCCCCTACCAAGCATTTCCTGCCAGCAACGGGTACTTCGTCATCGCCGTCGGCAACGACGCGATGTGGGCGTCGCTGTGCGAGGCCATCGGTCGAGACGAACTGGCCACCGATCCTCGTTTCGTCCACAACCGTGAGCGGGTGGAGAACCGCGAGAGTCTGGAACGGGAACTCACCATCGCCTTCGCGTCGGACACCGTCGAACACTGGTGCACTCTTCTCGCCGAACGAGCGGTCCCGGTTTCACCGATCCGCCACCTCGACGAGATCTACTCCGATCCCCACACCGCCGCACTCGGCATGGTCGGAACCGTCGACCATCCGACGCTCGGTCCGCTCAAGCAAGTGGCCTTTCCGGTCAACTTCTCCGGCCGGAGGCCACGTCTGACGTCGGCGCCGCCCGTTCTCGGCGCCGACAACGACGAGGTGTTGGGGACCACTCAGGCGAGTCCGCTCAATGCCGGTGCCGTGTTGTCATCCCGCCAGCCGATGGCCTCGACGAGCGTTGTCAGGTCGTAGTCAGGTCCGCTGACGCCGACGGTGAAGAGCGAGACACCGTCGGCGACCAGGTCAGCAGCATTCTCGAGCCCAGGCCACGGAACCGAGTGCTCCACTTCGGTCGGGTTCCGGCCCACGTCGGCGCAATGGTCGGAGAGGATGTCCGACTTGCGCAGGTGTGTCTCGCGGTCACCGAAGCTGTGCCAGACGTCGGCGTACTCGGCGACGAGGCGCAGGGTCTTCTTCTCGCCGCCACCCCCGATGAGAACCGGGATATTGCGCGTCGGAGGCGGGTTGCCCTTGGCCAGGCGGCCCGTGATGCGGGGGAGGTATTCGCCCAGCAGTTTCAGCCGTGAACCGGGAGTGCCGAAGTCGTATCCGAACTGGTCGTAGTCCTTCTCGAACCAGCCGGCACCGATGCCGAGGATCAGACGTCCGCCGCTGATGTGGTCGACGGTTCGCGCCATGTCGGCCAGCAGATCCGGATTGCGGTAACCGCCGCCGGTGACCAGCGCGCCGATCTCGACGCGTTCGGTCTGCTCGGCCCAGGCGCCGAGCATGGTCCAGCATTCGAAGTGGGCGCCGTCGGGATCGCCGGTCAACGGGTAGAAGTGGTCCCAGTTGAAGACGATGTCCACCCCGGCGTCCTCGGACCGCAAGACGGCGTCGCGAATCAACCCGTAATCGGGTGCGTGCTGAGGTTGGAGTTGAACACCGATGCGTACCGGACGAGTCATGCCACGCTCCTGACGAGAGGAATGGTTGTCTTCTCCCATCATGGCCGGGTGTGCGCGGTACCGCTACCGCGGTCGGTGACGGGTATGCCCGCTTCTCATTTTCACCCCTTTTCGAGCGAACGGCACGTTCGGCGCCTTAGATCGACTGAACGTGCCGTTCGCTCAAAAAGGGGGCAGGCAGAAAGGGGGGCAGGCACAAAGGGGGGGCAGGCACAAAGGGGGGCAGGCAAAGGCGGCGGGCAAAACAGGGGCGATCTGCCCACAGCAGACAGGCGGGGCCCCGGCATCGCTGCGCCGGTAGGAATGGATTCATGACTACCGAAGCGCCCACAGATACCGGCTACCGTGACCTGTTGACAGACAGGCTCTTCCGACAGCGAACCATTCTGCTCACCGGCGAGGTCAACGACGCCATGGCCGAACGTGTGTGTTCGGAACTGGTACTACTCGCCACCACCGACCCCAAGCGCGACATCGTGCTCTACATCAATTCACCCGGCGGATCGGTGTTTGCCGGTCTGGCCATCTACGACACGATGAAGCTCATCCCCAACGACGTCGTGACGGTCGCGATGGGCTTCGCCGCCAGCATGGGCCAGGTGCTTCTCTGCTCCGGTACCCACGGCAAGCGAATCAGCCTGGCGCACAGCCGCATCATGATGCACCAACCTTCGGCAGGTATCGGTGGCACTGCGGTGGACATTGCGATCCAGGCCGAGAGCCTCGAGCTGATGAAGCGTCAATCGCAGGAAATCCTCGCCACCGAAACGGGCCGGACCGTCGAGGAGATCGAGACCGACAGTGATCGGGATCGTTGGTTCACCGCCGAACAGGCGCGCGAGTACGGGATCGTCGACCGCGTCGTGACGTCCTTCGCCGAGATCGCACCGCAAGCCACCTTCCCCAAGATCGGATTGTGACGTCATGTCCCAGTACACGATTCCCAGTGTCATCGAGCGAACACCAACGGGTGAGCGGTCTTTCGACATCTTCAGCAGGCTGCTCAACGAACGCATCGTTTTTCTCGGCACGGAGATCGATGACGGCGTCGCCAACGTCGTGATGGCTCAGATGCTGCATCTGCAAGCCGACAACCCGGATCGCGAAATCGGTTTGTACATCAACTCTCCCGGCGGTTCCACCACGGCGATGCTCGCGATCTACGACACCATGCAGTTCTTGAAACCGACGATTTCGACGTACTGCATGGGTCAAGCGGCTTCGGCTGCTGCAGTGCTTCTCGCCGCCGGCACTCCGGGCCATCGGCATGTTCTCGCCCATTCGCGGGTGCTGCTGCACCAACCGTCGACGCAAGGTAGCGGCACCATCTCGGACCTCGCGCTTCAAGCAGCCGAGATCCTGAGAATCCGGGAGCAGACCGAGGCGATTCTTAGCAAGCACACCGGTCAGAGCGTCGAGCGGCTCCGTAAGGACACCGATCGCGACAGGATCTTCACTGCCGACGACGCTATCTCCTACGGGCTGGCTGACACCCTCATCGAAGGGAACTGACTACGCTGCCATCAGGACGGGACCGGAGATCGGTGCGGGAGAATGTCCGAAGGTGAGGGAGTTGAGCGCAACGATCCTGTTGCCTGCTCGGAACAGCAGGTGTTCGAGCGGCATCCCGAGCGCTTCGCAGATGGCGCGCAGAATTTCCGACGACGGTTCCTTCTTGCCTCGTTCGATCTCGGAGAGGTACTGCTTCGACATCCCGACCTTTGCGGCTACGTCGTCGAGAGTTCGATCCTGATCGCGTCGGACCTCCCTCAACACTCGTCCGTAGGCTTCACGAATCAGTGGGGGTTTGCGGACGGCGACAGCCGGATCGGGGAGTTCCGACTCACCCTTGACCAGGACTAATCTCCGCGATGCCTCCATAGGCCGAGTATTCCAGCCGACCGGTTCGCGCACCACCCGGTTCACCGAGGGCTGATAACCCTCAACTTGTCTGGACACCGCCGGCAAGGAACATCGCTCGAAGAACGAAGGCCGCCTCGGGCCCGATGATCTCGCCGACCAGGCTCGTGTAGCGGTCGACGAACTCGGGTCCGTGGGAAGCCTCGTCGGAGGCTGGGTCGCCCAGGTGGTGCGCGAGTTCGTGCAGGACGACGAATTCTCGCAGTGCCCACCGGCCGTCACGGTCGTCTGGAACGGCGATGACGTCGTTCGAATAGTGGGCGGCGGCATTACCGGCGCGGGACCGTACGGACACCGAAACGGCTGCGCGAGGCCAGGTCTCCCGAACCCAGTTCAGTCCGAGTAGCTGATCGCAGTACGCCTGGACCGACTCCACGGAACCGAATTTGCGCTCGACCGGCAGGGTGATGGTGGAACCCATGACCTCGACGCTCCGAAGCCCGCGCTCGTCGGCGCGATCGAACATGGTGCGTACCAACGTCTCTGCCTCGTAGACGGCGCTCCGCTGCTTATCCCTCACGAGTCGAGCTGCCCGCGCACCCCGCCGATCTCCGGAAGGTTTCCCAGGCGTGCGGAGCGCGCCGCCCGATCACCCGCTCGTCGAGCATGCGAGGAATGCCCGGCGCTCGCGCGGCCACCGCCCCGCCACGTCCCACGCGCTTTGGAGTTGGACGAGTAGTAGTCCTTCAGCTCGATTTCCTTGTTACGCAGCACGAGTGCAGTTTCCGAAGACGACGTGGCAGATTCTGCGATCGCCGCCTTCTCCGTCTCCTGCTTCGTCTCGGCCAACCGAGCGCCGATGCGGGACGCGTACGCCATCTGGAAGTTCAGGCGCGCCGTCACTCCGGCCACCGGCTTGCGGACCTGCGTGCTGACGCGTCGTCGTCCACGAGTTTCGACGACTGTCCGCACGGACGTTTCGCCGCGGTACGCCCCGGAGCGTACGTAGGCGTCGGAGTCACGCACCATCTGGAAGAGCAGGCTCGAGTACAGGGCTTCGCACACGTCGATGTCACCGGCGAAGCCGTAGGCGTAGATGACGGCCGACGTCTGCGCGATGTCGCACTGCACGTCGTTGGCAGCGGCGATCGCGATGAACAACTGAGCGTACGTTCGCAGCCCGCGCTTGCCAGGTTCGCCGATGGTGATGAGCCGTTGAGTGGGCGTCGCACGTTTTTCAGAGGACGCGGTGTGCGCACGTGCGACCGCCAGGTCGATCGCGGAACCGGTGGCCAACCGCTGCGCGGCGGCCATGAAGGCTTCACCTTCGTGTGGATTGTCGGTGGACTCCGCTTGGCGAAGCAACGCACCGATGCGGGTCAGCATCTTCTCCGAACTCACCGTGAAAGACTACGCTCGCGCGCCGACACGGACGTTTATGCTGCTAGCGCACACGCTCACCCTCAACTTGGATCGTCCGGCACGTTCCTGCCGGTAGAAGGGATCAACCCCGTCATGGCTTCAGTGACTTTCGAGAGCACCACCTGCCTGTTCCCCGGATCGAGCACGCCGGCAGTGGACAACCTCGACCTCGAGATCGAGGACGGCGAGTTCCTCGTCCTCGTCGGACCCTCCGGCTGCGGAAAGTCGACCACCCTGCGCATGCTCGCCGGGCTCGAAGACGTCCACAGCGGACGCATCCTCATCGGCGACCGAGACGTCACCGGTCAGGAACCGAAAGAGCGCGACATCGCGATGGTCTTCCAGAACTACGCTCTGTACCCGCACATGTCGGTGGCCGAGAACATGGGTTTTGCGCTCAAGCTCGCCGGAACCAACAAGACGGAGATCCGCGCCCGCGTCGAAGAGGTCGCGAAGATGCTCGACCTCGAGCCGTACCTCGATCGCAAGCCCAAAGCGCTGTCCGGTGGTCAGCGTCAGCGAGTGGCGATGGGCCGCGCCATCGTCCGCCAGCCGCAGGTCTTCCTCATGGACGAGCCGCTGTCGAACCTCGACGCGAAACTCCGTGTGCAGACGCGTACGCAGATCGCTCAGCTGCAGCGACGCCTCGCGACGACGATGGTCTACGTGACCCACGACCAGGTCGAGGCGATGACGATGGGTGACCGCGTCGCAGTCCTCGAGAAGGGAATCTTGCAGCAGTGCGCCTCGCCGCGCGAGCTGTACAACAAGCCGAAGAACGTCTTCGTCGCCGGCTTCATGGGTTCACCCGCGATGAACCTCTTCACCCTCCCCGTCGTCGACGGCGGCGTCGCATTCGGCGACGGGATCGTTCCGGTTCCGCGCGAGACGATGAACGGCGTCGTCGAAACCGAGGTCGTTCTGGGTATTCGCCCCGAGCACCTCGAGATCGCCGCCGAAGGCCTGCCGATGGAGGTCGACGTCGTCGAAGAACTCGGTTCCGACGCCTACGTCTACGGACGCACCACGGTCGGTGGGCGGTTGCAGCAGATCGTTTCGCGTGGTGACTGGCGCAATCCGCCGCAGAAGGGCGAGCGCGTCAACCTGCGAGTCGACCCCGAGAAGGTGCACATTTTTGCCACCACCGACGGGCGCCGCCTGGGTTAGGTGGACCTGTCAAACGACACATGACCGATTCAGGTTCGGCGTAATACCCACAAGTACGGGTGTCTCGTGCCACAGTAGGGGCCGATGCCGGGAGCCGGCACCCATGGCGCATGCCGTGAGCCGGCTCTCGGTGACCGTCTATTTGTCATACACATACGGGGAGCGAATCCATGGTTCTGAACTCGAAGGCGATGCGCCGCGCTGCAATTGCAGCCACGGCAGCGTCCATGCTGGTACTGGCAGGCTGCTCGTCCGATTCGGACAAGGACAGCGGAACCAGCACGACGGCCGCATCCGGGGGATCGTCCTCGAGCGAAGGCCGCGGACCCATCACGATCGTCGAGGGGCAGGATGCCCTGAACGAGGCGCTCGAAAACATCATCACCGACTGGAACGCCGAGCATCCGGACGAGAAGGTCACGCTCAAGCCGCTGGCCAAGGAAGCCAACGCGCAGGTCGACGACATCACCCAGCGCATGCAGGCCAAGAGCGACGAGTACGACCTCATCGGTGTCGACGTCGTGAACACCGCGCAGTTCGCTGCAAACGGCTGGCTGCTGCCGCTCGAGGGTGACCTCGCGATCGACGAGTCCGGCCTCCTGCCGTCGACCGTCGCTTCGGGCACCTACAACGGCAAGCTCTACGCAGCGCCGAAGAACACCAACGCCGCGTTCCTGTACTACCGCAAGGACCTCGTCGAGAAGGCTCCCACCACGTGGGCCGAGCTCAAGGAAAACTGCCCGAAGGCTGTCGAAGCCGGCATCTCCTGCTACATCGGTCAGTTCAAGAACTACGAGGGCCTGACGGTCAACACCACCGAGATCACCAACGCTTTCGACGGCCCGTGGGTCGGCCCGGACGGACTCACCCCGGCCATCGACGACAAGACGAAGGCAGGCGTCCAGTCGATCGTCGACAACTTCGCCGACAACACCATCCCGCAGGAAGCACTGACCTACTCCGAGGGCGAGTCGCAGACCGCGTTCGGTGACGGCAAGGCACTCTTCATGCGCACGTGGTCCGGCTTCTCGGTCGACGGTGAGAAGACCTCGGTTGCGGGCAAGTACGGCTACACCGTTCTTCCGGGTGTCGACGGACCGGGTGCTTCGACGGTCGGCGGCTACAACGTCGGCATCAGCGCGTACTCGGACGCACCGGCCACGGCTCGTGACTTCCTCGAGTTCATGCAGACCAAGAAGTCGCAGACGTATTTCACCGAGGTCGGCGGCGCCCCCGTCCTCTCGGCTGTCTACGACGACCCGGCAGTGCTCGCTCAGTTCCCGTACTTCGCGACCCTGAAGGAAGCCCTCGCTACCGCTCAGCCGCGCCCCGTCACGCCGTACTACACGCAGGTGTCGAAGTCGATCTCCGACAACACCTACGCTGCTATTCGCGGCGAGAAGACCGTCGAGCAGGCCTTGGCGGACACCAAGGCCGGCATCGAAACCGCCGGTAACTGATCTACCAGGAGCAATAAGCAATGGCAGAACCGCAGGATCCTTCCGCGGCTGTGCCTACCAACCCCACGGTCGGGGCCGGTTCAACCGGTCCCGACCGTTCGGGCGTTGGTGGGAGACACCGTGCACCGGAACCGCTAGAAGAGCCGTCGGCATCCGAGGCAGCAGGGACATCCCTGACCAAGGTTCTGCCTGACCTTGCAGCTACTCCACCCCCACCGACCTCGCCCCCGCCTGCGTCGGCCGACAAGCCGAAGAAGCGTCGACGAGTTCCGGTGTGGGCGTTCGTCGCACCGTCGCTGATCGTTCTCGCCGTCATCATTCTGTATCCGCTCGGACGAGCGATCTGGATGTCGATGCACAGCGACGGCAAGAAACTCGATCCCGAGACCGGCATGTTCGTCACCGGACAGTTCACGTGGTTCGACAACTACAAGAACTGGATCACCGAGTCCTGCAACACCGCCAACGGTTCGATTCCCTGCCCGCCCGGCACACTCGGATCGCAGTTCTGGCAGTCGATCGGAAACACGTTCGGCTTCACCGTCGTCACCGTCCTGCTCGAGACGGTGATCGGTCTGTCGATGGCGCTGATCATGGCCAAGACGTTCCGCGGACGCGGTTTGCTCCGCGCTTCCGTGCTGATTCCCTGGGCCATCCCCACGGCGGTCACCGCGAAGCTGTGGTTCTTCATCTTCGCCAACGACGGCATTGCCAACAAGATCCTCGGCACCAACATCCTGTGGACGGCCGATCCCTGGCCGGCGCGATTCGCGATCGTCGTCGCCGACGTCTGGAAGACGGCGCCGTTCATGGCGTTGCTGATTCTCGCGGGTCTGCAGATGATTCCCGCCGACGTCTACGAGGCCGCCAAGGTCGACGGTGCGACGGCGTGGCAGCGGTTCCGCATGATCACGCTTCCACTGGTCAAGCCCGCACTCATGGTGGCGGTGCTCTTCCGCACGATGGACGCGCTGCGCATGTACGACCTGCCCGCGATCATGATGGGATCCAATCCGGCCACCTCCACCATCTCGGTTCTGGTGGTCGATCAGATGCGCGTCGGCGCCAATTCGGCGTCGGCACTGTCCACCATCACGTTCCTCATCATCTTCGCTGTGGCCTTCATCCTGGTCCGATTCCTCGGAGCCAATGCGGTCAGCACGCAGGAAAAGCAGCGGAAGGGGGAGCCGGTATGAACAAGGCACTACGCGGCAAGATCGGCACCTACATCGGCGTCGTACTGATCATCGTGTGGGGACTCGCTCCTTGCTACTGGATGATCGTGACGGCGCTGCGCGACCCGGCGGACACGTTCTCGACGTCGCTGTGGCCCACCAATCTCACGCTGTCCAACTTCACGGCGGCGCTCGATCCCGATGCCAAGGTGAACTTCACCCGGGCACTGATGAACAGCCTCATCATCGCGGGTGCGACCACGCTGATCGCCTTGGTCATCGGTGTGTTCACGGCGTACGCGCTCTCAAGGTTCGACTTCCGTGGCAAATACTTCGTCACCGGAATCATCCTCGGCGCGTCCATGTTTCCGGTCGTCGCCCTCGTGACTCCTCTGTTCCAGTTGTTCACCGACATCGGCTGGATCGGCAGCTACAAAGCGCTGATCATCCCGAACATCTCGTTCGTGCTGCCGCTGACGGTCTACACGCTGACGTCGTTCTTCTCCGAACTTCCGTGGGAGCTCGAAGAAGCGGCGCGTATCGACGGCGCCACCCGTGGCCAGGCCTTCCGTCTGATCATGCTGCCGCTCGCCGCGCCGGCGCTGTTCACCACCGCGATCCTGGCCTTCATCGCGACGGTCAACGAGTACCTGCTCTCGCTGCAACTCTCGAGTGACAAGACCGCGCCCGTCACGGTGGCGATGGCCAAGTTCTCCGGAACCGACCCATTCGTCACGCCGTACACCTCGATCATGGCCGGCGGAACCCTGGTGATGGTCCCGTTGGTCATCATGGTTCTCATCTTCCAGCGACGCATCATCGCCGGTCTGACCGCAGGCGGCGTCAAGTCGTGATGCGGGCCGCACGGTTTCGATGAGGCGGGCTTCGCGCGCCCAGCGCATGGAGCTGATTGCCGGCTTCATCTCGGTCTTCGCCCTCATGGCGTTGATCGGCGCTGTGGTTGCGATAGTCAAGGGTGACCCCGGCGTTATGCCGTCTTTGGTGCTGCTCGGTTGCGTCGTCGCTCTCGGGCTGGCGTTCCGCGGATATCGGAACGCGGTCCGAGCAGAACGTCGCGAGTAGCCAGCCCGGTAGGGTGACATTTCGGTATCGCAGTTGCCGGGAGTTATCTGATCGAGATATCACCCTGGTGGAATGGTGCCGGTAAGTCCGGATCCACGACCGGGAGTGTTGAGTGAGTCCATCGAACAGATCGAGTGCGACGGGTGGCGATCAGTCGTCGGCTCGATCGGGCAAGTCGGCTAATTCGCCTCGGTCGAGCAAGTCGGCCAAGCCGGCGAAGAAGCAGCGCTCCAAGTGGCGGTACGTCCGGCGGACCATCTACGTTCTCGTGCTCCTGATGATCATCGTGCCTGCGTCGGTTTTTGCTGTCGCGTACAGCCGGACCGACGTCCCGCGCCCCTCGGACATGCAGACCAATCAGGTGTCCACCATCTACATGGCCGACGGTACGACCGTGCTCGGGAAAGTGGTGCCGCCAGAGGGAAACCGGACCGAGGTCGCGTTGTCGGCCATCCCGATTCACGTCCGCGATTCGGTGCTCTCGGCGGAGGATCGTAACTTCTACACCAACCCCGGATTCTCGATCTCCGGATTTGCTCGCGCTGCCCGCGACAACGTGATGGGCAAGGAAAGCGCCGGCGGTGGCTCGACGATCACTCAGCAATACGTGAAGAACGTCTTGGTCGGCGACAAGCGCAGTATCGACCGGAAGCTGCGTGAGCTTGTCATCTCCGCGAAGATGGCGCGCGAGTGGTCCAAGGACGACATTCTTGCCGCGTATCTCAACACCATCTACTTCGGTCGCGGTGCGTACGGCATCGCCGCCGCGTCGAACGCGTACTTCGACAAGCCGGTCAGTGAGCTGAGCGTCGAGGAAGGCGCAGTTCTCGCGTCCGTCATCCAGAGCCCGTCGTTCCTGGACCCCGAGACCAATCTGTCCGCGCTGCAAGCGCGCTGGGATTACGTTCTCAACGGCATGGTGGATCTGGGCAGCCTGACCAAGACGGATCGCGACGCCATGCAGTTCCCGGCTGTCGCCCCCGCCAATCGGCCGACCGATCTGAACCAGGCGCCCGGACCCGAAGGCCACATCAAGGCCCAGGTACTCAAGGAACTGGCCGAGGCCGGGATCAGCGATCAGACGTTGAACACCGCTGGTCTGCAGATCACGACGACCATCGACCCGGTCGCGCAGGAAGCTGCGCTGAACGCCGTCAAGCGGAATCTCGAGGGCGAGCCGGAAGACCTGCGGACCGCAGTAGTGTCCATCGACCCCAAGACCGGTGGGGTCGACGCCTATTACGGCGGTGACGACGGAGCCGGCTTCGACTATGCCCAGGCACCGCTGCAGACCGGTTCAGCGTTCAAGGTCTTCGGTCTGGTCGCAGCATTGATGGAAGATATTCCGCTGTCCGCGCGGTTCGACAGTTCACCGCTCACGATCAACGGTGTGACGATCGGAAACGTCGGCGGCGAATCCTGTGGTCGATGCACCATCGCCGAGGCACTCAAGCGCTCGCTGAACACCAGCTTCTACCGGTTGATGCTCTCGATGGAGAACGGTCCCCAGAAGATCGCCGACGCCGCCCACCTGGCCGGAATCCCCGAACACATTCCAGGGCTCGACTACCCGACGCTCACCCAGGAGGGTGGCCCGCCGGAGAACGGAATCGTGCTCGGCCAGTATCAGTCTCGCGTTATCGACATGGCCTCCGCGTACGCGACGCTCGCTAACTCCGGCGTGTACCAGCAGCCGCACTTCATCCAGAAGGTCGTGACGGCCGAAGGTGAAGTCCTGCTCGATCGTCCGGTCTCGCCTGGTGAGCGTCGTCTTGATGCGGCCGTCGCGGACAACGTCACGCAGGCGATGCTGCCGATCGCGTCGTACTCGAACGGTCACGCGCTTGCCGGTGGACGCCCGTCCGCTGCCAAGACCGGCACCGCGCAGCTGGGTGACACCGGGCAGAACAAGGATGCATGGATGGTCGGTTACACGCCGTCGCTGTCCACCGCGGTCTGGATCGGTACTTCCGACGCGCAGGCCATCACCAACTCCTACGGCGGCTTGATCTACGGCTCCGGAGTGCCTGCCGACATCTGGAAGAGCACGATGGACGGCGCGCTGAAGGGATCCGACTGGGAGAGCTTCCCGTGGCCGGATCCCATCGGCGGGCAGGCCGGCGTTCCCGCGAACTCCGGCGTGACCTCGGGCGACGGGACGGGTACGCCCACAACGGGCGCGGCCGCTCCCCCAGCGCCCATCGAGGTGCCTGGCTTGCCGCCGATCGAAGTGCCGCCGCTCCCCCAGTTGCCGCGTCAGATCGAGATCCTGCCTGGCATCGTCATCCCACTACCGGGCTGACAGGCAGCGCCCGATTAGGCCTGATCGTCGAAGAGACCGAGCTGGGTCGGCGCTGCATCCTTGGCGGGCAGTACGACGACGCGCAGCCCGCGCCTGAGGTTGCGGATCGCGTGCGTCCACGCGCGCTTCTCGCCCGCACACAGGTCGGTGTCGTCGTCCTTGCGACGGATGGACTCGGTCAACGCCTCGTGCCAGGCCGTCTCCTGCTCCTGGCTGATCCGCAGGTAGTCGAGAATGGTGTCGCGGTCGTGCTCACAGATCACGGCAACCTCTTCGGCGCTGAGCTCACCCGTTCCGTCGGCGTCGAGTTCGAGGAGCGCCATGAGTGCCGGAGGAAATTCGTGGCACTCGTGTGACTCGTATTCGGCACCGGGATCTTCGTGCTCGGAGGCCATCCCGTCGTTGAAGGCGGTGTCTCCGGTAGCGCGAATGGGTTGCCCGCCCAGTTCTTCGGCGAGTTCGTCCGATGCTTCGGCCAATTCGGCGAACGAGCGCAGAGCCCGCAGCAGATGCTCGGCGACGAAGGGTGCACCGTCCACGCGGACCACGCCCAGCACACTCTGCTCGACGAGAATGAGTTTGATGGTCGGCCACTGCCGATTGAGCTGGGCAAGAACAACAGCAGCGTTCTCGAGGTTCTCCACCGAATGCACGACCCGCGAGAACACCTCCACGTACTCGTCGTCCTCGAGGACCCGAACGTAAGTGACCTGCTCACCGCGGACCAGTGGGATGTCGCCGTCGTCGTCACGCTTGGGCGGATGACCGAGAAGGCGTTCGACGGCTCCGTCGACCAGGATCCGCAGCATGTCTCCCGAACCCGAGGGAGCGTGCGACGGCGTCGTGGCGAACGCCGGCGTCGACTCGCGTCCACTGGTGCTGGCACGCAGGAACGACGGGTGCGCAATGCTCCACATCTCGCGAAAGACGCGGAGCACCTTTGTCACCAGTTCCTCGGGACGAGCGCGGTCGACGTCGATGTAGAAGGACATGGACCCGTTGCCCTCGGGCTCGTGCTCGCACAGATCGGGAGCGTTGAACCCCATGTCGAGCAGTGCCGAATGGTCTTCCGGTTCGAGCATCCGCAATGGATGCAGAAACCTGTTCGACGGAACTTCACAGCGCACGGAGGTCTGGTTCCATGCGAAGAACTGGATGCACGCGGGTGCGTCCGCCAGTTCGTCCATGCTGTCGTAATGCGACTCCACCACGAGGGTGTCGTCGTCCTCCATCACGGAGATGTAACGAGCGAGATGAGTCTCGAAAGTAGTCCAGGCACTCAGGATTTCCAGATCGAAAGTATTGTCCGACATCGCCGCTCCTCTGGTCCGGGGGCGCATGGGGCCCTACCGACGACTCGCCGAAACCCCTGCTTTTCAAACCCCGCCTACGACGGTAGTCCCGGGGTCCGACAGTGACAGTGTTCGCAGGATCCGAAGCGACCGTGTTTCCAGTCAGGGGATGATCTTCCGAGCCCGCAGATTGGCGAAGATGTCGAGGAACATCGCTTCGGTGTCGACGTGGCGGTGAAATCCGAACCGCCGAGCTTTCGATCCGTCAGCGAAAAAGTCGTAGTCCCATCCGAATACGAAGTCACCGAACCCCCAGGACGAGACATCGGCATACGGGGTTCGAGCAAGTTGGTGTTCCTCGACGAGTTCATCCCACACCGACTCCTTGTCCGCCATTGCGACATCGAGGGACATCGGGAGAGGAGGTGCGACGTCCATGTCGAAGAAGGCTGCGATCTTCGGCCACATTTCCTGCCAGCGAAACAGGTCGCCGTTGTTGATGTTGAACGCCTGATTCGCGCACTCGGGATTGGTCGCGGCCCAGACCGTTGCTTCGGCCAGGAGTCCGGCGTCGGTCATTTCGATCAAGCTGGTGTACGCGCCGGGTTTGCCGGGGAATCGGAGTGGGACACCCAGTTTCTTCGAGATGGTTGCGTAGACGGCGATGACCATCGCGAGGTTCATCGGGTTGCCCAATCCGAATCCGGAGACAACTGAGGGTCTGATCGCCGACCACGTCCACGATTTGCCGAGCTGCCTGCGTTCGAGGAACTGCTGTTGGTCGACGTTGAACTCGGGTGGCATGTGCGGTGGATCGCTCTCGCGGGCGGGAGTTTTGAACGGTCCGAGATGTGCCCCGTAAACCTTGTAGCCCTGCATCAGGCTGACGTGCTCGAGTTCGCCGGCAACGGGCTCGATGGCGTTGAGAGTGTTGACCAACATCGCCAAGTTGGGCGGAACCAGCTCGGCCCATGTCGGGCGGTCTTGATAGGCGGCGTAGAAGACGTGGGTGACGCCGTGCAGTCCGCTCAGTGCCTCCGCAGTCTGGGAAGGATCGAGCAGATCGACTGCGATGTGTTCGACCCGGTCGGTGTCCGTGCCGCCTCGGCGCGAGAGTCCGATGATCTTCCATTCGCCGGTTGATTCGAGGTGATCGATCAAGTTCCCACCGATCACACCACGGGCTCCGACCACGAGTGCGACTTTGTCGTGCTGCATCATTCCAACCTCCCATTGGTATATCGCGATGTTGCGATATAGGGAGTGAACCATACATATCGGCATTTCGCGATCTAGCGGTATGCTGACGAATATGAAAGACACGGCAACCGAGTGGGAAACGGCGTTCAAGGCGCTGGCCAACCCGATGCGTGTACAAATCCTGCAGTGGTTGAAAGACCCAGGAAGCTTTCCCCCTCAGCTCGAGCCTGCCGAGGAGGTCGGAGTGTGCCTCAAGCACATTCAAGCGAGGGCGAAGGTGTCGCAATCGACTGCGTCTCAGTACATGGCCGCACTCCAGGCCGCGGATCTGGTCACCACCACACGAATCGGCCAGTGGCGGCATTACAAACGAAACGAGCAACAGATCGAGAAGCTTGCTGCATTCATCAGGCAGGGTTTGTAGGTACCAGCGCCTGACCGATTCCTCCGGGGCTGCAGACGTTGTGGCAAAACCTCACATCGCCGGAGCCGTCGGTATGTGCAATGTGGTCGTTTCTCGCGTTGCTTGCTGTCTTTACGCTCGGCAGAGGAGTCGGGCGAGGAGAGGCATGCGATGAGTCGTGAGAGCTGGGTGGGCCGTGATGCCCGATCCATCGCCGAAGCCGTGCGGTCGGGTCAGGCGTCGGCGCGGACGGTCGTCGAAGGCCATCTCGCACGGGTCGACGAATGCAATGGCGAACTCAACGCGCTGGTCACCGTGTGCGCCGAAGAGGCTCTGGCGACCGCCGACAGCCTGGACGAACGTCGCCTTCTCGGCGAGACACTCGGTCCCCTTGCCGGGGTTCCGTTCACGGTCAAGGACCTGATCGCTACTGCCGGCGTGCGTACCACCGCCGGTTCTCGCACTCTGGCGGACAACGTCCCGGCCGTCGATGCACCGGCCGTTGCGGCGTTCAAGGCTGCCGGCGCAATTCTGATCGGCAAGACCAACACCCCGGAATTCGGCGCGTGCGGGCTGACTCGAAACGAACTGTTCGGCACCACGGCCAGCCCGGTGCGACCGGACGGCGTCGTCCGGTCCCCCGGCGGATCGAGTGGCGGTGAGTCCGCGTCGGTTGCTGCCGGAATGAGCGTGCTCGGACTCGGCACGGATTTTGGCGGCTCGGTGCGTTGGCCCGCCCACTGCACCGGCCTCACTTCGGTTCGTCCGACGCTCGGCCGTGTGGAATCCGAAGGGCAATACCCCGGCGTGCTTTCGGATGGACGGGTACTCGCCAATCCCGCGACGATGCACGGCACGATCCAGACCATCGGCCCACTGGCCCGCAACCTCGGTGATGCGACGCTTGCGCTGCGCGTCCTGTCGAAGCCGCATCTCGCGTGGACCGAGCCGGACTCGGTCGACGTCGAACACCTCGACATCCGCTGGGCACCCGGCGAGGGAACCATGCCCGTCGACGCCGAAATCCTGTCGGCGGTTCGCTCGGTGGCGAACAGTCTGGACGCGAGCGAGTACGACGGTTTGGCCCTGCCACGTGCGAACGGACTTTTCGGTGCGTTGCGATCGGTCGAGACCCACGCGGACATCCACTCTCTCGCTGCAGGCTCAGCGCACTCTTTCGGCGCGGACATCACCGCCATGCTTGCGGCAGGCCGTGATCGGAGTTCAGCCGAGGTGGAAGCGCTGTGGGCGGATCGCGCGGTGTTGATCGCCGGCTTCCTCGACGAGATGGGCGACGTTCTGATTCTGCCGGTTGCGTCGGTGCTCGCTCCGCCGCTCGGTGTGGAGAGCTTCGAGGTGGGCGGTCGCGAACTCACGTGGATGGACGCGCTCGCGAGTTGCCGGGCGATCAGTGTGCTCGGCCTTCCGTCGGTCGTGGTTCCGGTAGGACTCTCCCGCAACGGTTTACCGATCGGAGTGCAGGTGGTGGCGCGGCCGTTCCACGAGCATGTTGCGCTGTCCGTGGCGGCGCGAATCGCGTCGAACGCGCAGGCTTTAGTCTGACTTCCATCTTTCGGTTTCGGCTGCGAAACGTGTTGCGTACGAGTCGGCCAGGTCGTGAAGCGTGGTGACGCAATCGCCGTAGTACGTCGGTGCATGCATGGTCGCCAGAATCCGCGGCTCGAGATCGGCCAGGGCACGGATCGTGGGTTCGAGATCCGGGGTGAGGCAGGTGGCGTGGCCCAAGTCCTCGGCTTCCAAAGCGGGACCGACGATTTCGTGCTCGGTGGTCGCGGGGTGGTGCCCGAACGCGGTGAAGAGATCTCCGCAGAACAAAGTGGACGTCGTCTCCTCGAACATCAGGCCCGCGTCCCACCCGTGTGGGACGTGCGGGGTGTCGATGTGCCGAACCCGGCGGCTGCCGGTTTCGAGTACGTCGCCGTCCTGCAAGGGAAGTGGCGCCCGATCGGCCAGATCGTTGACCTGGACGAAGCACCCCATCGCGCCGTGGGCCACTTGTGCTTCGGGGGCTGCCGCAAGCCAGGAGTTCATTGATCCGCACTCGTCGGCCTCGACGTGACCGAACGTGATCCATTTCAGTCGGCCGATGTCGATCAACGTGGAGAGTGCGTCGGAAGCCGAGGTGAACAACGCGCGCTGCCCGGTGTGGAAGAGCAGGGGTTCCTCGCCGTCGACGAGAAACTGGTTCATCGTGAGGTTGGCTTCGTCCACGAAGGTCGACAGTCGGTAGATGTCCGGCGCGATTTCGGTGATCGTGGTGGTCATCGCTGTGCTCCGATCAGGGCTGCTGTACACGTCAAGCTGTCTTCTCCAGCCTTCTCGCCGCCCCGCGCCTGCACAAGGCTCTGGACATGCTCACGGCTCTGGAATAGTGGAGGCGTGTTCGTACTGCTGCTGACAGGCCCGCCGGGCGCGGGGAAGAGTTCCGTGCTGACCGCGCTTCACGATCGACTCGGCGAGGTCGGGGTGAGCAACGCGATGATCGAGGTGGACGAACTCGAGCGGTGCTACCCGCCGCTGGGGACCGAACGGGCAATCGCACACGTCGGGATGCTGTGCGCGTCGTACCGGGAAGCGGGGTATGAACTCCTCTTCCTCACGGCGACTGTCGAAGACGACGACTACGGGCGTGCCCTGCTGGCCGCGACCGGCGCCGAGGGGCACCTGTTGGCGCGCCTCGAGGCCGATCCGGATACGTTGCGCACCAGAATCATCGAACGTGAACCGGCCGGCTGGGCCGGGTTGGACGATCTTGTGGAAGCGTCACAACTGCTGGCCGGTTCGATACCGACGCTCAGTGGAGTCGACGTGGTTCTGAGCACCGAAGGTCGCGATGCCGAAAGTGTCGCCGATGATCTGGAAGCGGCTCTGCGAGAACGTAGTCCATCGCTTCTAGCCGTCGGTATTCAGGGCGGTGACCACTGACGCGAACATAGTCGACTTGATCGCGCCCAGCGTGCCCGGATTCTTCGGCCCGATCGGTGCAACCATTTCGATGGCCTTGGCGGTCAAAGCATCGACGGATGCGGTGAAGTCCACCAAACCGGCTGCAAATGCGTCACTTCCGCCGTATCGCCGCCCCGTGGTCATGGCGACGATTGCCGACGCCGGGCTGAGTTTGGCTTGGATGAGAGCTGCCATTCCTTCGGTGAACGGGATGTTGATGTCCACCTCCGGGAAGCAGTAGTAACCGCGATCATCGCGCATGACGCGGTAATCGTGCGCGATGCCGAGCATTGCGCCGGCCCCGAAGGCGTGGCCGTTGATCGCAGCGACGGTAGGCATCGGGAACGTCAACATCCGAGCGAACAGCGACTGCACCTGCTGCACATACCACTTCGCCTTGTTGCCGTTCGCGCCAAGCCAGTCGAGGTCGAGTCCGTTGGAGTAGAACTTGCCCGTCGCCGTGGTGACCAGAGCGTGTGCGCCTTCGCTCAGAGCCTGATCGAGCAGCTTGTCGACGGAGTCGAGCCAATCCGGCGAGAAACGATTCTCGTCCTCGCCGAGATCGAGAACGGCGATCTTGTCTTCGAAGCGCAGAGTTGTGGTCATGACGGGCCTTTCCTGTTGCGGGACTGTGGGAGTGGTGGATCCAAACTCAGAACGGCGCGAACCGCCGCATCCAACCGCGCGCGTGCTGCGGCGTCGGGGACTCGCCAACCGTCGGCGCGTGTGGCGGGATGAATGAGTAGCCCGGTAGGCAGGCCGACAACACAGGCCTCGATTGCCTCGACGGCTCTGCCGTCTGTGCGACCCCAGAGCGCGGTCGACAATCGGATGAACAAGTCGACCAGAGACCGGTCGAGTTGTGTGAGTTTCTCGGCGATGTCGGCGGGGACGTCGGTGCCGAGCAGTTCGTCGCGCTGGATCGTCAGCAGCAGCAACGCGGATTGTGGGTAGTCGAGCGCGAAGACGGCCGGAACTTCGGCAGCTGCGACGACGGCGGAAACCGCGGAGGTCGGCGAGGGGTCCGCGAGAGCGTCGTCCACTCTCGATTGCTGAAGCGCGAGAAATCGTTGCGCGGCACGCAGCCACGCGCTTCCGACCAATCCACTGCGAGAGCCGAATGCGTGATAGATCGCCCCGTTGGACACACCGGTGGCGTCGGAGACCGCCCGCACCGTGACCGCGCTCGGCCCGGCAGTGGCGGCAAGCTTTTCGGCAGCGTCGAGCAGTGTGTCGAGGTCGTGGACGCGGGGCCGAGGCATGAACGCACAGTAACAGAGCGTCTGCTCTGTTACTAGTGTGCGGTCAGATCACCGAATTCGCGCGAAGGTCCTCGATCTCCTCCGGGCGAAGGCCGAAGTCGGCGAGTACCCCGTCGGCGTCACCGCCGAGAGTCATGGGTGGCGCATTTCTGACGGGAAGAGTCTTGCCGTCCACCCAGAACGGTCCGCGGACAACGGGAATCGACGTCCCGTCGGCGCTGTGCGTCTGCTCGACCATCTGCAGAGCCTCGACCTGCGGGTCGGAGAACACCTGATCGATCGAATGGATCGGGCCGCAGGGAATTCCGGCACCGCGGATCTCGGCGATCCACTGCGCCGCCCCTTTTGCGGTCAGTAGCTCCTCGAGTTCTTTGGTCAGTTGGTCACGGTGTGCCAAACGCTCTTTACCCGTGGCATATTCGGCACGGAAGGCGAGGTCGGGGTCGCCGATAACCGAGCACAGCGCGATCCAGTGCTTGTCCGACCCGGTGGCGATGTTGATCGGGAAGTCCGCGGTGTCGAAAGCGCCGTACGGCGTGATGGTCGGGTGCGTATTGCCGTTCGGCGTCGAAACCCGCCCGGTGCTCAGGTAGTCCTGCGCCTGGAAAGTCATGATCGAGATCGCGGATTCCAGCAACGAGGTCTGCACGCGGTGCCCACGACCGTCGCGACCGCGAGAGGCAAGTGCCGCCGTGATTCCCAGCGCCGCGTAGATGCCCGAGACCGTGTCGATGATGGGGATTCCGACCCGCATCGGGGTCTGTTCACCGGCACCGGTGACCGACATCAACCCGGACATGCCCTGGGCCACCTGATCGAGTCCGGGCGCGAACTGGTCGGGGCCCACCGGGCCGAAACCACTGATGCTCATCACGACGAGCCCTGGATTCTCCTGCTCGAGCGAATCGGGATCGAGCCCCATGTCGGCCAGTACTCCCGGACGGAAATTCTCGACCAGCACATCCGCGTCGAGGGCCAGGCTGCGAAGCAGTTTCCGTCCGCGGTCACTGCGCATGTCGATGGCGATCGACCTCTTGCCGCGGTTCACGGACGCGAAGTAGAGGCTTCGATCGCCGTCGAACGGCGGCCACTGACGCGAACTGTCGCCGGAGCCACGGGTTTCGACCTTGACCACGTCGGCGCCGAAGTCCGACAGCAGCGACGTGCACAAAGGCCCCGCGAGAGCGCGGGTGAGGTCGAGAACTTTGATACCGCTGAGCAATTGGTCCATCGTAGAAACCTCGGTTCTGTGGTGTGCAACGTCGCCCACTCGATCCGTCGCACCATCTGCGTGAATTACCGCTGCAGTGATCGTCGGAGAGGGGAAGAATGAAGGTCAGGCCTGCTTTCGGCTGGGCTCGGTGACAACACTGGTCGAGAGCGCAAGGTGATGCGACGGCGACATTGCACAACTGCAGGGGCCGGATTTAGGCGCATTGTGTGACAGGCAGGATTGCGGTGGGCCGATACCGTGAACTCTCTACGTACGGCGATGCAAGCGGGAGGCGAGGCGATGCGCGACATTTCCACTCAGCTGGCGCAGTGGCACGCCCGTGGCGAGGATTTTGCACTGGCGACGGTTGTCCGTACCTGGCGATCCTCACCACGCATGCCCGGTGCTTCCATGGCCGTCTCACGCTCCGGCGAGGTGGTCGGCAGCGTCTCGGGCGGGTGCATCGAGAGTGCGCTGTACGAGATCGCCCAGGAGGTTCTCGCCGACGGCACCAGCCGCGTCGAGGTCTTCAGCGTCTCCGACGACGACGCCATCGGAGTAGGTCTGACCTGCGGCGGAACCATCGAAGTGTTTGTCCAGGCCGTCGGAGCCGATTTCACCGAGTTCGGTCAGGTTTGTGACCGGATCGAGGCCGATACGCCCGTCGTCGTGGTCACCGAAGTGCGTCCGGGCGCGCCGGCACGGCACCTCGTCGTCGAGCACGGCCGACGCAGCGGGGATCTGGATGCCACGGAGGACGAGGTCGCCATCCTGCTGCGCACGATGGAGACCGGTGAGTCCGTAGCTTTTGTCGCACCCGCGGGAACTCTCATCGATTCGCAGCACGACCTGCTGGTCGAGATCTTCGCGCCACTACCGCGGATGTACGTCTTCGGAGCCATCGACTTCGCCGCCTCGATGTGTACGTTGGGCGCCTTTGCTGGTTACCGCGTGACCGTCGTGGACGCACGGCCGGTCTTCGCGACTCGAGCGCGTTTCCCCGATGCCCATGATCTGGTCGTCATGTGGCCACACAAGTTCCTCGAAACCGCACCGATCGACAACAAAACCGTCCTGGCCGTGCTCACCCACGACGAGAAGTTCGACATCCCGTTGCTCGAGATCGCGCTGCGTTCGTCGGCTGCATACGTGGGTGCGATGGGAAGTCGTGCGACGCATGAGCGTCGGGTGGCGCTGTTGAAGGAGCGAGGCGTCACCGACGCCGAGCTGGGGCGCCTGCACTCACCGATCGGGTTGGATCTCGGCGCCAGGACGCCAGAAGAAACTGCAGTGTCGATCCTCGCCGAGATGACCAAGACCCTGCGCAATGCCTCCGGTTTGGAACTGCGGGATCTGCAGGGGCCGATCCACCCGCCACCTCAGGAGAATCCGACCGCCCTGCATCGAACGGCCTGAGTCGACTGCGCTGAATTCGGACATCTTGTGTTCGGTGGGGATAGGATCGTTTCTTTCGTGAACCATCTTCCGTGATCCGAATGAAATCGAGGTGCCTGCCAAGTGGCGAACCCGGCCGTACCGGCATCCGAGGTGAATGCTGTTCTCTCCGAACTTCTTCGAACCTCGCTCCTTCCTGGTGTTCGAAAGGTTGCCGGCGGCTCCGACGACCCGACGGTGGCCCGGGTGGGATTCATGGCGGTTCCGGACATCGGACCGTGGCTGCGACACGGACAGTTGCTGATCACCACGCCGGAAACCCTCGCCAGGGTCACCGAAACCTTCAAAGCATTTGTCGGACGGTTGTCGACGCGTGGAGTTGCGGCACTTGCCGTCCAATTCGGCGCAGACGGTGACACTCTCGCGCCGGAACTGGTCGACGCGGCCGAAAGCGCCGGCTTCCCGCTCCTGGTTTTTCACGGTGCATGCGATCACCCTGCGGCCAGAGGCCGGGAGCAGACGGAGTCGGCCCAGATCGACGCCATGTTCGGGGCCGAGCGGTTGCGACGGTTGCTGGTCGACGTCGTGATGGGCGGCGGCGGTCTCCCGCAATTGACCGAAGTCATTGCACGGGAGATGAAGGGCGCCGCCCTGATCACCACTTCGGACGGACGCGAGATCTGCCGGGCTGGGGACGCCGCGGAGCGCAAGAATCTGTCGGCCTGTCCGGCTGTCGATTCCACCGGTCGTCTGCGGACCGACACCGTCGAGGGCGGGTTGGGTCTGCACGAGTTCGACGGTCAATTCATCGCGGTGTCCGCGATTTCCGCCAATCACATCGACCACGGGCGTCTCGCGTTGTTCACCGGTGAGCGCGTGATGACGAGTTACGACCAGTACCTGGTCGAGCGGGCCGCGTCGGTGTGCGCGTTGGTGATCACCCGTGAACAAGCCGTGGCATCGGTGGAAGAGCGCCATCGTGCGAACTTCGTTCACGACCTGCTCCTCGGCCGTGCCGGGGATCACGATCACGTTGTCTCCCACGCCAAGACGTTCGGGTGGGACTTCGATCGCCCGCTGGTGATCGTCTCGATCGAACCGGACCCGGTCGACGAACCGGCCTCGGCGGCGCCCGCTCGGCTGCCCGTCGTCGACCGTCAGGCGATGGCGTTCTCCGGCGCGATCGCCCACCGTGATCCCGGTGCGGCGGTGACCGCGCTGACGGGTGAGACGGTGATCGTGATGGGCGTCGGCACCGACACGATGGCCTTGGTGCGGGATCTCGTCACAGTCGTTCGCGGTGAAGGTGGCGGCGGGAGAAGGCCGTTCAGTGTCGGGGTGTCCCGGCCGGCAGCGGCGATCGACGCCGTCCCCGCGCTCTACAGCCAGGCGCGCACCGCATTGACTGTCGGCCGCCGGATCTCAGGTCCGTGGACGGTGACTCAGTTCGACGATCTCGGCGTGTACAGACTGCTCAGTCTGGTCGAGGACGAAAACGAGTTGGAGACGTTCGCCCGTGAGACATTGCGGGAACTGACGGAGGAAACTGCCGAAGCGCAGGACATGCGCAAGACCTTGGAAGTCCTGCTCGCGACCAACATCAACATCGCCGAGACCGCGCGCAAGCTCCACTTCCATTACAACACACTGCGTTACAGGGTCGTTAAGCTGGAGAAAATGCTGGGACCCTTCACGGCGCAACCCGAACTCCGGTTGGATCTGTCTCTAGCACTGAAGATAACCGCGATGCGCGGCATCAATCACTAATATTGCCAATCCGGGTCGGCGGGTTCTGGCAGATTGTCATCACGTCGATACCTCCGCGCTGTAATAGCGTTTCACTCCAGTCACGGTGTTTTGTGAGCTGGAGCACACTCAGCGTTCGGACACCTTCCTCTGCACGAAAGGTCCCATCATGCCGATTTGGACGTTGCACGGAGATGGAAAGAACATCAAACCGGGTGAAGTGGTTGCTCCCGGCGAGCGGCTCAGCTGGGGAAGAACCATCGGGCTGGGCAGCCAGCACGTGGTGTCGATGTTCGGCGCGACGTTCGTGTTCCCGATCATCATGGGCCTCAATCCTCAACTTGCCGTGATGATGTCGGGCTTTTGTACGCTCTTCTTCCTGTTGGTGGTCAAGGGACGCATTCCCAGCTACCTCGGTACGTCGGCGGCTTTCGTCGGTGGTATCGCCGCTATTCGTGCCCAAGGCGGAACCTCTGCGGAGGTGACCGGTGCGATCCTGGTGTCCGGACTGGTCCTCGCAGCCATCGGTATCGCGATCCACTTCCTCGGTGGCCGGGTCGTATTCAAGGTTCTTCCCCCGGTGGTGACCGGGGCAGTGGTGATGCTGATCGGATTCAACCTGGCACCCGTCGTCGCGGGGCTGTACTGGCCGCAGGACCAGTGGGTGGCTCTGATCGTCATGGTGGCCCTGATCGTCATGAGTATCGCGTTACGCGGCTTCATGGCGCGCATCGCAATCTTCCTCGCGCTGATCTTCGGCTACGTCCTCTCCTGGATCCTCGACCGGGTCTCGGGCACGATCACCTCGTACGACGCAGGCACCGGTCAGATCACCGAGCACTTCCGCGTCAACTGGGATTCGGTGCAGTCGGCGTCGTGGTTCGGCCTGCCCCCGTTCTCGGACGAGGCCAACGGAATCGTCGGCATCCACGCCCCGTCGTTCAGCCTGACGTTCATCATCCTGGTTCTTCCCGGTGTCATCGCGTTGATCGCGGAGAACGCCGGCCACGTCAAGGCCGTGGCCGAGATGACCGGGGACGACCTCGACCCGTACATGGGACGCGCGCTTGCCGGTGACGGTTTCGCCACCGCTATCGCCAGCAGCGTCGGCGGTTCGCCCACCACGACGTACGCCGAGAACATCGGTGTCATGGCAGCGACCCGTGTGTACTCCACCGCCGCCTACGCGGTCGCGGGCATCGTCGCGATGATGCTCGGCTTCTCCCCCAAGTTCGGTGCCGTCATCTCGGCGACGCCCGGCGGCGTTCTCGGCGGAATCACCGTGGTGCTCTACGGCATGATCGGGCTTCTCGGCGCCAAGATCTGGAAGGAGAACGGCGTCGACTTCGGCAATCCGCTCAACCTGATGCCGATCGCGGCCGGCCTGATCATCGGTATCGGCGACACGGCCCTGAAGTTCAGTGACACGTTCTCGCTCAGCGGCATCGCGCTCGGCACCATTGTCGTGATCGGGATGTACCACCTGTGCCAGTACATAGGTTCGAAGAACCCGGAGCTGAATGCGAAGAACCCGGAACCGAACAAGCCGGATTCGAAGGCTCCCGGCGGAGAACGGGAAGAACCCGCCCCGCAGCTCACGTGACGCTTGGCTGAGTGTGCTCGATTGTCGAAGGCCGGACATCCTCCTTGGAGGATGTCCGGCCTTTCGCGGTGTGTGTTCTGTGTACTGATCGATCAGACGGCGGTGCTGGCTTCGACCAGGCCGATACGGTCGATGCGTTCGGTGCGGGTGATGAGCCGTTCGGTCGCATCGGTAGCAGTGAGCACGCTCAGCTCGTAGTGCAGTACCGCTCCGACACGAGTGCAGAATGCGGCGGATTCGTCCGCAGCATCGGGACATTCGGGGATGACCCGATCGACGATGCCGCCTGCGAGCAGATCGAAGGACCGTATCCCTTGACTGGCCGCCATCTCCGGAGCGTGCGTGATGTCGTGGAACATGATCGCGCTCGCACCCTCGGGAGGTAAGGGCGACAGCCAACCATGGCGGGCCGCCAGCACTCGATCGGCCGGAATCAGTGCCAGGGCTCCGCCGCCGGTGCCCTGCCCGAGCAGGAGGGAAATGGTGGGGACCTCGAGTGAAATCATGTCGGCTATGCACCGAGCGATCTCGCCGGCCAATCCACCTTCTTCGGCTTCCTTCGACAGTGCCGCGCCTGCCGTGTCGATGATCGTCACCAATGGCAGATCGAGTTCTGCGGCAAGCCGCATTCCTCGCCGAGCTTCCCGCAGAGCGCCGGGGCCGAGTGGGGAGTGCGCAGTCTGTCCGCGTCGGTCCTGTCCGAGAAGGACGCAGGGCATGTCGCCGAAGCGAACGAGCGCGAGCATGATGCCGGGATCGTTCTCGCCTTGGCCGGTTCCGTTGAGCGGGAGCATGTCCGAGGCAGAATTAAGCAACACTTCCCGGATCCCCGGTCGATCTTCGCGCCGGGATGCGACGACGGATTCCCAGGCTGACGTATCGGGTGGGCAGTCGTACGAGCACGGGTCACTCGGCAACGAGCACCCACGGCGTCTCGAGGTGATGATGCGCAACGCGCGGTCGACGATTTCGGCGAGCTGGTCTGGCGGCCTCACCGCATCGATGAGTCCGTGCTCGTGAAGGTTCTCCGCTGTCTGGACACCGACGGGGAAAGGTGAGTTGTACAAAGCCTCGAACACCCGGGGGCCGAGGAATCCGACCAGGGCTCCCGGCTCCGCGATCGTCACGTGACCGAGCGACCCCCAGGACGCGAATACGCCTCCGGTGGTGGGGTTTCGGAGGTAGACGATGTAGGGCAGATGCGCTTCTTTGTGCTTGATGAGCGCCGCGGTGATCTTGACCATCTGCAGAAATGCCGTTGTCCCCTCCTGCATACGCGTTCCTCCGGAGGTGGGAAGCGCAAGAAGGGGCAGCTGCTCGTGCGTCGCTCGACGGATGGCGACGACGAGGCGTTCGCCCGCTGCCACGCCGATCGATCCACCGAGAAAACCGAACTCGCAGACGATGATTGCCACGCGGCGGCCTCTGATGGAGGCGCTTCCGGTCAGGACGGACTCGTCGAGTCCGGTCTTCTCCTGGGCACGAAGAAGCGCTTCGGTGTAGTCGGAGTCGGTCGCCACCGGTATCGGAGGGGTATCCCACGACTCCCAGGTGCCGGCATCGATCACCAGGTCGAGCATGTCGCGAGCCGACAGGCGGTTCATCGGGTGAATCCTTGTAGCCACGACATGACTTCGTCAGTGTCTTCACCGAGAACCGGAGGTGCAGTGTGGCGGGTCTCCGTCACCTCGGTTCCGTCCGGATCGAAAAATCGTAGCGGCGGGCCGGGCAGGGTGATGTTTCCGAGCGTGCTGTGGTCGACGTCGACGAGCAACCCCTGTGATCGGGTCTGTTCCCATTCGTACACTTCGGAGATCGTCCGGACCCGTCCTGCCGGAATTCCGATGCGGTCCAGTTCGGTCAGAAGCTCGTCACGCGAGTACGGTTTGAAGGTACGTTCGATCAATTCGACTACCTGGAAATGATTCTCGACGCGTTCGGCGTTTGTTGCCATACCCGGTGCGTCTGGATCGAGTTCGAACCCTTCGCAGAATCTTCTCCACAGGCTTTCGCTGCCGACCGAGATCTGTACTGCGCCATCGCCGGTACGAAAGAGTCCGTACGGTGCGATGGAGGGATGGTGGTTGCCCTGCGCTGTGCCTACCTCGCCGGCGACGGTCCACTTCGTTCCCTGAAACGCATGAACACCGACCACGCTGGCCAAGAGCGATGTTCGAACGACACGGCCTCTCCCCGTCTGTTCACGTTCCTTCAAAGCCGCGACGACGCCGAACGCCCCGTACATCCCGGCGAGAAGATCGGCGATCGGAACTCCGACTCGTTGAACGTCGTCCGGACTCGAGCCGGTCAGCGACATGAGTCCGGCCTCCCCCTGGGCGATCTGGTCGTAGCCGGCGCGGCCACCTTCCGGGCCGTCGTGGCCGAAACCGCTGATGGACAGGACGATCAGGCGAGGATTGAGTTCGGCCAGCCGCTCGGTCGAGAATCCGAGTCGATCGAGAACTCCGGTACGGAAGTTCTCCATGAGAACGTCGGCGCGGCAGACGAGATCTTCGAGGGTTGCGCGCCCGCTGTCGGATTTGAGGTCGAGCGTGATCGACTTCTTGTTCCGGTTCGTGGACAGAAAGTACGTCGATTCCCGTTGCGCGTTCGGTGGTTCCAGCGGTGGCTTCACAAATGGCGGCCCCCACCCACGGGTGTCGTCGCCGCCGTGAGGTGATTCGACCTTGATCACGTCGGCGCCCAGATCGCCGAGCATCATTGCCGCGTGAGGACCCGCGAGTGCGCGCGTGAGGTCGACGACAATCACGTCGTGTAACGGACCACTACGAGCACTTGTGTTGTGAGGCTTCGAAGTCGAGTTCATGTCGCACCGCCGTGTTCTGGTGTAATTGGCTGAGCCAGTTGGTGGTTGAGGCCTCCGTAGTTCGGTCGACTCCGGTCCGCTGGACCGAGAAATCGGCCAGGGCCACTGAAGGAGGTATGTGCGGCCCGTCTTTCGAACCGTAAGCGCGCACCGGTCAACGGCACATGGGTAACCTTGCCGATGACGGGTATCAGTGGTGGGTAAGAAGTGACGAACGCTCACCGCACGGCTGGATTGCGGTTGTATCGAACCGCTATCGGGACGTTCTGTCAGCTCATATCGTGCGAAGTCATGACATTTCGTGCATCTTCATGACCTGCAGGGCGAGTGAGACGTTCAATCGAAGGACGGGGTCGTCGGTGAACGATCCGACGACGCTCTCCAGCTTTCCGATTCTGTAACGCAAAGTGTTGTAGTGCATGTGCAGCGCCCGGGAGGCCTCGGCGACATTGCAATTGCAGTCGAGCAGGGTCTGGAGTGTCAGACGCAGGTCAGCGGCTTCGGCGTTGTCCGCCGACAAGGACTTCAGAACGTCATCGGTGAACGAACGCAGTTCGCTCTTGTCCGTCTGGAGCGAGAGGAGTCGGTGTACACCGAGTTCGTCGAAGTGTGCGATCTGCCCCGGCCCGTTGATACGTCGGCCGACGACCACGGCTGTACAGGCTTGGTCGTAGGCCGCGGGTAGATCGGCCAGGGAGTAGATCACCCGGCTCACTCCCGTGCTGAAGGATCGGCGGCCGCTGGTGCGATCGCCGGCAACCTTGCGCACCAACCCTTCGATGTCCCGAACCGCACGGTCGGTGCTGGTCGGGAAAAGCGTGACCACCTCGTGTCGAAACCCGACGGACGGCGCCGTCCGCTCGTGTGTTCGGACCACTTGTTGCCAGCCGTCGCTGAGTCGATCTTGGTCCGTGCGAGTGGAATTCGCGTGCTGGGATTCCGGGTGATCGACGTCGAGTTCTGCAACCACAACGGCAAGTGGACGAGTGACATCCCACCCCAACTGGGTGAAGTGCGCGCTCACTTCCGCCGGCGAGCCGGCTTCGCCTATCAGTGCGTCGCGGAGGAAGTCGCCGCGGAACTTGGATTCCACTGCCGCAACTGCCAGCTGTTTGGTGACGGCCAGCGCGGCAACGGTGGCCGCTCGCTCCAGCGCTTGAACGACAACTGCGCCGAGTTCGTGGGTGCCGGCGTACGCCACCATCCGGCCGTGGTCGGTGCCGCCGGCCACCACTCGGGTGAGCGCCAACTGACCAGGAAATCCCTTGGGCGCGTTCTGTAAACCGACAGCGACCCGTTCGGTCAGGAACCGACCGGTGCTCTCGAACAACGGAAGCGCGTTCAGTGCAGCTGAATCCCCGGCCTCGGTCAACACCCTTCCGTCCGGCGAGCAGATCAGAACGCTGACGTCGAAAAGCGCGGCGAATTCTGCTGCAATCTGGGGTAGATCGCCACCTTCCAAGACGATCGAAGTCAACGAGCGGTGAAGACGGTCGGCAATGTCGAGTGCCGCAGACTGCTTCGCCACCAACTTGGTGAAGACCTCCGAGATCACCTCGTCGAACCCTGCGGTGACGGGAAGAACCAACAACGGCAGCCCTCGCTGCTCTGCCATGTGCAGCATGGCTTCCGGCAGTTCGTCGAGATAGCGGCCGGTTTTCACGGCAAGTGCCGCGACCCCTCGGCGTGCGAGACCGTCGACGAGGTCGCTGAGATCGGTATCGTCGAGAAGCTCTCCGGTTCGCCCGTAGCGCAGCGGGAACCCGGTAGTCACCAACAGTTCGTTCGGCTTCACCCAAGCGAGGATGTCCGGTACTTCCATCACGTTCACCGATTGGACGAGGTGGCGCAACCCCCCGTGCCCGGCAAGGACTTCGGCTCCATGCAGACTGGGCAGCTCGAGGACATCCCGAACCGTCAACCTGTAGTCGCCACCTTCTGGCAAATGTTGAAGCTCTTCGCTCGAATATTTGGCAGATCTATCCATGTCGCGAGACTACGCGCGATCACGCTGCGAACATTGTCAACAGTTGACGAAAATGTCCTCTCGAAATGAGTAGATCTCCCGATGTCTGCCAACTATCGAGGTCCGAATTGGCGATCGCCCGCGTCTCCGAGTCCAGGTACCAGGAAAGCATTTTCGTTCAGGCCGTCGTCGATGCTCGCAGTGAGGAGCCTGACTGGATGTCCGGACTTCCTCAGCGCTTCGATCCCTTCCGGAGCCACGACGACACATATTGCAGTCACATCGGTGGCTCCGCGTGCGATGAGCAGATCGATTGTGCGGATGATGGATCCACCGGTCGCCAACATCGGATCGAGGACGTAGACGGGGGTGTCCGACAGATCGGCAGGCAGGGACTCGAGATACGGAACCGGTTGGTGTGTCTTCTCGTCTCGCGCCATTCCCACGAAACCTACGCCTGCCTGCGGAATGAGGGCACTCGCCTGTTCGACCATGCCGAGGCCCGCTCGCAAGACCGGTACCAGGAGCGGTGGATTTGCCAGCCGCACTCCCAGCGTCGGAGCAACTGGCGTCTCGATGTCGAACTGTTCCACTTCTGCGCCGCGCATGGCCTCGTAGACCAACATATGGGTCAGTCTGCGCAGGGCGGACCGGAACGTTGCGTTGTCGCTGCGAGCGTCGCGCATGGTCGTGAGCAGCGACGCCGCCAGCGGATGGTCGACAACAGTGGTGTCCATGGACGAATCGTAAGTGAGAACCGATGGGGCGGCGCACAACCGGTGAATCGGAGTCGAAATAACCAATCACGGTTTTCGTTTGGGCAAGTATTGACGATGCCGAAGGGTTCGAGTCGTCATAGCGTGGTCGGCATGGCAGTTCCGAACCGCTCGGCTGGACTGGGCGCCGGGAGCTGTCAAGGCCCAATTTTGCCTCCACGATTCCCTATACAAGGAGATGCCAATGCCCGAAGCAATCGAGGTCCGTAAGGTTCCGCTACACAGCGTCTCCGACGCCAGTGAGCTCGCCAAGCTGATCGACGACGGTGTCCTCGAGGCCGACCGCGTCATTGCAGTCATCGGCAAAACCGAGGGTAACGGCGGCGTCAACGACTACACGCGCATCATCGCGGACCGCGCGTTTCGAGAGGTTCTCTCCGCCAAGGGTAATCGCAGCCCCGAAGAGGTGGCAGAGGTGCCGATCGTCTGGTCCGGCGGCACGGACGGTGTGATCAGCCCGCACGCGACGATCTTCGCGACGGTACCGGCAGACAAGGTCACCAAGACCGACGAGCCGCGCCTGACCGTGGGTGTCGCGATGAGTGAGCAGTTGCTGCCCGAGGACATCGGTCGTACGGCGATGATCACCAAAGTGGCTGCGGCAGTGAAAGATGCGATGGCCAATGCCGGCATCACCGATCCCGCCGACGTGCACTACGTACAGACCAAGACTCCGTTGCTGACAATCCACACCATCCGTGACGCCAAGAGTCGCGGCAAGACGGTGTGGACCGAACAAACTCACGAGTCGATGGACCTGTCCAACGGCGGTACGGCCCTCGGGATCGCGGTTGCGCTCGGCGAAATCGACATGCCGTCCGACGAGGATGTCATGCACAGCCGCGAACTCTTCTCTTCTGTCGCATCCTGCTCGTCCGGCGTCGAGTTGGACCGGGCTCAGATCGTCGTCGTCGGTAATGCACGTGGCGTCGGCGGACGCTACCGGATCGGCCACAGCGTGATGAAGGATCCGCTCGACCAGGACGGAATCTGGGCGGCGATCCGTGACGCCGGGCTCGAACTTCCGGAGCGGCCGCACTCGAGCGACCTGGACGGTCAACTCGTCAACGTGTTCTTGAAGTGCGAGGCCAGTCAGGACGGAACGGTCCGTGGCCGTCGTAATGCGATGCTCGACGATTCCGACGTGCACTGGCACCGCCAGATCAAGTCGTGTGTCGGTGGAGTCACTGCCGCTGTCACCGGTGATCCGGCTGTGTTCGTGTCGGTCTCGGCAGCGCATCAGGGCCCCGAGGGTGGCGGCCCTGTCGCCGCGATCGTCGACCTCGGTCAGTAACAGGCAAGAACCTCGCTGGAAACCTCGACAGTCGCGCCGCCACCGGTAATTCGTCCTCGAATCAGTTGCCGGTGGCGGCGAGTCCGCTCCGGCGCACCCCACTTCACTGCTTGAAAGGATTCACGATGGTTCATGCTGCTGACCCTGTCGACGAGAGCGTTTCCGGTGCGCCCGAAAATCGCGAGCTCGTCATGGCCGATGCGGTCACGCTCAGTGGTCTGATACGCAGGCGTGAAGTGTCGTGTGTCGAGGTGATGGACAGCTTCCTCGACCAGATCGAAGCACATAACCCGGCGGTGAACGCGATAGTTGCCTTGCGGGATCGGGAAGCGTTGACGGCGGAGGCGCGCGAGCGTGATTCGCAGTTGGCGAGTGGGCAGTATCTCGGTTGGATGCACGGGTTTCCGCATGCAGTGAAGGATCTTTCGGCAGCCAAGGGTCTGCCGTTCACCTCCGGGTCGCCGATGTTCGCGGACCGAATCGCCGAAGAGGACGACCTGTTCGTCAAGCGGATCAAGTCTGCCGGTGCCATTGTGATCGGCAAGACGAACACCCCGGAGTTCGGGCTCGGATCCCAGACGTACAACCCGGTGTGGGGTACTACGGTGTCTCCGTACGACAATTCGCGCACTGCCGGCGGTAGCAGCGGAGGCGCCGCAGCGTCGCTGGCGCTTCGCATGCTGCCGGTGGCAGACGGAAGCGATTACATGGGTTCGCTCCGAAACCCGTCGGCGTTCAACAACGTCGTGGGGTTTCGACCATCGTGGGGTCGGATACCGGAGACGGGATTCATCGCGCAGGGCGCGGTTGTAGGCCCGATGGGCCGAACCGTCACCGATGTAGCTCACCTGCTCTCCACGATGGCAGGGCCGGATGCTTATGCACCGCTGGGGATTCGTGAGGATCCCGCTGTGTTCACCGAAAGCCTCGCACGTGATCTGAAAGGCTCTCGGATCGCATGGGTCGGTGACTGGAACGGTTACCTGGCAACCGAACCTGGAGTTCTCGAGTTGTGTGAATCCTCGTTCGAGGTCTTCGAACAGTTGGGGTGCCGCGTCGAGGCGGCGCTTCCCGACTTCAAACCCGAGGACATCTGGCAACTGTTCTTGCGATGGCGTTGGTGGGCGCAGCTCGGCTTGATCGATCAGTACAACGACCCGAGTATGCGTGAGTTGATGAAGCCCGAACTGTTGTGGGAACTCGAGCATGCCGTCACCCTCTCGGCACTCGACGTGACCAAGGCTGCGGAGGCCCGCAACGGCTGGCTGTCGGCCGTTACCAAGATGTTCGAAACGTACGACTACATTCTCGCGCCGAGTGCTCAGGTGTTTCCTTTCGACAAGAACACTCACTGGCCCGAGACCGTCGACGGGCGGTCGATGGACACGTATCACCGGTGGATGGAGACGGTTGTTCCCTGGACGATGGCCGGAGTTCCGGTTGCGGGGATGCCGGTCGGCTTCGACGATCGTTCGCTTCCCATGGGTATCCAGATCATCGGTCGGCACGGCGCCGACGTGGACGTACTCCAACTCGCCTACGCATTCGAGCAGGCAACCCAGTGGGTCGAGCGGGTTCTTCCGCCCGCACTCCACGTGAACTGACTCATCTATTTCGAACGTATCCAGTTGGGAGAGAACGACGATGGCTTCGGCATTGTGGCACGGGTTCGCGGACATGGGCGCTGTGGAGAAGAACGGCGCGTTTGTCGTCTCTCGCGGTGAGGGGGCGTACATCTGGGACCGCGAGGGCACTCGGTATCTGGATGCGACGGCGGGCCTGTGGTTCACCAATGTCGGGCACGGGCGCACGGAGATCGCGGACGCGGTGGCGGCTCAGTTGTCGAAGATCGCTCATTTCTCCAACTTCGGTGATTTTGTTCCCGAGACCACGCAGGTGTTGGCGGAGCGGTTGGCGACGATCGCGCCGGTTGCCGGGAGCAAGATCTTCTTCACCTCGGGTGGTTCGGATTCGGTGGACACTGCGGCGAAGCTCGCTCGCCGGTATTGGCATGAGGTGGGGCAGCCGGATAAGGCCATCATTGTCGGTCGTCAGAAGGCGTATCACGGAATGCATGTTGCGGGAACGGCTCTGGCGGGTATTCCGGTGAACCGTGAGGGTTACGGCGAGCTGATGGCGGATGCGGCGACGGTCGGTTGGGATGATGCGAAGAGTCTGCTCGAGTTGATCGAGAGGATCGGTGCGAACAAGATCGCCGCGTTCTTCGCGGAGCCGATCATCGGTGCGGGTGGGGTGTATCTTCCGCCGGAGGGGTATCTGGCGGAGGTGCGTGACATCTGCCGTGAGCACGACATTCTGTTTGTCGTCGACGAGGTGGTGACCGGTTTCGGTCGTATCGGCGGCGAGTGGTTCGCATCCACTCGTTTCGATTTGCAGCCTGACATGATGACCACGGCGAAGGGTTTGACGTCGGGTTATCTTCCGATGGGTGCGGTGTTCATCGCGCCGCGGGTGGCGGAGCCGTTTTATGCGGGTTCGTGGTGGCGTCATGGTTACACGTACGGCGGGCATGCCGGTGCTGCTGCTGCGGCGATGGCGAACCTCGACATTGTCGAGCGTGAGAATTTGCTCGGGGAGTCGAAGCGTTTGGAGGCGTCGTTGCATACGCATCTGCAGCCGTTGGCGGAGCATCCGCGGGTGGCGGAGGTTCGTAGTGGGCTCGGTGCGGTCGCTGCGGTGCAGTTGGTTGATCCGGCGGAGGCTTTGCCGTTCGTGAAGACGTTGCGTGAGCACGGTATTTCGGGTCGCGCTGCGGGTCAGGGTGCGATGCAGATTTCGCCGACGTTCGTGATGACCGATGATCAGGTCGCGGAGATGGCAGCAGGGATCCTCGCAGCCCTCGGTTAGGTACCTCGTTTTCCGTTGACAGACATCGTGTTACGGAATCATTAAGCCGACGAAAATGTTGGGGCCCGTCCTATCGTGGTCCCAATTTTCGTCGAAACTGTCTCCAGCACTGACGATGACCCCTGCCCGCATCATCTGTCACCATTGTTGCCAATCTCGGTGAGCGGGTTCTGGCAGATTGTCATCACGTCCAAATCTTGGTGCTGTATTAGCGTTTCACTCCAGACACGGTGTTTGTGAGCTGGGGCACAAAGCATTTCGAACACCTTCCTCCTTCGCGAAAGGTCTCGTCATGCCGATCTGGACGTTGCACGGAGATGGAAAGAACATCGGGCCCGGTGAAGTGGTTGCTCCCGGCGAGCGACTCAGTTGGGCGAGAACCATCGGGTTGGGTGGTCAACATGTCGTGTCGATGTTCGGCGCGACGTTCGTGTTCCCGATCATCATGGGCCTCAATCCTCAACTTGCCGTGATGATGTCGGGATTTTGTACGCTCTTCTTCCTCCTGGTGGTCAAGGGGCACGTCCCCAGTTACCTCGGCACGTCCGCGGCCTTTGTCGGCGGTGTCGCCGCTATTCGTGCCCAGGGCGGAACGACGGCGGAAGTGACCGGTGCGATTCTGGTGTCCGGACTGGTTCTGGGATTCGTCGGTATCGCCATCCACTTTCTCGGCGGTGGCGTTATCAGTAAAGCGCTACCGCCGGTGGTGACCGGCGCAGTGGTGATGTTGATCGGTTTCAACCTGGCGCCGGTTGTCGCGGGGCTGTACTGGCCGCAGGACCAGTGGGTGGCACTGATCGTGATGGTGGCACTGATCGTGATGAGCGTTGCGCTACGCGGTTTCCTGGGACGTATCGCCATTCTCGTCGCGCTGGTTTTCGGTTACATCTTCTCGTGGGTCCTGGACCGGGTCTCCGGTCCGATCACGTCCGCCAGTGGTAGTGGCGCACCCACCGAGCACTTTCGTGTCAACTGGGATTCGGTGCACTCGGCGTCCTGGTTCGGGTTGCCGCCGTTCTCGGACGAAGCCAACGGAATCGTCGGCATCCACGCTCCCTCGTTCAGCCTCACGTTCATCGTCCTGGTCCTTCCCGGTGTCATCGCACTGGTCGCGGAAAACGCCGGCCACGTCAAGGCAGTCGCAGAGATCACGGGCGACGATCTCGACCCGTACATCGGACGCGCAATTGCCGGTGACGGTTTTGCCACCGCCATCGCCAGCGCAGTAGGCGGCTCCCCCACGACGACACACGCCGAGAACATCGGTGTCATGGCAGCGACCCGGGTGTACTCGACCGCCGCGTACGTGATTGCCGGTTTCATCGCGATCCTGCTCGGCTTCTCGCCCAAGTTCGGAGCAGTCATGGCAGCGACGCCCGGCGGCGTTCTCGGCGGAATTCTTGTGGTTCTGTTCGGCATGATCGGTCTGCTCGGCGCCAAGATCTGGAAAGAGAACGGTGTCGACTTCGGGAATCCGCTGAATCTGATGCCGATCGCCGCCGGCCTGATCATCGGTATCGGCGATACGGCTCTGAAGTTCAGTGACACCTTCTCGCTCGGAGGCATCGCGCTCGGCACCGTCGTCGTGATCGTGATGTACCACTTCTGCCAGCTCGTAGGGTCCTGGAACCCCGAACTGAACAGGCCTACGTCCGGCCGACGGCCGAGCACGACCCCGGGGGCGAATGCGTCAGATGACGAACGGGAAGAGCCCGTGGCGCAGCTCACGTGATGCCAAGTTGAATGTATGCCAGGTATGACCCGTGACCGTTGTCACATCTGCACAAAACGTGAAGTGACTCATAGAGGCAGGATTGAGTAATGAAACCGTCGCCGCTGACTTATCACCGACCGTCCTCGGTCGAGGACGCGTGCCGAATCCTCTCCGAGGTCTCTCACGAGGGGAAGGTGCTCGCCGGCGGGCAGTCGCTTGTGCCGCTGCTGTCCATGCGCCTCGCCGCCCCCGCCCACATCGTCGACATCGGATCGATCCCGAACCTCGCTTCGGTGACCTCGTCCGAAGACACAGGAGTGCGGTTCCAAGCCTTGGCCACGCACTCGGTGCTGGCAGCTGACGAAGGTGCTCGTCGAGTTCAGCCGCTACTGAACCGTGCTCTGCAGTTGGTAGCGCACCCCACGATCCGTAACCGCGGGACGAGCGTCGGCTCCATCGTCCACGCCGACCCGTCGGCGGAGATGCCGGCAGTCCTGACACTGCTCGGGGGCAGCGTGACCGTCCAGTCGGTGCGTGGCACCCGCGAGATCGCGTCGACGGATCTCTTCGCCGGTCCTCTCGAGTCGAGCCTGGAATCGGACGAGATCGCGGTGTCGGTGTCGGTGCCGGCCGCCGAGCCCGGCGTGGGAACCGCCATCGACGAGATCGCGCGTCGTCACGGTGACTACGCACTGGTCGGCGTCGTCGCCCGGATTCGCGTGGTCGACGGACTGGTGGCCGAAGCACACATGACGTACGTGTCCGCCGGAGAGTTGGGTCAGGTCGTGGACTACACGGACGTGCTGGCGGGGGCGTCGGCGACGGATCAGCGAGACCCGCGATGGCGCACTCTCGGAGAATGCGCCCGCGCGCAGATAGATACCGAGGCAGACATTCACGGGACGGCGGCGTACCGCTCGCAGTTGGTGTCCGCGCTCACGGCGCGGGTCGGCTTCGCGGCAGCAACGGACGCTCTCAGTGAGAACGCAGTACTGGCAGGAAAGTGGTGACTATGTCCAAAAACGATCGCTCCATCGATGATCAACTTGCCGAGTTGGCAGCAGATACCGGTGAACACCATGTGGCCGTGACGTTCACGCTCAACGAGGTGACGAGCACCGTCGTTCTTCCCTCCCGCACTTTGGCTTCGGATGCCATTCGTCACCACCTCCGTAAGACGGGCACGCACGTCGGTTGTGAACACGGCGTGTGTGGTGCGTGCACCGTGCTGCTCGACGGAAAGCCGGTTCGGTCCTGCCTCGTCCTCGCTGCCAGCCTCGAAGGTCGATCGATCACGACCGTCGAAGGCCTCGTCGAGCCGGACGGTACTTTGCATCCGGTTCAGCAGGCCTTCAAGGATTGTCACGGCTTGCAATGCGGATTCTGCACACCGGGATTCGTGACGACCATCGCGGCCTTTCTCGAGGAGAACCCGAATCCCACGCGTGAGGAAGCAACGGACGCGATAGCCGGAAACCTCTGCCGTTGTACGGGATACCAGAACATCAGGGCGTCGGTTCTGCGCGCAGCCGAGATCAAGCGTGAACGAGCCGGGCAGTTCCCGCTCGGAATCGACGACGCGTCCACTCGGGAGGCGTTGGATCGCAAGGTGCGGGGAACGACGAATCCCGTCGGAGGACGGGCGGGTAAAGCATGAGTACTCCGGTCAAACCAGCAAAGCGCAACGGGGCGAAGCACCCCGCTACCGATCATTCGACGGCCGATCATTCGGTTGCCGACGACGGCAAGTTCTTCGGCAAACCGATTCCGCGTGAAGAAGATACGCGCCTGCTCAGCGGTCAGGGGCGGTATCTGGACGATCTGGGCCACAACGCACTGATCGCGGCATTCGTCAGGTCGCCGCATGCACATGCGCGAATCATCGACATCGACATCGATCAGGCGCTGGAAGTGCCTGGCGTACATGCCATCTACACCTACGAAGATCTCCTGGCCGACACTCCGGAAATGGCAGAAAACCTGCCACTGCTCATTCCGCATCCGGGAATCATCGCTCCGCGCAACGGGTATCCCCTCGCCAAGGACGAGGTGAAGCACGTCGGAGAAGCTATCGCGATGGTCGTCGCCGACAACCGGTACATCGCCGAGGATGCGTGCGCGAAGATCGACGTCGCCTACGAGGCGTTGAAGCCGGTAGTGGGGATCGACGTCGCTCGCACCGCCGACAACGCCGTCCACGCCGACGTTCCGGACAACGTCGCCGCTCACCTGCAGCACGGGTTCGGAGATCTCGATGCCGAACTGGCCGCCGCGCCACACCGACTGACGTTGGATCTCGAAATCGAGCGTTCGGCTTCCATGCCGATGGAGGGCAAGGGTGTCTACGCACGCTGGGACGGCGACGAGAACACCCTCACGTTCTGGACCTCCACCCAGACGTCCACCTCCGCCCGCGCCGCCATTGCCGCGCGACTGGGTATGGCACTGAACAAGGTTCACTGCATCGCTCCCGACGTCGGCGGTGGATTCGGTGTCAAGATCGTTCACCCGTGGCCCGAAGAAGTGATGATCACGTGGGCCGCTCGACGCCTCGGCCAGGCCGGCATCTCCTGTGAGGTGAAGTGGGTCGAGGATCGCCGAGAGCACTTCATCTCCAGTGCGCACGAGCGTGGGCAGATCCAGAAGGTCGACATCGGATTCGACGACGACGGCCGTCTGTTGGCCTTCGACTTCACGTTCTGGCACGACAACGGCGCCTACCTGCCGTACGGGATCATCGTCATGATCAACACCGCGACGCAGGTTCTCGGGCCGTACAAGCCGAAGTCGTTCCGGGTCAACGCCTATTCGCTGTACACCAACACGGTCATCGTGACCCCGTACCGCGGTGCCGGACGTCCGCAGGCCGTGTTCGCGATGGAGCGATCCATGGACGCCATCGCCAAGTACTTGAACAAGGACAAGATCGCGGTGCGGGAGGCGAACTTCATTCGCCCCGAGGACATGCCGTACGACTTCGGCCTGATGTTCCAGGACGGACGCCCGTTGATCTACGACACGGGTGACTACCAGGCAGGCATCGACAAGCTCAAGAAGCTCATCGACTGGGACGGATTTCCCGAGTACCAGAGGAAGGCTCGCGCCGAAGGTCGGTCGGTCGGCATCGGTATCGGTGCGTACGTCGAGGGAACCGGACCCGGACCCTACGAAGGCGCGCACGTAGTGGTCGAGACGTCCGGAAAGGTCAAGGCCGCAACAGGCTTGACGACGCAGGGCCAAGGCCACCAGACCGCGTTCGCCCAGATCGTTGCGGACGACCTCGGAGTCAAGGTCTCCGACGTCGAGATCGTCACCGGTGACACCCGCCGGTTCGGTTATGCCGTCGGCACTTTCGCCTCGCGTGGTGCAGTCATGTCTGGTTCGGCCTTCCACGTCGCGGCGCAGATGGTCGCGGAGAAGGCGAAGAAGATCGCGTCCGGAATCCTGGATCTGCCGGAAACCGACCTGGAACTCCGGGAAGGCCACGTGTGCAAGATCGGCACCGAGGCCGGCGTGGAGGGTACGTCCGTACCGCTGAGTGTTGTTGCCGTGCTGTCGAACCCGCTACGATATGCATTCGACCGTGAGTCGAAGCTGGCTACCGGTTTCGCCAAGACCGACACGGACATGTCGAAGCCGCCGATTCCCGAGGGTGAGCAGCCCGGCCTGGAAGCCACCGGCTACTACTCGCCGCCCAGCTCCACCTTCGCTTCGGGAGTGCACGCGGCGATCGTCGAAACCGATCCCGTGACGGCCGAGATCACTGTCCGTCGTTACGTCGTCATCCACGACTGCGGAAACGTGATCAACCCCCGCATCGTCGAAGGCCAGGTCATGGGCGCCGTCGCGCAGGGTATCGGCGGCGCACTCTACGAGCGGATCGTCTACGACGAGCACGGCCAGATGCTCAACGCGTCGTACATGGACTTCCTGATGCCGTTCGTCACCGAGATGCCGGATTCGCTCGAGATGGATCACACCGTCACGCCGTCGGGACTCAACCCACTCGGAATGAAGGGCGCCGGTGAAGCCGGTGTGATCCCGACCAGCGCCGTCATCGCGGCCGCCATCGAGGACGCCGAAGGAATCTCGATCACGTCCATGCCCATTTCACCGTCCGAACTGTTCGAACTTCGACTCGCACATGCGGGTTCGTCATCAGAGGAGAATGCATGAGAATCGCCGGCACCGCGCAGCTGACGGCACCTCGCGAAGAGGTCTACGACAAGCTCCAGGACGGTCGTGTACTGGCCGCGACCATTCCCGGTGTGCAGTCGCTCGAGCAGCTCACGGACAATCACTACAAGCTCTCCATCATGGCGGGAGTCGCGTCGATCAAGGGCGTGTACGACGGCGAGGTTGTTCTGTCGCAACAGAATCGGCCGAATTCGTTTGTCATGACGGCTTCGGGGGCTGGTGCTCCCGGCACGGTGAAGGCGGACGTCACGGTCACGTTGACGGAGAACGAGGGTGGCACGCTGCTTTCGTACGACGCCGACGCCGTGGTCGGCGGGATGGTCGGCGGCGTCGGGCAGCGCATGATCACCGGTGTCGCCAAGAAAATGGCCGGGGTGTTCTTCAAGAGCATCGACGGCGTCATTGCCAACGGAATCCCCGAGAAGGTCACTGCCGCCGTGGCGGCGGCCGTACCGGCAGTGGCGGTCGAGGGGGCGCCGGTAGTTTCCGGCGCCGTCACGGCGCCAGCGGTTCTTCCGGCCGGTGTGCCGGCAGCGGGCGGCACCGATGCTCGCACGGTGATGGTCAGCGCCGTCGTCGGTGCGGCGATTGCTTTGTCAGGTGTTGCTATAGGCGGATTCCTGGCCCGTTCTGGGTGTCGCGAGTAGTTCACCGGAGTGTCAGCAGCTGTTTCACGATGAGGGAAACGCCCCGAACCGACCAGGTTCGGGGCGTTTTTCACGTCCGCGTAACCCACATGGGCGCCGGCGAAGATCCGCTCGTGATCGTGCGCCGAACCTTGGTCCCCCGATTCGGCGAATTGTGACAAAGAATCCGCTCTTCCGAACCTGTGGAATAGCACTACACGTCAGGTACGAGCCACTTACCGGCTAGGCCACAACCGTCGATCGGTACCAGACGAGACGAGCCAAAGATCCCAGGAGGAAGCGTGGAACCCAGGAAGATTCGGGTCGGTATCGATACCGGCGGAACGTTCACCGACATCGTGGCAGTGGACGACGAAACCGGCGCCATCGTCACCACCAAGACCCCGTCCACCCCGGCGGACCCCGCCGAGGGCTTTCTCGCCGGTATCGAGAAGGTACTCGCCAAGCTCGGTGAGAGTGGCGACTCGATCGGCGCGGTCAGCCATGGCACGACGGTTGCGACCAACAAGCTGCTCGAAGGCAAGGTCGAGAATCTCGGCTTCATCACCACCGAGGGCTACGAGCACGTTCTCGAAATCGCTCGTCAGTCGGTGCCGGACGGTTACGGCAACTCGTACTTCTGGGTCAAGCCCGAACGCATCGTCCCTGCCGATCGTGTACGCACCGTCGGTGGACGCCTTTCCTTCGACGGCAGCGAGATTCGTCCGCTCGACGAAGAGAGTGTCCGCAGCGCAGCGCAGTTCTTCAAGGACCGCGGTATTCGCACTATCGGCGTCTGCCTCATGCACTCGTACGCAGATCCGACGCACGAGGAGCGCGTACGCGACATCCTCTTCGAAGTCTTCCCCGATGCGACGGTGAGCATCTCGAGCCAGGTGCTGCGTGAGTACCGCGAGTACGAGCGGTCCATCACCACTCTCGTGGACGCCGCGGTCAAGCCGAACATCCGCAACTATGTGAACAACATCGCGAATCGCTTGCGTGAGTTCTCGACCACCGACGGCGAACCCCGCGACATTCCGTTCTACGTCATGAAGTCCAACGGCGGTGTTCTCTCGGCCAAAGAGGTTGTTCACCAGCCTATTACGACAGTACTTTCGGGACCGGCTGCCGGTGCTCTCGGTGCCGCGCTGATCGCCGATGCGGCCGGCGTCGAGCAGGTGTTGACCTGTGACGGCGGCGGAACATCGACGGACGTCACCGTCGTGGTTCGGGGCGAGCCCGCGCTGACCACCGAAGGGCGAGTGGGCAACTACCCGTCGAAGATCCCGATGATCGACGTCGTGACCGTCGGCGCCGGCGGTGGCTCGATCGCGTGGATGACGCCGGAACACACCCTCCGAGTCGGCCCTCAGTCGGCAGGCGCCGATCCCGGCCCGTTGTGCTACGGCAAGGGCGGCAGCGAACCGACCATCACCGACGCGCACGTACTGCTCGGACGCATCCCACCCCACCTGCTCGGTGGCGAGATCCCTCTCGACACAGAACTGGCACGCAAGGGCCTCGAAGAGCTTGCAACACAGCTCAGTCTGGGCTTCGAGGAGTGTGCAGTCGGCGTCCTCGAGGTCTCGGCGTGGAACCAGGCCAACGCCCTGCGTCAGATCACGGTCAAGCGTGGCCTCGACGTTCGTGACTTCACCCTCGTGACGTTCGGCGGCTCCGGCTCCCTGCTCGCCTGCCGTCTCGTCGACATTCTGGGACTGAAAGACGTTCTTGTCCCGCTCAATCCGGGTAACGTCTCCGCGTTCGGTCTGCTGACGGTCGATGTCCGCAACGACTACGTCCAGACGCATGTGAGTCGTCACGACCGGTTGAAGGCAGAAGACCTGCAGAGCCAGTTCGACGCGCTGGCCGGCGAAGCCGAGATCGCGCTCGCCGAAGAAGGATTCGACGAGACGCAGCGCAAGTACTCCCGTACTGCGGATCTACGTTACCTCGGTCAGGCCTTCGAGGTTCGCGTCCCGGTGGCGGAAGGTACCGTCACGGCGCAGATCATGGACGACGCGGCCGAGGCGTTCCACCAGGCGCACCGCGAACTGTACGGCTACGACTTCCGGGGAGACCCGTCGCAGCACGTCGAGTGGGTCAACCTGCGCGTGAGTGGCATCGGCCCGATCAAGCGTCCGACGCTCAAGGAGATCCCCGCCGGCACCGGCGCCGACTCGGCTCTAACCGGTTCGCGTCAATCGTATTTCGACAGCTGGGTCGAAACGGCTACCTACGACCGCACGCTGCTCGGTGCGGGTGACGTCATCGAAGGACCGGCCGTGATCGAGGAGTTCAGCTCGACTGTCCCGATCCATCCCGGATTCTCGGCACGTATCGACACCTTCGGGAACATCCGTATCTCGAAGTCTTCCGACTCGAACGGAGTGAAGTGATGACCGCCATTCTCGATGCTGCTGCTGCCACCGCGGCCAAGCCGTACCGACTCACCGCTACCGACGGCGCGTCACCTGATCCGATTCTGGTCGAGATCGTCGCCGGTTACCTCGCCAGCGTGGAAATGGAGGTCGAGACCTCCATTTCGCGCACCTCGCGCTCACCGATGATCCGTGACGCTCACGACTTCCGCGCGGGTATTCACGACCGGAACCTCCGCAAGCTCACGGGCCGTTCGTATTCCGCGCTGGTCCATCCGATCGCCCGGGACTTCCCGCTCGAGACGATGAAGCCGGGAGACGTGTACTTCCACAACGACGTCTACCTGTCCGAAGGTGGCATCGGCCACCTCCCCGACCTGTGCGTCACGGTGCCTGTCTTCGCCCGCGTCACTCCCGATGCCGAGCCGAAAGTTGTTGCGTTCGTTCAGGCATTCGGTCACCACGACGACATCGGCGGTTGCTGCCCTGGCTCCATGCCGTCCGGTGCCACCACGGTGTACGAAGAGGGACTGATGGTTCCGCCGATCAAACTGTGGGACCAGGGAGTTCCCAACGAGGCCGCGCTGCGCATCATGACGCGTAACTCCCGCATGCCGGATGCACTCGCCGCTGACCTCGACGCCGAGTGCTCGGCGTGCCTGATGGGTGCGCGTCGACTCACCGAACTCTTCGAGCGATACGGAGTCGACACCGTCGAGTCGTGCTTCGACGCGATGATGGACGCGACCACCGAGACGTACCGCCGCGAAATCCTCAGTAAGATCCCGGTCGGTGAGTACACATGGGAGGACTACGCCGAGCACGACGGCGTCGACGAGCCGATGCTCCACATCCAGCGCATCACGCTCACGAAGACGCGGCCGGAGGACGAGGGCGGCGAGCGACTCATCCTGGACTTCAACGGAACCGGACCGCAGGCGAAGGGTCCGATCAACCACTGCGGTGACTACGCGGACGGAAACTTCCTCATCAAGTGGTTGGCCCCGATTCTGCGTAACCTCGCGGACACCCCGGAGCGCATGGCCGAACTGGATGTCAACGAGGGCGTCGTACCGCTGATCGAGATGAAGTTCCCCGAGAAGGGAACATTGATCACCCCGATCTTCCCTGCCCCCACCAACGCTCGCACGTTTGTCATCCTCCGTCTGCTCGGAGTGCTGGCCGGCGTCGTCGCCAAGGCTGTGGACGGAAACATGCCCGCCGATCAGGAGACCATCAGGTACACCGGTGTGTACGGCGAGGACTTCGAGGGTCACTCGTACCTCATGCGTGAGGTGCTCGGTGGCGGTTCCGGCGGACGCTACTACGCCGACGGTGAGGACACGATTCACGTCGTTCCCGACTCACGGAACCTGCCGACCGAATTCACCGAGAGCCGTTTCCCCTTCATCGTCGAGAAGCTCGGTCTGGCCATGGATTCCGGCGGAGCCGGACGCTACCGCGGCGGCCTGGGATACGAGAAGCACATCCGCATGCTCAAGGATGCGCACTTCATGTCCATCGCGGACCGTTCGATCCTCGCCTGCTGGGGAGTCAAGGGCGGCAAGGCCGGTCGGCCGTTCTCCGTCGTCCTGGATCCGGGTGGACCGAACGAGCGTGAGTTCGACGCACTGACCGATGCCGAGCCGATCAAGGCCGGCGAGGTCGTACGGATTCGTACCACCGGTGGCGGCGGTTGGGGAGATCCACTGGAGCGCCCGATCGAAGAGGTCTTGCGAGACATTCAGTGGCGCAAGGTTTCCGTCGAAGGTGCACGCGACGACTACGGTGTAGTCGTGATCGACGGTGACGAGCCGTCCGTCGACGAGGCTGCTACCACGGAGCTGCGAGATCAGTTGCGCTCGGAGCGCGGCGAGAACGAACCCTTCTTCGATCGGGGTCCGGGCTACGCGCAGCTTTCCGGTGGCGCCACCTCAGCGGTCTACGACTACGTCTAGGACGGAAAACTCTCATGGAGAACGGAATTGCTCGCGGCGCCGACATCGCGGTGATCGGCGCCGCGGGTAAGACCGGTGAGGCCCTCGTCGCTGCACTGCCGCCGAGCGTGACGGTGCGGCGACTGGTGCGAAAGGCACGAGTCGAGGGCGACTACGAGGTAGAACTCGAAACGGGTAGTGGGTTGCGCAAGGCACTTGCGGGGTGCAGAGGGGTGTACTTCATCGCCCCGAACGTCCATCCCGACGAGCCCGCACTGCTTCGCAATGCGCTGACGGCAGCGGCGTCGGCGGGAGTGGAACACTTTGTCTATCATTCCGTGGCGTGGCCGTTCAGCCCGTCCATGCCGCATCACCTGGACAAAGCCAGGTGCGAGGACGAACTGCATCGTTCGCCCTTGAAATGGACTGTGCTGCAGCCGTGTGCGTACGCGCAGAATTTCGAAGCGGTACTCACGGGTCGATCCGACACCATCGTCCTGCCGTACAGCGCGGAAACGAAGTTCTCGTTCGTGAGTTTGTCAGATGTGGCGGCCGTGGCCGCGGTTGTTCTGAGCGAGGGTCCGGGCGAGCATCACGGAGCGACGTACGAAGTGGGCGGCCCGGAATCGCTCAGTGTCATGGAGGTGGCACAGATGGTGGAAAAGCAGACGTCACGTACCGTCGCGATAGATCAGATCAGCGTGGATCGGTGGCGCGAACAGATCGGCACTGGTCTGGATGTCAACGCCAGTTCACGATTGGCTGCGATGTTCGAGTTCTACAACCACCACGACTTCCTTGCGGGCAGTGCTGCTGTCGAACTGCTTTTGGGTCGCCGACCGATGGGCGTCGAGAGCCTGATTCGGTGATGCTTGCTACGCAATACCTCCTGCCGCCCAGACCACCAGCGGTGGCAGGGCGGCCAGGATCAGGCAGACCGTTCCGTTGAGCCACTTGTGCTCCACCGTGACGGCGGCGAACTCGCGCAAGGTCGCGCTCGGCAGGTAGTACCGGGCGGTGTGGGAACCGATGACTTCCGCGTCCAGATCGAGGCTCCGGGCAAACGTCGCGGTTCGCAGTATGTGGAAGTTGCTGGTGACCAGAACCATTCGAGGCTTCGTGGTGTTGGCACGGAGAAGGTCCCTGGTGTACTCGAGGTTCTCGAGCGTGGTGGTCGAGCGGTCCTCGAGCATCACGTTCTCACGCGGTATCCCGTGATCGACGAGGTAGACGCACATTGCCTCGGCCTCGCTGACCACCTCGTCCGATCCCTTCCCGCCGCTGACGACCAACAACGGCGAACGTCCTTCGGCCACCTCGGCGCGAAAGACGTCCGCCGCCTTGTCCAGACGGCTGGCCAGCAGGGGCGTCACGTCGGCACCCGAAAGTCCGGCGCCGTGCACCACTATCGCGTCCATCCCGGGCTGGTACTTCTGGCGTCCGTAGACGTAGGAGTAGAGCAGAAAGCTCGTGAACAGAAACCCCAGGTACGACGCGACCAGACTGAACGATCCGAGAACGACTGCGAGCCAGTACCTCTGCGTCAGCAACGCAGATGCGAGCAACACGTAGGGAACGAGCAGTCCGAGACCCGCGACGAGTGAGAGCAGATTCGCGACGCTGAATCCCTCGCGTCGCAGCATCGTGACCCCGTTGACGATCAGGAATCCCGCGAGCAGGAGCACCAGCAACGGTGAGAGCAGAGCGATCGTCGCGATGACAAACGACGGAACCTCGGTTCCCGGCGCACCCGACTGCAGCATCCACAGACCGGTGAAGATCAGTCCGAGAAGTAGATAGACGCCGTTGCTCAGCCTCCGCCGATCCTGCCTGAACCGGTAGCCGCAGAATCCGAGCAGCGCGAGGCCGATGAGGAGAAGGATCACGGAGCCAGCCTAAGCGAGGCGCCCACTACACGGGCGCCACCACCTTCGACTGCTGGATCGCGGACAGAACCCTGGTACGACACTCGATGAACAGTGGGTCCGCCTTGGTGGTCAGTTGGTCCCGAGCACCGATCAACGGAACGTCGACGATGTCCTGCATCAACGCCGGCGTTCCGCCGAGGACGACCACTCGATCGGACAGGTACACCGATTCGTCGACGTCGTGGGTGACGAGGAGGACGGTGATGCCAAGATCACGTTGAAGCGTCAGCAGCAGGTCCTCGAGTTCCGCGCGGGTCTGGGCGTCGACCGATGCAAAGGGTTCGTCCATGAGTAGAACCTGCGGCCGATAGGCGAGGGCGCGGGCGATCGCTACCCGCTGCTGCATTCCGCCGGACAACTGCCAGGGGTAGGAACGCGCAGCTCCTTCCAGACCGACGACGGCGAGCGCCTCGGTTACCCTCTCGTTCTGAACCCTGCGTGCCAGGCCGTTGCCCCGCAGCGGCAGGCGAACGTTCTCGCCCACTCGAAGCCAGGGCATCAGTGTGCGTCCGTAATCCTGTGACACGAGCGCAAGAGTGGCGGGCGGAGCGTCGATCGCGATCCCGGCGATGCGGACCTCACCCGTGGTCGGCTTCTGCAAACCGGCGATGCACCGAATCAGGGTGCTTTTGCCGATACCGGAATGTCCGACGATGCAGACGATTTCTCCGGGTGCAACCGAGAGATCGATCCCGCGAAGCACTTCGCGGCCGGTAGGTCCGCCGTAGGTCACCCCGAGGCCGTTCAGTTCGACTGCGGGGGTGGATGCCGCAGATTCTGTGGATGACATCAGTTTCCTTTCACTGCGAGTGCGCCGTGGGTCCGAGGCTGCCATCTGAGCAACCATCGTTCGATCACGCCATAGCCGACGTTGAGCACGTACCCGATGATTCCGAGCAGGAGGATTCCGGACCACATGTCTGCGATGGCAAAGGTCTGTTGCGCGACGATCACGAAGTGGCCGATTCCTGCAGTGGAGACGTACATTTCGCTGCCGACCATGATGACGACGCCGATCGCGAGACTGGTACGGATGCCGACCGTTATCTGAGGCATCGCTCCGGGGAGGAGTACCTGCGTGACCAGCAGGGGTGTACGGATGCGATAGCTGCGCGCCACCAAGCGGATACTCGGGTCGATGGAGCGAATGCCGTCGAGGGTGTTGAGGAGTATCGGCCAGACCGCGCCGAAAGCGATGGCGGCGACGTTGCCCGAGGAACCAGTACCGAAGACGATGAACAGGGCCGGCAGGACAGCGAGTGCGGGTATGGCGCGGAAGAACTGGAGGAACGGATCAGCGATCTCGGCAGCCAGTGGGAACAGAGCAAGAAGCAGACCCGCCCCGATGCCGAGCACCAGCGCCACGGTGAGGCCGAAGGCAAGATTGGTCAGGCTGGGTACGACATCTCGAGTAAAGCCTGCACCGAACCAGTTGTCCACAAATGCTTTCCAGATTCGTGACAACGGCGGAAAGTACGGCGACTTACTCGACGCGGATCCGAAGTACCACACGACGACGATCAAGATCGGCAGCCACAACTCCCACGCGAGGAGTCGAATCCCGGACATCATCTTCACGTCGTCATCCTCCTCGGGATGTAATGCCAAGCAAGTAAACGATTCTCGATTGCCATCACAGCGAACGCGAGTAGCATGCCGAGCACTCCGGCGACGACGATGAGTGCAAACATTCGGTCGGGGACGGATTGGCTCAGCAGGATTTCCTTGCCGAGTCCGGGAACCCCGGCGATCAGTTCGGCACCGATGGTCAGTAGCAAACTCAGTGTTGCCGAGATACGAATTCCCGTGAAGATGTAGGGCATCGACGCGGGCGCGACGACGAGAGCGAGTCTGCGCCACAGTGGAAGTCGGAAGGATCGTGCGGTGGCCAGTAGTTCCGGATCGACATTGCGTACTCCGTGGATGGTCTGGAGCAGAATCGGCCACACGCTCACCGCCACGATCAGCGCAACCGCCATACGTTGCGTCGGGCCCATGATCAACAGAAAGAGGGGAATGATCGCGAGCGGCGGAACGGTCCGGCAGAAGTCGATGACGAAGCGCGAAGAGACTGTCAGGAACGGGTGCGCGGCGAGCAGCAGTCCTGCCGGGATTCCGATCACCAGACACAGCGCCAAGCCGATGGCGGTTGTGGTCAACGTCTGTCCCAATGACGTCCACAGCGAAGAGGTACCGAGTTCGTCGACGAACGCCACTGCCACGTCACTGAACTTCGGAACACCCTTGACATTCTCGTCGCCCAGCATTCCGAAGACCTGCCAGGCGGCTGCCAGCGCGAAGAGCGTCAGCAGCCGTCCGAGCAGTACCTGCCTGCGGCGTGTTTTCGGGGTTGTCAAGGCGGACAACTCAGTTGGCCGGGGTCTGCAAGGATTCGGTATCGACCGACTCCGTCAGAACCCCGTACTTGACCAACAGTTCGATCTCCGCCCCGAGAGTGCCCGGTTCCACTACTGCGACGAACTGAGGATTCTTGCTGTTGGCCAGCATTTCGAGCGGAATCTTGGCTTGTGTCGAGAGTGCAGCCTTGACCGCGCCCGGATTCTGATTGGCGTAGTCGACCGATTTGGCAAGCGCCGTACGGAATTTAGCGAGAGAGTCGGGGTTCGCATTGACAAACGATTCCGAAGCGACCAGCGAGGTTCCTGGCACGCCGGGTGCGGCCAGGGGGAAGGGGTGGCCGAGGATCTTCAGCCCGGAGTCGGTTGCCTTGCTCAGGAACGGATCGATGAGGAATGCTGCATCGGCTCCGCCAGTGGAAACGAGGTCACCGAGGTTGGGCATGGGCGCTTGGATGAACGAGACCTTGTCGGCTGCTCCGCCGGATTTCTCCACCGCGGCAGAGATGACCGCCTCGCTGACAGACTTCAAACCGCTGATCGCAACGGTTTTGCCTTCGAGGTCACGGAATCCACTGATGGAACTGTCCTTGGCGACAACGAGACCGGATTGGTCGACATCGTCATTCGCGGCAAAATTCGTGAGCCCTCCGACGATGGTGACGGGCATGTTCTGGCTGCGTGCCTGAATTGCGGCAGCGGCAGTCGTGGCTGCCATATCTGCATTTCCACTGAGCAGCAACGGAATCTGAGCCGAGGAGCTGGCCCCGCCCTCGACGAGCTGAATGTCGAGTCCCTCAGCGGTGAAGAATCCTTGCTCCATACCCAGCCAGATCGGTGCGAAGTCCGCGATCGGTTGAGGTGCGATACGAATCGTGGTGGTCTGGGTGCCCCCGTCGTCGGAGGCCGTGGCGTCGCTCGAACAGCCGGTCAGTGCCAAAGCAGCCGTCGCGACCGCTGCCAGGGCAACAACTCTGAACCGTGGTGTCGACCGAAGGGTATGTCCAACCGTCATGTCCGAAAGCCTCTCGCTGGGAAAGATAGGACTTCCTTGCCGGTAATCCGGTGGGAAGGTGAAGACGCTCAAAGAATTCCGTACGCCGGAACGATTGTTGTGACTATAGTAATTTCCTAGGCGAATGCCAAGGGTTTTCCAAGAACACGAGATTTCGGATCGCCGGGTACTCACACGGCACCGGGAGGGGATCGGATGACGAAGGGTTCTGCGTCCGCCGTCGACAAAGCGCTGGATCTACTCGAGGCCATCGCGCGCTCGACCACGCCGATGAAGCTCAGTGAGCTGGCAGAAGAAGTCGGGATGCTCCGCCCGACTGCGCACCGAGTACTTGGCGAACTCGCGAACCGTGGTTGGGTCTTCCGCTACGACGGTCGCTATCTCCCCGGCCCGGCTGCACTGCAGGTTTCTCACGAAGCGGCAGCGCATTCGTTGGCGGCCTTGTGCGATCCGACCATGCGGGTGCTGTCCGAGAGCACGGACATGATGGTGAATCTGCAGGTTCTCGAGAGTGGCGGGACTCGGATCATCGCGGCGCTGCGTCCCGAGCGACTCAAGATGATCACTCGGATGCTCGGGGATCTACTTCCGCCGCACCGGTTCGCGGGACCGCTCGCGTTGGTGGCGGCACTCGAGGACAATACCCGGGCGCCTTACCTGGCAATGGTGGAAAAGAGTGGCTATCCACTCGAAGGCCCCACCGGGTTCCTCGCCGACATCGCCGAGACGCAGAAAACCGGATTCGCGGTCGTCCACAAACGATCTCAGGACATCATCGGTTCGGTCTCGCGGGCAGTGTCCTCTCGCAAGGGCTCTCCCCTCTGCGCGTTGACGGTGATCGGTTTCGACACCGACTTCGACGCGAAAACGACACGGATGGTCGAAGAACACCTGCTGCGGGCGACCGATGAAGTGCAGCAACTCCTTACTGACCACACTTCGGGCAAGCGCCCGTCCGACGCAGGAGAAGAAGGATGATTCCACGGACCGAGGGCTTCATCACCGTCGCAGACGGCGAACGGGTCTGGTACGAGACTGCCGGCGAGGGCCCGGATCTGATTCTCACGCACGGTCTCGGCGGCAATGCCGCGGTCTGGTACCAACAGGTACCGTACTTCGCTCAGCATTATCGGGTAATCAGCTGGGATCAGCGAGGATTCGGCCGGTCTACCAACGAGAACGGCAACCACGGCCCGGTAGCCGCTGTCTCGGATCTGATCGAAATCATGGACCTGCTGGACGTCGATCGAGCGCATGTGGTCGGCCAGTCGATGGGCGGTTGGGCCGCGTTGGGAACCGCGATCGCTGTTCCGGACAGAGTGGAGTCGGTAGTCCTGGCCTGCACGACCGGCGGCATTCCCGTCGGCTTCGGTCCGGACAGTGCACCGCCCCTCACCGCGGCGCCCGTCACCGCGCGGCCCCTGGGGGAACATCCCGCTGTGGGCGGACGGTTGCCGAGCTTGGACATGGCGAGGGCATACCTGTACCAAGCCCTCGGCACCTTCGGTCATCGGCCACCGGACACCGAGTTCTTCCGAATTCTCAAGGCCCACAACTACTCGCCGGAAGAGCTTGCCGCGGTGGCGGCACCGGTTCTGTTGATCGCGGGCGAGCTGGACGATCTGATGACACCCGATCGGATTCGCAGCGCCGCCGAATTCCTGCCTCACGCAGAAGTCGTCGAACTTGCCGACCGCGGCCACTCCCCCTACTTCGAGGACCCACACGCGTGGAACGAGTTGGTGGCGCACTTCCTGGCCGATGTGCGCGCCCGTCCAGTGCTCTGAAGCGCTACTCGTCACGCATATTCCACTTCCGAGGAGATCTAATGGATTCATCTCAGATCGTCGAGTTCATCCCACCCGCTTTCGATACACCGTTCTCCACCGGAGTTCGCGTCGGAGACGTCCTGTATCTGTCGGGTCAGATCGGCATGCTTCCCGACGGAACCTTGGCCGACGGCTTCGAAGCGCAAGCCCGCCAGACCATGGAGAACATCGTGGCTTCGCTGATCGCCTACGGTTCCGGTGTCGAAGCGATCTTCAAATGCACTGTCATGCTTGACGACATGTCACGCTGGCAGGAGTTCAACAAGGTCTATCTCGAGTACTTCCCGGCGTCGAGACTGCCGGCCCGCAGTGCGTTCGGAACAGACGGACTGGCGCTGGGTGCGCACATGGAAGTCGAATGCATGGCGTACACCCCGAGGGTCTGACTGCTCGCGGGCACTAGTCGTCCCAGTCCACACGTTCAGCCAGGCGCAGCAATGTGCGTCGGCGCGTAGTGCTGGTTTCGCCGATGTGCGCGATCCGGCCGTAGATATGGGCGCGGAAGTGCTCGATTCCCGCTCGATTCTGTTCCTGCGCAGAAGTATTGGCGGCATTGTGCAGCAGAGCGCGCAGGCGATCGTAGTCGTCACGCGGATACGACGGTTGGTCGTTGATCACCAGCCCGGTGAGGTGTTGGCGTCGATGAGGGCGCATCACCTTGGTCTTTCGCGGATGTACGGCAAACCCTTCGTCCTGGGCGATCTGCTTGATCGTCCAGAGGAGGGTGCTGACGTCGGCTATTTCGATTCCGGAGAAGGCGAGGTCGTCGGCGTATCGGGTGTAGGTGAGCCAGTTCGCCTGTGCGAGTGCGCTCGAGCGGATGTCGAATGTGCGCGCGACGAGATTCGCCAGTGCCGGCGAAGTGGGCGCGCCTTGTGGCAGATGCGCGGTGCGTAGCTGTGATGCCTGTGCATAAGGTAGACCGCGCAGAGTATCGGCAGGTGTTGCAACAGTGCACAATCCGGTGAGCACTCCTGCCACGGCGGGTGGGTAACCGAGAGCGGCGAAGACCGCGTGAACACGGTTTCCGGTGATCGACGGGAAGAATTGCATGAGATCCACGCCGATCACGATTTCCGACTGTGCATGCGGCGCTGCAAAAGTCAGTGGACTTCGTCCGCGAACAAACCCATGAGCTGCGTCGTGCGCGGGCACCTGGTCGAGGATGCGGCGCAGAATTTTGCGTTGGATTTCCCGCAACCGGGGTTTGGGTATCTCGAGGAGGCGAGCCCCGGCCTTCTTGCTGATCTGCATCGGCCGGTAGTGGCGCAGTTGCAATGGTTTCGTGCGCAGCCACTCCCCACGGTCGGAGAACCACTCGAGTTCGGAGATCGTCAGATCCAGTGAACGCGCCAGGTCCGCACTGGTGTTGTAGCGCGGGACGTCGAACCGCCACACCGAGGATTCGTTGGTGTCCATCGAGACCGGGACGGGTCGAAGCCGCGGCAGTTCGCGTAGCAATCGGTACAGAGTCTGAGGTTCGAACGGTGGAGCGGGCATGAGATCGAGCACCCGGACGGCCAGCGATGTCGCCGACACACCGTGGACTGTTCCGAACGCCTCCTCGAGTCCACCGAGTGTCCATGGAGCGTCAGCGGCCGCAACTGCCAGACGCCGCGCCAACTCGGGATCGAGCTCGAAGTCACGCATGGATCGAGCCCGAGATGCGGCGGCGTGGGGTGACCAAATCCTTTGTCCGGAGCGGCGGCAAGCACGCGGAGCGTGCCGAGCGCCGGTGGACGCAGTATCCAATTCTTCTGGCCGACCCAGGGGTTACCCCTGAGACTGGTCGCGTGGACCAACTCTCACCCACGCGCCGCCGCATCTCTTCACAATGGCAGACCGTCCGGTATCTGTCACGTGTGAAGCTGATCTGTCAGCTGTGGGTCATCAGATCGACGAACGATCCGAACCGACGAACTCGCTGATCCACGGCACGACTGCTTCGCGGACGGTGACCGCCTTCGGCAGTAGTCCGTTGCTCAGCAGGAGATCGGCCGCCCGCTGCTGCTCGTCGAGGAACTCGTCGGTGACCGGGTTGACGCCGAAAGGACGTCCGCGCAGTGCAGCTTCCCAGGCATCGAGGCTTGCGGACCCACCACGCTTCTCGACGTCGTCGACGAAGATCTGCGCGGCTTCGCGGGGATTGGCTTCGATCCACGCATCGGATTCCTGCAGAGCCTCGATGATCGCCTGAAGGGCCTCCGGATTGGTCTCCGCGAAATCGCGCCGGGTGAACCACAGTGAGGGGTGGCTGAAGAGCCCGTCGGTGGCGATCAGCGTGCGCAGCTCGTGGTTCGCTTCGATGTCCGTCAGCCCCGGGTACGCACCTACCCAGGCATCGATGGTGCCGTCGACGAGATCCGCTCCACCACCGCGCACGTCGGTATCGACGGGGACGATGTCGGACCAGGTCAGCCCCGCCTGATCCAAGGCGAACAACAGAAGTGTGGTCTGCCACGATCCGTGCGCGATGCCGACTCGCTTGCCGCGCAGGTCCTCTACCGTGTTGATCTCGGACTCTGCTTTGACTACCAGGCGCCCGTTCTCCACGCGGGGGCCGGAAATTCCGATGTAGACGAGATCGCGGCCCTGAGCCAATCCGGTGACGGGCGGCGTGAATCCGGTTCCGATCACGTCGTATCCGCCCTCCTCGAACAGCCAGTCCGAGTGCAGGGTCGGCAAGGCGTTCTCCGGGTTGACTGCGGGCTTGGCGGGAAGCTCGCGCAGGTCCACCCACTCGACATCCGGGAGACGACGTTCGAGGATTCCGGTGTGGCGCAGAACGAACAGTGAATTGTTGTGTGGGAAGTATCCGACGCGAACGGTCATGAGATCTACGGTTTCCTGTTCTGAATCAGTGATGGAGGTGGCTAGATGAGGCCGCGTCGGCGCGCCTCGTCGGCGAGCCCGCTACGGCCCCACTGGACGGCGAGGTTGGACGGATCGAATTCGACCGAACCGCCGAGGGATTCGGCGATCGCCTGGAACTGTGCGCCTTCCTCGAGGAGGACGACGAACTTCGCGAGGTCGAGCAACCCGCTGCGGCCGATGACGTTGACCCCGCCGTTGGCTTCGAAGATCGCCACCAGATCGGGATCGTGTTCGAGACGCTCGAGAATGAAATCGCCGGCAGAACGGGACCGATCGATGTGCGGCGGAATCTCTCGGGAGAGCGTCAGCCTCTGCGAAGCCGCATAGCGGATGGGGAGCGTCCGATGAGTCTGTGCCCAACCGCCGAGCCACGGAGTGTGGATGTGGACAACGCTGGTGATTTCCGGATGCTGACGGAAGACGGACGCGTAGCCGGTGACGAAACCGGCCGATCCGTTGCCGGACAGCACTTCTCCGTCGAAGGTGGCGACCACCGGTGACACCGACGGATCGTCCGCCCACGGTCCCGGATCGTTCAGGGCGACTGCGATTTCGGTACCGGGCACGCGTTCGACGAAGTTGACGGTCCCGTTGGCTGCAACCGTTCCGGTCTTACGGAAGACGTCGAATGCCTTGTCTGCTACTTTGCGCGCTTCCTCGACGAATGCTGCAGTATCGGCGTCGAGTCGAGTTTCGGTGGTGGTCATCGAGTCTCCAGTCCAGAAGGTGTGATCGGGGTGCGCTGCAGGAGGGGAAGAACTTCTTCGCCGACGCGGTATGCCTCTTCGAGATGCGGGTTGCCGGCGAGGATGAAGGCGTCGACGCCCAGCTCGCGCAGCTCGTCGAGTCTTTCGGCGACCTGCTCGTAGCTGCCGACCAGTCCGAACGCCGGGCCTCCGCGGATCAGGCTGAAACCGCACCACACGTTGGGCTGCACCTCCAGATCCCGGTAGCCGGTGATGTGTTCGGGTACCCAGCCTTTGATGCGGGCGGCTCCTACCGAATCGCCCTGCGCTGCTCGGTCGGCGGCGCCCTTGTCGACGAAAGCCCACCCCTTCTCGATCTCGGCCCACGCAGCTTCTTCGGTGTGCCGGGCTACGACGTCGATGCGTACGGCGAATTTCGGCGTGCGTCCCAGTTTGGCCGAGTTCTCCCGCACGCCGTCGATCTTGGCTCTGAGATCGGCGTACGGCTCCAGCCAGGAAAGGTAGTAATCGGAGTGCAGTCCGGCGGCGGCGACGGCTGCGGCCGAAGATCCGGAGAAGTACACCTCGGGAAACGGTTGGCCGGCCAGTCCGGGTGGCAGTGCGGCGCCGTGGGTCTGGAAGAAGCGACCGTCGAAGTCGAAAGGTTCACCGTCCCACACACCCTTGAGGACATCGAGGAACTCGGATGTCCTGGTGTAGCGATCGTCGTGGTCGACCTTGTCGCCCCACCACAGCTGAGGCGCTCCACCTCCGCCGCTGATGATGTTGTAGACCAGACGTCCACCGGTTGCGCGCTGCAGACTGGCCGACATCCGCGCGGCCTGGACCGGGTGAAGGAACCCCGGTTGGAACGCAACCATGAAACGGTACGTGGTGGTCTCGGCGGCCAACGCTGCGGCGGTCGCCCACGGATCCTCGGTCATCGGGAAGGACGGCAGCAGCCCACCGAGGAAGCCGGCGGATTCGGAAGCCTTTGCCACCGCGGCCATGTGGTCGATGTAGCTGTATCCGTCCAACTCGCCGCCCCGGATCGCGGGAGCGATGTTGCCCGGCCCGTATCCACCGGCGTCACCGCGGTTGTAGCGACGCGGTGTACGAAGCGACGCGTGGTCGCCCTCCATTCCGATCCGCCAGTAGAAATCTATGCTCATGCGGTGGCCTTCTCTTCTGTGGTGGCCTTCTCTTCCTTGCGGATCCGACCCTCGGGATCGACCAGGTGCAGGAGATGCTCGCCCGCCCGGTGCAGCTCTTCGATGTGTGGCCGACCCGACAGGACGAAACCGTCCACGCCGAGATCTCGATACGACGAGAGTCGCTGTGCCACTTCCTCGTAGCTTCCGACAAGACCGATGCTGTGCTCGTAGCCGATGCGGTCGAATCCGGACCAGAGGATGCCGCCCCGATCGATCTCGAACGCAGTGGAATCGGATTCTCTCAGTTGCCGTTCGACGCGAGCCCAGGCTTCGTCGGCTGTCTCCCTCGCGATGATCGGGATGCGCAGCACCTTCTCGACAGTCCTGCCGAGTTCGGACGCTCGGTCGTCGAGGGCCGTGATCCGCGTCGAGAGCTCGTCACCGGCGAGCGTGAACTGATGGACGTCGCCGTGGTGAGCGGACAGTTCCAGAGCTTCCGGAGAATCGCCGGTCAGATGCACTCGGGGAAAAGGGAGTCCCGACAAGATGCCTCGGAATCCGCCGCCGAGCACGTCGTAGTATTCGCCGTCGAAGTCGTAACCCGTGCCACCGAATCCGCCTGGCAGAATTTGTTCCTCGTTCCATACGCCACGGGCGACGGTCAGGAACTCCGCGGCGCGCGCGTAGCGGTCGGCTCCTCGAACCACGTCTCCGCGAGCGGTGGCATCTTCGGCGTCAGTATCGACCTTCACTCGCCACTCGAGACGACCTGCCGACAGACGCTGAAGTGTCGCGGACATTTTGGCGGCGTAGACAGGAGTGCCGAAAGTGGGATGAAATTCCACGACCACTCGCGAATGACGCGTCTGACGTAGTGCGGCGGCGGCAACGATCCAGGATTCTTCCCCATTCGGATCGTACGGTGCGACAACGCCGTCGACGCCAGACAGTTCGGCGGCGAGAACGATCTGCGCCAGTTCGTCGAAGGGCCCGAAGTTTCCGGGGCGAACATCGGTCGCGATTGTGGTGGGGCGTTGTGCGCCGAATCCGCCTCGACTGTTCAGTGCGGCCACTGCCCGGCGTCCGTCGCCGCGCGAGGGTAGCTCCCAGTAGACCTCGGTCATTTGAGTGTGTCTTTCTGAGCGGCGACAAGTGCGCGTGCCTGTTCGAGGGGTTCGGGCGCCACCCAGGACTGCAGGTCGAAGTCGGCGGCGAGGAAGCCGTGCGCATAGAGGAACTGCTTCTGCACGCCGAGCAGATCGACACGCTCGTCCGACAGGCTCAAATGCAGTCCGGTGTGGAAATTCTCGCCGTACGCTGCCACGACACCCTCGGGCCCCGACTGCGTTTCGGTCTGCAGAACGGCTCGAACCTCGTCTATGTTGGCCGCCGCCCAGTCTGCCGCCCGCAGACTCTCGGCGAGGAAGCCCACGACGACGTCCGGGCGTTGTTCGAGGAGATCTGCATGAACCGTGATCGGACGCGGTGTGCCGTTGTTGACGCGATCACGAAGGGATGCAGTGGAATCGAGGTCGACAGCTACGGCGAGGCCGTGTTCGCGGGCAACTTCCTGGGCGCGGGCGCCCTTGACGTAGATGGCGTCGACGTCGCCGCGCAGCAAGGATTCGACACCCCACGTCGTGTTGCGGGTCGAGGAGGCGGTGCTGACCTCAGGTGCTGCCGTCGTTGCAACCTCGACGAGGGTGACGTCGGCAAAACTCAACTCGCCCAGTCGAAGCGCGGAGGCGAACCCGTGCAAGGACATGGCGCGGGGGAAGCTCCTGGCTTGATCGGCTGCCCACGCCGGGATTCCGATCCGGGCGCCGGCCAGCAGGCCTGCTTCTCGGATGTCGGAGTCTCCACGCACCAGGATCGCCTGGGCCTCGTCGATCCAGGTGAGCCCGATGAGCCTCGTCGGAGAACCACTGGCACGCGCGGCCAGTGCCGGGACATTGCCACCTTCGCGAATGAGTCCGGAGAGATGGTGGTCGAAATGGCGTACTGCCAATTCCGGTCCGGCATCTTGTAGTACGCCGAATCGCACTCCGGATTCGGTTGCCGTCCGGTCGAGCCATCCGAGGCTGTTCGCGAGGCCGCTGGCGGTGGGAACGGGGCAGCGGGTGTACCAGAGTGTGTCGATTGCGGAATCAGCGATCAATGTCATGACTGTCCTGTCCGTCGGGGAAGGTGCGTCCGACGCCGAGTTCCTTCAGGAAGCTCGCTCGGTAGCGCAAAGATTCGGGATCGTTCCGGTCGCGGGGGCGTGGCAGATCAATGTCGACGTCCACGGCAAACCCACCCTTGTCGAGAATGAGTACCCGGTCGGCAAGTCGTACGGCTTCGTCGACGTCGTGCGTGACCAGCAATACCGCGGGACGGTGGCGGGCGACCAGATCGCCTACCAAGTCCTGCATTTGGAGTCGCGTGAGGGCGTCGAGTGCGGCGAAGGGTTCGTCGAGTAGCAGCAGTTCAGGTTCGCGAACGAGGGCGCGAGCCAATGCGACGCGTTGGGCCTCACCACCGGAGAGCGTGGCCGGCCAGGCACGGTGCTTGTCCGCGAGGTTGACCTCGGAGAGTGCGTTGCGTGCGTTGTCGGTCACCTGCCGTGAGCGCTTCTGTCCGACTGTGACATTGGCGAGAACTCGCTTGGACGGTATCAATCGTGGTTCTTGATAGACGACTGTGCGGTCGCGCGGGACCAGCACCTCACCGCTGTCCGGTGCTTCCAGTCCGGAGAGCACGCGCAGCAGTGTCGTCTTGCCCGTTCCGCTGGGGCCGAGGAGGACGACGAACTCGCCACGAGTGATCTCGAGGTCGATGCCACCCAGAACGGTCTTGTCGCCGAACGACTTACGCACCCCGGTCAGTGAGACCGCTACTGGTGAACCGGCCCGTCGCTCGGCCGCAGTGGTGCCGGTCCGCTCACGGGTCGCCAACGGCGGCAGAGGTGCTTCGGTGGATGGCAGCGAGCCGATGGCTGTGTTCGTCATCGTGCCACCGACAATCTCCGCCACGGCATGGAGTACCGCTCGATCAACCTGACCACGGCGTCGAAAATCAGGCCCAGCGCCGCATACATGACGATGCACAGAACCATGTAGTCGGTGCGGTTGTATTCCTGCGCCAGGGTCACCAGATATCCGATGCCCTCGCGGGTGCCGACCTGCTCGGCTGCGATCAATCCCGTGATGCTCAGCGAGAGGCAGATCCGAAGCCCCATCAGAACGCCGGGGAGGGCGGTCGGAAGAATTGCTCCGAACACCAGTCGCCAACCCGTCAGGCCGAAACCTTGTGCCGCTTCGACCATCTTGCGATCGACCCCGCGCACTCCCAGGTAGGTGTACGCGTACATCGGGGCGACGGTAGCGACCGCGATCAGCACTACCTTGAAGGTTTCGTCGATACCGAACCAGGCGATGAACAGCGGAACGAGCGCGAGGAACGGAACCGCGCGGTTGATCTGCATGGCCCCGTCGATCAGTTCTTCGCCGAGCGAGGAGAGGCCGGAGAGTACCCCGAGCACCAATCCGACGATCACGCCGACCGAAACACCGAGTGCAGCACGTTGAAGCGACGCGAGACCGAAGTCGACCAACTGGCCCGACTGGTACAGCTCGGCGAAGGCCGTCCACACGGCGGGAGGTCCGGCCAGGATCTCCTCTCGAATCAGTCCGGTAGCCGACCCGATCCACCATCCCGCGACCAACAGAGCCGGAACCAGGAAGCGGAGGGGGATCGAAATCCACTTAGGTCGGGTGCGATTGCGCCGGTAGCGCGGCGTTTCGAGTTGTGGATGCTCCACTGACTGCGGCGCCGTTCGAGCGGGGCGGGTCAGCGTCACCATCGGGTCACTTCCCCTCGGTGGTGGGCGCTGCCGCTGCTGAACCTGCCACAGCGCCCTGGAGGTCGAAGATCACGTCACTACCCTTGAGCGGCTGCTGGATCACCTTGTTCTCGGCAAACAGCGTGGAGATGGATTCGAGGTCGGTAGCGTCGGCTGCAGTCGGGTAGCGGAAGTTGGTGATCTGGCCGCCCAGGGTGATCGCGTCGTCGAGTCGCTGTCCGGAGAGAGCGCGCGGACCGGTCTGTTCGAAGACGTTCTCGAACGCTGCCGGGTCGGCCTGCTGCTTCGCGGTGAGTTCCTGGGTGACCTCGAGGAACTTCTGGACCACCTCGGGATGCTCTTCGAGAATCGCGGTGCGGCCGGCGATGATGGTGCTGTCCACGGAGTCGATGCTCGCCTCGGTTGCGATCTCGACCGCACCCTTGGCCTTGGCCTCCTGGTACGGAATCAGGAACGATGCCCACGCGTCGACCTGTCCGGTGGAGAACGCCGACGCGGCGTCTGCCTGTTGCAGCGGAACGCGTTCGACGGAATCGATCGGCACTCCGGCCTGTGTCAGGGCCTTCAGCGTGATGTACTCGCCCTTACCTGCCGGGTTGACGGCGATGCGCTTGCCGGCCAGATCGGCGACGGTCTTGATGCCGGATTCCGGAGTGGCGATGATGCCGGCCTGGTCCTTGTTGTAGGGGTCCGACGTGGCGAAGATGCGGACACCCACGTCCTTGGACAGTGCGCCGACGACGGGACTGTATGCGCCGGTTTGGATGTCGAGCTCACCGCTGTTGAACAGTTTGAGGTTGGAGCTGAATCCCGGCGTGGTCTTGACCCATTCGATCTTTGCGCCCAGCGGTGCCAGCGCCTCGTCGTAGGTTCCGTCGCGCTTGCCGACGGCGATGGCACCGGAGTTTCCGGGATCGAAGACCTTGAGCGTGAAGTCGGCGCTGGAATTGCCTGCGGCGCTGTCGGAATCGGAAGAGCCACACGCCACCGCCAACCCGGCCAGCGGGATCAGGGCGAGCGCAGCGGCAGCTCGTGGCAGTCGGCGGAAGCGGGACATGTATGTGGCTCCTTCAGGCGTTGATTCGTCAGAACTGACGACGATGACGCTATTGGGTGCGTGTCCGTTTTACCCCCGTTTGTTTTCTGGAGATTGGAAATCTTGACAACATCGGAAGTCTGTTCATCTGGGCTTTTGTAGGTCCTCGCCTAGTTCCTTTCCGCCTGATGGAAAGGATGGCCGGACTGCTGGGTCCGTGTTAGCGTCCGATTCTCAGGTCGATCAGGCCACAGCGAAAGGATCGTTCGTGACGGACGCACGCGGCGCGGGAGTTCAGACGGTAACCCGTGCCCTGACCCTGCTCACATGTTTTCGCAGTGGCGAAGAACTGGGAGTCTCGGAAGTTGCGCGGCGACAGGAGCTTGCGGTCAGCACCACGCATCGATTGCTGCAGTCGCTCGTCGACGCGGGGTTCCTCGAGAAGGACGACGCAACCAGTCGGTATCGCATCGGCGCGGCGCTGGCGGCTTACGGACAGGTCTCCTACCGGCAGCATCGGATCTATCTGTCCGAGCCCTATTTGGAGCAATTGGCCGCGACGACAGGAGCATCCGCCTCCCTGGCAGTGCGAAGCGGAAGTGAGGTGGTGTTGCTCGGGTTCAGTCGGTGGCGCGAGGCCGACGGACATGTGCTACAGGGTGTTCGACTTCCCTTGCACGCGAGCGCCCTGGGGAAAGCCTTTCTGGCTTGGTCCGATGTCGACGATTCCGAGCTCGCCGCGCTGCCACGTGAAGCGACTACCCAGCGCGCGATCACCGATGTTGCCGGTATCCGCCGGGAACTGGAGTTGACCCGCGAGCGAGGATACGGATTCAACGACGAAGAGTTGACCCCGGATTTCCGAACGATCGGAATTCCGATCATCGATGGATCAGGCTCTGTGCGTTACGCTCTCGGGCTTCGTGGTCCGGTCGAGCTGATGATCAACGAACGGATTCCGTTCCTCGCCGACCTTGCCAAGGTGACTGCGCGACAGATCGGTGAAGTGCTTCTCTGAACTGGCGTGAAGCGTTTGTGGCAGATCCGGCCGAACGTGATTACCGTTGAAGTCGAGGGCGCGATCGCACAATGGCTACGCGACGTGACCGCGTCCTCGTGAGCGTGGAGACGAGTGATGACGACGATCGGTGTCGTTGCCCTGCTGCTGGGCGTCCTGTTGATCGTGGTCGAGGCGCATGCCCCAACCGCGGGGGTGCTCGGTGCGCTCGGAGCACTCATGATCGGTGCGGGCGTCTGGATGCTCTTCACGTCCGACGGTATCGGCCAATCGATCGCGATCCCGGTGACGGCGGGGGTCGCGGTGGTCGGCCTGGGCGTGGTGGCGGTTGCGAGCCGAAAAGCGCTCACCGCGCGCCGCGCGCCCGTGCGTACCGGGACGGAATCTCTTGTCGGCTCCGACGCGACCGTTCGCAGCTGGGCTGGTGCGCAGGGTCAGGTCGAGCTTGACGGCGGATTATGGCGTGCACGAATGGAATTCGGGTACGACGATTCTGTTCCCGCCGTGGGTGAATCCGTCGTCGTAGAGCAGGTTCGAGGCCTGACTCTGAAAGTGCGCCGTCGTGAACCGTGGGAGCTGCCGCTATGACCACCGTGCTTGTCGTCTTGTCCGTGTTTGTCGTGCTGATTGCAGTCCTTGTGGGTATGTCGGTGAGAGTCCTGCGTGAGTACGAGCGCGCGGTGGTGTTCCGCCTCGGTCGACTGATCACCTTGAAGGGTCCTGGCCTGGTCATTCTGGTGCCGGCGATCGATCGCATGGAGCGGGTCAGTCTGCGAACCGTCACGCTGAAAATACCGGTCCAGGAAGTGATCACCCGCGACAACGTTCCGGTGAAGGTTACCGCCGTCACATACTTTCGGGTCGTCGACGCCGACCGTTCGATAGTCGAGGTCGAGGACTTTCTGGCCGCCACCTCGCAGATCGCCCAGACCACACTGCGCTCCATTCTCGGTAAGGCCGAGTTGGACTCGCTGCTGTCCGAACGTGAACGCCTCAACGAGGACTTGCAGAAGGTCATCGACCAGCAGACCGAGCCGTGGGGAGTCAAAGTCACCACCGTGGAGATCAAGGACGTCGAGATCCCAGCCAACATGCAGCGCGCCATCGCCCGGCAGGCTGAGGCCGAACGTGAACGGCGAGCCAAGATCATCAACGCCGACGCCGAATTTCAGGCTTCGGCCAAGCTCGCCGAGGCGGCCGAGGTGATCAGTCGCAATCCGACCACCCTGCAATTGCGTTATCTGCAGACGCTTCACGAGATCGGTAGTGAGAACAACTCCACTGTTGTCTTCCCCTTGCCGCTGGATCTTGTCCGGCCCTTTATCGGTGGCCGAGTCGAGGCTACCTCCGCGGCCCAAGAACCTGCCCGTTTCGCCTGGAATGCGAAAGTTGTTGATTAGCAGCTAGTTTCGTTTCCCTATCCCTTGTATTCGAAACTGTGTTCGAATATGATTGCTGCATGGACAGTCGGGATGCGTGGCAGCTGGATGGTGAGGGCCTCAAGGGTGAGGTTCTGGATCTGGTGCGTGTCCGGCATGAGTTGCAGTCGCGGATGGTGTTGTTGATCGTGGAGATGTTTTCCCGTGAGGTTCTCGGCGGGAAGGGTTTTCGGGCGATCGCGCAGTGGTTGCATGGTTCGACGAATCTGGAGATCGGTGAGTGCAGTCTGCTGGTCGGGTTGGCGCGGTTGTTGATGCTCGAACCCGTTGTGGGCGACGCGTTTCATCGTGGTGACGTTGATGCGTTGAAAGCCCGTCAGGTGGCGTCGTTCTGTCAGCATCCGCCCAAGAACATGACGCCGGCGGATGTGGACAAGGCCCGCGGAATCCTGCTTGGCCTGGCGTCGAAGAACGTTGCCGATTGTGATGCGGTGCGGGCGGCGATCCGCCGAATCGAGAAGCAGTACGGAAAACGTGAGGACGGGGTCCCGGTCGGGGAGGATTCGGAGCGTAACGAGTTCTACGCGTCGAAAGGTTTGTACGGGCGCGTGTCGGTGAAGGGTGATCTGGATGCTGTGAACGGGGCGCGTCTGATCACGTTGTTGTCGAGCCTGTCCGCTCCAACGCCGGAGAAGGACGGTGTCAAGGACACCCGCACGCCGGCATTACGCCGGGCCGACGGGTTCTGCGAACTACTGCGCCGGTACGAGCGGGCGGGATTGGGTCCGATCGAAGGCGGGGTGAAACCGCACATCACGATCACCGCCAGTGCGAAAGACATGACCGACCTGAAAGCTCTGAAAGACCTCCTGCCATCAACTCAGGAACTCGGGTTCGCGTGGACGGATTGGGTGGGCCCGATCAGTATCGACACCGCCCGGATGCTGGCCTGCGACTGCACGATCACCCGGATCTTGTTGGATGAGAATGGTGTTCCGCTCGACTGCGGTAAGGAAGCGAGAACAGCGACGGTTCCGCAGCGGCGGGCGTTGGCGGTGCGTGATGGTGGGTGCGCGTTTCCGGGGTGTGGAACACCCCCGGGGTGGTGCGATGCTCACCATATTGTTCATTGGAATGATGGTGGCCCAACGGATCTCGATAATCTGATCTTGTTGTGCGGTCATCATCATCGGACGCTGCACCACACCGAGTGGAGGGTGGAGATTGGCCCGGATCGGAAGTCGGTGTTCTATCCGCCGATGTCGATCGACCCGTATCAGCACCCGATCGGCGGGAACAGCCCACCCACAGCAGCCTGAACCGCGACAACTGGATACGCACGCGCCGGGGAATCACCATGCCCCGGTGCGTGCGGTGCGTGCGGTGCGTGCGGTGCGTGCGGTGCGTGCGGTGCGTGCGGTGCGTGCAGTCAGAGCATCGTCGAGATATGTTCCGGTATTTCGATACCGGAGTCGAGATCGTCAGACGGAATCGGTTGACTGAACTGGCTCGACACGGGAACTACTCCGGCCCAAATAGTTTCGACGCCGATGTCAGCGGCATCGTCACCGGGCCCGCCGGTGCGGGCCTTGACGGAAGCCTCGTACAACGGCAGTGCAAGAACGACGGTTGCCGCCATTTCCTTGCGCGTGTGATCCCGCAAGTGTTGGGAACGTCCGGGGGCCACCTGGTCGACGATCAGATTCAAAGCCTTCACCCGCTCGTCGTTGTCGGTCACGACTCGAGGTGATCCGACAATGACGCCACTGCGGTAGTTCATCGAGTGATGGAACCCCGACCGAGCCAGCACGAGCCCGTCGAGGATCGTGATGGTGATGCAGATTTCGCTGTCGGGCGCCAAGCTCCGCGAGGCCACCGAACCATGGACGTAGATGGACCCGTCACGGTCAGGGCCGTCGAGGTCGAACCCGTACGCGGTGGGAAACACCATGGGAACTCCGCCGACGGTCACGCCCATGTGGCACAGCTTCGCGGACTGCAAGACGTCGACGAGTGCCGCGCGTTCTGCGACGCCGTGGTGGCGGGCGCGCTTGTGCGTCGTGCGTGCTGTCGGGGACAGCGGAGTAGGTGCGGTGGGGGCAGGAGCTGGGGCAGCAAGGACAACGGAATCTGTCATGCAGACAATGCTGCTGGCAAAGTGGCTTCAAGTCATGGTCCAATCAAGGGAGACTTCGATAGGCCACTTCGATTGGTCACTTCCGAGAGGGTTCTGAATGTTTCTTCCTTCGGCGGTAGCTGTAGTCCTCGACCGGACGGATCGGCGGGCGCTTCCGGTCCAGGTCGCCGACCACCTCAGAGCCGACATTCGCAGTGGCCAGGCTGCGGTGGGTCTGCGGTTACCCAGCTCGCGGAAGCTGGCGGCGGAACTCTCGGTGGCGCGGGGCGTCGTGGAACGGGCGTATGAGCAGTTGATCGCCGAGGGTTGGCTTGTCGCTGTGCACGGCTCGGGCACCTTCGTTGCCGAGGCGCCCTCTCCCGTGGTTACTCCCGCGACGACACCTGCGAAGCCCGCTGACAAGCTGTCGCCCAGGGTGCAGCTCCGGCCGGGCGTGCCGTGGACGCCGCCGCGTGCATCGGCAGCGTGGCGGCGGGCGTGGCGTGACGTCGGGGCCAAACCGCCACCATTCGAGGATCCCGATCCTGCGGGCGACTACGAATTGCGTTCGGCACTATCGGAATTGCTGGCAAGGGCTCGCGGAATGTCGGTTGAACCCGAGAGAATCCTGATCACCTCGGGTGCGACCCACGGCCTCGGACTGGCCTTGTCGGCGCTGCGTACCAGTGGCGCAGTCCTGGCGATGGAGGACCCCGGGTACCGGTATGCGTCCTCGGCTGCAACAGCGTGTGGATGGTCTCTGCTGGACGTACCGGTCGATGCGCACGGTCTCCGTGTAGACCAACTCGGATCGGCGCCGGAGAATGTTCGCGGCGTGTACGTGACACCGTCCCATCAGTATCCGACGGGTGGGCTGCTTCCAGTAGGTCGGCGCAACCAGTTGATCGAGTTCGCACGCGCCCGCGACGTCGTCCTGTTCGAGGACGATTACGACTCCGAATTCCGTTACGACGTAGCGCCTTTGCCTGCGCTTGCCCAGCTGGCTCCTGACCGGGTGGTGTATCTCGGAACGGTTGCCAAGACGCTCGGCGCCGGAATTCGATTGGGCTGGTTGGTGGCTCCTCTCGACCTGGTCGACCGCATAGCAGTACACCGCAAGCGAATCGGCGACTTCCCGTCGGTTCCGCTACAGCAAGCACTCCTGTCCCTGCTCCGTGACGGCGAATGGGATCGGGCGGTACGTACCGCGCGGCGCCGGTACCGCGAGCGCGATCGGGCGGTCGAGGAAGCGCTGTCACCGTTCGGTGAACTGCGGGGTCTCGGCGCCGGCATGCACACGACGCTCATGCTCGACGCGGATCTGGCAGCCACCGTCGCTCGCGAGGCACTCCAGCACGGCGTCGAAGTGCCCACCCTGGTCGAGTCCACCCGAACGCACGGAGACCCCGGCGGATTGGTCATCGGCTATGGGCGAGTGGATTCCGCAGACCTCGAATATGCGCTCGAGGTGGTAGCCGAGTGCCTCGCACGTCACAGCGCGTGAAGTCTCGTTGATCGGGAGTGCGGCAACGGATGGGCGTCGTCCAGTTCTAGCGTCCACTCGTGACGATCCGAAGCCAGACCTATCCGCACCTGCTCGCACCAGGCACCATCGGCCCGATGACCGTGCCCAATCGCGTCGTTCTCCCTGCCATGGACATGAATCTGTGTGAAGACGGGGAAATCGAAAAGGGCGACATCGACCACTTCGTGGCGCGCGCGGCCGGTGGAACGGGTCTGATCATCACCGGTTGCTGCGCTGTTGCATATCCGCTGGGCTGCACCAGCCGCAAGGAACCGGGACTCTCGGAAGACCGGTTCATCCCCGGACTGAAAGCGTTGGCCGACGCGGTGCACGACGCAGGCAGCAAGCTCTGTGTGCAGATGACACACCACGGCAAGGTGGCGCGCATCGATACCCTCGACGGCCGACCGCAGCTGGTGCCGTCCATGCCGAAGCCGCCGGGTGACATGAGTGCGATGGCCGATTGCACACCCGAAGAACTGGGCAAGATGGCTGCCATCAACGAGGGCAAGAAGGCGACCTACCACGAGGCCGACCAGGAAGATCTCGATTGGCTCGTCCGCATGTTCGCCGAGGCTGCCGGACGGGTGAAGGCGGCGGGCGGTGACGCCGTCGAGATTCACTGCGCCCACAACTACGTCCTCGGAGCGTTCCTGAGTCGGTACACCAATCAGCGCAGCGACGAGTACGGCGGTTCCATGGAGAATCGTGCTCGCCTGGCTTGTGAGGTCATTCGCGCAGTCAAGGCGGAGGTTGGCGGTTCGCTTGCCGTCATCGTGCGTCTGGCCGGTCAAGAGTATGGCGAAACCGACGGGCTGACCGTCGACGAGGCTGCTGCGGCCGCCACGATGTTCGAAGGGGCCGGCGCTGACGCCATCCACGTCACCGGTACCGCACTGAATGCTTTTGCCAACTTCACCGACGGACCTCTGCCCGACAAGGTCGGCTACTACACCGACAATGCAACGCGAATCAAGCAAGCGATATCGATCCCCGTGATCACGGTCGGACGCATGCTCCCCGAGGTCGGCGAGAAGATGATCGCGGAAGGTCGCACGGACTTCGCCGCAATGGGCCGTCAGCTCCTGGCCGACCCACAGCTGGTGAACAAACTCAAAGACGGTGCACCCGAGCGGGTTCGGCCATGCATCAATTGCTACGTCTGTGTGCAGGAGAACTTCTGGGACGAGACCCCGCTGTGCGCGGTGAACCCTGCTCTGGGCAACGAAGCGCTTCTCCCCTTCGTTCGGACGAGCACTCCGAAACATGTTGTTGTGGTCGGGGCGGGCCCCGGCGGTCTCGAGACGGCTCGTGTGGCAGCTGAACGTGGGCACCGAGTCACGGTGTTGGACAAGTCCGATCGACTCGGTGGCACCCTGTGGTTCTCGAGCCTCACTACCCCGGACAACGGGCGTCTGCTCAACTGGTTGAAAGTGGAAATCGAGCGTCTCGGTGTCGATGTTCGACTGAAGACCGAAGCCTCGGTTGCGTCGATCCGGGCACTGAACCCTGACTCCGTAGTAGTGGCTACCGGTGCAGTCCGCGAGCGGCCGAGCGTTCCGGGCGGCGATCTCCCGCACGTACATACCGGTGACTCGTTGCGCGCCTTGATGACCGGAGTCGGCGACGTCTCCCAAGTGCCGCCGTTTCTTCGTACGATGGCCAAGTTGGGCAAGCTGTCCGGTATCACCAAGAGTCCCGCCGCGATCCGAGCGGTGACCCGCAAGTTTCTGCCCATGGGCAAGAACGTCGTCGTGATCGGTGGTTCGCTTGTCGGACTCGAGCTTGCGGAGTTCCTGGCCGAGCGCGGTCGCACTGTGACGCTGATCGAAGAAGGCCAGCAGTTGGGCATTCCGATGGCGATGCCGCGCCGCTGGACGGCTGTGCGCCACGCCAAGCATGTCGGTGTGAACATTCACCGCAATTCAACGGTGCAGCGAATCACCAAGGAGCACGTCGAATTCCGTTCCGGAGACAAGACACTGACAGCTCCGGCCGACATGGTTGTCGTCGCGTCGGGAGTGTCGGCACAAGCGCCTCTGGCCGACGCACTGATCGGCGTCGTCTCGGACGTGCACGTGGTCGGTGACGCGGTGAACGTCGACTACATCGAGGGTGCGATGCACACGGCGTGGAAAGTTGCGATGGACCTGTAGTTCAGCTTCAGGTAGCGCTTTGTGCCGCAACGATGTCCGGCCACCATCGGGCCGCGACATCGGGGTGCGCGCGTAGTCGACTCTTGAGGGCGTTCGCCCCGTAGGAATCGTGGATCGGGTTGTTCGCGTCCACGGTGACGCCGGTGGCGCGCGCCGCCAGCTCGGGCGGTAGGTCGAACTCCGGGATCTGCGCTGCGTAGTTCGGGTTGAAGAAGAACGGCACCGAAATACGTTCGCCGTCGCCCTCGGGTGAAACTACCCGGTGCACAGTCGCTTTCAAGTAACCGCCGGTAGCGACCTCGAGCAGTTCGCCGATGTTGACCACCAGCGCCCCGTCGATCGGCGGTGCGTCGATCCAGTCGCCGTCGTGCTCGACCTGCAGACCGCCCTTGCCCGGTTCGACATAGAGCAGAGTCAGCACACCCGCGTCCTTGTGCCCGCCGACGCCCTGGGAGCCGGCACCTTTCGGGCGGCCAGGGTAACGCACGACCTTGATGAGGATCGACGGATCGTGAGCGAACGCGTCGTCGAAGATGTTCGCATCCTGGCCCAGCGCTACCGCCCATTCGCGCAGGAGGCTCAATGCGATCGAGGTGAGCGTGTCGTTCCACTCGGTGATGACGTCGCGGAGTTCGGGAAGGGCATCGGGCCACTGGTTGGGGCCCTGCAGGATCTCCCAGGCCGGTGAGGTGTCGGTGCGCTCGGCCGCGGGCTGTTCGGCGCCGATGTCGATCTGCTCGCGCCAGTCCTGTTTGCCTTCGGTCAGTTCGCCGCCGAGCCTGGTGTACCCACGGAAGTGCGGGCTGCGGACGTTCTCGATCGCGAGCTTCTCGGCAGTCGGAAGCGCGAAGAACTCGCGTGCGACGGAGAGGAGGCGTCGCTGCAGGTCGTCAGGAATTCCGTGGCCCACCAGATAGAAGAATCCGACCTCGTGGGTGGCCTCGCGGAGCTGAGTGCGGAACTGCTCGGCGGTGTCGGGGTTCTGCGCCAGCGACAGATCGAGCACTGGCAGCGACGTAATCGACATGGGTTCCTCGATCCGTGTGATGGTTCTGATGTCCATCATTCCACGCTGATCGGCACCCGGACCCGCACGGCGATTCGGCAGCCGCAGGCGTGACTACCCGCGCGGATGCGGAAACACCCTGCGGATAACAGAATCGGGGCCTTGCGCCGTTGGCGCAAGACCCCGAATCAGCGTGAGTCGAATTATGCTTCGTCTGCGCGGCGTAGACCTACGCCTCATCGGCTCCGATGATGAACGCTTCGAGCTCGATGCGAGCCTTGTCGTCGGCCATCTGGACCGGCGGGGACTTCATCAGGTAAGCGGAAGCCGGGTAAACCGGTCCACCGATGCCGCGGTCCTTGGCGATCTTGGCGGCGCGGACGGCGTCGATGATGATGCCGGCAGAGTTGGGCGAATCCCAGACCTCGAGCTTGTACTCCAGGTTCAGGGGAGCGTCACCGAAGGCGCGGCCTTCGAGGCGGACGTATGCCCACTTGCGGTCGTCGAGCCACTCCACGTAGTCCGAGGGGCCGATGTGGACGTTGCGGTCGTGAACCTTGCCGGCAAGTGCGCCGGTCAGGTTGGACGTCACGGCCTGAGTCTTGGAAACCTTCTTGGACTCCAGGCGATCACGCTCGAGCATGTTCTTGAAGTCCATGTTTCCACCGACGTTGAGCTGGTACGTGCGGTCCAGCACGACGCCGCGGTCTTCGAACAGCTTCGCCATCACGCGGTGGGTGATGGTGGCGCCGACCTGGCTCTTGATGTCGTCACCGACGATCGGGACGCCGGCGTCCTTGAACTTGGCAGCCCACTCCGGGTCGGAAGCGATGAAGACGGGCAGAGCGTTGACGAACGCAACGCCTGCGTCGATCGCGCACTGTGCGTAGAACTTGTCAGCGTCGTCGGAACCGACAGGCAGGTAGGAAACGAGGACGTCGACCTGAGCGTCCTTGAGTGCCTTGACGACGTCGACGGGCTCGGCGTCGGACAGCTCGATGGTCTCGGCGTAGTACTTGCCGATGCCGTCGAGGGTCGGGCCACGCTGAACGGGAACGTCCAGGGGCGGAACGTCGGCGATCTTGATGGTGTTGTTCTCGCTCGCGAGGATCGCCTCGGAGAGGTCGAAGCCGACCTTCTTCGCGTCGACGTCGAACGCAGCGACGAACTGCACGTCGCGGACGTGGTACTTACCGAACTTGACGTGCATGAGGCCGGGGACCGTCTGGGTCTCGTCGGCATCCTTGTAGTAGTGGACGCCCTGAACCAGGGACGAGGCGCAGTTACCCACGCCCACAATGGCTACGCGCACCGCGGTGCTGTTCTCACCCATGGTCGGGTTCTCCTTCTTTCCGGGATGTTCCTGTTGTCGATTGCTCGGCTGCGATCAATTCGTTGAGCCAACGCACTTCGCGCTCACTCGATTCGAGTCCGAGCTGATGGAGCTGACGGGTATAGCGGTCCAGCGATCCGCTGGCCCGACCGACGGCCTCGCGGAGCCCCTCGCGGCGCTCCTCGACCTGGCGTCGCCTGCCTTCGAGGATCCGCATCCGCGCTTCTGCGGGGGTGCGGCTGAAGAAGGCGAGGTGAACGCCGAAACCGTCGTCGGTGTAGTTCTGCGGCCCGGTGTCGGCGACCAGTTCGGTGAACCGTTGCCGACCTTCCGGAGTGAGCTGGTAGACGCGACGCGCCCGACGCTTGAGAGTGCCGGTGGCAGTGTCGACGTCTTCCGAGATCAATCCGTCGGCTTGCATGCGCCGCAGTGCCGGGTACAGCGATCCGTACGAGAACGCGCGGAATGCGCCGAGCAGACCAGTGAGCCGCTTACGCAGCTCGTATCCGTGCATCGGTGACTCGAGGAGCAGCCCGAGGATTGCGAGTTCGAGCAACTGACAAACCTCCCGAGTCGTTGAACCTAACCGCCTGATGCGATAACCAACTATATCGCGCCGATATATAAAACCACACTGCGGCCCGATACGTGTACCAAGGTGTCACGGCTAGATCAGGGGGTGAACGGGTAGATCGACATGATTTCCCCGTCGAGGCCGGCTGTCAGGTACCCGCTCTCTTCGAGGTCGTTGCCGACGTGAATCTCGATGGTCGGCACGGTGTCGGTGCTTTCGACAGAGACGTATCGTGTGGTCGGATTCTGCACCGACGTCGTGGTTCCGGCGCCGTCGAGCAGGGCGATCACGATGCGAGGATCGAGCTGTGTGACGTCGATCTGTGCCACGTCCAGTTCGCGCGATCCTCCCGAAGTCGTGTCCTCGAGGTCGCCTCGGTAGTAGCTGTCGAGGGCCTTGCGCGGTGCGGCAGGATCGGCGCGCGTTATGCGTGCATAAGTGGGATAGATGGTCATCTCGTCGACCAGTCCGCTGCCGTACTCCGTTTCGATGGCACGGAACATCGCCCCCAGGCCGTCGACGGTGTGCAGCTGTGGCTCTGGGCTCGAGAAGATCGTGACGTCCGACGCCACATATTTGATTCCGAAGCCGATTGCCGACACCAGTGACAGAGCGATGATCGCAAGGGCGATCCAACGCGTGTCGAGCGAAGGTTCCTTCCGCAGGATGGGCAGAGACGCCTCGGTCTGCAGATCCGACGTCAAGTCTTCGAGATCGCCGAGAGTGACTGCCACCGAGGCGAGTTCGGTCAATTCGTCGTGCTCGGTCGCCGTGAGTTGCCCGTCGGCGAAGGCGGAGTCCAGCACGGCGCAGGTGGCCTCGCGATCGGCATTGCGAGCGCGAGTGGTCCTGGTCAGATCGTTCGGCATGTCCGGGGCCTATCGAGGAGTGAAGGGAGACAAGCGGATCGGGCGGCCATCCGGGCTCAACTCCATCGAGCCGCTCGCGCCGAGGTCGTTGCTCACGTAGATGGAAACGCGTGGATCCTGACCCGATGAGCTCATGCTGATGTGTGTGACCTTGGCTTCGGGGACGTTGAGATTTGCGGACGCTCCCGCCAGATACCCGGCGAGTTTGTCGATGTCGACGGCAGCGAGGTCGAAGGTGACAGTGCTGGCTGCTCGAGTCGAGGTGCTGTCGCGTGGTGTGAAGCCGCCTCGAAAGTCGATGTCTTCCTCCAGATTCGGCGAGATAGTGGCGGCGCGAGTAACGCTTGCATAGCCGTCGTAGAAGTTGACGGAATCGATTGTCGTCGTGCCGTACTTGGCGCTGTATCTGGTGATGAATTCCCCGATCCCGCTTGCGGTGAGCGTGTTCAGCGTCGAACTCACAATGGGGGCAAGCGGTCCGACCGGTTCGGCTGCCGCCGGTGGAGGCGGTGAGGGTGAATCGTCGGCGGACAAGGTGAGGAACCCGATCAGGGTTGCGAAGACAGCCGATGCGGCCGCGAGGTACCAGATCTTGTCGATACGACGAACTTTCGCGACGGCGTTCCGCAGCGTCGCTTTCTGCAGATCGCGGACCAGTAGATCGAGCTGGCCGAGGGTGGTCGCGGTCATGGCCGCAGCCGTCCGGTTCGCGTGCTCGTCGACCGTGATCTGTCCGTCGGACAGAGCCGTATCGAGAACGGCGCAGGTATCGGAACGGTCGACGTCGCGCGCACGGGTGCGCGTAGAGGTAGTAGTCGGGGACCCACTCACCGGCTCACCCTAGCTCCCGTACGGGTAGGAACGAGAGATCTCGCCCCACGGCGTGACCTCGATACGGCCACCCTCGCTGCGGTCGTTCTCGGCATAGATCGCGATCTCCGGGACGCCGTAGTTCGCGTCCACGATCAAGTGCGTGATCGTGGCGTCCGGCACCTTGACGTATTCGGCGATGTTTTCCATGAACGGCGCGAGTTTGTCGATCTGGATGGAACCGAGATCGAAGGTCGGCTGGCCCGTTCGCCGCGGAATGGACGTTACTTTCCGCTCGAAACCGTCGCGAAAACTGATGGACTCGGTGAGAGCAGGAGTGTCGGAGGCCGCCCGGCTCACCAGGGAGTAGTCGCCGTGGAAGCTGGCGTCATCGATGAACATGTCGCCGAACTCGTCGCGATACCTCTCGATAAATGCGCCGATACCCTCGGGAGTCAAAGTGTCGATGTGTGCGATCAGGATCGGTTCGACGGTCGGTTCCGGCACCGGGGTGGTGGTCGCCAACGGTGGGGCGAGGGAGGTGCTGCTGGCATAACTGGCGGTGATGTCTTCCGAGGGCGTCAACGGTGAGCGACTCCACGCCACAGCGGCGACCGCGCCGACGACGATCAGAGCAGCGCCGCCGATGAACACGGCCTTTCGTGCCGTCGACGTCCGAGGCACCGTTTTGGTCGCGATCTTCGGCACCTGCAGATCGTTGACCAGGCGTGCGAGTGCGAGCAGGGTCTTCGCGGACCTCGCCTTCTCGGTCCGTTCGAAGTAGTCGTCCGCGCTCAACTGCCCTTCGGCGTACGCGGCGTCCAACACATTGCACGTTTCGACGCGATCAAGATCACGAGCGCGCGTCATCGGAGAACGGGAAGACTTCACAGGAAGTGATCGTAATGGCTGGTCGCCATGCCTCCAGCCCCCGAAATGTGTTCATCGTGACCCTCCCGAACCGTCCGTCGCGGAGCGGACGCACGTACGCTGGTCAGGTGCGGATACAGCGGCAAGTTGTGGACTACGCGCTCGCGCGTCGGTCTGTGCTGGCCGAAGTGTCTGCGGGTAGGACCGACGTCAAGCAAGTGTGTGACGCCGATCCGTACCTACTCAGAGCCGCGAAGTTCCACGGCCGGGGCAGCGACGTCGTCTGCCCTATTTGCCGCAAGGAACAGTTGACGCTCGTGTCCTGGGTGTTCGGCGACAAGCTCGGTCAGGTTTCGGGATCAGCCCGAACCTCGGACGAGCTCGCTCGGCTTGCGGAAACAGCAGAGGAGTTCACGGTGCACGTTGTAGAGGTGTGCCGTACCTGCAGTTGGAACCACTTGGTGCAGTCCTATGTGCTCGGCGCAGTACCTGCGCCGCCGCGACCGCGGCGAGCACGCCCACCAAGCCGGCGCACCGCCAGCGAGTAACGCCACACCCGAAGAAGGGCCCGATCGAAGTCTGCACGTGATCGGTCCGTGACCACTGGAGATTTGATTCGTGAGTTCCCCCAGCAACAACAACCCGGGCGGCAACAACCCGGGTGGCCGTCCCGTCGGTCCCAACCGTCCCGCCGGACCTCCTCAGGGTCGTCCGCCGCAGGGACGTCCCATGGGTCCACCACCGCAGGGACGCCCTCCGATGGGTCCGCCCCCTCAGGGTCGTCCGCCGCAAGGACGTCCGATGGGCCCCCCGCCTCAGGGCCGTCCCACGCAAGCCCGACCTTCGGGGCCGCCTCCTCAGGGCCGCCCCGCCGGTCCCCCGCCGCAGGGTCGTCCGCCGCAAGGCCGACCTGCCGGCCCGCCGCCTCGAGATCGTGCCGCAGGCGCTCAGGCCAACGAACCGACCCAGCGCGTCGCGGCAGCAGCAGCGACCACCCGAACCAATGCGGGCACCCGCCCGCCGGTCGGTCCTCCGCCGACGAAGCCGCCGACAGGCGGCTCCGGTGGCGGTGGCAACGACGGACAACCCACGAAGGGAAGAAAGAGCACCGTGAAGAAGAAGTCCAAGTGGCGCACAGTTCGCCGCTCGGCCTACGTCTTGGTGGCGCTCGGTCTTGTTCTGCCCGTCCTTGCCTTCATGGCCGCGTACATCGTGCAGGACGTCCCCAAGCCCGGTGACCTCAAGACCAATCAGGTTGCAACAGTCTTCGCCGCCGACGGCACCACGGTGATCAGCACTGTCGTCCCGCCGGACGGCAACCGCGTCGAGGTCTCGCTCGATCAGGTGCCGCCGCACGTTCGCAATGCGGTTCTCGCCGCGGAGGACCGCGATTTCTACTCGAACCCGGGCTTCTCGATCTCCGGTTTCGCACGTGCAGCCCGGGACAACGTCCTCGGTCGCGACAGCGCCGGTGGTGGCTCGACCATCACGCAGCAGTACGTCAAGAAGGCGCTCGTCGGCTCGGAGCGTTCGCTGACGCGAAAGATGAAAGAGCTCGTCATCTCCTCGAAGATGGCCAACGAGTGGTCCAAGGACGACATCCTTGCCGCATACCTGAACACCATCTACTTCGGTCGTGGTGCGTACGGCATCGGCGCCGCATCCAAGGCTTACTTCGGTAAGCCCGTCGACCAGCTGTCCATCGAAGAAGGCGCCGTCCTGGCGTCGTCGATCCAGCTTCCATCGCTCCTCGATCCCGAGACCAACCCGACCGGTGCCAAGTCCCGTTGGGATTACGTGCTCGACGGCATGGTGTCCGCCGGCACGCTGGATCAGGCCGCGCGCACGCCGATGCAGTACCCCGCCTACATCCCGCTCGCTCAGGTCGACAACAGCAGTCAAGGTTCGACCGGACCCGAAGGACTGATCAAGCGTCAGGTGCTCAAGGAGATCGGCGACGCCGGAATCAGCGAGCAGTTGCTCAACACCGAGGGCTTGAATATCACCACGACCATCGACCCGCAGGCTCAGGCCGCAGCAGTCGAGGCCGCGCGTTCCAACATGGAAGGTGAACCGGAGAACCTGCGCACCGCAGTTGTCTCGGTCGATCCGAAGACCGGAGCCGTCAAGGCGTACTACGGCGGTGAAGACGGCGCGGGATACGACTTCGCGAATGCCGGACTTCAGACCGGTTCCTCGTTCAAGGTGTTCGGCCTCGCGGCTGCCCTGGATCAGGGAATCCCGCTCTCGCAGATGTACGACAGCTCGCCGCTGACCGTCAACGGCATCTCCATCGGCAACGTCGAAGGTGAAAGCTGCGGCACCTGCACCATCGCCGAAGCGCTCAAGCGTTCGCTGAACACCAGCTTCTACCGTCAGATGCTCAGCCTCGACGGCAACGGCCCGCAGGAAATCGCGGACATCGCTCACAAGGCAGGCATCCCGAAGGACATCCCGGGCGTCGGCCCGTCGCTCACCGAGGCTGACGGTTCCGGCCCCAACAACGGCATCGTGCTCGGCCAGTACCAGGCCCGCGTGCTCGACATGGCGTCGTCGTACGCGACGCTCGCCGCATCCGGCACTTATCACGCACCGCACTTCGTGCAGAAGGTCGTTGCCGCCGACGGCACCGTGCTGCTGGACCGTGGCGCACCCGCGGGTGAGGATCGCATCGACGCTGCCGTGGCGGACAACGTGACGGCCGCGATGCAGCCGATCGCGGCGTATTCGCGCGGTCACAACCTGGCCGGCGGACGTCTGTCGGCGTCGAAGACGGGTACCGCGCAGCTCGGTGACACCGGAGCCAACAAGGACGCGTGGATGGTCGGCTACACGCCGTCACTCTCGACTGCGGTCTGGGTCGGAACTCCCGACGGTGAGGCGATCACCAACTCGGGCGGCGCGATGATCTACGGCTCGGGTCTGCCTTCGGACATCTGGAAGGACACGATGGACGGCGCCCTCGAGGGCACCGACAACGAGAAGTTCCCGACGCCCGGCAAGATCAACGGTCAAGCCGGTGGCGTTCCGGAGTACACGGCACCTGCACCGCCCAAGACGTCGGCGCCGCCGACCACCACACCGACGACGACGGAAACCACTCCGCCGCCCGTGGTGACGACGACGCAGGTCGAGGTTCTTCCGGGCATCACGATCCCGATTCCTGGCATCTCCCGGCCGACGACAACCGCGCCGCAGGTACCGGGGGCAGGCGAGACCACCGAGGAAGAACCGGCAGGTGTGAGCCCCGGCCAGTAGTTGGAGGGTGGTCGGTTCGAAAGACGGTAACCTCGCGGAGTGGCCGCGAATGCTGATGATGCCGAACCGACCTCCCCCGCTCCGCTGGCCGAAGATCTTCGTTCGGCGGATTGGCGGGACGTTCCCAGTCGCAACGACGCGATGGTGTCTGCGCTGTCGGGAACCGTCGGCGGTCCGGTCGGTCGTCACGCACTGATCGGACGCACTCGCTTCTTCACCCCGATGCGAGTGATTCTTCTGCTCGCCGTGGTGTTCTTGGCTTTCGGCTGGTTCGCGAAGGCCGGTTGTATTCAGCAGGCTCCGGTCGGCGAGAGCGGGCAGGTCGGCCTCGACTGGAGTGGCAGCCGTCAGTACGTGGCGATGTGTTATTCCGACACAGTTCCGCTGTACGGAGCCGAACGCCTCGATCAGGGCGCTTTTCCGTACAAGACGTCGTGGGAAGAAGTACGCGGCGACGGTTCGATCCAGATGCGGTACATGGAGTATCCGGTCATCTCGGGGCTCTATCAATACGGGGCGATGAAGGTCGCCAAGGCGTGGGATTCGATCACCTGGCTGCCGGGCGCGATCCAGGTGGCGCTCTATTTCAACGTCGTCGCGTTCGGGTTGGCGTTGGCGTGGCTGGTCACCGTGTGGGCGAGCACCCTGCTGGCCGGACGACGGGTGTGGGACGGCGCGCTGATCGCCTGTTCGCCCCTGGTGATCGTGCACGTGTTCACGAACTTCGATCCTCTGGCGACGGCGTTCGCGGCCGGCGGGTTGTTGGCGTGGGCACGCAAGCGGCCCGTGCTCGCGGGAATTCTGCTCGGCCTGGGCGGAGCCGCGAAGCTCTACCCGCTGCTCCTACTCGGACCGCTATTCGTCCTGTGTCTGCGCGCGGGCAAGACGAGGGACTGGCTGGTGACCGCACTCAGCGCCGTCGCGGCATGGCTTGCGGTGAACCTCCCGATCGCCGCGCTGTACCCCCACGGTTGGTACGAGTTCTTCCGGCTCAACTCCGAACGCGGGGCCGATCCCGATTCCCTCTACAACGTGATCGCGTCGTTCACGTCGTGGAAGGGCCTCGACGGTCCTCTCGCACAGGGTGAGTCGCCGTCGAATCTCAACGCCGTGTCTCTGCTGCTGTTCGTGGCAGTCTGCATTGGTGTCGGTTACGTCGCCCTGACGGCGCAGCGTCGTCCGCGGGTTGCGCAGCTGTGCTTCCTGTTGGTGGCGGGCTTCCTGATCACCAACAAGGTGTGGAGCCCGCAGTATTCGTTGTGGCTGGTGCCGCTGGCCGTGTTGGCCTTGCCGCACCGCCGACTTCTGCTCGCGTGGATGACCATCGACGCCCTGGTCTGGGTTCCTCGAATGATGTACTACCTCGGGGTGTCCAACAAGGGGCTGCCCGAGCAGTGGTTCACCGGCACCGTCGTGATTCGCGACATCGCGGTACTCGTTCTGTGCGCGCTGGTGCTCCGGCAGATCTACCGGCCGTCGGAGGATCTCGTGCGGTACGGGTTCATCGACGATCCCGCGGGCGGTGTTCTCGATCAGGCGCCGGACAAACAACCCTCCTGGCTACCGGGTTGGCTGAAGCCGACCAAGGCGAAGGAACCGGAACCCGTCACGGTCTGAGGTCACCATTCGTCGAGGGTGGTGTACCCGTCCTGGACCGCGCGGGCGAACAACGCCGCCTTCGTGGGAGCCGGCCGCCCGACGTCGCTGTACTTCGTGCGGATCCGAGTGATGTGTGTGTTGACGGTGCAGACGCGGAGGTCGAGTGTCTCGGCGACCTCGGACTTGGAATCCGAACGAAGCCAGGCGAGAAGTACTTCGATCTCGCGGACGCTCAGCTTCGGCTTGTGCTTGCCGTGCTTGGGGTTGCCGACTCGGGACACGTTTGCCTCGATCTTCGAAGAAATGCCGATTGAAGACATGCGAGTAGCGCCTTTCGACGGAGGGGATGGGCGTCGACTGCCGTATTTGCAGAAGGGCTGCTGACATCGGGAGCGACTGAGAACGAGTATTTCGATCGAGGCGTCTCAGTGGAACGGGCGCAACGCTCTCGATACAGAGTCCATACAACGGACAAATCCCCTACCTGCTCCGATAGAGTGCGTCGCTATGAACTCGAAGGCGGAAGCCGGTAGGCACAATCAGGTCAATCCGGGCCAGATCGAGTCGCGTGGACAGTTTGCTGAGGCGCTCACGGCGTTGCGGAAGGCATCCGGACTGACGGTTCGCGAAGCGGTCGAGCGTTCGGGTGGTTTGCACGGAACCGTCAGCGGATGGTTTGCCGGCCAACACCTGCCGACGCCTGCGAGTACCCCGATGTTTTTCGCGCTCCTCGAGGCGTGCGGCGTCGATTCCGAGGATGAGCGGCAGCGCTGGATCAGTGCGGTGCAACGAGTGAGGCAGTTGACGGCCAGACGACGCGGCGACGCCACCGTTCCGTATCGAGGTCTCGAATCGTTCCGGCAGGAGGACGCCGAGTGGTTCTTCGGTCGAGACGAACTCACTGCCAACTTGGCCGAACGGGTGGCGTCGGCGATACGAGGTGAAGGTCGCCGTCAGTTCATGGTGATCGGCGCTTCCGGATCGGGTAAGTCGTCGTTGCTGCGGGCCGGGCTCGCCCCGAAGATCGCCGGCGACGATCCACGGTTCGACGGCTGGCAGGTGCAAATCCTGCAGCCGGGTACGGGAGGAATTCCGTCGTCGATCGGCGCCGAATCAACCGTCCTGATCCTCGACCAGTTCGAGGAACTGTGGACGCAGTGTGACGGCGATCGACGCGAGGAAATGTTGCAGACTCTCGCGGAACTCGGTGAGAACACCATTGCCGTCATCGGCATGCGTGCCGACTTCTACGGGCTCGCAGCGGAGGAACCGCTCTTGGTGCCGCTGCTCGACGACTCGCCGATGGTGGTCGGGCCGCTGACCGAGGAGCAGTTGCGTGAGGTGATCGTCGAGCCGGCGGTCAAGGCCGGGATGACCGTGCAGAGCGAATTGGTTCAGGTTCTGATCTCCGAGCTGACACCACGCGGTTCGCGCGCGGCGAGCGACCCCGGCGCTTTGCCCTTGCTCTCACACGCGTTGTTGGGGACCTGGCAACGGTCGACGCGTAAGACGCTGACGGTCTCGGATTACTACGCCACCGACGGGATTGCCGGAGCAGTCCAGCAAAGCGCGGAGGAAGTGTACGGCGAGCTCACAGAGAGGCAGCAGCAGTTGGCGCGCAGGATCTTCCTGCGATTGGTCAACGTCGACGAAGTGACGCAGACGCGACGGCGCGCACCGCGCACCGAACTCTTCCTCGGTGACGACGTCGACGACGTGAATACCGTCATCGACCGGTTCGCCTTACGCCGCCTTCTCACCGTCGACGAGGAGACCGTCGAGGTTTCGCACGAAGTCTTGCTGTCCGCGTGGAGTCGGCTTCGCGATTGGATCGACTCGGACCGGGCCGGCCTGGCGGTGCATCGCCGGTTCACCTACGCGGCGCAGGTGTGGGAAGACAGTGGACGCGACCCTGGCGCGCTGCTCGGACCCGCGCGTCTTCACCTGACGGAAGAATGGCTGAACTCGGGCGAACTCGGTCTCCCGTTGGAGCCGAGCCAGACCCGCTCCGCCGACCTCAACGCCACCGAACGGGAGTACCTCGCCGCGAGCATCGAGCATCGTGATCAGCAGGAATTCGCCGATCGACGACGTACACGCGTGCTACGACGGCTCGTGACTGCGTTGGCGGCAGCGTCGGTGATCGCTCTTGTGTTGGCGGTGGTTGCCACCGTCGCCGGCATCGGCGCGAACCGTCAACGTGTCCAGGCGGATACCGCGCGTGACGAGGCGATGTCGCGGCAGGTTGCCACCGAGTCGATCAGGATGCGTGAGCGGGATCCGTCGCTGGCGTCGCAGCTCGCTCTGGCGGCATTTGCGGTCAACGAAACGACCGAAGCCCGCTCGGCATTGCTGGATGCATCCGGCGTTCATTCGGCTACCCGCATCATCGGACCGCCCGGCGCGATGAAGGCGCGGATAAACCCAGCCGGAACTGTTGTGGCGGTGGGTGGTTCGGACGGGAAGGTCAGACTCTATCCGATGGTGGACGGTGTGGCCTCAGCTGTTCCGCAGGCGGAGTTCCTCGGAGTCTCGGAGGGCGCGGCCCTCTTTGCCGTCGCCTACAGCCCGGACGGACGGTTGCTTGCCACCGGTGGTGCGGGCGGTGCTGCACTGTGGGACGTGTCGGATCCGAGGAACCCGGTGCGTGGAATTCTTCCGGTCGACGGTGAACGAGTCGTGCAGGACATGGAGTTCAGCCCCGACGGAACCAAGCTGGTCGCCGGTACCTCGACGCCCGACGTCCTGCGATGGAACATCGACAGCTCCACGAATGCCGTTGCCTTGCCTGCTCTTCCGCATCCAGCTGACGGCATCGTCACCGCGACGTTCAGCCCCGACGGACGCTTCCTCGTGGCGGGCGGGCGTCAAGCGACAATGCGCGTGTGGGACGTCGCGAAGTGGGGTGAGGAATCGGCGCCGATCTTCGCGACCGAGCCCAACGGCACCACGGTCCATTATCTCGGCGTCGCCTTCAGCCCGGACGGGCGTGAGCTTGCTGCGGGAACGACTGGCAGGGAGGTGGTTCGGTGGGACATGAGCGACCCGGCGCGCCCGACTCCCCTTCCTGCACTGACGGGATTCTCCAGTTACGTCAACGAACTCAACTACGGCAAAGACGGAACACGCCTTGCTGCCGGAAGTTCCGACAACTCCGTGCGCGTATGGGACCCACGAACCGGGGCGTTGATCGAAACACTTCCGGACAGTGGGGCGGTGACCACGGTCGACTACAGCGACGACGGCCGCAACCTGATCACCGGAGGTCTGAACGGCGTCACTCGCGTGTGGGCTCTGCCGGGTCCGGTCTGGGCGGGACCTCGGGACACGATCTTCACCGGTCCCTTCGCCGCGGACGGCTCGCGTCTGGTGGCCGGCGTCGGCGCCAGGGGCGGCGCGATGTTGGCGTGGAACACCGAGGATCTCGATCGCCCCGCGATGATGCCGGAGCTGAAACCGCAAGGGGCCGACTCCTACACCGGAGCATCGGCGGTCTCGGCAGACGGGAACCTGGCTGTGAGCGGCACCGGCGGCGGCGGTGCCTATCTTTGGGACCTGAGTGATCCGGCGTCGCCACGGATCTACAGCGAACCTGCGGTGTACGTGAAGGGCATCGTGGCGGTTGTCGCACTGAATCCCGCCGGAGATCTGCTGGCGGTGTCCTCGCAGGACGACAACAGCATTGCGTTGGTCGACGTTTCCGACCCGTCGGCTCCGAAGCTGCTGTCGTCGACCGATGTCGGCTCTTACCCGCAGATGATGGCATTTCAACCGGGCGCCGACATCTTGGCGATCGCGAACGCCAAGAACGAAGTGGATCTGTGGGACGTGTCGAACGCAGCGTCGCCCCGCGTGGCAGCGACGGTCGGCGGATTCGAAAGTTACGCACTAGCAGTGTCTTTCAGTGCCGACGGAACCCTGTTGGCCGCCGGAAGTGCTGATCACAGTGTCGCCGTGTGGGACGTTCGCACACCGTCGGCACCCGAGGAGCTCGCTCGTCTTGTCGGCCCCGAGGGCGCAATCTATTCGATCTCGTTCAACCGCGCCGGTGATCGGCTCGCTGCGGGTGTCGGCGACGGAACCGTGTGGCTCTGGGACATCGAGACTCCCTCGCGGTCAACACGATTTGCGACGCTGTCCGCCTACCCGGGCCGCGTCAACGATGCGCAGTTCGCCGGCGAGAGTGACATGATCGCGGGCAGTGGGTCGGACAAGACGGTTCGCTTGTGGGGAATCGACCCCGACAGCGTCGTTGATCGATTGTGTCGCACCGCAGGATCTCCCATCACGGAAGCCGAGTGGGAGCGTTACCTGCCCGGTGTTCCCTACCAGGATCCGTGCGCCGGCTGACGCAGGTCAGTTCATCCAGAACTCGAGCGCCGCTTCCCGACCCAGCTCGCCTCCGCTGCCGGTGATGACCAGTCCGGCGGAGGTGAGCTTGTATGTCACGTCCTTGTTGGTGACGGTGAATCCGTTGCCGGTGGGGGTTGGATCGTCGAGTTCGATGGTGGCGCCGTCGCTCAGCCGCTGACCCTTGTAGTAGTAACGGCCGACTCCGGTTTCGCAGATCACGATTCGTGATCCGGTCGTGACGGCGATGGCGACGGCAGGATTGGTCGAGTTGCAACTGGGGCCGCCGGAGACGAAGCCCTGACGGTCGGTGCCCGAGACGGTCGGCGCCGGACCGATCGAGGTTGTGACGCGTGGGGGTGTCGTCGTTCTCGGCGCTGTGGTGGGTGCGCTCGGCGCCCGAGTCGTGGTCGTGGAGTGCGAGTACGGCGTCGTGTAGGTGAAACTCCGCGAACTCGCTTCATCGGCGGCGTTGCCGAAAGCGGCCGCGAGCAGCCCGAAGAACGCGATCCACACGATCACGGCCAGGATGCCGAGTGCGGTGAAGATGTAGCCGATGATCAGACCGGCAAGGGCGAGTCCGTCGCCTTCCTCGCCCGTCCGTTTGATCTGTCCGCGTGCGATGTGCCCGAAGACGATCCCCAACGGCGCGATGAGGAACGCGAAGACGAGAGCGAGTACCGCGAGTGTGTTGGTCGGGCGCCTGCCGTACGGATCGGGCTGCCCGTACGGAGCCGGTTGCCAATTCTGATTGCCCTGGTACCCGTACCCACCCTGATCGCTCATGAGGTGAATCTTGGCATGGACTTCGCCGAAGAGTGCAGGTGATGGCTAGTTTCGGGTACGTGTCTCCAGCTGAGGCGCGATGGCCGGCCAATCGTCGTCGGTCATCGCGAACAGCGCTGTTGTCCGCCAACTGCCGTCGGCGCGGCGTCGGTGCTTGCGCAGCAGGCCCTCGAACTGAGCGCCGAGCTTTGCGATCGCTGCCCTGGACTGTTCGTTGAACTCGTCCGTGTGCCACTCGACGCGTACGGCTTCGAGTTGGTCGAAGGCGTGACGAAGCAGGAGCAGTTTCGATTCGGGATTGATCCCGGTTCCCTGAACCGATCGCGACAACCACGTGTATCCGATTGCAAGACTGCGGTTTACCGGGTCGATCTGGTACATGGACGTAGTGCCGACCACGGCGTTCGTCGCGATGTTCACCTGCGCGAAGGCGATCCGATTCGGGTCGTCGGTTGCTGCAGCGATGTACTTCCGTGCCTGTTCCCGATCGGTGATGGGCGATGCGGTCCAACGAAAGATCGCCGGGTCGTCGGCAGCAGCGAGCAGAGCGTCGGTGTGCGCGACGCCCAGGGGTTCGAGTCGGACACGATCACCGGTCAGCGTCGGTGATTCGAACCATGAGGCAGTCATCAGGCGTGCTCCCGTGAGTGTGTCGGAAGGTTGTTGTCGGAGTTGGCAATCTGATCGGTCCCGCCGGCAAGCGGATACCGCAGCGGGACTCGCAGGAACAGGAAGAAGAACACGGCGAGCAGGATGACGTGGCCCCACACGCTCGCCTGGACGACGGCTTCGTACTTGCTCGGATCGAGATTCATGTCCAGTTGGTAGAAGTACCGGAAGATGCCGATGCCCAACGCCGCGTCGACGATCAGATAGGCGACGATCCAGAACCACCGGATCTTGAACAGGACGAGGAACGGCAGGATCCACAGCGTGTACTGCGGTGAATTGACCTTGTGCAGCAACACGAATCCGCACAGCATCGCGGCACTGACCGCAATCCACGGAAAGTAGCCGTCGCGGACGTAGCGTCGCCAACCCAGATACATCGCGAGCGCGAACGACGCCAGGATCATCACCGGAGACAGAATGCTCACCAGTGCGTCGTAGTCGGCGTTGAGTTCGCGAACCCCGAAACCGTAGAACGGGCGCAGCCCCCAGAACCACAGTGAGTTGGTGGTGATGTCTGCGCTTCGCTTCTCCTGGAAGCTGAACGACGCGCGCCAGCCTTCGTACGAGATGAGGGCGAACGGGAGGTTGACGAGGACGACGGTGACGATCGCCGCTCCCGCCGTCATCAGCGCTCCACGAACGTCGTAACGCTTGCCTTCGGTGCCGCGTAGGAGCACGTAGGCCATGAGCGGCAGGACGAACATTCCCGGGTACAGCTTCAAACAGAAACCGATCGCCAGGATGACGGCCGCCAGAACCGCGCGAGTTCGCAGTGGGATCCGCTCGAACGTCATCAGGAAGATCGCGCCGACGCTGGTGGCCACCACCGGGAGCTCCCAGTTGTGGAATGCGTACAGAACCAGGGGCGGAGTCGCCGACCACACGAGCGCGTACGCGCCGCTCATCTTGCCGAGCATCCACGCCGTGAGCAGTCCGAAAGGAGCCAGGATCAGTGCCGAGTGCAGAAGGAAATCAGTGTCGGTGTGTGAGCCGATACCGCCCAGCCACATCAGAATTCCGCTGAGCACCGGGTATTCGACGGTTCCGCCGGTCAGGAATCCTTCGGGCGTTATGCCGCCGGTGACGAAGGGGAACAGATGCTGATCGATGCCTCGTCCGAGCCAGAGCAGTTGAATGTCGGAGTAGCAGACGTCGATGTTCTTGTTGACGTCGAAGTTCAGGCTTCGGCCGTCGGGCGCGAACGGTGCACCGCCGCATCTGGCCTTGTTGAAATAGCCCAGCGCCATCGTCAGCCCGCACAATCCGACGACCAACGCCAGGATCGACGCCGGGGTCTTGCGGTCTGTTCGCATGATTCTCACCCTAGGGGGCGCAGTGCCTCGCGGGGTGACACGTCTGCGCCACGCGTCGCGTATCGACCTGGCGGTCTTCGCGGATGGGCGGGACGATTTCCCTGGTCAAGGCCCCTCGTGTAACCTACGAGGGTTGCTGACGCAACGACCCTCCTGCCACGGATAGTCCGTGGCCGTTTTCACTTAGTCCACAGGAGGTGATGAGGTCTTATGCGTCATTACGAATTGATGGTCATCCTTGACCCCAGCCTGGACGAGCGCACTGTCGCTCCTTCACTGGATACGTTCCTCAATGTTGTGCGCCAGCACGGCGGCACGATCGACAAGGTCGATGTCTGGGGTAAGCGTCGTCTCGCCTACGAGATCCTGAAGCATGCTGAAGGTATCTACGCGGTGATCGACATCAACGCCACTCCCGCCACCGTCGCTGAGCTCGATCGTCAGCTCGGTCTGAACGAGTCGGTTCTGCGCACGAAGGTTCTGCGCCACAACAAGTAATTACTGTCGGTAGCGAGCTCTACTCTCGCGCCCAACGGTCTTACATCAATGCAGGAGGAACCACATGGCTGGCGACACCATCATCACCGTCATCGGAAACCTGACGGCTGATCCTGAACTTCGTTTCACCCCGGCGGGTGCCGCGGTTGCAAACTTCACGGTTGCTTCCACGCCCCGCACCTTCGACCGTAATTCCAATGAATGGAAAGACGGCGATGCACTGTTCATGCGTTGCAACATCTGGCGCGAAGCAGCCGAGAACGTCGCGGAGAGCTTGACCCGTGGCTCACGAGTAATCGTGAGCGGCCGGCTCAAGCAGCGTTCGTACGAAACTCGCGAGGGCGAAAAGCGAACTGTCGTCGAGCTCGAAGTCGATGAAATCGGTCCTTCACTGAAGTACGCCACGGCAAAGGTCAACAAGGCCAACCGTGGTGGCGGCGGTGGAGGCGGCAACTTCGGCGGTTCCTCCGGCGGATCGGGTGGCGGACGTCCGAGTGCTGCACCTTCGGGTGGAGACGATCCTTGGGGCAGTGCGCCTCAGGCTTCGGGCTCCTTCGGTGGTGCGGGCAGCGACGAACCGCCCTTCTGATCCGTACCTGATCAGGAACATCCAGAAAAGAGCAAAGACATGCCGAAGCCGCCCTTGCGCGACAAGGTTATGAAGAAGAAGGTCTGCACCTTCTGCAAAGAGAAGAACACGCAGATCAACTACAAGGACACGACGTTGCTTCGTAAGTACGTCAGCGATCGCGGAAAGATCCGTGCTCGCCGTGTCACCGGCAATTGCGTCCAGCACCAGCGCGACGTTGCCATTGCCGTCAAGAACTCACGTGAGGTAGCACTGCTGCCTTACGCCACCGTGGCTCGCTAAGGAAAGGGAGGAAAGAACATGAAGCTCATCCTCACCGCTGACGTGGACAACCTCGGTGCGCCTGGCGACACCGTGGAGGTCAAGGACGGCTACGGCCGTAACTACCTGCTCCCCCGCGGACTGGCAATCGTCGCCACCCGTGGCGCCGAGAAGCAGGTCGAGGGCATCCGTCGTGCACAGGAAGCGCGCGCTGTGCGCGGCCTGGATCACGCCAAGGAGCTCAAGGCAGCTATCGAGGGCCTCGAGTCCGTGACACTGACGGTCAAGACCGCCGGTGGCTCGGGCAAGCTCTTCGGTTCGGTTACCGTCGCTGACGTCGCTGCTGCGATCAAGGCTGCCGGTGGACCGGTTGTCGACAAGCGCTCCATCGTGTTGCCGAAGGCTCACATCAAGAACACGGGCAAGCACGCCGTGGTCGTGAACCTGCACCCCGATGTGGTTGCCAAGTTCAACCTGAACGTCGTCGGCGCATAGTCGACTGTTCGTCTCGTCGGGCCCCGCACACTTCGGTGTGCGGGGCCCGACGTTTTGTTTCGGATGCGGTGTGCCGCCTGTCAGCGTCCCGAATCGGACCTGGGGATAACTCTCACACTGTGATGTTCGCCTTCGGGAATCAGTGACGAATCGGGCGAGGCAACACGCCCGACACGCCGACGCGCCGACTGTGGAAAAACTATTTTCATCAACAGGCCTGTGAAATTGTGGATAGCCATCTACCTGGTCTTTTGTAGTTTCTTGGCAAAGTAGTCCCCAAATGCTCCACAGGCGGTGCACACCGTGGGGCGGGAGTTTCCACAAAGCATCCACAGCTTTATCCACAGTCCGGTTTGTATGCGGACCTACTAGTCCCTAACGTCATCTCGGCGTCTATCTACAGCCCGGCCGAATGCGGCTAGGGGATGTCGGTGGGGGCAGGTACAAATGATGAGGGCGCTGCGGTTTCTGGCAGTGTCGTCGAGTGTTTTACGGGAAGGTCTCGCTTGTGGCTGTTGTAGATGATCGAGGACCTTCCGACTTCTCGGGGCCGGATTACCCAGGCCCTCCCGAGGCCGAGCCCGACCAGGAGTTCGGACGCCAGCCACCTCAGGACATGACTGCCGAGCAGTCGGTGCTCGGCGGCATGCTGCTGAGCAAGGACGCCATCGCCGACGTTCTCGAGGTACTGCGTCCGGGTGACTTCTACCGGCCCGCCCATCAGTCCGTCTACGACGTGATCCTGGACCTCTACAGCCGCGGCGAGCCCGCCGACCCGGTGACGGTCTCCGCCGAGCTCGACCGTCGAGGTGAGCTCCGCCGTATCGGCGGTGCCGCCTACCTGGTGACGTTGACCCAGACAGTGCCCACAGCGGCCAACGCCGCCTTCTATGCCGAGATCGTGGCGGAGAAGTCCGTGCTGCGTCGTCTCGTCGATGCCGGTACGCGCATCGTCCAGTACGGCTACGCCGGCACCGAGGGTCAGGACGTGGCCGAGGTTGTCGACCGCGCGCAGGCCGAGATTTTCGAGGTCACCGAGCGTCGGACCACCGAAGACTTCGTACCCCTCACCGAACTCCTCCAGCCCACGATGGACGAGATCGACTCCATCGCCAGCCGCGGCGGAATTTCCCTCGGTGTGCCCACCGGATTCAAGGATCTCGACGAGATCACCAACGGCCTTCACGCAGGTCAGATGATCATCGTCGCGGCTAGACCTGGTGTGGGCAAGGCGCTTGCCCTCGATACTCCCCTCGCGACCCCCAGTGGCTGGACCACGATGGGTGACGTTGCTGTCGGTGATCTGTTGATCGACAACCACGGCAAGCCGACGCGGGTTGTTGCCGCTACCGATGTGATGGTCGACCGCCCTTGCTACGAGGTCGAGTTCTCCGACGGAACTGTGTTGGTTGCCGACGAGCAGCATCAGTGGTTGACGGAGACCTCCAGTGTTTCGGTCCGCACTACCGCCGATATTTACGCCCATCTGGATTCCGGGCATCGAGTTGCCAACACTGCTGCCTTGGATTTTGCGGCCCAGGAACTCGTGACTCCCGCTTACACCTTCGGTGTGTGGTTGGGCACCGACGGTGCTCTCGATTCGGTTGACCCCGAGATTGCCATGTTCCTCGAGGGCGATGGTTGCGCCCAGGTGTCCTTGGAAGACAAGCGCATTCCGGCCGAGTACCTCCGTGGCCCCATCGGGCAGCGACGCGACCTGCTGGCAGGCATCCTCGATGTTGCGGGTGTTGTCGGCGACGACGGTTCGATTGCCTTGGCGATTGCACATCAAGGTCTGTCAGGCGATATCGCGGAGTTGGTTGTTGGCCTCGGTTTTGGAGTAACAATTGCAGGCGAATCAGTTCTGTCGATTGTTGCAAACGCAGATGTGTTCCGCGTTTCTCGAAAGATGTTGTTCCACAAGGAACTGCGCGCCGAGGATCACGGATCGCGCTTCATTGTCGACGTTCGGCCAATTGCGAGTGTTCCGGTTCGCTGCGTCGAGGTCGACAACGCCGACCACATGTACCTGGCCGGTCATTCGATGGTCCCGACGCACAACTCCACGCTCGGAATGGATTTCCTGCGTTCCTGCTCAATTACCCATGGCATGGCCAGCGTCATGTTCTCGCTGGAAATGAGCAAAACCGAGATCGTCATGCGTCTGCTGTCCGCAGAGGCAAAGATCAAGCTCGGCGACATGCGCTCCGGAAAGATGACCGACGACGACTGGACCAAGCTCGCGCGTCGCATGAGTGAGATCAGTGAGGCGCCGCTATTCATCGACGACTCCCCCAACCTCACCATGATGGAAATCCGCGCAAAAGCGCGGCGGCTCAAGCAGAAACACGACATTCGCCTGATCGTCATCGACTACCTCCAGCTGATGAGCTCGGGTAAAAAGGTCGAGTCCCGTCAGCAGGAAGTCTCCGAATTCTCCCGTAGCCTAAAGCTTTTGGCGAAGGAGCTTGAAGTTCCGGTTGTCGCGATCTGTCAGCTCAACCGTGGTCCTGAGCAGCGAACCGACAAGCGTCCCCAGGTCGCCGACCTTCGTGAGTCCGGATCGCTCGAGCAGGACGCCGACATGGTGATCCTGCTGTATCGCCCTGACGCGACCGAGCGAGACGATCCCCGTGGCGGTGAAGCCGACCTGATTCTGGGTAAGCACCGTAACGGCCCGACCGCGACAATCACTGTGGCGCACCAACTTCACCTCTCGAAATTCGTCGATATGGCGCGGGGATAGCTGCTGCCGCCATCGCCTGAAGGTGGGACGGATTTCAGATCTTGTGAGATCCTGCTACAAGCACCAATTCGATTCCACTAGTGCAAAATTCGGTTTGTCTACAGGTGGGGTAGTGCTGCGGTGAGGAAGACGGCGCCGAAGGCGATTCCGGCAATGCCGGTGAGGATCCCGACCACGCCGGCGGTGTTGTCGCCCAGATCGCGTCCGGGGGTGTCGGGTCGGCGCGCTGCCAGGGCGATTCCGATGGCGGCGGCACCGAGGAGGATGCTGAGGCCGAACATCCAGAACGTCAGGATCGAGAGGGCACCGAGCATCAACGCCATGTCGCTGTATTCGTCGCTGGTGATCGGGCGGTGGTGATCCCACCAATTGGGCGAGGTGTGCGGGCGGGATTCGGTGTTGCCTGTGTTGTTGGATTGCTCGTGCGGGGGGAAGGTTGATGCAGTCATGACGGCTAAAGGGTTCTCGTGCTGATTCTTTCGTGTGGTGGATGGGCCGATCGGCCATACGGGTGCAGAGAGGACCGAACGGCGGTGGGGATCGAAAGGGCGGTGGGGTGGGTCCCGAGCACGCATCGCGTGTCTTCGGAACTCACCCCACCGTGGAACGCTTGTCCGGGCCGGTAGGATCAGACTTCGACCTGGACCTGTGTTGTCGCTTCGATGGTTTCGGTTCGGGAGGGCGGTCCGGAGGAGACCTCGATCCGCCGCGGTTTCGCCTTCTCCGCGATCGGCAAGGTCACCGTCAACACGCCGTTGTCGTATGAGGCGACGATCTGTTCGGCGTCGATGTCGTCGCTGATGGACAGTTGCCGTCTGTATGTTCCAGCGAAACGCTCACTCGCCAGCCAGCTCACACCCTCTTCGGAAAGAGCGGTGCGATGCGCGGTCAACGTCAGAGTCGAGCCGTCGATGTGGACGTCCACTGATCCTGGGTCGACGCCGGGAAGATCGGCGTGCAGGACGTACTGGTCTTCGACCTTGTAGAGGTCCATCGGCATGAACCGTGGACTGCGTCCGTTGCCGGTTCCCGCGGCGAGTACGGACTTGGTGATCGCGTCGATGTCGGTGAAAGGATCGAAACGAAGCACAGCAACACACCTCCCATATTGTGAAAAGAAAGGTCACCGCCACTGTGGCGGTTGACCGAACTTACTGTGCGAGAACATGATAACCACACGAATTAGCACTCTGCAACCGAGAGTGCCAGAAGCTTTGGGGAAGTGTTCCGGTCCCTGAAGATCGCTGCGTTGCCTGGTCCCGACAAAAGCGGTGGCCGCCTTCGGCCTCGAATCGACTCGGGCGGCGCGGTACGGCACTTCGTCAGTAGCGGCGGTGCGGTAATGGAGCCGCCGGCTCTGTCGCCTTCGATGCCAAGAAGTGGTCACGCTAGCTGCGCAGTAGCCGCGGTGCCTGGAAAGGTGGCCCGTGCCTGGTATTTGGTTTGCAGACGTCTGTTCCGAATGCTTTCGCAAAATAGGTCTTTTCCCGATGTTTGCGGGTGGATCGGGCATCGAACATCGCGGGTGCTCGTTCGTCGGAGTCGCTGCGAACGATGTCGGTGTTCGTGCACACACCGAACCGGCTGTAAGGGAGAACACTTCAGCCACCGTCAAAGCTTGCTCATCACAATGGAACTGGGACTTTCGACCCTGTCGTCTACAAGCAGTGCGCAATAACCTTCGTCGGGTCGGGGGCACCCGTTCCGTTCGAGGGGGCAAACATTCGGGCGGGTGTTCGTCAAGGCAAGGCCATATCACCCTCACTGGTCTCCTTGCCGGGCCTTGAGCTGTGCGCGCCCAGAAGTGCTCAGGGCCCGCCCGATGCGGGGATCGAGAAAGTGAAGACGAAAGGTTCTCAGATGAGCCGAAGGAGCGATCGGCGATCGACGAGTTCTGCTCGTCGCCTGGCCACGCGGACTACCGGTGTCAGAGGTTCGGCGTGTAAGCCGAACCCGCTCACGGCAGAAGATCTGAGGGCTGTAATCGAGTCCCTCACTGGAGTTCTCGCTGCTCGAGAATCGAGCGCGGAAACCGCACCTCTCGCCGGAAATCCTCCGTCGTCGACGCCAACTGACAGGCAGTTCTGAATCGCACCGGCATTTTCGCAGCCGGACAGCATATTCGAACTCAGACGCGCTGTCAGCCGGGACGGGTGGTAATCACAGAAGGAGGTGGAAGATGTCGAAGGCGACTGTCCATTGGGCTGTGCCGGGGTTCTTGCGGTCCGGCTCGACCGTGGCGAAAGTTTGCGCCAGCGCTACGCTCAACCCTCCTGCGATCAGCGGCAGTCGTTGCTCTGTCTCCTCTGAGAGGGCCACGTCCAAGGGCGGGCGGGCCGTGAGCTGATCGAGCAGCGGTTGAAGTTCGATCTCCTCGTCGAGTTTTTCGAACCGGTGGATGCTCTCCTGTAATCCCTTGGTGATCGGCAGGTCCCACGGTTCGATCACGTCGCGCAAGTTTGCTTTCGCGGAGGCTTTCCCGATCAGGATCACGTCGTAGATCTTGTCGTCGATGAAATCGGTATAGCGCTTGAGATCGTTCCGGTCGACCTGCAGTCCGGCCGCTGCCCTGAAGAACCGTTGGAATTTCACGGTGCCCATTACTGGCATGTCGTCAGCTCCTTTCGAAGTATTCATGGATTTGGCGTACGGCCATCGCTCCTTCGCCGACGGCGGATGCCACTCGTTTCACCGAACCTCGGCGGATGTCGCCCGCCGCGAACAGGCCGGGCAGGCTGGTTTCGAGCGTCCTGGACAGGCCGCCGTTGATTGGCAGGCTGCCGTCTGCTCGTGCGTGGATCGCGTCCTCACCGGTGAGGACGAAGCCGTGGTCGTCGAGTGCGATCGCGTCGGCAAGCCACCCGGTGTGCGGTACCGCCCCGATGAAGACGAACAGGGCGCGCACCCGAATCGTGTCCTGGTCGCCGGTATGATTGTCCTCGACCGCAATTGCTTCGAGGTATTTCTCGCCGTGGACCGCACGAATCTCGGTGTGCCGGTGCACGGTGACCCGCGGATGGTGTTCGATCTGGTCGACCAG